>NZ_JBWDNT010000013.1:0-151202 GCF_056269345.1 Paenibacillus sp. J22P15
ATGGAAGTTCTGTAACTGTATTTTAATTATCGAGAACATCAAAGAGTCAGGACTCCGGTCTTGGCTCTTTTTTGTAAATGTTCAGTGAAAGTTTGAAACTCACTGAACATTTATTTCAATATGAAGATTTCGAGGATGAGTTTTCTGCTGACAACTTGCATTCGCAAAACGTGAATCTAGCAACGTTATATGTAATCACTTGAAAAATAACGAGTTGTAATTCATTTGCTATTCAACTAACGGGCAGGATAGCTGAGTCTTCTCGCGAATATCATTAAGTTCGGATATAATTCTTTAATAATTAAAGACTCGGGGGAATTCTTAGTGCGTGTTTACGTTGGAATCGAGAAAATTGACCCGCTTGAAAGACGAAAACAGCATGAAATTACAAAAAAACTTTGGCAGACTCTTTGTGATAAGGGAGTAAGAAAAGGAGATAAAGGACGTATTAAGGCGTATTTAGTTTCTAATTTGTATGAACAAGCAAAAGGATTGGAGGCACAATTCAAAACTGATTTTGAGTTAACCATAATCAAACAAGATGAGGGCTCAAAGTACATAATAGAACTAATAACTCCAGTTTGCAGAATGAGTAATGAAGTATTAGAAGAACTAGCTGATATATTGATGATTTCCGCAGTTGATACGAATACAAAGTTCGATGGTTTTGAATTAGATATTAATGAAATTAAGAAATTAAACAAACCTTTGTGGAAAATTTGGTGACAAGTGAGAGTTCAGTCAGAACAAAAAAATCATTACGCTCCCTCGGAGAATAAGGTTTTTCTCACGAATACTCGCGAATTCGCAGGATTTCACATATAGATTTAAATAGGAGTTTAAATGATTACATAAAATGGGCTAGGCAGTTCCGTTTGAGGGCATGCGGGAATAGAAGGTGTTGGTCTATTTACAACATCTTCCTGAGAAAGGTTTGCTGCACGCCTCTCTCCACAAGGTCCTTGGGATTCACTCTCCCAAATCTCAACGGGTCTATGCCCTTACATTCCTTCGTCCTATCTATCCAAGGTGTGGAGTCCGATCAACGTTAACGGAACGGGTCTATGCCCTAAAGCGTAAAAATCTCGGTACTCCTTGCTTTCTTTGTGAAATCCTGCGAACGAGCTAATCTACGTATCTGGGTTGCGAATTTAGTCGTTAAGCTGCTAGTAGCGGTTGAGCCTTATCCGCGGAGAAAGTTTGTCCTTCTCGCGACATGGCTACAAGCATTCGAGCCAATTTCCCAATCAACTTCATCATGGATTGCATCTTCGTCATTCCTTTTACTTCAATATTGTGTGCATTCACGGCTTGGAATGCACGATTGTGAGATAAGAGGTGAAACACTGAGAAGTACAAATGCTTCCGTAATAACGAGTTTCCTCGTTTGGTTAACTTAATGTGCCCCTTATACTTACCAGAACTACGTTCCGCTAAGTTTAATCCAGCCTTTCGCAATAACTGATTTCCGTGAGACAGCTTACGTAAGTCCCCGCCAAATGCGAATATGGCAGCCATAGCGGGAACAGAAACACTGACGGATCGAACGAGATCAGAACAGGGGATCTCGGGCAATAGCTTTTTAATGATCTCGTCCGCTTCATCAATGATGTTGTAGATTCGTTCATATTCTTCGATGAGGTGCCTAAGTTCCCATTTGTCTTCTTCAAGGGCAGTAGCATCTCCAACGCTATGTCTAGCGAGTGTTTGGAGCTGGATAGCCTTGTTCCTGCCTCGCACACCGCCAGGTCTAGCCATGTAAACGCCCCAAGTTTGCACCATCTGCTCCGGAGTTAACTGCAATACGTCAGATGGGGCTGGGAAACGACGCAAAGTGGCTAATGAACGAGGACTAAAAATATCTTCGAACGCTTTGCAGTATTCTGGAAAACGGATATCCAACCAGCGGTGGATTCTGTTCTTAATCCGTCCGGATTTAACCACCCAATGCTCTCTGTTTGTGACAATAACCCGTAAGCGGCGGAAGGCTTCTTCCTTTGGAGAGAAGGGCGTACAAAACCCGCGGCTTACTGCATCGGCAATGACCAAAGCGTCCTTTGGGTCATTCTTAGATGGAGAGTTATCTCTGTTTTCCTTATTGCGTTTGGTCGTCATTGGATTAACAAGAACAACAGAAATCCCTTGTTTCATCAACCAATGAGCAAGATTGAACCAGTAGTGACCGGTACTCTCCATTCCCACAATGACGTCATTTAAGTTGTGCCTGTTCTGTAATTTACGAATACTACTTATTAAATGCTCAAATCCTGCTTGGTCGTTCGAAAACATAATAGGGCGATTGGTGAGGACAATACCTCGAAAGTTAATAGCTTGAGCAGCATGTTTTTCCTTGGCAATGTCGATGCCAATGACAAGCGTAGAAGTGGAAACACGTTCTACACGTTGATTTTGAGCTTTAGTTAGTCTAGACTTCATAATAACGCCTCCTAAGGTGAGTTCTGAGGGCTCCAACCCAGTACATACTCATCCTAGCGGGGCGTTCGTTTTTCTGCAAATTGAATCTACTAACACCTACAGGAATGTTAACGGGGAACTATAGTTGAATGAATGCAGCGTAAACCAGTCCGTTTAAAGGACTGGTTTTTTCAGTACATAAGATATAAGTTATGTGAGAAAAGTGTCACTGAGCTAACGGAGGATAACTTATCGAAACGAAATCAGTTGCAGTCTATATAAAGGATTTTATTATAATGCGCAGAATACTGGAGGTATGAACTTGAAATAAACATATTGCAATATAGCATCAAATTGCCGGAAATCATAGGGTGATGATTTTTATCGAATTAATACCTGGACACGTTATGAGTACATTTCCGATTGGGAGGAGAAATCCATGAAATTAAGTTATGAGCAGAAGAAGGAAATTCTGAAGAACGGTTATGTTAAAATTCCAGATGTCGTTCCAAAGGTTATGATTGATAAAGCCTTGCAGGCAATTAATCATTCTGTTGGCGAAGGAATGAACGTATCGGATATACCGATATTCAGGTCTCAATCCTACTGTCCCGAACTCGTAAATTCTCCAGTGATTACGGATTTATACAACAATACCCCAATCTCTGATTTAGCGGAGTCCGTCATTGGCGAAGGACAAATCAAGCCAATCACCGGTGGGCAGATTGCTCTTCGATTCCCAAGTATGCAAGACCCGCCAAGGAAGCCAAGCCCGCACCTCGATGGCATGTATTCGTCGCTAAATGGAGTGAAGGAAGGTACGATTGGCAATTTTACTGCATTAGTAGGTATTTTCTTAAGTGATACCCCTGAACCCTATTCGGGGAATTTTACAGTATGGCCGGGGACTCACCATATTTACGAACAGTATTTTAGGGAGCATGGACCAGAATCGCTTCTCAAAGGAATGCCGCCTGTGGATATGCCGGAGCCTGTACAAATTACCGGAAAAGCGGGGGATGTGGTTCTGGTACATTACCAAATTGCTCATGGCGCAGCCCCGAACGTCTCACCGCATACCCGTTATGCTTGTTTTTATCGGTTAACTCGCGTAGATCATGAATTGTACCCTCCTATGACGAACATTTGGATGGATTGGCCCGGTATTAGGGGTATCATTGAGGAAAAATAGAGAAATAAGGAGTAAGGGCTGTTCCGTAGTCTTAATTGACGAGTAGACTGGGGTTACGACTACTTCAAGGTACGCCCTCCGATACGTTGTTCAGTTTACGACCAGCTTCATATTAGAGGGGCTGGTAGCATTGAGCTAACGGGTAACGGAGTCCAACCAGAACAGGGAGCAACACCGCCGTGGTGCTGCTCCCTGTTCTGGTTGAGTTACTGGTAGGTTAATTTAATACCATATTGTGCTAAAATAGGTTAAAAAGGTAATGAGGGCGGCATGAACATTAGCGTTGATATGAGGGAAGAAGATCAATTACTTGGAGCCTTAGAGGAAATATACAACCTTTCAAGGCCAATAAAGTGTAAATTCCTAAGAGGTAATTTTAATGATCATTACTTCATTGATGCAAATGGAAGCAAATTTGTTTAAGGGTTTATAAAAATAATAAATGCTACATTAGAAACATTACAGATGTTCGATTTGAACTAGATTTCCTGGAGTATCTTCACAGTAATCAGAAATATTGAAGAATAACGCAATGGAAACCGACATGAAAATCAAAATAAGACCATTGGTATCGGTACAGATTCTTGTCATCCAACATCAGGATGCACAAGAAACCATAAGGAACTGAGGTACTCCATTAGCCGAGTATGATTACTTTAACCCATTTCCGTCTTTGACAAGATATTTACCACATTACCGATAGCATCATTGTCAGGTAACCGCCATCAATACGTTAGCTTGTCGTAAGCCTTTGAAAAACAACTGATGATTTCATTCAAATCAATTGAAGTTTAAAACAAAATAGATCATAATCACTTCATAATAGATCATATTCACTTCATAATAGATCATTTGTAATCGCTTCCATTAGTTGTATCATAAAGGAGAAAGTGTTAAAAATACCCTGTTTTTTGGGGAGGAAAGGAAATCAAGAGGGATTCTCGACTTGAATGAAGCTGTAGTATGTAGCACAAAAATGATTTGCACCCAACATTTAGGCTGATCGCTCCTAGCGGTGTTGTAAGCGAGAAAGAATGTGCAGCTAAATTATCTTTGAACAATATTAAGGAGGTGGGTTTCTAGGTTGGGGGACAGGAGAGATCCAATTTTTGGCGCGAAGTGTTGAAAGATCTTCACCGTCGTGGCACGTGCTGTATTCAAGGGTATAAAAGAGAAGTGGAAGAAGCTATACCCAAAGGAGATTAAATCCTGGGAGGAGCAATTGACCACTCTACTCGCCTTTTACAAGTATCCTTCATTAACTTGGCAGGCCATCTACGAGAGAAGGGAGGAATCGTTTGCACATTCGTCTTGATATGAAGGCAGCATATTATTGAATCCTAGGAGGAATACATGAAAAGTACAAATGCTAGATATAAGCGATTGTTATCTTTTGTATTACTACTCCCTCTTGTCGTTGGGATGATTGCACCCGACGCGTATGCCGCAGTAAATGGAGACGGAACGGATGTCATCAATGAGGATTATGCCGACCGGACTAGCCTTCAGCCATTAGCCCCGGCTTTCCGAGTTGAAACGTTGCTGCGTTGGTCGCCTAACATCGATCCAGATGCTGAACTGAACCGTGCAAGCATTCCCCTGAATACCAAACGATTCAAAGGGGCTCAGACTAACCCACTGGCACATCCACAGGCAGGCATTACCTCGGCTGCAATCACTACATGGAATCATGATGAAGCAAGCTCCGTCGGTAGCGATGAGTTCAATGTCTATGCATTTGATAACTGGCAATTGCTAGATTCTTATATTTACTGGGCGGGAACCAATGAAGGCATCTTCGCCATCCCATCCCCGGATATTGTCGATGCTGCGCATCGCAATGGTGTGCCTATCTATGCAACCGTAGGATTCCCCTGGGGCGCCGGAACCCCTGGCGCACTGGCCGAGGTTACGGCATTCACGCAGCAAAAATCAGATGGCACGTTCCCCGTGGCAGACAAAATGATCGAAGTTGCTGAATACTATGGATTCGACGGCTATTTCATGAATCAGGAAACTTATGGCGTCAGCAAGACGACGGCAGAACGAATGAATGAAATGATGCGGTACGTCAAGCGGAAATCTAATCTGAAATTCAGTTGGTATGATGCGCAGTCCAATAATGGTAACGTATCCTACCAGAATGCAGTTAACAGCAATAATGATATGTATGTCAAACCTGCTGCTGATGGGGCGTATGCGGTGGATGAGTTCTTCTTGAACTATAACTGGGGAACGAGTCAGATCAACACAACCGTCTCGACGATGAACGGTCATAACCGGGATCCTTATGATGCCTATGCAGGCTTCGAAATTCAACAGAATTCCTATAACACCACGATTAATACCACACCACTCCTCAATGAGCAGAAACAACCCAAAGTTTCGATTGCGCTCTATACGCCGAACTCCACGATGGGATTAGCCGCAGATCCTGCCGATTTCCATGAGAAAGAGAAATATTTGTGGACAGGTCCGCAAGGGGATCCGACGCTAGCAGACGATTCATCCAGCTGGAAGGGAATGGCCCGATTTGTAACAGATTCATCGGTCATTCAAGAAATGCCTTTCACGACCAATTTCAATAGCGGTCATGGTAAACAATACTTTGCGGATGGCCGTGTCGTGAAGCCCCAAGAGTGGAATAACCGCTCCGTCCAAGACATTATGCCAACGTGGCGTTGGTGGATTCGCAGTGTAGGCAGCAGAATCAATGTAGCCTATGACTTCGACAAAGCCTATAATGGCGGGAACTCGCTCAAATTCAGCGGCCCGTTGAACGCGGCTTCCGTCAACGATACGATGCTATACAGCACTAAGCTTCCAATCACGGACAAAACGAAGGTCCGTCTCGTGTATCAGAACAAGGCGGGAGCGGAGGTATCTCTTGGTGTAGCTTACAGTGCGGATTACGCGCAGGATCAGATGAAATATTATGCATTGCCGAAGACGGGTGAAGGATGGAAATCGACCGTAATCGATCTGGGCGGAGAATCGGGGAAGACAGCGTATGCGCTAAGTCTTCAAGTCAGTAATACCGACAAACTGGAGAACGCAGCAATACATTTAGGCCAGATCTCCGTCTATGATGCAGTAGCACCAGTGATATCTGCACCGGATCAGGCTAAGATCGATGAACAGATGATCCGAACTGCATACGATGCGGAAGCTCGCTTGAGCTGGTTGCCGAAGGCGAATGTGCTCCATTACGAAGTCTATCAGAAGAATTCGGATGGGGTTACAACACTCCTAGGCGTCACGCCGAATAGTCATTTCTACGCATCGAAAATTGCTAGAACGGCTGCGAATGCTTCTCCAGATAATATCACAACGCTACAAATTGTGCCTGTGAATCCGGACCATCAACGCGGTGCAGCGGCGGAAATCGCATTCCAGTGGGGCGTAGACACATCAGCGACCGAAATCAGTGACCATTCGTCCTCACTGAATGTCGCACTGCATGCCACAGTAACCGGGGTATCGGCTGAGAACGAAGCGGAACCTGCTGCGAAGGCGCTAGATGGAACCGCGACAGGGAACAGTAAATGGTGCGCGACAAATAGGCAGAGCGGCTACATGTCGATTGATCTTGGCGAGACGAAGACCATTCGCCGTTGGCGCGTGGAGCATGCCGAATATGGCGGTGAAGCCAAGGATATGAACACGATTGATTTCGAGCTGCTGTACAAGGATGACGCAGGAAATTGGATCAGTGCCAAGCGGATTCGTGACAATTACAGCGCCGTGACAGATATCATCTTGGATCAGCCTGTAACAGCCCGTGAATTCAAGCTTCAAGTATATAATAGCGGTTCATCTCCGTGGGGAGGGATTCGGATCTATGAATGGCAGATGTTCGAGCGCGGGGCATTGCCGAAAACAGAAAATGTTTTGATGCACTTCGTAACTGCGGATAACCAAGAAGGGGCTCAGGATAAAGTCGTACTTGAGCGTGTACGGAATGGCCAAAAGGTTCGATTATACAAATCATTGGACACCAAGGAAGTGTTAGCTGAGAAACTGGCAACCAAAGACGGTACCATAACTTTTGAAACGCTGGATTTCGGGCCAGATGCAGGGAGAATTTATTACACGGTTCAAAGTGAAGGATCCGATGAAAGTCTCAGATACAGTACGGCCTACACAAAAGAACCTGTCTTTGAAGCTAATGAACAAATTGCGCAATCCGGCATGACGGCTACAGCTACAAACTTCGAAGTGGGCTTCGAACCAAGTAGAGTGCTAGACGGCGATTCGGCTACCCTGTGGCAGTCCAAATCATCAACGCTTTTACCAGCATCAATCACTCTTGACCTTGGTAGTACGTATGATGTGAACCAGATCAGCTACTTCCCACCGGGCAAGGACACACCTGAAGGAACCATTACCAAATACGCATTGTCTGTCAGCACGGATGGGGTTAACTTCAAACCCGTCGTCAGCGGCGTATGGGCTGCAGAAGACAAAGAGAAGAGCGTGAAGTTTTCCAAAATAGCAGCATCTCATATTCGTCTCGAAGCGATCGAGGCAGTAGGCAATATTGCAGGTGCTGCTGAGCTGAATGTCTATCAGGTGCTTCGAACACCTGCCGAAGCAGGAACAACTCTGTTCGCTGATAGCAGCGTTGAATCCGGTAAAGAATTCGCTGTGCAATTCGGACTTCGTTCTGTAACCCAAAGCGTTTATGCGCTGGATACGGCTATGGAATATGACTCGAAGCTGCTTCAATTCATTTCTGCTGAGCCAGTCAAAGATGGAATCAGTCTTGTCTCGACCGTCAAAGATCAGCCTGGCAAATTGCGCTTCATTCTAGCAAGTAACGGAACAGAGAATGGTATGAAGGGCGAAATACAGCTATTGAAGCTGAAGTTCAAAGCAGCTGTGGTTGAGCAAGCGGCTGCAGCATCGATATCCGTCAAGAATGCTACGATGGGCGATGATACAGGCAAAGAAATCATAGGATCACCATCCACGATTACTGTTCAGATCCAGCCTAAGATCGTCAATCCAGGTATACCAGGCGACGTGAACCATGACAGCAAGGTAAGTATCGGAGATCTTGCGATGATCGCGGCGAACTACGGTACAACTTCTGTCAGCCCAGATTGGGAACGTGTAAAGCATCTGGACGTGAACAAAGACTTAAAGATCGATATTGAGGACCTTGTATTTGTTGCTAGCAAAATTATAGAGTAAGTACCCCTAGGTTCGATCCCTTCCAAGTCTATGGTGTTGAAAGGTATCATTTACTTGGAAGGGGTATTTTCTTGGATTAAACCTCGCATATTTCGAGCCATTTCGATCGGTGACAGTGGCATTTGATTCTTAATCCACCATTCCACAACACCTACAAAAGGTGCAGCTCTATACTGGGAATGCATCACCTCTTTGAGCTCATGATCACTAGATTCTACGCCAACATCATGTCCTTCCATGACGGCCTGTTGTAGACGATCTCGGAAACATTGGCCGCCCCCTTTTTCTAGCATTGTACAATAAAACAAATAATGCTCTTCAAAATATTCAAATACAGGGAGTAGTGAGATACTGCTTAGGGTGCCCGTAATATTCAAGAAACGGGAATCTACCATGTGAATGAGTTCTCTTTTTTACGTTTAAACTACAAGTAAATATAACCTCAACCGAACGTTTTTGTATTTACAGAGAGTTCATTTTTTTGTACTATAACCATATGAATATTACATCCTTGCACCCATATGTTTATTATGCGACCCGATACCCGTTCTCCAAAGGACAGACCAGCTCGCAGCGTATATGTTATGGAAGCTCCCTCTATCTGATCAGCGAGGGTCAAGGTGTCATACATACATGCGGACGGACGCATATAGCCCAGCCCGGCTCGCTGGTCTATATCCCTCCAGGGCAGATCCATGAATGGATTGCGGATGATTATGATCCGATGGTACATATTTGCTGTTATTTCGACTGGCACTTCGTAGACCGGCAAGCGCGATTCAAGTCACCGTCAACGATTGTATACGATTTCCCGCAAGTACAGGCCGACATGATCGGCCCGGCTTTTCTCTATTCCATTCCGGAGCATTCGATTGTTGAACGAATACGCATCTGGACCGAACTATTCGAAGGCTTCTACACGGACAATTTGTATCCAACTGAACGTACGATACTGAGGAGCTTGAAGGTGCAAAGTCGGTTTCAAGCATTTATCGAGTATTTTTTAAGCTTCGCACTGAATGGGGCGCAATTTCCGGACCCGCGTATGGATAAGCTGCTGGAGTGTTTGGATCAGGATTTGATGCGGGGCCGACCGGAGCCGCTGGAACATTATTATGAAGATCTGCAGATCTCGCGAGGCTATTTTTTCGAGCTGTTCAAGCATGCGACGGGAATGTCGCCCCTACAATACATGAATCACTTCCGAATCAACAGAGCAAAATACGACTTGAGCAATTCTCAGCTTACCGTCACGGAAATAGCGGAGAAGCATGATTTTTCATCCATCCACTTTTTCTCCAGACTGTTCCGGAAAATCACTGGAACAACCCCCTTGCAATATCGAAGAGGCCAGAAATGATCGACGCTTGAGGGTCGGATCCGGGAAGCTCATTGCATCTAACCGTTGCACATATATTTTAATTGTCATATGGGTGTGCCCCGTTCCATCGAAACGCAAAAAAGAGGAGGGGCTATCGCCCTTCCCCCTCGGCCGTAATAGAAACTGGCCCTTTACACAATTATCATTTCACGACGTTACTCTAATGAGGATAGAAATTCAATCGTTTTGGCATCTGGCTTATAGGCAGTTGTGTCAAACGGTTCTTTCATCGCATTTTGCGCCATTTCCAAAAACTCGGGAAGGCCCAACTTTTCAAAACCTTTCACATACGAGTCCCAATCAGTGTCTAGCGATTTGCTGCCCAGGATGAACTGTGCTTTCCATTGATTCACATATTGCTCTATATTGGTCTTGAGCAACGCATATTTCTGATATTGTTCCGGCTCCATCCAGATCGCGCCAGGATAGACTTGATCCGGCTGATGCCCGGTATAGTTTTTCATCGTCTCCAGCAGCAGCAACGACTCCAGTCCGTCGGCGGAAAATGGCGGTTTGGCCTCGACGAAGCCGTTACGCCACGTCATATTCTGGTATACCGGACCCATCTGGTTCCAGCCTTCATTTTGCTTCGCGCCAGCCGAATAGAACTTATCGGATTGGGTGACGAACAGCCCTTGCTCGCCGTCAAGCCCCTTTACTCCTGCAGCGGCTTTCGTCCAGTACTTTCCTTCTGCGCCGAAGTTCATCATCTGTGTGCCCTCTGGCGTGTAGATGAAATCTATCAGCTTTATAAGGCGGATGATTTGAGCCTCGGTCGCTTTTTTCGTCACAACGACGGACATCGACCTTGGCGTATTACCGCTGAAGGAAGCATATTGCGTACCATCCGGACCTTTCAACGGCGCCATGGAGCTCCAGTCGGGATAGCTCTTGTGCCCCGCGTCAAGGAAGGCGCCACTATATAGTGAAGGAATGACAGCAACTTTATCTTGTGCGGCTAGTGGTTTAAGTACCTCACTTTTCTGGCTAAATGCCTGTTTATCGATCAAGCCCTTCGAATAAAGTTTATTGATGTAGGTGAGTCCATTTCTCCATCCTTCCTGCATAGGAGCGTACGTAACCTTTCCATCATCCACATTAAAAAGATCAGAGTTATTGTGGTAGATGAACGCATTCATAAGGAACACGGTTGGATCATAGCCGTCCGATGTACCAGACAGCGGAATCAACCCATTATCCTTAAACACCTGTAGCACTTGCTCGAATTCTTCGGTTGTAGTCGGCATCGTTAAGTTGAATTTCTCCAGATAGGCGGTGTTCATCCAGAACTTCGAGCCCCAATAACAGTGTAAACAGGAGTTGTACGCAGTGAGCCCATAAATATTACCGTCGGGTGCCGTGATGGCCTGCTTCAATCCGGGAGCTGTATCGATCGCCGATTTCAAATTAGGGGCGTATGTATCGATATAGCTGTTCAAGGGAAGGAGTATGCCCTGTTTAGATAACTTTAATATTTCAGAAGGCGTGAATGATCCTGACCAAAACACTTCCGGATAGTTACCGCCCGATAGCAGCAAAGACTGCTTGGTGGCCGAGTCGCTGGAAGGAGACGTCACCCACTTGATGTTCAGTTTGTATGTATCCTTGACATACTTGGTAAACCAGTTCGTTTCCAGATCGATGACATCACCAGACGGCACGGCGAAGAACGAAACGTCAACGACGCTATTCTCATCTACTACTTTGTCGGTCTGCTTTCCGTTCCCGCCGTTATTTCCCGAGCAGGAAGACAGAATCAAAAGTATGCAAATCAACGCTGCTGTAATTGATATTTTACTTGTTTTAGACATGTATAAGACCCCTCCATCTTTCAAATTTTTGAAAGCAGATGAAAAGAAGCATACCGGTTCACGCTTTGATAGAACCGATCATCACCCCTTTCACAAAATATTTTTGGATGAACGGGTAAAGCATTAAAATTGGTACACTGGCAACGACGATCACGGAATATTTCAGCAAGTTTTTCATATCCTCGAACTGCTTCAGTTGCTCTGCCGATAGGCTCATCGAGCCGAGCGAGACCGAATTGAGTACCAATATTTCGCGTAGCACGAGCTGCAGCGGGTACATCTTCTCACTATCCAGTAGGATCAACGCGTTGAAGTAGGAATTCCATTGACCCACTGCAGACCAAAGCAGTAGAACGGCAAGGACTGGCTTAGACAGCGGCAATACAATACTGATAAGATAACGGCCATCGTTGCATCCATCCAACTGAGCTGCTTCGTACAGATCGTTGGGTATGGTCGACTGAAAGAACGTCTTCGCTACGATGACCGAGAAGACGCTAAGTGCACCTGGCAACACCATCGCCCATATTGTATCCAGCATGTGAAGCGATCTCACAACTAGATAGAACGGGATCAGCCCTCCACTGAACAACATAGCGAACAACAGCGCCCAAACGAGCAGTTTTCGTCCAACAAATGTCGTTCGTGATAACGGGTAAGCCATCATGACCGTTAGACTGATGCTTATTAGGGATCCCAATGCGGTATAAATAATGGAATTTATATAACCGTTCCAAATTTGTGGATATTGAAATACGGCATGATACCCGTTCAGTGTCGGTTGAACGGGCAGCAGCCAAACGCGACCCTCCATAACGGCCGTCGAAGAGCTGAATGACGAACTGACGATATAGATCAGCGGATAGGCAACGGCAATCAACACGAGCGTAAGCATCGTATAGATGATGGCCATGCTGATCCGATCGGGCAAAGACTCTTTGATGAGCGTGTTCTTTCTCACTTTCATTGCCGCCCCTTTCATTAAAACAGACTCGAATCGGAATATTTGCGAGCTAGGAAGTTCGCGATGAAGATCAGCACAAACCCAATGACGGAGTTGAACAAGCCAACGGCAACAGCAAAGCTGTAATTCATATTTACGAGTCCGATCTTATAAACATAAGTCGATATGACCTCTGACGTACTGAGATTCATAATATTTTGTAGTAGAAACACTTTCTCGAAGCCCACGCTGAGTAGACCGCCGATCGCCATAATAAACAGAATGATAATGGTAGGGCGGATGGCAGGCAAATCGATATGGAATATTTTTTTGAGCCGGGTGGCGCCGTCGATCCTGGCCGCTTCATACAGCTCCGGATTGACGCCCGATAATGCCGCCAAGTAGACAACCGCTCCGTATCCGGTTTCCTGCCAAACAGCTGACCATACAAAGAGGGAAGAGAATGCGCTTGGATCGCCTAAAATATCGATTGGATCCGTAATGCCCACCAAACCCGTCAATTGACCATACAATCCGGTCGATGGCGACAACACGATATTAATGATCCCGACTAATACAACCGTGGAAATAAAATAAGGAGCATAGGTGAACATTTGAACGACCTTCTTGAAACGTTGATTGCCCACCTCATTCATAGCCAGAGCAAGAAGAATAGCTGCCGGCGCGCCAATGAAAAGCGAGTAGACGCTAAGCAGCAGCGTATTCTTAATGATCGGCCAGAAAAACGGAGATTCGAAAAACATAGTAAACTGTTTGCCGCCTACCCACGGGCTGCCCCAGATGCCTTGAATCGGGTTGAACTCTTTGAAGGCAAGTTGGATGCCGAGGAGCGGGACATAATTGAAAATGATTAGAAAAGCAACGGGAACGGCGACGATGGCATACAATTGCCAATGCCGGACAATATTCTTTTTCCAGTAGGCAGTCATTCGAACAGCCAAAAGACATTCCTCCAAACGTTTTTTAATGAAAACGCTTACCAAACCATGTAAGAAATTTAATATATCGTACACGATTTTATATGTGGATAAAATGGGCTAGATTCCGTTAGAACGATCTAACTTAGTTTTCTAGTAATCGGTGAACCGAATTATTCATGTGGGTACTCATTGCTTCGAGCCTGGTTGGATATTGGATGAGGGTTAGATAGCGATGAATACGCTCAATTATTGAGATCACCATCTGCTACATATAGTCGTTGCGGGTGTAGCTCAATATTGAGCCGTACAAATCTTTGTTCATCATCGAGATAGCGCTTTCAATGGAAAATGCGCAAGTTTATCCGTCCCCCCCTTAAAAGTCACTGAATTCATTTTTTCTTGCATCTCACTCCCCTTAGAGTAAGCTAAATATTGTTTTTATTTTATCCGAACCATTCAAAGAAGTATTTAGCAAATAATCATTTATTTGTACAATCGTCAGGTCATAGAATGGTTGTCCTTCTAGATGTGGGTCCGCACAAATGCGTGGTTACAACTTAGTTTTGTATAAATGAACGTTAGTTTTATGCATCGTTTATCGTTCAGGGTGAAGGTTACAATAGAGTCATATCTAATCCAAAATGAGAGGAATATGATGATGACACAAAACAATATACCGATACCGGAGCCCCGAATCGCACATTTTGAGCAGTTGGGCTTCGGAATGTTTATTCATTGGGGCTTATATTCACAGCTAGGACAAGGCGAATGGATTCAACATCTGGGCAACATCCCGATGCTGGAATATGTGAAGCTGCAGGACACGTTCACCGCTGCTGACTTTGATGCCAAAGAAATCGCACGCATCGCCAAAAGATCCGGCATGAACTACATTACGCTTACAACCCGCCATCACGACGGCTTCTCCTTGTACGACACACGGGGGCTGAACGAATACGACGCACCGCACAGCCCGGCTGGTCGCGACCTGATCGCCGAATTCGTAACGGCCTGCCGTGAGGAAGATTTACTGCCGATGCTGTACCACACGACACTGGATTGGCATGAGGAAAGCTTCGAGAACGATTTCGAAACCTATCTCGAATACTTATACAAGTCCGTTGAAATCTTATGTACCCATTACGGGAAAATCGGTGGATTATGGTTTGACGGCAACTGGAGCAAACCGGACGCAGACTGGAAGCTTGACGAGCTGTACAGCATGATTCGCCGACTTCAGCCAGACGCACTCATTATCAACAACACGGGGTTGGATCAACGCGGAGCGACGGGGCACCCGGAAATCGATAGCGTGACTTATGAGCAAGGGCATCCTGAGCCGATGAACCGGGAAGGCATGGCGAAATATGTTGCGGCCGAAATGTGTGAAACGATCAACGATCATTGGGGCATCGGCAGCATCGATTTCGCGTATAAATCAGTGCCGTATTTGATTGAGAGCTTGTGCGCCTGCCGCAAAGTGGGTGCGAATTATTTGTTGAACGTGGGACCGACAGCAACAGGCGGGATTGTGCCAATTCAGCTGCATTTGATGGAGACGATCGGCGAGTGGATTGCACTCCACAGGAAGCCGATCTACGAAGGCAAACCAAGCGACGTGAAGGGCGAAGGGAGCAACTTCGTTCTGGAAACGTTGGACGGCAAGCTGTATGCATTCATCTACAATTTGAAAATTAGCGGCCACGAAAATGTAACCGTTGGCGGCGGCGGAGCTGGGGATAAATCCTTCACGGGACTCTCGCGCAAAATCAGTTCGATTCGTTGGCTCGACAATGGAGAAAAGCTGCCATTCAAGCAGGATGAAACTGCTGGATCATTTACCTTCAACGCAACGGGGTATCCGTACGGGATTAATCTGGTCGTGCGGGTAGCGGAAATCGAAGCTGAATCCATATAAATTAACGAGAACGTCCGATTCGCGAACCTGTGGGTCGAAAAGCTCAATTATAAAAAACGGGAGATTTCTACAATGAAGCGTAAATTAACCTTTCGCGAGGACGGCACATTCAAAATCGTACAATTTTCCGATACGGAACTGTTAGATGAATTCGATTATGATCCGGAAACGCCGGAATACGACGCCGCAACACTGCGTACGATGGAAGTGATCATTCTTGCCGAGCAGCCGGATTTGGTCGTATTTGCGGGGGATGTGATCGCGAGCAATCGGGCGAAGGATCCGATCAAGTCGATGCGCGTTGCTGTATCCGTTGTAGAACGACTTGGCGTCAGTTGGGCGGCTGTGTTCGGTAATCACGATTCCGAAGGGGTCGTGCCGCGTAAAGCGATGCATGAAGAGCAGTTGAAGCATCCTTACAACGTTGCGCTTGAAGATCCGGAAGATGTAAGCGGAGCAGGCAATTACGTCTTGACTGTCACGGATGAAAGCGGAAAACCAGCTGCAGCGCTTTATTTTCTCGATAGCGGAGATTATCCTGCCCATGGCAGCCGAGTCGGAGGTTACGCGTGGATTAGGCGCGACCAGATCGATTGGTATACAAAACAGTCGCGCGAGCTGACGCTGCGCAATGGCGGCAAACCTTTGCCAGCGCTTGCGTTCTTCCATATTCCGCTGCCGGAGTATAACGAGGTGTGGGATTTCCACGTTTGCCGCGGGTACCGGTATGACGGTTATTGTGCGAGTCCGCAGATCAATTCGGGCTTTTTCACGGCGATGGTGGAAATGGGTGATGTGATGGGGACATTCGTCGGCCACGACCATGCCAATGACTTCGTTGGAGAGCTGCACGGAATCAAGCTTTGTTACGGACGATCGACCCGGTATGTGAGCTTTATTGATGGGGTAAGAAACGACCATATGCCCGTTGGTGCTCGCGTTATTCAACTGAAGGCGGGCGAGCGGAAGTTCGATACTTGGATTCGCGATTTTGAGGGCAATGTGGTCCTAGAGCAACCGGAGCATTTGCCGGAAGGCCGCAAAGCGTAACGTTCGGCTAAGGAGGACGAGGGCCATGCAGGATAAGGGAGTGTCGCAATCCGCGCCAGCAACGATCCAATTCGGCATTTTTGCCGATTTGCATCAGGATATTATGCATGACGGCGAACAAAGGTTGCAGCAATTTATAAATCGGATGAATGGAGAACAGATCGATTTTATCGTCCAACTGGGTGATTTGTGTCAACCGAAGGCGGAGAACGCTTCATTTTATCGCATATGGGAAAGCTTCGAGGGACCGAAATATCATGTTGTCGGCAATCACGATACCGACATCAGCGATAAGGAGACATTTCTACGGTTTGCAGGGTTAGAAAGCAGCTATTATTCTTATGACTTCGGAGACTATCATTTCGTCGTGCTGGATGCGAACTACTTTCAAACGGAGGACGGTCGGTTCGTTGCTTTCGAACGGGGCAATTATTTTTCTTATTGCCAAATTCCGAACGCGCTACCGTTCATTCCGGATGAGCAGCTCGAATGGTTGAAGCAGGATTTGGTGGCGACGGACAAAAGAACGGTCATATTCAGCCATCAAAGCCTGGAAAATCCAGTAGACGGCATCGTAAATCGCGAGGCGATACACGCCATCCTCGTTGAAGCGAATCGGGATGCAGGATTCCAGAAGGTTGTCGCCTGTCTGAGCGGACATGACCATATCGACCATGCGGAGACGAAAGATGGCATCCACTATGTGGAGCTGAACAGCATGTCGAATCAATGGTTAGGCGAAGGGTACGAATGTAAGCGGTATTCGGAAGAAATCACGGAGAAGCACTACGCTATCCGATATGTCGCACCGTATAAGGATCCGCTCTTCGCAATTGTGACGCTGCAGCCGAAGGGGCTGTCGCTGAAAGGCGTACGGAGTGGTTTTGTGGGACCGAGCCCGCGCGAGCTTGGACATAGCGGTATTTGTTCTGGGCGGGAGATCACGCCGAATATTACAGATCGTGAACTGAATTGGTAGTCAAATTTCAAATCCCATCAAATAAAGTGATGAGCCATGATCCAAAGTGCTTTAACGGGAAAAGTTAGTTCAACGCACCATGGAGTAGTTTGCCTTCGGCAGCTACTCCATTTTTTCTTTAGTGTGGAAGAAAATTGAATGTGTCGCTAGTCAAATTTTTTAATAGGGAAAATTTTCATAAACATTGTTACGAATCATCCATTGACAAGTCTTATTAATAGAATGCTTGCATCCTTTAAGGGTCCAGGCATTCTTTATTTTTTTATAACTATAGTGTCTCTCTTTATCCAAGTGCTGGAGTTTTGAATTACTATTTCACATGCTACATGAGGCTTACGGCAAGAGTAATAAATGAACCAAATTAAACATGTTAAATATAATTATCTGAAAATAGAGTGGATTCATATTTTGAATTCGAAAATGAAACGAAATTAAATTTTAAACCAACAAAACAATCGTTTTTCCGAAAAAATGTCGTTATTTTGTAATTATATGTAGAATTTAAGGAACGTTTGTCAAAGGTATTGAAAATTATATACAACATATTTAATATACAAATTAGTCATATTTTACTTGTTGTTGAAGGAGGGAGTGAAAAAGAAGAGAACGTTGTTTGTTCCGTTAGATCACATCACAATTAAAAGGAGAAATGAAAATTATGATTCGTAAGTTAGCAGTTTTGTGTATTACCATAGTCTGTACAATAGCGTTATCGGTCAGCGCATTTGCTGCTACTGATGCTTCAACGGAAGTGAATTCTTTAAAATGGCCTAAAAATCAAGCGCTTCCAAACTTCGATAAAGCTAAACATTTGGATGTTGCCAATGTATATGAGGCATCAGGGGATATCAAATTGCTTTTGACAACCCTTGAAGGAATAATAAACAGGAAACAACCACGAATTTATGTGCTTCAGAATAAAGTTGACCCTTGGTTGAAGGATTTAAAGGTTCCTTATAAGCAACATGACAATGCTATGGATGTTTTCAAGAAATATGCAAAAGAGATTAAAGGCATTATTGTATATGATCCTAATATACCGGATTCGATTAATGTGGCAACTACACTTGCAGGACTAAAAGATGCCGTTGTCGCCAGTCCTGAACTTGCACAACAATTAACTGCTGCACCGTATAACCTGTCTTTACTTGAAGACTTACAAGGCAAATTTAAAAATCGTATGGATGCGTACAATTGGCAATATGAGAATCTCTGGAGCCAAACGACTCAAAGAATGTTGGTCGGATTGAGTCCGAACACATCCATCCCGATCCCGCCAGGAAATTCTGAATTGTTCCAAACGATTGCTATCGAAAAGGAACAAGTTCGTGATAGAAGTAATCGGAAAACATATGAATTTGATTTGTCTTCATATTTGGGAAAAGAGGCTGTCTATCTCCGCTTCGATGATGCCTTTCCTCAGGATGGCTGGGGGCCTGCAGTTCATCAAGTGACTGTGAAGGCAGACGGACAGGTCATCTCAGATTTTAAAACGGGTACCTCCGAAGAAGAATCTTTTCTCTATGACCGACATAACTCCAAATTTTTACCTGGAAGCGATCACCGCTTCGTAGATCACGGCAATTACTTTGTATACGAATTTAAACCTACAGCTAATACGAAGCAATTAACAGTATCTATTGAAATGTGGAACCAATACAAAGTATCTGCAAGCAATATTAAACCAGTCTCGTCTGAGGAGAAGGAACCTTTTGGTTATCTACGAGATTATGCCGTAGCAAACAAAGCGATGGTCTTCTGGCTGTCAACAAGTGTACCTGAGGAAAAGGTGCTTTTCGAGAAGATTCTATCCGATGTAAAGCCGGGGACACCTTATTTGGGGTGGTTCGACAATGATTTCGAAGGGGAGGTAGCTGGTCTCGAACTAACGTCTCGTCATAGTGTTTATGTTTTACCTTCTGACTGGTTTCATAACATGACCGTATTTTCAGGAACAAAAGTAAAACAACAACCGACACCAAAACGAGTTGATCCTAAGCTGGAGAATAAAATTTACATCACTTATACCTTTGGCGAAGGTGACAACTTGCAATATGACCAGAATCATATGCGTAACTTATGGGATGATCCCGCTCGAGGCAAAGTACCAATTAACTGGACCGCAAGCCCGCTGCTGTATGATGCTGCTCCTGCCATTCTGAATCATTACCGTTCAACTGCGACGAAAAATGATCTGCTTATCGCAGGACCATCTGGAGCGAGCTACTTCAATCCGCATGTCTGGCCGAAGGAGACATTTACGGAATACCTGAAACAATCCTATTCGTATCTTAAGAAAACCGACATGTCGTATCCTTATGTGCTGAATCGGGAACTTGGAAAAGACATTCCGCTCAGCGATTCGACGGCAGCTGCGTATGAGGAAAATTATAAACTACCAGGTCTTTTCTTGGCAGGGGAAGATAAAGACAATATTAAAATCATGAATGGGAGCCTTCCGGTATCTATGATGCGAGGCATCTCAACTGTTCAGGACGGTAAAAATTTATTGACTGATGCAAAGAAAGACTGGGATGGCAAATCTTCAAAGTTTATTTCAATTGGGATCAACGCTTGGAGTATGACACCATCGGATGTTTTAGCTATCACTGAATCTCTTGGGCCAGAATACCAAATCGTTAAGGCTGATGAATATTTCTCACTCGTCAGAAAAGCCTATGGATTGTCCAAATAAGTTTGAGAAGTAATTAGTGTTCTTAGTAAATAGTGAGGGCTGTCACAAAAGGATATAGACCTTTGGGACAGCCCTTTAAGCAATAATCGTAGGACGATTTTAGGATAACCGTGTAAATCATTGTTCTTGTAGCATGCTTTTCAGTGTGAATAATGTGTTAGAATTGTTAGATTAAAGCATCTTATCAACGAAAGGCGGAATAAAAATGAATATATTTATCGACCAAAATGGTAATTCTAAGGTCGCTATTGTAGATAGCTCTGACATCGTAATACACGATGTACAAGATGCATTGGATTTAATGGCTTCTATTAGTTACAACTACAATGGATGCTATAAAATAATGATTAACAAATCGAACATAACTAAGGATTTCTTCGAGCTAAAAACCAAACTTGCAGGTGATGTACTGCAGAAATATGCGAACTACAATGTAAAGCTCGCTATTGTTGGAGATTTCGTTGAGTATAACAGCAAGAGTTTGAAGGATTTTATTTATGAGTGTAACAACGGCAAGCAGGTATTCTTTTTAAAAGATAAACAGGATGCACTTCACGCTCTTCACAGTATCAACTAATATCGCAGCCAAAGGGACTGCCTGACGATGTTAGCCACGAGGTAAAGAAACAAAGTGATAAAGAAAATGGGGACGCTCACACAGTTTATCTCACGTCTGAGTAAAATTGATGAGCCTGAGAATGTTTGGATGGTATTTTGGTTTGACAATTAGTAGTTATTTGAACTAACGGGTAATATCATTAAAGTAACTGGGTACGATAGTAGAACAATTTTCCTCTAGTTTCGATTAGAAAACCGGGTTCCTTTACTAGAAAAGCCCCCGGTTCATGCGGATAATTGCTTAGTGTACGATTAATTCCGTTTCGATATTTGCATCTCACAAACGCTGGGCGAGTTATTTATTTCTCAGAAAGTTAAGCTGCTGAATACCAAACAACAGTCCAGAGTTCTTGGATGTTATTTCATATAAGAAAGTGAAAAAAATCCGAGTTGATGGCGATTAGGATTCGATTCCACTAACGGGACACGATAGTTGAATGCAAAACGATAGCAACTGGTCAAAGAAGCGGTTGCTTTTTTCGTTTAACTAACAGGCAGGATAGCGATTAAAGTTGTCGAATGGTTAGGTGAGTTAGCTGATGATTTGGATATTCCAGGTGATAATCAAAATGGAGGAGAGCTGATGAAGAAGCTACGCTGGGGTATTATGGGGTGCGCCCAAATTGCCGCAAAGGCGTTTGTTCCGTCTGTCCGGGTCTCGGACATTCAGGAGGTCGTCGCTGT
This sequence comes from Paenibacillus sp. J22P15, assembly GCF_056269345.1. Lineage (NCBI taxonomy): Bacteria > Bacillati > Bacillota > Bacilli > Caryophanales > Paenibacillaceae > Paenibacillus > Paenibacillus sp. J22P15. The sequence continues at coordinate 21,824 of NZ_JBWDNT010000013.1, forward strand.
TGCAAGCCGTAATGAAACAAGAGCCCGGGCGTTTGCGGACGCTCACGGCATACCGAAAGCCTACGGCAGCTATATGGAGCTGCTTGCCGATCCGAACGTCGATGCGGTCTATATGCCTCTGCCAAATCATATGCACATGGAATGGACGATCCACGCCGCTCGGGCAGGCAAACACGTGCTGGTCGAGAAGCCGATGTCGGTGTCGGAGCGCGATGCTGTAAAGATGGTCGAGGCTTGCGAGCAGTTCGGCGTTCACTTTCAGGAGAACATTATGTACCGCTGCCATCCGCGCTATGATCGGGTCAAGGAAATTATCTGTTCTGGCGAGATTGGTACGGTTAGGGCCGTTCACGGCGTTTTTACGTCAGACCGTTCGGCCATGGAGCGCGATATCCGGTTCCGTCAGGAGATGGGTGGTGGCAGTCTGTACGACATCGGCTGCTACTTGCTCAGCGCTGCCCGCTATGTACTGGAGGCGGAGCCGGTGGCCACGACAGTGCAGGCGTTTTTTTCACCGGAGCATGATAGCGTTGATATGATGGCCGCCGGCCTCGTCGAATTTCCAGGTAACGTGGCAATGACGTTCCAGTGTAGCTTATGGGCGGACTTCGCCAATACGCTGGAAATCCGGGGCACGCACGGCACGATCCGGCTGCCGTCGGCATTCACGCTGCGCGGCGATCTGAGCCCCGACATTCAGGTCACTGTGAGCGGCGAGATGCGGACGGAGCCGTTCGATCGCGGCAACCAGCAGTTGTTGCTGCTGAACCGATTCGCGGGAGCGGTGCTTCACGGAGAGTCGGAGCCGGTCAGCCCTTGGGACGGCGTACGAACCATAAAAGTAATCGAGGCATGCCTTACATCCGCGCGCGAACAGAGACGGGTGGCAATCGAACCTCTTGAAGGAGGCGCCTGAGTGGCGTCTCCTTTATTTTTTCCTGGACAAGCTCAGCTGTTAAAGGAGATGACGGCAATCGGACAGAGGCCGAAAGGCCACGGCAACCCCTAACCTTCTTGTCTTCCACACTATCGCATGTGATACGGGATCAATGTCTGGGCCAGCCTAACCATGGTTGAACAAGTAGGGTGGATGAACAGAATTGCTTTCGGGATCCAAGTCCCACGGGCAGAAACGTTCGATCCCCGGATACCGCTAACTTACTTACAAAAAAATAGATCTGGTGACCTCATAATACGAATGGGCAGGATAGTTTATAAATTCGCGAATATTATTAATGAGTTTTGAAATGGAAGGATGAGCAATATGAGCCTATCGGCAACTATCAGTAAGTTGGAAAACGGCATTCATCAGCACATCGTCGTTTATGGAACCAGTCTAACCGAAGGCGGCGCTTGGGTCGGAGGATTAAAGGAGACTCTGGATCGCCGGTTTCCGGGGCAAGTAAAGTTGACCAACAGTGCCAAAAGTGCGCAATGGTCGGGTTGGGGACTTGAAAATTTAGAGGAACGGGTAATAGCTCTCGCTCCCGACGCCGTTTTTCTGGAATTCGCTATAAACGACTCCTATTTGCCTTATCAGACGAGTGTTACGCAATGCGGTGAAAACCTGGATGATCTTATCGATCGAATTCACGACGCCAACAAGAATTGTGAAATTATCCTGATGACCATGAATCCACCGATTCGGGAACACCTGGAAATCCGTCCTCTGATCGAGCAATATTATCAGGTGTACAGAGATACGGCTCGCAAGCGCGGACTTTTGCTTATCGATCATTACCCGGGCTGGCGAAGTCTGTTAGACGAAAACCCCGCCGAATTCGACCGGCTTACTCCAGATGGAATTCACCCTTCGGACGAGGGCTCGACAAAAATAACGCTTGCCGGAATCGTTAAGACCTGGCTGGGTAAAGAAAACTTTGACTAAGGAAAAATAACTAACGATTAACGTTGAAGAGCTCACTTTGCATGAGCTCTTTTTCAGTTTGGTTAAGTAAAGGGACAACGATAGTTGAGGAGCTTGCTACGCGGTAGCTTCTATCGGCAGCTTCGTTAAACTAACGGGAAACGATAGTTAAATGGATTACGTGAGAGCAGCCGGTCAGAACGATCGGCTGCTTTCTTCATTGAAATAACTGGAAGAATGACGTAGTGAATACCAGACTTCTTCCAGTGCCCTTATCTTAAGCAACCAAAAAAAGTTATTGCGTGTAGTTGCCCCAATACCAGCGAAGCTGTCACAGCTCGCAAAGTAAGGACAAAGAAAGCTCCTCTAATTGCTGGAATTGGAACTTATTCTTCGACTTATTGACCTCTATCCGCTGAATTTCATGAAGTTTACTGCTGATACGGATCGTATTCCAATACCCAGAATTAAATCGGAACTTTTGTTTGATCTGCAGCTTAACAATCATCAAGTATTAACATGCGCATTGCGGGTGGTGACATATTCGCTGGTACTGCCCCGTTTAGACGGCCGGAGATTTTAGGGTAGGCTTCTTGCTGCGGAATATAGCCTGCAAGCGATTCCGGATCCAAGGAACGACCCAATAATCTCCGCCGAAGCGGCCTGCGTTCATACCGGCTACCAGGAGGAAAAATTGCATAAGGATCAAGTTCGGATTCGAGCTGATTGCTCCGGCGAACAAAAAGTTGAAGTTCATGAAGATTCCCATCAATGCCGCGAACGTTGTGAGAGTGCCCGTAATCAAGGCAAGCCCGATGAGAAATTCTCCCCATGGAACAAGGAAGTTAAATACATCTACATTCGGCAGTGCCAAGCCTTGCAGGAATTCCCCGTACCATTGCTGAACGGCGGGCCTCTCCCCAGTGGTCTTGGCAATCGCCCCTTTCATGAATCCGGAAGCGTCGAACGGCTTGCCGCCCGATAATTTTCCCCATCCGGCCGTAAGGAACTTCCACCCGACGTACAATCTCAGCACGGTCAAGAATACGGCCGCCGTCTTGCTGCTTTGTAACCAATTCATCATCTAAAATCCCTCCAATATAAGTCTTAAAGCCCAAATCCGTTACGTTCAGCTCATCTTATTGAGAATCCCTCCCTGTATTTTTCCCTAGAGTAAAACTTTAGCCTTAAGGACAATTTGTTGCTCTAAGGAAACTTTTGGTGACTTTAATATAATCCGACTGAAGAATTTTGTAAACCGTTTTTTTAAAGACGGTAACCCTAATAATTTCATGACAGTTAGAAAACACAAGACCGATAAAATAACTTTAGAAGTTGAATAAATCAAATTTATTTATTAATTAGGGGGATGTTCGACCTCTTCAACACAACGCCAGCGGGCGGAATTGTATCTCTCGCGCAAGGATGTAGGCGTTCGTATTTTTAGCGGAATGGCGAGAACTATAAAAATACGAAAGAGCCAAATTGTCTAGTGAGACGGTTTGGCTTTTTTGTTGTTTATAGATAGTGAAAAGGAAAAGTCGAGCTCGTTTTTCTATTCTCCCAATAAATTGACACTGTGAGTTCTATTAAATACATTGCATAGGAATCCCCCCCATCACAATAGATTTGTCCCGTTATGTTTCAGATACAGTTCTATTATGATTATCCTAATCTCTTACATAGAGACGGCTAATGTATCGGATAACGGAATAGCACCATGTTACTGCAAGACAGAAAAAGCATTGCAACCAGAGAAGTAAGACATAGCCACCACTTGACTAAGTAATTAGATGGAGGTGAATTGCAGAGATGTCCACCTGAATCATAAAGTCATTTTTGCAGATGGAAAAATTGATATTTTCGACTTTCAACAATGGCGTAATTAAATGGGTAACTGAGAAGCAGGGGGAGAGCATAGCCGTTCCTCCTGTCTCTAATAAGGGAGGAGCCTTCATCGTGAGACAAAAATTGTACTTGCTCAGCTTAGTTTTATTAATGTGCTTTGTATATGTGCCTCCTGTGGTTACGTATGCAGATGCCGCGCCTTCCTTTACTTTAAACGTGAATTACAATCAGGTGGCGTTAGGCAATGAGCTACAGATTACCGTTACTGGGAATGATTTGAGGGATGTGTATGGATATGAATTCAGTCTCAATTTTGATCAAACCATGCTGGAATATAAGGGAGTTCAAGGCGGCATATCCGGTGGATTCTCAATTAAACCAGTGCTTGAAGGTAATCATTTGCGATTTGCAAGTACTAAGTTACACAAAGTAGCGGGTGAGAGCGGTGCCTTAAATCTAGCGATCATAACGTTCAAAACGATTCGACAAGGAACCGCTACACTTGAGCTGAAATCCGTTCAAACGGTGGATAGCCAATTGACCGGACATATGTATCTTCCAGATACGAAGGTGAGTGCCTCGATTGCTAGCGGCAATTCAGGAGATTCAGGCTCCGGAGGTACGGGAACTGTTGTAAATCCGCCAATTGATCAGTCAACGCTAGGAATACTAAACCCGGATGTGTTGATGAATTCTGTAACGAAAATGGCAACTGCAATTGTAACCCAGATAGCCTGGGATAAGGCAGTCAAACAGATAGCAGCCAATGAAAAAGGAGTAAAAAATATAGAGGTTGTCATTAAAAAAGTACCAGGTGCAACAGCTTACGAATTGGAATTACCGACATCCGCTTTCACAGCTAATGAAGGCTTGGTTCAAATAAAGGTAACTTCCCCACTTGGGACTATTTTAATATCCAATAAAATGTTTAAAGTCGGTGAAATAACTGCCGATAGCATAAGGTTGAGGATCGGAAAAGTAGATGCCAGTGAGCTAGACAAAGCTATAGGGAAGCAAATCGGGGATCGACCTATTAGAGATATAAGCCTGTATACCGGTGACAAAAAAATCTCTTGGAATAACCCGAATTACCCTGTAACGGTAGTCGTGCCATATTCACTGAGCATAGAAGAATTAAAGAGCCCTGAGCATATCGTTGTATGGTATTTAAATGAAGAGGGTAAAGTGGTTCCGGTTCCTAACGGCAGGTATGATGCCACTACGGGCGCAGTCATTTTTTCGACTACACATTTAAGTAAGTACGCCATAGCATTTGTTCAAAGAACATTTGACGATATTGCTGCTTTGAATTGGGCAAAAAAACAGATTGAGGTTTTGGCATCCAAAGGGATTATCAATGGTATCTCAGACAAGGCGTTTGCTCCTCATGAGTCCGTTACACGCGCCGACTTTTTAGTCTTGTTAGTACGGACTTTAGAGGTTGACGTAAGTAAGGGAGCTGGAAGCGAATTTGCGGATGTGGAGAAAAGTGATTATTACCATGATGCTGTAAGAATCGCCAGAGGCCTCGGCATTACGGAAGGCGTAGGCAACAATAGGTTTCTGCCTCACGAGCCAATTACTAGAGAAGACATGATTGTATTAACAGAGCGTACGTTGCGAGTAGTTAAACAAATGACAACAGACTCGAATGAGGAACAACTGAGCCAATTTAAGGATCATGCGAAAATAGCTGATTATGCTGTTCAAAGCGTTGCTGTAATGGTAAAAATGGGGCTTATTCAGGGGACTCGGGGCGCGATCGATCCAAAAGGAACAACGAATAGAGCTCAAGCAGCTGTTTTGATGTATAACATTTATACAAATTTGTATAAATAGGAATTTTACTCCTTTTTATTTTAAAAAATTATTCAATTTTACAATATTGCTAGGTATAAAGGAGGTGATGATAATAAGAGAAATCCATCTAAAGTAAACGAAGTTTATCAAAATTTTTGGTATGGGTCATTAAAAGTTTACTATTTTCACTATTCGTTTTGAAAGCGCTTAATAAAGAACTTGTAAAGTAAATCTCAACAATGAAAGTCTAAAAAGGGAATCGCAAACAGTATAAAATATGATTAATGTGAGGGGATAAATATGAATTCGATCTCGAAAAAATCTAAGCCAGTTGCATTGCTTTTACTCGGTTCGTTGTTGTTATCTTCGCCTGGTTTATCAAACGTAAGTGCGGCTGAGGGCGCATCACAGCCTGTAATCTCTAGTCATGTGAAGACTATACTCACGATTGATGGCAAGAAATACAGAGATTTAAATGGTAACGGTGAACTGGACATTTATGAAAACTGGGAGAAATCTACAGCGGAGCGCGTGACCGACCTTATTCCGCGCATGAGCGTGGCGGAGAAAGCTGGCCTTATGCAGATCACCTCTAATCCTAATGCCGCCAACGTTAACGATTTCATCAAAAATCGTAACATCCGCTACTTCATCCTACGCGACAACCCTACGGCCTTCGATATCGCCACACGAAACAACACGTATCAGGAGATCGCGGAAGACACACCGCTGGGTATCCCGCTCGTATTTACCTCCAACCCGCGGAACTACATTGCAGAATCTCTCCAGTTTGGCTTCCAAGAAGCCTCTGGACAGTTCTCCATTTGGCCCGGAGCCTTGGGCATGGCGGCAACACAAGACCAAGCTCTTAACCGCGACTTTGCAGAGATCGCCCGCGAAGAGTGGCGCGCGTCCGGCATCCGCAAGATCTACGGCTCCACAGTTGAGGTCGTGACAGAGCCGCGTTGGCGCCGTATCAGCGAATCTTTCGGAGAGAGCCCGGAGTTAAACGCGATGATAGCCACTGAGCTTGTCAAAGGCTTCCAAGGGGAGGAGATCAACAGCGAGTCTGTAGCCCATACCATCAAGCACTTCCCTGGTGACGGACCAGTATTACGAGGTCTGGACCCGCACTTGCCGCATGGCAAGTATACGCTCTACCCGACGGCTGGAAGCTTATTTGAGTACCAACTTCCGCCGTTCCAGGCTGCAATTGAAGCAGGAACGAGCTCGATCATGTCCTTCTATAACGTTCCTAACAACGAGATGAGTGCTGATCAGCTCCCGAAAGAGCTTTGGTACTCTGAAACCGAGCAGTTCGAGCAAGTGGCAGGCGCCTACAACAAGGGCATCATCACCGACCTGTTGCGGGACACGTTGGGCTTCAAAGGCTACGTAAACAGCGACAGCGGCGTGCTGACCGGCATGGCTTATGGTGTAGAGAGCCTGACAATTGAGCAGAAGTTCGCCAAGGCGATCCGCGCCGGAACGAGCATATTCTCTGACAACAACAACCCGAGCGGACTCATCTCCGCGGTTAACACAGGTGTGCTCGATGAAGAGGAGCTTACCCCTTCATTGACACTTCTGCTTACGGAGATGTTCAATCTTGGACTGTTCGAGAACCCGTATGTTGACCCAGCTGCGGCTCAGGAAATCGCAGACTCATCTGCAAACCAGGCACGTGCCGACGAGGCTCACCGCAAGTCGGTTACCCTCTTGCGCAATAATGAGGGACTGCTGCCGCTGACCGATGCAAAACTCGCCACTACGAAGCTGTACGTGGAGGTTTTCAATGGTACAAATAGTGCAGCTCAGACCGCTTCAATGAAGGCACTCATCGCTAAGGAGGATCCGTCGGTAAACATCGTGAGCACGCTCGAGGAGGCGAACGCAGCCCTCGTGGTTTTACGGCCGAAAGCATACGAGTACCCTGACCTTTCCACGGTGGAGATCCAATTGAATCAGCTCACCGGTATCGACGTGGCAAAGGTTAAGCAGATCGAGGCGGCCGTTCCGACTGCTCTAGTGATTAACATGACCAATCCGTGGGTTATCAACGAGGTTGAGCAAGACGCTGCAGCTGTCGTGGCAACCTACAACGTCAAGGCTGAAGCGCTGCTCGACGTGCTGCGCGGGCGCTTCAACCCTACAGGTAAGCTGCCGATCACGATCCCAGCTAACCAAGAGGCTGTATTGAACAACGCACCTGACGTACCAGGCTACGCTGAAAAGTTCGACTACACCTACACGAATGCAGTTGGTGACGACTATACATTTGGTTTTGGATTATCTTATGCAGCAGACGCTTCTGACATTAGTGCTACGCTAACCGGAGAAACTTCTGTAACGGCTGGAAAAGCATTTAGCTTGAACTTTGGTCTGAATAAAGTAGCTCAAAATGTGTATGCGCAGGAGCTTACCCTTAATTTTGATCCGGCCAAATTGGACTTTGTTGATGCAACTTCATTGAAAACAGGCTTGGAAGTCATCAGTAAAGAGGTGAAGGCGCCAGGGAAAGTACGAATTATATTTGCGAGCCTAGGGGCAGGGAATGCAATTAATTCGGATGGCGATCTATTAAGCTTACAGCTTAAAGCAAAATCGAATCAGATAGCTACTACTGATGTTAAGCTAACTAATATTATTTTGGCTGATGGAAAAGGTGTTGAAACACCGCTAGCCACTGCTTCCACAAGTATAAACATCGGTTCCATTAAAGGTGACCTGAACAGCGATGGCAAAGTGTCCATTGGTGACCTAGGCATCGTTGCCGTAGCATTCGGTAAGACAGACAAAAGTCCTGACTGGGCTGACTATAAGGCAGCGGATGTAAATACAGATGGGAAAATTGATATTATCGATCTCTCCACTGTTGCACAATTAATCGAATAAGTTTGGAATGCGTCTCGATGCTGATTTAGCTCGGGACGTATTTTTTATACTGATCTATGATACGATAGATTTCGACACATAAAGCTAGTGCTTAAACAGGGGGAGAGCAACGTTGAACTATAAACAATGGTTGTATCAGTTATCGTATAAGAAGAGGATCTGGCTTTCGTTTGTAGTCTTGATCACGTTAGCGATTAGCACGACGGGGACGATGACTTATTTTATTGCAGCCAATATCCTTAAGAGGAATGCCTCCGAATTAAGCCAGAATAGCCTGAATAAGTCTGCCCAAGTATTCGAAGAGAAGCTAAGGCAAATTATCGTATCGGTCATGACGCTGACAATTAGCGAATCATTCAAGGACATCATTAAAAATGCATCAGCGGGTGATAAACAAAACTATTATCAGCTGTTATCTTCCATTCAAACGCCATTTTCACAAATTCAAGCATTGGAGCCAGCCGTTCAGTCTATTCTTATTACAACGACTATAGGTGAGTTTTATCCGACCAATTATGTGCGGTTGAAAGAAAACTCTTTTTTTAATACTGAAATGTACAAGCTCATTTCGGAATATCAGCATGCCATTTGGATAGAAGGACATGAAGATACCTTTTTTCGGAGAAAAGAAAAGGTTATTACGTTAGTTATGCAACCGCTTACGGATAACCAGAATAATGAGATTTACATTATCGTGAATATAAAAGAACAAGCATTGATTGATATGCTTATGAAAAATGTAGAAGAAACAGGACAACGGTTTTATCTGGTCTCGAATAAGGGGGACCTGGTATTTTCTTCGGAATCCAGTTTTTTGAGCTGTTTTAATGAGAGTGGTTTTATTGAAAGTATTAATCAGGATACGAAAGGTAGTTTTGAATATAAAGGAGCTAAAAACTCTTTATTAATCAATTATGCAAGCCTATCTTTAGCAGAGGACTGGATTCTGCTTAGTGTTCAATCAAAATCAGATCTATTAAAACAAATCAATTTGATCAAATGGGTTACGATCTTAATTATGATTGGATGTCTATTGTTTTCCATGATTTATTCCAATATTCTCACAGCTGTTTTACTGAAGCCGTTGCTTAAGTTGCGAAACTTAATGATGAAAGTTGAACACACGAATGATTTAAGCGTTCGATTTGAAAGCGAATATCAGGATGAGGTCTCTCAGGTTGGAAGAAAATTCAATAGTATGCTAGAAGAATTAGCTCTATCCATCAAGGAAACTGGAGAAATTGAAATTAAGAAGCGCAAGGCGGAAATTAAAGCATTACAGGCGCAAATCGATCCTCATTTTTTGTATAACACATTAAATACTATTTATTGGAAAGCGCAATTAAATCAATCGGATGATGTTAAGGAAATGGTTCTTTCCTTATCACGGATGTTCCAGCTTGGTTTAAATAATGGATTCGAGTACACGACATTAGAGAAAGAAATTGACCATGTGAAACAATATTTATTCATTCAAAAAAAATGCTATACAAATTTATTTGACTACAATGTAGTGGTGGATATAGAAAAAGAATCCATTAGTTATATTAATATCCTCAAAGTTATTCTTCAGCCCTTGGTTGAAAATTCAATTTTACATGGTTTTAAAAATCGTAAATCAGGCGGAATTATTAATATATTGGTTAGAAAAACGGAGGAGCATCTCGTTATTACTGTAGAGGATAATGGGAGTGGCATGAATGTGGACGAGATCAAGCAAAATTTACAAGTACCCGCTCAGAAGACGGGATATGCGCTGCGCAACATTTATCACCGACTGCAGCTTTATTACTGCGGAGACTCAGAGATGATCCTCGAAAGTGTTCCAGATGAGAAAACCACTATTACATTAATAATCAATATGAAGGGAAGAGATGGGTATGGAGAAACGGATTAGTATGTGTGTGTTGGACGATATCATGAGTGTTATAGATGGGATATCTCTTGGAATCCCTTGGGAGGATTATGGAATTGAGATCATTGGTACTGCCTTAGACGGTGAGGAAGGGCTCAAGATGGCTTTGGAGCTTCAGCCTGATATCATATTAACAGATATTCGGATGCCGGTTATGGATGGACTTGAATTAACGCGTAGAATCATAGAAAAGTTCCCAGCATGCAAAGTCATTCTTTTGAGCGGCTATACGGAATTTAGTTACGCTCAGCAGGCGATTCGATATGGGGCCTTTGATTTTGTAGCTAAGCCTTTTTCAATGGAGGATATTATAGAGGTTGTCCTGAAGGCAGCTAAAGAAATTGAACTTGAACGGGGCAAACATAAAAGAATATATGAGATGGAAGCTAGAGTAAGAGAAAGCAAGCCGCTCTTAAGGCAGGAATATTTTAACCTGCTTATCCGCTATTCATCAAGTGAGAAAAGCGCGAAAGATAAATGGGATTTTCTTGAAATAAAGTTAAATAAAGAGGGTTTTGTTGTTATGGTCGTCGAGATCGATCAATTCTCGAAAACCATTCAAACGCTGCCTATCGGTGAAGTAGAGCTAACTCGTTATGCTTTGCAAAATATTTTGGAGGAGACGATTAGCGCCTATACACAAGGGGTCGTATTTAGAGAAAGCACGAATCGCCTTATCGTCATTTATAATTCTACAACACAGATAGATGCTAGATCTTTAGCTGAGGTTTGCTGTAATAATTGTGCGGAATATTCACGTCATACCGTCTCGATCGGGGTGGGCTTAAGCATAAACCTCATTTCAGAAATTTATATCGGATATCAGCAGGCTATAAGCGCATTGACCTATAATTTTTATACCGGCGGCAATGGAGTGTTTCGTTATGGCGATTTTGGTCAGATGAGTCAGCATTTACGTACCTATTCATTAGATCAGGAGAAGGAGCTTCTCTTTGCTGTGCGTTCAGGAAATCAGGAACTGGCTCTTGGAGTACTGCAACAAATTTATGAGGACTGTGCGAAAATACAGCCGCTGCCACATCCGCAATATCTGATTACGATGTATGATGAATTGGTTTATATGGTTCTAAGGGTATTAGAGGAAAAACTGCATATTGATGATTTGCAAGGGTTAAAAGCGGACATTGAAGTGCATAAAAATACAGATCGGATGTCATTACTGGAATTACAAAAATCTCTTGAGCAGCTATGTATTCATGGCTGTGTATTACAAGATAAACATAGAACAACAGAGGCTGAGCGCGTTATACATAAAGCTATTGAATACGCGAAGAGTCATCTTCATTTGGAGTTATCTGTGAATGAATGTGCCAAGCTGGTACATCTGAGCAACAGTTATTTCAGCAATTTATTCAAAAAGGTTACAGGCCAAACCTTCCTTCATTTTGTAACGAATGAACGAATTGAGAAAGCCAAATTAATGCTAATGAAAGGCCATCAGGTGCAGGAGGTTGCAGCTGATATTGGTTATGAGGATCGGCGATATTTCAGCGAAGTATTCAAGAAAAATACGGGTATGACACCATCAGAGTTCAAACAGGCCTATTACAAATAGTAGCAAAGATCGTCGGAATACCCCCCTTGAGAATTGGTTTATCCCATTATGTCTCTAACTTCGATTAATTATAATAATTGATATAACCAGTATTAACAAAACGAAGGGGTTGAAATGGTCATGTTAAAAAAAACGCGAATGGTTACTGTAGCTGCAATCCTTGCTCTTAGTTTGAGCGCATGCTCCTCGGGTAACGGAAATCCTGCGAATTCGGCTAAGGGTACAAATGAACCGGCACCAAAGGCGTCTAACGAAGCAGCTGTGAAGGGAACAACTAAAGCCGAGAAGGTTAAGCTCAACTATTGGACAGAGGATCGGCATGATTTGAACTATATTCAAGAAGTTGTCGAAAAGTTTAACGAGACCAATACAGAGAATATTGAGGTAGAGTTGAAAGGACTGTCTGAGAACTATAACCAGTCCGTTGATATTGCATTCGCTAGCAAGCAAGCTCCTGACATTATTAGAACGACCCCTAGCAACTTTATTCCTTTTGTCAAGAAGGGTTATTTGGAACCACTGGATAGCTATATGAATGATGGGCTAAAGGCTAAATTCCATGGGGCACTCGTTGATAAATCAAACATGATGGATGGTCAAATTTTTTCCCTTCCCAACTACGGATATTCAAGCAGACTAATTTATAACGTTGATCTTTTTGAAAAAGCCGGTATCACAAGTCCTCCAAAAACATTGAACGAAATGGTTGAGGTTGCGAAAAAAATTACTGAGGTAGGCAAGGATATTGGTGCCTATGGCTTTGCGATTAACTTTAAAGGAGCAGACAATTCTTTTGAAAAGGCTCCAAGATCGATCGCTGAGTTGAGTGGAATCGGCGGTTATGGCTACGATTTCAAAACAGGCAAATATGATTTTTCTGGATTTACAGAAATCATGAAGGCATTTAAGCAAATGAAGGATGACGGCAGTATGCTTCCGGGCGTAGAGGCGCTAGACATTGATCCACTGCGTGCTCAATTTGCTGAAGGCAAGATCGGCATGTACCTATCGATTTCCGCTGAGCCAAATGTATATCAAACGCAGTTCCCAACAAAAGTAAACTGGTCAGCTACTTTGCCTCCGACGATTAGCGGTGACATTGCAGGAGTAGCAGGCTACTGGAAAACAGGTCCGTGGCTTTCCATCAGTAGTCAGACTAAAAATAAAAAAGAGGCTTGGACATTCTTGGAGTATATGTACAGTGATGAAGTGTTAAGAACATATTATGAAGATGGCTATGGCTTATCTCTTCTTCCAGACATCATAGCTCAGTCCAAAAATCCGGATATGCCTGGTATTGAGGGATTCCTCCCAACACAATATGATGGATTGTGGCCTATTTCGCCGAAAGTGACTGTAGAAGGAACGGATTTTCCAAACCTATTTATTAAATATGCGATTAGCGGCGGAGATTTGGATGAGATGATTACGGATGTAAATACGCGATACAATGCTGCACTTGATAAAGCTAGGGCATCTGGAGATATAACAACTGAAGCAATGCCGGACTTTGATGCGAAGAGCATGCAAGGAATGTTAGTCAAATAATACTTCTAATGCATGGATCATGCCAAAAAAGGATAGGAGCATCTCGTATGCCCTATCCTTGTTATTAAGGAGATGAAATCGAACATGACCAGTCTACGCAAATTAGGAGAATCGTACTCATTTATTTTGCCCAGTTTAATATTCACGGCGGTACTAGGTATTTATCCGATTTTATGGGCGATTAGATATATGTTTTATGATTATCCAGGATACGGAGAAGAAGTATTTATCGGATTTGGTAATTTTGCTAGTTTGATGAGAGATGAAGCCTACTGGAACTCAGTTGTTAATACCGCGATCTATGCGATGGGGAAAATCATCATTACGATTCCTTTATCATTAATTTTAGCGGTGATTTTAAATAAAGGTCTTAAAGGTAAAAACTTTTTGAGAGCCATTTATTTTATGCCAACGGTGCTAAGTACTGCGGTAATTTCTATCGTCTTTTTTAACATTTTTAATTCTTACAACGGAATATTAAACCAGTTTCTATTGAAATATCATATCATCTCCAATAGCATTGATTGGCTGGGCCCTGATCTAGCCATGGTCACATCTATCATCGTTGCTATCTGGGGTGCAATTGGGAACTATATGCTGCTCTTCCTCGCTGGTCTGCAAAGCATTCCAGATGACGTCTATGAGAGCGCTTCACTAGATGGAGCGAATGCTTCTCAAAAGTTCTTCTACATTACCATCCCTATGCTGGGACCAGTGCTGCAAATGATTATTATGCTAGCGATTACCGTATCCTTGAAAGGTTATGAAAGCATTATGGTCTTAACAGAAGGCGGACCAATCGGACGAACAGAAGTTATGTATCTTTATGTTTATCGAATGTTTTTCCCGATTTCCTCTAGTTCGACTATGATACAACAGATTGGCTATGGCAGCGCTGTAGGTTTTATGTCTGCCGTAATCGTCGGAATCATTACATTAGGTTATTTCTGGTTATCAAAACGTTTAAACCGTATTTTCTAGCCTAGGGGGTTTGCTGTAATGAACACAGCACCAGCAACTAATACCGCTCAGATAACTAAAATTAGCAGGCGAGCGAAACGTATATTATCAGGATTATTTCTTTGGGTATTCCTCGGGGCTGTTGCCATATTTACGGTGTTTCCTGTGCTCGTTACGTTATTTGGCTCTTTCAAAACGAATGCAGAGCTGACAGCGGGCGCAACTATTCTTCCAAGCGTTTGGCATTTTTCGAATTACTTGGATGCTTGGAAACAAGCAGACTTTGCTAAGTTCACTTGGAATAGTTTATTTATTAGTACGTTTACGACGATTGGGACACTGCTATTGGCCTCGATGGCTGCCTATGTTGTGGATCGCAGAAGTTTTTTCGGAAAGAGCATCTATGTTAGTCTTCAAGCAGCGACGATGTTTATATCTATTGGTGCCGTTGTAATCCGACCGCAATTCGAGCTTATGGTGAAATTGCATCTGAATACCTCGTTATGGGGGATTATCTTTATTCTAATCAGTGCTCATGCCACTACCTTTTTTATTCTAATCGGTTTCTTCAAAGGAATTCCTCGGGATTTGGATGAAGCGGCGCACATTGATGGATGTAATTTCTTTTCGGTTTATTGGCGAATTATTCTTCCGCTATTGAAGCCGGGCTTAGGCGTCGCAGCATTGTTTGCCTTCCGGAATGCTTGGAATGAATATATCCTGCCACTTGTTTTTACGATGACAAACCCTAAATTACAAACCTTGACGGTTGGTTTAGCGGATTTAAGATATGGTACGACTGCAGCAACGCAAACCCATTTGATTATGGCGGGTGCCTGCTTATCGATTTTGCCGATTCTAATCGTATATGTTTTTGCCAATAAATCTTTTATGCAGGTAACAGGCGGTTCTGTCAAAGGTTAGCTGCATGATATGATCAAAAACCTTGATGACCGAATTCATTGGTCAATTAAGGTTTTTTTGTGCGGACGGCTTCTATATCAGCCGCAGCTATCCGGTTGGACGGCAACTGCGGCATGTTGTTCACCTCTCTCGCTGCTATCTCTTGTTGAAGCGTTCCACGGCAGCTTGCTGCAGCTGAACAGCTTCTTCAATACCCATTTTTTTCATTTGCTCTACATACTTGTCGAAGTTATCGAGAGATTCATCTCCGAGAATGAAGCGAATATACATTTCATCAAAATACGTCTGCACTTCCGCCATAATTTTGGCGAATTTCTCGGACTCCTCCGCCGTAGGGCTCACGATCGGCATTATAAGGCCTTTCGTATTGTTCTCGAATATGCCCCAAACTTTAATGGAATCCTTCTGCTGAGGAAGCTTATAGTATTGCTCCAGGTAACGATCGTCGTTCACAAATCCAGGAGAAGGATAGCTTGCTCTAAAATATTTACTCATAGCCTCTGCGATGGACAGCTTATCCGGGTTATTCAAAATGAGATCCGTATATTTCGGATAGCCGTTTTCCATCGTATAAGTCAGGCCTTCAATTCCGAAGTTTTTCAGCAAATTGCCTTCTTCCGTGAAGTGGTAGTCCAGCCATTTGATCGCGGCAACCGGATCCGGATTGGATGTCGTGATGGCTACGCTGCCCGACGGGCGGTAGCGGGTGGCGATATTGACGAATTTAGGCTCATCGCCTTTGTTCAGAACCGGATATTGCGTCGCCACCAGATTATATTTCGGGTCTTGTATCGGACCGGAATTCATATAGACGCCCATGCTGCTGCCTGCATAGCCGAATGTTGCACCGGATTTGCCGGTGGTCATCTTCGCGTCGAGCGTTTTCTTGTCGTTGGCTCCGAGATCCGGATCGATCAATCCTTCTTTGTACCAAGCGTGCATTAAGGCGAGGTAATCCTTGAAGGCAGGCTGCATTGGACCGTATTGCACGTTCCCGTTATTCAGGTAAAATCCCTTGTTAACGCTGAAAGCGCCTACAATAAAGTCCATTTCTAAGCGGTTGGCAAGAGTGGTGTACGGAGCCGTTGCGCCTTTCTTCTCTTTGAAGGCGCGAAGCATGGTCGTCCATTCTTCGATCGTCTCCGGAGCTTGTAGTCCGAGTTCGTCCAGCCAATCCTTGCGGACGAGCGGGCCGCTGAACGTGTTGACGGTTCCTATTCCGATGGAGGGCACGACATACAGCGAGCCGGTGTCCGTCTTTATCTGCTTGGCGATTTCAGGGTTCTCGTCGAGATACTTCTTCAAATTCGGTGCATGCTGGTCGACCAAATCATTGAGCTTAAGGATGACTTTGTCCTGAATCGCTTTCTCCGGACCGCCGGGATATTCGTTCCATTCGTATTCCACCAGATTGGGAAGATCTCTGGAGGCGATCAGCAAGTTGAACTGCTCGCCTTCGCTTCCTTGCGGCGGATGCGAGAATTTAATTTTGACGCTGGTTCTTTTTTCTAATTCCTTGTAAAATTCGACTTCGCCAAGCTGAGTAACGGTAGCAGCTGCAGTCGACTCCAGAGACGACCAATAGGAAAAGCTGATTTGCTTGTTGGCAGTGCCAGTTCCATCGGAAACTTCATTCCCTGTAGGAGTCGGAGCTGCATTGGAGCAGCCGGCAATGAGGCCACCGGTCAAAGCGAAAGTCAGTAGTACGCGTCTTGCTTTGCTTGCTGCGGATGAACCTGTTTTCTGTTTGTGTGTTAGCATAAAGTTGTTGTCCTCCCTTTTCGGATGATGTAACGAAGACTACACGATTAAGTATAATTAGCTTGCTTTTAATTGGGAAATCTTCGATATGATAAGCTCATCGTCCGAATGCCACTATGGCGATAATCCGAATCCGATATCGATATTCCATTTGCGACTTTAGCGCCGGATTCATTGACATTGCGCTTATTCGCCCCTAGATTATAGGTATTTCAATTCATACTGGGGGGAAGTTTCAATGAGTATACAAGCTTTATTAAACGAACCGATATCGACGCAAGAGCTGCTTGCGAATTTGCGAGCGCGATTAGAGCGGATGACAGTGAAGGCGGACTACATTAACAAAAACATGCCGGAGCTAGTAAAAGAGACGATTGTGAATGCCGAAGAAGCTTATAACGGAATGATGATACTCCCGGGGACGGGCGGCGTTCGCGAGTTCATAGGGAATCCGCCGTGCTGGCTGGAACGCAGACATAACGATAACGAATTTTTGTGGCAGCTCAACCGGATGACGCATTGGCAAGAGCTGCTCGAAGCGTATTCCTTAACGCGGGACGAGAAGTATGGACGCAAAGTGATCGACGAGCTTCTCGATTGGATCAAGACAGTGGATATTCCCGATGATATTACGGACTATCCGCTGGGTTATTTTTCGGAATGCCACCCGCTGCGGGTGCTTGAGCTTGGCATCCGAAACTATAAGACATGGCCTTTAGTATTGGAGCATTTGGGACATACGGAGTTATTTACGGAAGAAGTGCTGGAGCAATATGTAGAGGCGGTATATAAGCAAATTAAAATATTGCGCCAAGTATCGCCTACCATTTGGCCGAAGGCGGATCATAACCACTTCCTGATGGAATGTTTGGGCATTCTGACAACGGCGTTATATTTTCCAGAGTTGAAAGAAGCCGAGGAGTGGAAGACGTTTGCTATTGATGGAATTGAGCGATGCAGCCGCGCGCAGCTGTCCGAAGACGGAGGTCAGATCGAAGGTTGTCCTATGTATCACAATGGCTGCATGTTCTGGTTTGGGCTTTCTATCGTCCTGGCGGAACGTTTCGGCTTTACTTTCTCGGATTCGTACATGGAACGGTATCGCAACAACCTCGACTATTCCATTTACTCCTTAAGGCCAACTGGGAAATGCGTGCCTGTCGGGGACTCATACGCAAATCCTCTGGCTGTTATGGCAGGGGTGTGTGGTTATATGGCTCTGGACGATCTGACATGGCTCGGACTCGCAACTAACCTGATCGACTATGAGACGATGATGCAAGAAGCCGAAAAGCATGTATGGCGCGCCTTGGATGTGAAGAAATTTGTAGAAGGAATAAACTCTCTTCAAGAGAAGAAATTTGAATGCGATAAATTAACGACGTTCTGGAACCGCACCCTGCATCAAGCGGTCATACGCAGCGGGTGGGACAAGGAGGCGCTGAGCTTTCTGTTTACCTGCAGAAGTCCGATTCAAAATTTTCACGCGCATATCGATTTGATGAGCTTTGATTTTACGGCATTAGGAAAAAATATGATATGCGATCCGGGTATTTTCTGCTATAGAGACGACGAGGACCGGAAGCAATTCAAAAGCTCGAATTACCATTCCACACTTCTGATCGACGACAGGGATCATTTCGAATATATAAGTTCATTTAATTATGGACCGCAGAAAATCGGTGAAATCTATCTGGTGGAGGATCGGGGCTTTTATCAGCTGGCAAGTGCGTATCACTTGAATTATGAACCGGTTGTCCATCATCGTCATATCGCGCTGGTAGACAATCAATTTGTTGTGGTTGCCGATCGGGTGGAAGGCTTAGACGGCCATGGCGTCCAGCGGTATTTTCATTTGGATTTTACGGAAGTGGAGCAAACTTGCGATGCCGTCATCGCAACTAGCGATGTTGCTAATTTAGCGATCTATACATATCCGCGGGAAGAAGCAGAGTTTCTACCGGGAAGGCTGTCCGATGTGAATGATGTGGCGAGGGCTTCAACGAGAGTTCGATTCCAGGACACGAACAGCGGTACTGTGACTTATTTGACGGTGCTTGTTCCTTACAAAGGGGATCAAAAGCCAGATATGGAAATTCAACCCGCGGGCGATAACCGCTATAACTTCCGTTTCGGCGACAGCTACCAAGTAGTGATTAATGAGAAAGATATGACGATTAGCAAGCCGGATTGAGAAGAAGAGGACGGGAATCCATGTCGATTTTTTCCACACCCAAGAAATGTTTACTATGATGTACAACACCCTCGAAAGCAAGGGCAATCTAATGCAGAAAGAAACGGTGAAATCAAATGACGCATGTAATTACACTGTTGGACAGAGAGACGGATATTACGGATAAGCATGTGTTTGAAGCTCTGAATCTTAACTACCCAGGTCTTGAAAAGGTCAGGAAGGCACTTGAGCATGGAGATGAACAGCTTGCAAAGCATGAGGTGGTAGAGTATTTTCATAACCGTAAAAACCGAACTTTTTTGTTTGATTACCGTGGAATGCCACTGCGACCCATGGATCCGGATGCATCACCCCTTTCGTATCAGTCTTCCAATGGCTTAGAAGGGAGTCTCAAGGAACTTTGTTTAAAGGTGGCAGAAAAGATGATGAACAACATTTATCTGTTGCCGACCGGTAAGCGAGGAGAACATTTTCTTGGGGCTCACTTTGAAAACATGCTGCTGCATAATGCGCTGACGGATAATGTTATACGCCATCGCTACCCTCACGATATGTTCACACGGGGACAGTTTTTTGAGTCTCTTGCGGTCGCGTATCACGAGAATGGAGACACCCGGATTGCCAGTAAGTTCAGAGAGATTCTGGAAAAATTCCTTGAGACATACCAGCTGATTATTGAAAACAAAGACGCTGATGCGGGACATTGGATGCTGACCGATGACCGGGATGCCATGAGTGTCGGCGGACTTACACTTGTTTTGTTGACGCTTTTCTACACGGAGCTTCCGTATACGCTTCCGGATGATCTGGCCTTTAAAATCATCGGGCGTATCTGGTTTTTTGGGTCTCAATACCGTAGGTTTGATACAGACACCTATCGTCCGCATAACCATCATTTATGGGAAAGAGGGGTTTTGCCATATATATTGGCGGTTATGCTGCCGGAGTTTCCGGTTATTGAAGCAATGAAGCCACATTGCAGGGAAATTATACTAGCACACTTTAAGGATGACTTTAATCCTAGTGGGGGCTATGGAGAGCATTCAATCTCCTATTGGGCTGGTGCAACCATTGGGGATATGTTATTTCGTGCAGTGACGATTGCAAGGCTGAACAATGACTCACTCATGGACGAAGGGTCACTTGCTTCCCTTGATAAAAGTATTTCTGTTCTGACTTCAATTGCACAGCCGACAGAGCGCTTCCCGAACATCGGAGACAATCAGGGTACAAGCATTGAGCCTTTTTTGCTCGCAGCTATGCAAATGACGGATAATCAATTGCCTGCAGCAGTTTTGGCAGTCAGGAGGGGGGAGTCGGTAAAGGAGGAACAGCTGCCCTCGCTGGATTATTGCGATAACACCGTTGGCTTTGTTTCAAGCAGGAGCAGTTGGAAGAGAGATTCCAACTATTTTATCATGTCTATCAAGGAAAACTGTGGTGATTGCGGTCACAACCACATGGACATGCTCTCACTAATCATAATTCTTCGGGGCCAGCAGTTTATCGGTGAACCCTATTCCGGTGCATTGTACCATAAAATTCGCATGAACAGTGACCTGCGCGGCTTTATGTATAACATGGAGTCGCATAATACAGTGCTGGTTCACGGATCCGCGGTCCAGCCCAACAGGATGTATGCAAACCGATGGGGGGTCTACCGTCCGGATGTCTGTATCAGTCGGTATGAAACAAACCCTAAGGGAATGCTTGTTCAGGGGTATCATGATGCATATACGTTCTGTCGTCATCAACGAACCGTTGTTTTTTCAAGAGCAAAGGGTTGGATCGTAAAGGATAAAATCGAACGTGGTATGCGTCAGCAGCAAAAGCATATTCAGCGTTGGTTTCTGGAGCTGGGAGTGGCTTGTGAGGTTCTTGAAGACAAGGTATTGCTATTAAAAAAGGAAAACGTTCAGCTTCTCTGTGTTTGGGAGTCAAGAGCAGAAGTTGAAGTTAAATTATGGAAAAAAGAAGATCTATATCCTGATATTGTTTCTGATCCAGAGCAAATCAACTATGCAGTGGATATAAGTTTCCTTGCTAAAGACTCAGAGCAAATAGACCAGGAAAATGAGGCAGTGCTTCATGTGGCCATGCTGGATGTCACAGACAGGGCCATGCCTGATTTTCAGGATATAAGAAAAATCTTCATGCATCAGGAAGAAGAAATGATGAATCTGTTAGAGCACATTTGAAGTGGTTGACATGGAAATCTAATCTTCTTTGCGGAAAGTGGTATTGGGGATTTATTTGGGTTTCCAGTGGTTAGAAATGGAGTTTGCAAGATGATGTATTTGTATGGAACCATGAGAATGATAGCCGGACGTGGGTCGCGCCTTCAGTAACTAAGTATGTAGAATGGTGGCTAAATGGGATAATAAAGATTTAGCTTTAGTATATTGGATATTTAAATAGGGGATATGGGAACATGTTACCGCTTATAGGCACTGAGTTGATATAGAACAGTTTGCCGCGGCAGCTGTTCCTTGTTTTTATTAAGCTAACTGGCAGCATTCATAAATGTTGACAGTAACTGTTGAATAGGGTAGCTCACAAAAAAACGGAGAGATGGCATAGATGCCGATCTGCTCCGTTTAGTGTCGTATTTTACATGCATAGATTGGATAGTTGATTAATCTCTTCTAAGACGTCGTCTTGGATTAGATCGTATTTTGATCCATACTTGGTCTTCGTCATCACGGTAAAAACGAATTCCGATTAATTTTAATGGTGACCATATTTCTTTGAAATAGTAATTCGGCATCTGTTGTCTCTCCTAATGAGATAATATATTAATAGTATTATATTCCCAATGGAAGAAATTATTTGTCACATCTTGTGCGAATAAATTAGCAACTATTGTCGAATGAAAATCATATAGAAGCGAATACAATCACCCGAAGAACACAAAAAAGCGACCTCATGAGATCGCTTTTTTGTGTTCTTCGGGTGCGTGGTAGTTAGAATATAGTTGGGCTAATCGTCCAACTACTCTTTAATCGAGCCAATTAGTAAACCGCGTATGAAATAACGTTGCAGAAACGGGTAAAAAAGGACGATTGGTCCAATGGTCATAATAGCTGTAGCCATCTTCACAGATTCGCTAGGCAATGTTGTATTCATGGTGTTTCCCATCGTTGATTGCAGCGACTGGAGCATGTTGATTTCCGAATTCAGCTTAAATAGCATATATTGAAGCGGATAAAGGTCTGGATTATTGACCAGCATGATGGCATTAAACCAGTTGTTCCAATAACCGATTCCATAGAACAAGGTAACTGTCGCAAGTACTGGCAAGCTTAATGGAATAAAGATACGAAACGCTATGTAATAGTCGTTTGCTCCATCGATCTTAGCTGCTTCCACTAATGCATCCGGCAGTTGCTTCATATAATTGCGTACCAAGAAGAGATTAAACGGTGTAAACAAGAGTGAAGGAATGATAAGTGCCCATATATTGTCCTTTAGACCTAACGCATTGGACATCATGTACCAAGGGACAAGTCCTGCACTGAATACCATAGTAACGAAGAAAAACATAGACAATCCGTTGCGATATTTCACATGCTTTACAGAAAGAGTATAGCCCGCCATCGCTGTAATGAGTACAGCAGTAAAGGTACCGATAAGCGTAATTGTAATGGAAACGATATAGCTTTGAAGCAGTGGTGATGATCCAGCAAATAGCATTTTATAGGCATCAATCGATAATTTATCGGGAAAAAAGCTATAGCCATTGGCTTGGATTGCTACCTCGTCTGTGAAAGATACGATCAATACGAGCAGTAAAGGAAGTATACACATAATCGAAATAATCGAGAGGAACGCTACGTTTACATGATCAAACCATTTACTTTTTTGCACGAGAGCACCACCCTTCTAGAATAATGAATTTTCTGGACTAAATTTCTTCACGAGCCAGTTGACAGAGAATACAAGAATAAAGCCTACAACGGATTGGTACAGACCGATGGCCATCGCCTGAGCGGGGTTACCAACTGTACGTAAAGTCCGAAATACGTAGGTGTCAATAATATCGACAGTGGAGTACAGCATCGAATTATCTTTAATAATGGCGTAAATCATGTCGAAGTTACCGTACATAATTTTTCCGAGTGATAACAGCGTTAATATGATGACTGTCGGGATTAACAGTGGAATTGTAATCCGACGAACTTGCTGCGAGCGGCTAGCGCCATCAATTTGGGCTGCTTCGTATAAGGTGCTGTCGATCCCTGTAATAGCTGCTAGATAAATAACAAGGGAGATACCGATATCCTTCCAGATCGCAGAACTGACTAATATTTGCATCCAATACTGTGGGGAAGAATACCAATTGATCGCATCAATTCCGAACCATTCTAATACTTGATTGACAATACCTACATTCGAACCAAATAAGCTATAAATAACATAGCTAATAACGATCCAAGACAAAAAGTTAGGAAAGAGAATCGTTGATTGTGTAATCTTTGCAAACAGCTTGCTCCTAAGCTCGTTGAACATCACGGCAAGAAAGATGGCACATACAGTACTGAAAAAAATATAAAGCAGATTGATTTGAATCGTATTGAAGGTGACTTGCCAAGCGCGATCGGAGGCAAAGAAAAACTTGAAGTTATCAAATCCAACCCAATCTGATCCAAAGAGGCCTTTCTTGTAATTGAATTTCTGAAATGCGATTACCATGTACGGCAATGTTAGGTAACCAAAAATAAAGGTGTACAGTACTGCGGGTAATACCAATGAATAAGACTGAATATTTTTGCACAACTCACGGTATATGGATGATATTTTCTGCATTCGTTGCACACTCCCTTCCTCATGCTTCATAGATGGTTGCTTGTTGATGTCATAATCATAGGTTTGTTTGTTAGGAGCGTAAACTTTGATTTTATCGAAATCGCTTAAAGTAAGCAGAAAGTGGTTGTTCAATTTTTTTGAATCTCTATACTTTTTGAAAATAGTGCTGGATTAAGCTTTTATGTTATTAAAATATTCTATAGTATTGAGGGGAAAATCCTTATGAATAGCTAAAGTAAAATAATTAAGAAGGGTGTGGCAAGCAATATGAAGATTAAACGCAGACTGATTCGACATTCCGCATATTCTCATATGTTTCTAAGCTTGGTATTTTTAACGGGAGCGGTGATCATAGTGCTGTGTATTAGCATGTTTATATTGTTTTCCAACAATACGGTGAAGGATGTCGGCAAAATATCCGAATCGATGCTAAGACAGACGAGCTATGCAGCGGACATTGTAAACGATCAGATCTATGAGATCGGTAATCATCTGATTAATAACAAGGCGGTACGATCGGCTATGTTTGGTAAGGAATTGAATCGTATTAAAGAGTTTGAAGCAGTGACGGTATTGAGCGATATCCAATCTACCTATTCCTTTATTTACTATATTGGAATCTATAATGGCATAACAGATCGATATATGAACAACAAAGGGATTAGTCGTACAGATGACCAGGAGATTATCGACTCTATTCGAAATGGGCCTGATACAAGCTATATGCAATACATTCCACGGGAAGTTATAGATCCAGGTAGCGGTACAACTCATCAAGTGCTGACATTCGTGCTTCGTCCAGGCGTTGCCTCAATAATGCCGCAAAATGGCGCCATTATTATTAATATCGATAGTCAGTACATCCGAAATTTGATTGGATCGCTTCAAAATACGAGTTCGCAACAGATGATGGTTCTGGATAGCGAAGGGAGTGTCCTGGCGGATTCGAGCGGTAGTCTATTCAACAAGTCATTAAGCGAAGTTCCATATATTAATAGAATATTAAATAGTGATGCGAGCAGCGAGAGTTTTATTGATCAGGTGGATGGCCATAAGAGTCAGATTAGTTACATTAAATCGCCTCAGCTTAAGTGGGTATTTGTCAGTGTAAGTCGTTATGAAGACTTGATTGGTAATGTTAGTACACTTAAAGTTATTACATTAATTATTGCGGGAGTTATGATTGCAATCAGTGTAATCGCTTCCATTTGGCTGTCGAATCAGATGTATAATCCCATCAAAAATCTGCTTGATAAGATCAGCAGCATGAATATTACAAAGCAAGTTAGAGGAAAGGAGCAAGATGAATTTCGATTTTTGGATCAGATCTATTCCACGATTAATGATAAAGTTTCCCATCTTGAGCCAGCATTAGAGCTTGTTAAAAAGAGCCATCTGTTTCGCTATCTAAATGGGAGTCAAGTGGATCTAGTCAAACGCTACCAGGAGTCGCTGAAGGGACCTTATTTTGTTTCAATTGTGATGATGCTGGATGAGGTAAAGAAGCTTGAAGCAAAGCATGGAGTGAAAAATAAATCAATCATCCAATACGGCATATATAATATTGCTCAAGAAATCATGTCGGACTTTAATGATGCAGAAGTGGTCGTTATTTCAGATGAAGAGTTTGCAATAGTAAGCTCAATCGAGAAGCCGCTTTATGGACCAGAGCTATTAGTGTTATTGGATCAGATACAGAGTAATAATAGACGAATATTCAATGTTAGCTTGACGATAAGTATTGGACCAGTAGTTGAAGGGGGCGATCAGATTCGACAATCGTATCTGATTGCGAAAGAAAATAGCTATAATCGTTTCTTTGAAGGAAACGGTCGTATCTTCGAATGTGAGACAGACGGCAATGATGATAGTGAGTTTGAATATCTTGTTTCGATTGAGAAGCAGTTAATTGAGAGTATACAGTCGACGCAACGCGAGCAGATAGAGAAAGCGCTCGAAGTGTTTATCGATCGAATTCATGAAGGTAGCTATCATCAAGCGCTATTTACAACGAATCAGCTGCTAGTGTCGTTGTTTAAGTATTTTAAAGAGATGTCGTATCTCTCAAAGGAAGAGTCTGAGCGGTTTATACAGATCGCCTTTGATCTATCTACCTATGAAACGATATCAGAATTGAAGACGGATCTCTATAAGGTTTGTGAGTCTATTTGTAATCAGATCGAAGAGAAGAACAATAATCGCAATGCACAGCTTATTCAAACCGTGATTAGCTTCGTAGAAGTTAATTATGCTAAAAATGATCTTTCATTAGAGTTATTGGCCCAGCAGGTGCAATTGACTCCTGGATACTTGGGAAAATTGTTTAAGCTGCACTGCAGCATGTCGTTTAACGATTATCTCAAACATATTCGTTTAGAAAAATCGAAGGAGCTGTTAGCGGAAACAACAGCTTCTACACAGTACATTAGTGAGCAGGTCGGAATATTGAATACCACTTATTTCTATACGTTGTTTAAGAAGAAATACGGAATTTCACCAGCACAGTATCGCAGTGAAATCTTACTTAGCCGCCAACAAAATGTCTAATCAGCGATTATTGGAGTCTTTCTAAATAGATTGGTCTAGCCTGTCTTTAATAGCCTAATTCGTAATAATTGAAGTAGAACCGTATTTATGTACTGCATTAATGCAGGAGATTATAGAAATTGCTGATATTCAAAGTGTACGATTCTGGTCTAGAACGATTATGATGAATCCGAAACAAGCTACATCACACAAAGGGGAGGAAATGTTATGAACAAAAGAAAAACTTTTATCCTTGCAATTGCGTGTCTGGTAATGGTGATGTCCATGTTGTCGGGATGCTCAAGCAATAAAGAGAACAGTAATGCAGCAGCCGACGATCAAACGGGAAATGCTGTAAGCAATCAAGAGAAGAAGCTAGTTCGTTATGTAATGCCTGGTGTAGCACCACAGGATCAGGCACTGGTAGAGGAAGCTATTAATAAGAAGCTAGAAGCGGATGGACTAGCCCTTACCTATCAAGCGATATACATTCCTTGGGACGTTTGGGATCAGAAGACGAATCTTATGATGTCCACAGGTGAAGAATTTGAACTTATTCATATTATGCATGATATGAAGACGCCAGATGTGCTTGCTAGTAACGGCGGAATCATTCCTATCGATCAATACTTGGACGAGTATGGTCCTGAGCTGAAAAAGAGTATGCCGGAATGGATCTGGGATTCTGCGAAGGTAAAGGGGGAAACGATGTTTGTTCCAAACTTCTGGCTCGATACCGCTTATTCGGAAGGGATGGTTACATTCCGTAAGGATCTGCTAGATGCAAATAATTTAACTCCGCCCACGTCGGCAGAAGAGTTGATGAATGCAGCGGAAACGATCCAAAAAAATTGGCCGGATGTAAATAAAAATGTGTACATTAAGGTACTGCCTGATGAACCAGCTAGATACTTGCATACAACGTATGATACGTATCCGTTCACCGTATTCCAGAATCTTATCTATATCGATCAGCAGGGCAATGTGAAATCCTGGCTGGAAACAGACGAGTTCAAGAAGGATGCGAATTATTTCCGTGAAGCTTATACACGTGGCCTCATTAATCCGGATATATTGACACAGCCTGTTGACGTTGCTTCCCGCGAAGAGTCGAAAGGCCGCATGCTGTATCGTGAAGGCGAAGGTATTGCTGGCTCGAAGAAGCTAGCTAAAGATGTACCAGGTGCAGAATTGGAGCTTTACTATCTGAATGAACAAGAGCTTTTTAGACCGTATGGTGTCCGTAACTCGAATGGTGTTTCGGCAACTTCTGAGCATCCTGAAGCAGCAGTACAATTTTTGAATTGGGTATTTAGCAGTCAAGAGAACTATGATCTTGTCTTGTACGGTATTGAGGGAGAGCATTGGAAAGGTAAAGGCAAGAACAGTATGGAAATTCTTAAGAAAGATGATAATGGCTCACCTACTTATCAGTTAGTTTCCTGGATGCTGGGCAATTTGGAAATGAGCCGTTGGGATACAGACACACATCCGATGTTTGTTGAAATGAGAACGAAGATTGCTGATGATGCCGTTAACAGTATTGCATTAGGCTTTAACTTTGATGCAAGCTCGGTTGCGGTTGAATATGCGAATTGCATGACTGAGCTGAAGACGAGCATGTCGCCAATTAAGCTGGGTTTGTTGGACTATGATGAAGTATTTCCAGAAGCTATTAAGAAGATGAAATCTGCTGGCTTGGACAAAGTTGTTGCAGAATATGAGAAACAGTTTAAAGAGTGGTTAGCTGCTTCTAGTAAATAATTTATAGAGATGTTGGTTCGCTTCAGCCCCATATCATATAGCGATATATGGATGGGGCTAGTTGTGTAATTCTATCAGCACATGTAGTACAGTCGTTAGATACAGCGGCAGTATGGGAACAATCATGTTACTGGAAAGATCGGTAAATAAACTAACAAGCCCTAGAACTACAGTGACTGGATTCATGGCGAAAAGCTTTTTCTTTTATGGTTGAGACAATGATTCCATTTCGTCACCTCTTGTTATAGAATTGCATTCTCCTTTAATTACAAAAAAATTTCCCAGTTTCAATATAATGGTTCATTTTCATAATTGGTATAAATGGAGTTTATGGATTGCTCACTTTACCAACATTTTCTTAGTTCTAGCCTTTCTTAAATACCATAGAGCTAGTCCAACAACAATCAAAATAACGACAAGAATCAGAAGGCATCGATGTAAGGTTTCGGTAACGACACGCCAATGCTCTCCTAAGTACGTACCTAAAGTGATAAATGTAACAGCCCAGAGCATGGCTCCGGGCGCTGCATACAGACTAAAGCTTCGATAAGACCATTTGCTGATCCCGGCGCTGTAAGCCGTTAAATGACGAACTCCCGGAATGAAATATCCGATAGTGAGCGCGAATTTACCAAACCGCTTAAACCAGTGTTGTGTTTTATCTAACTTCTCTTTCGTGATATGAATTTTACGCCCGTATTTTTCTAAAAGCAGATACCCGAATTTATGTCCAATAAAATAGCTGATGGACATGCCGATAAAGCTACCTAATACCGAAACAGTAACTGTCGGAAAATAATGAAGTTTACCTTTCGAAATTAAGTATCCCGAAAACGTCATTAAGATCTCGTCCGGCACTGGCAAGCCTATTATACCAACCACCAAGGCACCGAAAATGCCTATATAGCCATAATGGGCAATGAACCATAAAAGCTTCTGCTGCAACATGAGTCTTTCTCCTTTTAGGTTGTGGTTTTTCTTTTTAGTCTTTCCAAAATCCACAATGTCATGATCCCAGTAGAGAAAATCATTCTTCCTAAGAAAAGAAGTTCCCCGATATTCTATTTTATCGTGACCGGCATTCTCATGAACTTTTAATCTAAATCTCCCTAAACTCTCAGATGTTTCGTTTACAATGGTTCTTGTAAGCAAAACAAATCATTTAGGAGGAACAAATAATGAATAAAAAGATTATGTTATTTGCACTTACAGCCGCATTGATCGGTGGAGGCGTGGCAGGTGCTGCTCTACTTCCATCAGCTAATGCGGATTCACAAGCTGCTATTGCAACGCAATCTCAGACTGATAACGATATTGAAGCAGCGGATGGTCAAAATGACAATGATGCGGAAGTAAACGACGATCAAAATGGACAAGACGATAATGATGCGGAAGTAAACGATGATCTAGAAGGACAAGACGACAATGACGCGGAAGTAAACGACGATCAAGAAGGTCAAGACGACAATGATGAAGATGTGACAGCTGAAGCAGCTAAAATTACAAAAGATCAAAGCATTGAGATTGCAAAAAAACAATTTCCAGGTGATGTTCTAGAAGCTAAATTAGAAAATGAAAACGGCAGCCTCGTTTACAACATTACAGTTAAGGATAAATCCGGCAAGAAACAGGAGTTAAATGTTGACGCGGCTACGGGATCAATCCTTCCTGAAAACGACTAATACTTGAATAAGACCTAAGCATGCTCTGCTTAGGTCTTATTTTTTAATGAAGCATAAATTGTTTTTTATCTCTAGCGTTTATCGTGCATAATAAGAAGGATTATATGTTCTGTTGAATAGGAGTGCCAATTAGTGGGAAAACGCGTGCTGATCGTAGAAGACGAAGAGAAAATAGCAAGATTATTACAATTAGAGCTTACACATGAAGGTTATTTAACTGAAACCGCTATGAATGGCAGGGAGGCACTCGATAAATCGTTAGCTGTGTCATGGGATCTAATACTCATGGACGTCATGCTCCCTGAAATGACAGGTATAGAAGTATTAAGAAGAATAAGGAATGCAGATATGACTACGCCTGTTATTATGCTTACAGCAAGAAATACAACTCCGGACAAAGTAAGCGGATTAGATCTAGGTGCCAATGATTACATTACGAAGCCGTTTGAAATTGAAGAATTATTAGCTAGGATGCGAGCATGTATGCGCAGTAGAGCGGAAGATGCTTCTTCAAGCAGTGCCGAAAGAAAAGAAGAATTTCAAATCGCTGACCTTACGCTTAATAAGAAAACCAGGATTGTCATACGGGCTGGCCATCAACTTGAGCTTACACCAAAGGAGTATGAGCTTCTTTTATTTTTAATGGAAAATAAAAACAACGTTCTGGATCGGGAGCAAATTATTGAACATGTCTGGGGATATGACTTTGATGGTGAATCCAATATTGTGGATGTGTATGTAAGATATGTTCGCAAGAAAATTGATTATGACTTCCCCGTAAAGCTGATTCAAACCATTCGCGGAGTAGGCTATTGTATACGGGAGGAAAACACGTGAAGCTTAAAAAAAAAATCACGCTGTTAACTTCTGTCTTGGTCATTTGCATTTTGATTGCTGTAGATTTGACCGTTTATTTCTTATTTATCAAAATTGCTACACAAAATGAAATTGAATCACTCCATAATAAAGCAGAGCAAATGATCGAAAAGATTGGTCCTGTTGCTCTTATGAACAATGTACAGTCACATCAGCTAAAGATGTTTTTACCTGAAGATACAACAATAAGAATTATTAATTCGAACTCCGAACTTGTAGCTGAAGTTTACGATGAAGAGAAGCAGGAACTTCCGCCTGCTCAATTTAGTAAACAGAAAGTAGGCCAGCTCAAGGAAGAAGCTGAACATAAGATTATCATCGTTCGTGAACCCATTGTATCGAATAATGTGATCGTTGGCACATTTGAGATGATTGAAAATATGGAGACGCTGGATTCAAGTACGGATTTACTTATTATGATTCTTCTCCTTACAACTGGGGGGGCAGTTATTCTAAGCTTCCTAGGAAGCTCGTTATTAGCCAAAACCATTGTAAAGCCGATTTCCAATTGCATCATTACGATACGGGAAATTGAAAGAAGCCTCAGCTTCAAAAGAATACCTTTAACAGGGCATTCCAATAATGAAATCAATCAAATGTCAGAAACCTTTAATCGTATGATCATTCGCCTTGAAGAAAGCTTTGTTAAACAGCAGCAATTTGTATCGGATGCATCCCATGAATTAAATACGACACTCACTATTGTTGAAGGTTATGCTAATATGCTTCGTCGTTGGGGGACGAAGGATGAGAGTATTCAACGGGAATCCATTGAATCGATTTATGAAGAATCCAAAAGGATGAGAAAAATGACAGAGCAGCTTTTGTTTTTGGCTTCATCGCAGCACGGGTCTAAGCTGGAGCTTGAGTCGTTTAATCTAGTAGAATGTTGTACTGAATCCGCATCGCTGTTAAAAAAATTGCATAAACGCTCCATAATCGTTGTTACGAGTGGACAGGATCCGATCATAATAGTAGATCACTTGAAAATTAAGCAGTTAATCCTTATTTTATTGGATAATGCTTTGAAATACAGTAAAGAGAAAATTGAGCTAATCATAAACTTTACGGATAAGGAAATTGAAATTCGAGTAAAGGATTATGGCATCGGTATTCCGAAGGAGTCGATTGCTCTCATCTTCGAACGCTTTTATAGAGTGGATAATTCCAGACAACGTAAAACAGGAGGAACCGGCCTGGGATTGCCTATCGCCAAAACCATTGTAGAAGAACATAATGGGAAAATAGTGGTTCAAAGCGAAGAAGGAGTCGGTACGGAAATGAGTATTTATTTACCAAGAAACAAGTAGTCAGCCCATTGGGATAGACCCATCATTTATGAAAGGGTTATCGCCACATGCCAATCAAGCTAAACGTTAAAAGGGACAGTAAACCGCTTATGCAGGATGCGGGTGACTGTTTCTTTTTGGTGCGTGTATAAACAGGTTTACATTGGAGCGGTATTAAACTGCTTCATCATCAGTATAGAGTTACTTTTACCAGGTATGATTGCTTGAAGTTTGCGGAACTTATGACTATGACCAGGTAGAACGATTGGCTAACGTTTCAGAAGCAGCTGATTGAATAAAGAAAGGAGCAGATAGTCAAAATGAAATTCATTCTACGAATGATGTTCATGATTAGTTTGACTTTTCTTATTATTATAAGCTCCTCCTCTGTCTCAGCTAAACGTACAACTGATGGGTACAACAATAAAGTAGCCGTTCTAATGTACCATCATGTTAGTGATCATGACTCCAGTTCTTCGACCATATCCAAGATGCTATTTAGAGACCAGCTTATTTATTTAAGGAGCAAAGGATTCCATTTCATTCGACTTGATGATTTTCGCCGCTATTTAGAAGGTGGCGATGTTCCGAATAATGCAGTGCTTATTACATTTGATGATGGTTATGAAAGTTTTTACAAGGCGGCTTATCCTATTTTGAAGGAATTATCTATTCCAGCTGTTAATTTTTCGATTACCAGTTATTTCGAGAAACCGCCGCAGTATTTATCGCATTTAACTTATGGTCAGGTTAAGAAGATGATGAACGAGTCATCAAACATCGATATTCAATGCCACACCCATCAATTACATCAGAAAGTCGGTCACAAAAGCACATTAACGTATGTAAATAAAAAGTCTGATGGAAAACAAGCGAAAACCGTGTATAAAACACGAATTTATAAGGATACTGCAGCCTGCGTTAAGCGTCTGCAAAAAGCGGGAGTGAAGAAACCGGACAGTATAAGCTATCCTTATGGTCTCTATGCAAAGTCATTGTTCCCAATGATGCTCGAATCGGGTATTCATTATGGTTTTACAACTAAACCAGCTTTGGCTAAACGAAATATAAATAAAATGGAGATTCCGAGAATTAATGCTGGCAGTTCCGATATTACGCCAGATATGCTTTATGAGCGAATAAAAAGGTCAAATTAAACACTTTCATTTCATTAAGTAATTTTCCCATGTATTGCGCCTGTGACTCGAAACTTCTCCACCCAATCCCTGAGAGGACAGCCCTGCTCAGCGCATGATATCACGAAGGCCGATCCTACTCTTGCCGTCTGAGGTGCAGGTGGCCTCGCACGGTCTGCTGAACACAATTTTCAGTACAAGAGGTTTGTTGCGGCGCTATACAAAAAGCCGGTATCCCCTATATTATTTGGGTTACCGGCTTTAAAGTTCTATATTATTTCCGCCCAGCTAGTACAAAATCAGCTTTTTTAGCATCGAATAAATTAGCTAAGTACGGTTAGCAGGGATTCCAGCGCCGTTTTACATGCTTCAGCGTCTTGATGTGCAGCGCGTAGTTGTCTCAATACCTTATCTATGGAATTGTCAATCGCTGTCCACTTCGTCTTGTTTATTGGTTTGAGCCGAGCCTGAGCGGTATCCCAAGCGGTTTCCAAATCACTAACGCGTGACTTAGCGGCGGACAAGTTCCCTGCTTGCACTAGACTTAGTGTATCTTCCGAAATTTTGCGGAAATTAGATATATCACCCTGCGGGAAGGCTTGTGTGACGGAGCCAGACGAGTTCCCTTGTGGTAAGGCATCTTGGAGCGTAGCATGACGCCAAAAATAGCCTGTTCCGGCTGCGAGCACCAGTACAAATACAACCACCGCAGTTTGCCAGAAAACGGAATTTCGTTTTGTATCAGTTACTGCCTTTCTTGATGGGGTGATCAAATCCCGCTTGGTGACAGAAAGGAAAATTACTATCAGCAGAATCGCTAAAATGAATATTGCGCTTGTAACAGTTGCACCTAATCCCAACCCGCCGTTATTTTGCGGTTGTGAAAGGAGGTCCCCCAACGAAGCACCCAAAGGACGCGTCATAATATAGGCAATCCAGAATGCTAATACAGAATCAAGCCCCAGTCGCCAAGCGACTGTCATGGAGGCAATTACCGCACAAACTATGACACCTGTAGCTAGGTAACCAAGGCCAAGGCTCTCTGCCATCAGGTCTCCAGACGCCGTACCAAGTGCAAATGTGAAAAGGATTGTTAACCAATAAAAGGCTTCCCTACGTTTAGTGAATATTGAATGAATAGAGAGCGTTTTCTCCTTGGCAAACCATAAGGCAAAGGTCAACACCATGACTACACTGAAAAATATAGTGCTCACTTCAAGAGGTATACCCATGTTGTCTGTCAGATTGTCTGTAACAAGTGTTCCAAAGATGCTTATTAAGAATACTGTCAACCAATAAATGCCCGGTATATATTTCTTCGCCTTAAATTGAAGGAACATCGCAACTAGTAACAAGGCTCCCATTACAATGGAGGTACCAGTCAGACCAAAACCAAGATTGACGTTCAGGAAATCAGCTGCAGTCTCACCGACTGTGGTACATAAGATTTTTATGATCCAGAAATAAAGGGTTATCTCGGGAACTTTGTTTAACATGCTTTTAGTTTCATTTGTTTTGATATTTTCCATTTTTCTATCTCCTTTTAAAAATTTTTATACACTCCACAATTGCCAACAACATTCTGTTTCACAAATACTCGAATCAGTCACCGAGTTTGCTCGGAGAGCTATCTCTCCTACTCTGTTGTGACAGTAAGAGCAGGTGGAGTGGCCGGGACTACACTAGAAGAATTTTCATCTATTAATCCTTTTATCATCACCATGCATGTTATTGTACATGCTTCACATGAAAAAATAATGAGAATTAGACTTTTTGAAGATCACCATTATTAATCAAAGTGAAATTAGTAATCCTGAGGCAAAAGAAAACGGCTAACCATTACGGCAGCCGTTGTATTGCGAACGTACGGGAGGGTTCGCATTGATTGGTGGAGGGAAGAAGAAGAAGTAGTAAGGACATGTATTCTACACTCGTAGAATACATGTCCTTTTTTATATTAAATGTGCTTACGTAGCTGGGATTATGTACAAGCCAGTTCCTTGAAGTTTCATATTATAAAACTATCAAACGAAGGAGTTGATTCATAATGAGCGTTCGTATTAACTATTCAACAGGTCCCGTCGAAAATGCAATAGGCCAAGCGGGGGTGCCTGGGGCGTCCAGAACCATATTCGTAAAGGCACTCAATAACGGCAAGAAGTCTGCAACGGTAAAGATTCGACTATTTGCCCTTAACGGTAAGAAGATTCTTAAAGCTACAAGAACCCTTAAGCTTGCTGCTGGGTCATCAGGATTTGTAGAGCTGAATGTGGCCAACTTAGTCCAATTCGAAGTCAGTATCACTACCAATTGCAACCGCGTGCTGGTTTCCGCATGGGGCAAAAACAAGAAAGGCAACTTGGTAGCCGCTCACCGCTTCACTCAAAACGAACTTGTGAAATCATTTCGTTGTGGCAAATAAAGCAGTATATTATCTTATTGATTCCAGATTATGTATTTCGTTCATCCAAGATAAATGCAATAACAACAAAAAGCCGCCAAAGGGCGGCTTTGTTATGTTCCCGAACATGAGTCCAGTTGCCATTATATTTAATGCAAATCCGTGTTCCCAGCCCTCAAGCAGTTCTCTTAGTTCTTCAGTGGTCGGTTTACGTGTTCAAGCTGTTCTTACCCGCATAAATTGCAGGTTTTTTGGCGATATTTTCGACAAATTTCCTATTGAAGGAAAGTACCTGATTGTTGATAGTTATCTATTTACAGCAACTATATGGATACTCTGGATTTACATATTGGAAAAATTCTATTTTGCGTTCTCATCTGGCTGATGAATACCAAAAATATTTCCTTCAGTATCAATATAATACCCCTGCCACGCCATTCCAGGCAGTGCATATTTCGGCAATGCAACCTGGCCTCCATTATTAACAATTTTTGCGTGAGTAGAATCGTAATCTTCCACTCCCATTGTACATGAATAGCCATTCAAAGGCTGGCCTGGTTTTGGGGAAACACCTTGACGCTGCATTAAAGCTCCGTTAATTCCAGGCTCATTTGCATCGCCAGTCACAGCTCCAAAATAAGGCATACCAGCATAACCGCTCCAATCTTCAAATTTCCATCCAAATATCTCTCCATAAAACTTCTTAGCACGCTCCATGTCATCTACATGAATTTCGAAATGAACTAATCTGCCCATGCTTTCCTCCTAATTGTTGACTTACTTAAATCTTTTATTACGTTTACTTTCTTTGATTATCCTTCTTCATTATTATAATAAATTTGGAACATTATTCAACTTCATAACATTGCCTGTTATGAAAGAGTAGCAAGCTCAATATCATACATTTGGAACTCGAGTCCACATGATGGTAAGTATAATTATGTTTAAATAGTAAAGAATAACCTAAATAAGACATAAGTGAAATAACTCGTTAAGAGGTGATCCTAATTCAAAACAAAGAGCTTCATATATGGAGTAGGAATCCACTTGTAACTTTTATTTCAGCAACTCTAAAAGGAATTTCACAGGTGTTATTGATTGATAATGCGATTACAGGACTGATTGTTCTAATCGCGATTATGATTACATCAGTTTCGCTAGGTCTTGTCACATTGGGTTCATCCATCATTGGAACTTGGATAGTTCTTGTTAGCGGGGCTAATAAGACGGTCATCCATCAAGGGATATTTGGATATAACTCGGTATTAACTGGTATGGCATTATTTTTGTATTTAAGTGGTGACCACAGGTGGATATTCACTTTAGCTGGTGCTGCTATTGCCGCGCTCTTTACAGCATCTTTGATGAATGTGATGAATCGCTTGGGAATCCCGGTACTTACATTTCCGTATATCTTGCTGACATGGTTAGTGCTGCTTGCCTCCTTCGGAATGACAAGTATTCAATTAAGTCCTGATCTTGTTCAGCAGGATCTCTCTCAAGGGAAACTGCAAACAGGAGGTCATATTGAATTAAGAGGTTTAATCTATGGAATTAGTCAAATCTATTTCTTGGAGAATGTATATTCTGCGATCCTTATATTACTCGGAATAATGTGGGCAGGTTGGCGATTGGGACTCTATGCTGTTGCGGGGATATTCATTTCTTGGTTAACGGCATATGGATTAGGAGCAGAAACTTCTTTGTTAAATATGGGAATGTATGGGTATAATGCAGTCTTGACGATTGTGGCCGTATCCGAGGTTTATGCGGACCGTCATAGCGCCCCTGCTTTGACAGGGGTCATTGCAGCGATGATAACTGTACCCATTACAGCAAGCATTAGTCATTGGATGGCTCCTTATGGACTCCCAGCACTAACGATGCCGTTTGTCATAGTGACATGGATTTTTATCAGTATGAAGAAAGTGTTACCTAGATTATAGAACGAGAATGGAGACGATGACCTTGTTCGAGAAGTTTGATGTGAAAGTATCTCTGGATGATACGGTGAACAGTCATTGGCATTTCACAGCAGGCAAGGATGGTATTGATTATCCCGGTCACTACGATGGCGGAGAGATTTATTGGTTTCATCCAATACCGGAAGACCATCATAAAGAACAGATGGAAGAAAGGGTTCATCAACTAATGGCTGAGTATCATCCATTGGACAGTGAAATGAGATGATGTTGTATAAGATTTTCAATCTATGGGAATAAGTTGGACATGAAAGTTGTGAAAGGGGAGTCCGATGAAGCTTACGCAACGTGAACAAGAAAAGCTGTTGATCGTCGTCGCAGCTGATCTTGCTAGGCGGAGGAAGGAAAAAGGGCTTAAATTAAACTATCCGGAAGCGGTAGCTTTGATTACATATGAGATCTTGGAAGGTGCTCGTGCAGGTAGTACCGTAGCCCAGTTAATGAGAGATGGAACAAAGATTCTAACCGCAGCAGATACGATGGAAGGCGTTCCGGAAATGATTCATGATATTCAGGTAGAAGCTACATTTCCCGATGGAACGAAACTCGTTACAGTCCATTATCCTATCAAATAAGACATGAGATGGAAGGGGGAGCTCGTAATGAAGCCCGGTGAATATGTATTGCGAGAAGGTGACATCATTTGCAATGAAGGTAGAGAGACAGACGTATTAGAAGTGACGAATATAGGAGACAGACCTATTCAAGTTGGTTCCCACTATCATTTCTATGAGGTCAATAGCGCCCTACAATTTATCCGGAAGCAGGCTCATGGCATGCGACTAGATATTCCAGCAGGTTCCGCTGTTCGTTTCGAACCAGGTGATACCAAAAAAGTGAATCTTGTTGCATTGGCAGGGGAACGTCGGGTGTATGGATTGAACAATAAAACAGATGGTAATTTAGATAAATAAGGAGGCATCCCATGAGTCTGCGTTTAACTAGAAAAGAATATGCAGATATGTTTGGACCCACTACAGGAGATGCGATCCGATTAGCAGATACAGATCTTTTCATTGAAATAGAACAAGATTACACCCACTATGGCGATGAATGCAAATTTGGTGGGGGGAAATCGGTCCGTGACGGTATGGGGCAGCATCCTTCCGCAACGCGGGCGGATGGCGTGATGGATGCTGTTATAACTAATGTCGTTATTTTGGATTATACAGGTATTTATAAAGCGGATATCGGAATCCGAGATGGTAAAATTGCGGGGATCGGCAAGAGTGGGAACCCGTACATTATGGATGGCATCGATATGATCATCGGGGCTACGACGGAAATATTCGCTGGTGAGGGATTGATTGTAACTGCTGGCGGGGTTGATACGCATGTACACTTTATTAACCCACACCAGGTGGAAACAGCCTTAACTTCAGGTGTTACTACGATGATAGGGGGAGGGACTGGACCAGCAGAAGGATCGAAGGCGACGACTTGTACCCCCGGAGAGTGGAACATCCATCGTATGCTTGAGGCGATGGAGGGGTTGCCGATCAATGTAGGACTCCTCGGGAAAGGAAGTACATCCTCAGAAGGGGCGTTGGTCGAGCAGGTTCTGGCTGGTGTAGTTGGATTAAAAATCCATGAGGATTGGGGAGCAACGGCTTCCGTCATCGACCATTCGTTGCACGTGGCAGACCAGTTTGACATTCAGGTGGCCATTCATGCCGATTCACTAAATGAATTCGGCTTCGTTGAAGACACCATAAAAGCGATTGATGGTAGGGTGATTCATACGTTTCATACGGAAGGTGCTGGGGGAGGCCACGCGCCCGATATGATTACCATGGCTGCCTTACCTAACATTCTCCCTGCATCTACGAATCCGACGAAGCCATACACCATTAATACCGTGGAAGAACATTTAGACATGTTGATGGTCTGCCATCATCTTAGTCCCAAGGTTCCAGAGGATGTGGCCTTTGCTGATTCACGCATTCGGAAGGAAACGATTGCAGCGGAAGATGTCTTGCAAGACTTAGGTGTGTTTAGCATGATGAGTTCCGACTCTCAGGCGATGGGCCGTGTTGGAGAAGTTATTTCTCGTACCTGGCAAACGGCGGACAAAATGAAAAAGCAAAGAGGGAAAATGATAGGGGATGAAGGGGTCGGCGATAACAACCGAGTGAAGCGGTATGTGGCCAAATATACAATTAACCCGGCGATTGCGCACGGCATTTCTTCCTATGTTGGCTCCATTGAAGTAGGGAAAGTGGCTGATCTAGTGCTCTGGCATCCGGCATTTTTCGGAGTGAAACCAGAGGTAATTATGAAGAGCGGTTTTGTCGCATACAGCGTTATGGGTGATGCGAATGCAGCAATCCCTACTCCACAACCGATTTTATTCCGCCCCATGTACGCTACATTAGGCAAAGCACTATATAACAGTTCAATCACGTTCGTATCCAAGGCCGCATATGAGGCGGGTATTAAGGAAAAGCTGGGGCTACAAAAACAGGTGCTTCCGGTATTCGGTATTCGCAACCTTACCAAGAAGGATCTGAAGTTAAATGGAGAAACCCCATCAATTGATGTTGATCCACAAACGTTTGAGGTTAAGGTAGATGGACAATTGATCACTTGCGAACCAGTTGATGTCGTACCGATGGCACAGCGTTATTTTCTATTTTGAGGTGAAGTTTTGTGATAATCAATCAAGTAGTCACTCATATTGAGAGTCTTAGTGAGGAACAAAGAAATAGTCGTCATATGGAAAAGGTGTTTTTGCAAAGTGATGATTTAGTTAAACGGATTCAACGGGTTGTTACCGATCATGGCAAAGAATTAGGGATTTCTCTTGGACATTCAAAGGAGCTTGTCCATGGAGATGTACTCTTTATGGATGATCATTCATTGGTTGTAATTCATGTATTACCTGATGAAGTACTCGTTATTCATCCGCGTACGATGCAGGAGATGGGCGAAGTTGCCCATAAGCTGGGAAACCGACATTTGCCAGCTCAATTTGAAGGCGATCAGATGTTGATCCAATATGATTATTTGGTTGAGGAGCTCTTACAAAAAGAGGGGATTTCGTGTTCCCGTGAGAAGATGACCGTGAGGAAAGCATTCCGACATGTTGAACATAGACACTAATCTTTCTTTACTGTCGCTCTTTCAATGGTGTGACTCAAGTGTGCCGACAGGGGCGTTCAGTCATTCATTTGGTCTTGAAACGTATGTCCAAGACGAGCAAGTAATGAACAAGCAAACTTTTTTAGAGTGGCTACAGATTTACGTTATGGAGCAGCTTGTTTACACAGATGGACTTGCCAGTCGTTTGACTTATGAAGCACTTGAGGAAGGCAATATGGAAGGGGTCTGGGCTCTGGATCGCAAGATCAGTGTACAGAATCTGGCTCGGGAGACGCGTGAAGGAAATAAGAGGATTGCGGAGAGAATGCTGCACCTCGGTATGGAACTGTATACTTGCCCAACACTACTACAATATCATCAAAGAATAAAAGATAAGCAATGCTGGGGGCATCCGTCGATCGTATTTGCAGTGATCACCCATCATTTACACATTCGCAAATCGACTGCGATTGTTTCGTACTTGTATGCTTCCATCGTGAGTTTGATTCAGAATGGTGTTAGAGCAATACCTCTTGGACAGACGGAAGGACAACGAATTATTCAGGAGTTGCAGTCTCCGCTGTACCAAGCGATGGAGCGGATTCAACAATTAGACCCGAAAGATTTCGGAATCACGTCACCGGGTCTGGAATTATCTCAAATGAGACATGAAAGGTTGAATATTCGTCTCTTTATGTCTTAATACAAAGGTTGGTAGAAGGAGGGGCAGTCATGGAACCGATCCGAATCGGAGTGGGAGGTCCTGTTGGGGCAGGGAAAACATTGCTCGTAGAAAAACTGACACGTTATTTGCATAATGAGATTAGTATGGCGGTTATTACAAATGATATCTATACCAAAGAGGATGCTAAGTTTTTAGTGATAAATGGCGTGTTGCCAGAGAATCGAATCATTGGCGTTGAAACCGGAGGATGCCCTCACACTGCGATTCGAGAAGACGCATCGATGAATTTTGCAGCTATAGAAGAACTGAAGCAAAGGCATTCGGATGTGCAAATGATATTTGTGGAAAGCGGTGGCGATAATTTGGCGGCAACCTTTAGTCCAGAGCTTGTCGATTTTTCCATCTATATTATTGATGTGGCCCAAGGGGAGAAAATTCCGCGCAAAGGCGGCCAAGGCATGATCAAGTCTGATCTGTTTATTATTAATAAAATAGATTTGGCGCCCTATGTTGGAGCTAGACTTGATGTGATGGAGGCGGATACCCAAACGTTTCGCGGCAATAAACCTTATATTTTTACTAATTTAAAGGAAGACTATGGACTGCCAAAAGTAATAGAATGGATTAGAAAGAACGCTTTGCTGGATGGATTAAACGGATGTCAGAACTAACCGGTTATTTGTTGATTGAAGTATGCAAGCAGAAAGAGAAAACGATTGTATCGGAAGTGTATTCGCAAGGAGCCTGGAAGGTGAACCCGCCTATTTATCTCGATCAAAGCGGACAGCCTTGTTGTTACATGGTCAGTCTAGGCGGAGGGTATGCGGGCGGAGATCGCTACAAAGCGGAAATTCGTCTAGCCGAGCAAGCGGAGCTTCTTCTTACAACCTTATCTTCTACGAAAATATTTCGAAGCCGAGGGGAGCCGGTTACCCAAGAGACGGATATTTATTTAGCAAGAGGAAGTGTTCTGGAGTATTTCCCTGATAATATTATTGCTTATCAAGATGCTCATTATGAGCAAACAACCGTCATCCGAATGGAATCAGGGGCAACGTTGCTCTATACAGAGTTGATAACGCCAGGATGGGCCCCTGATGGATCGTTATTTCGTTACGACACCCTTAAGCTCAAAACGGAGATTTATTTGGATAATGATTTGGTCGTATTCGATCATATCCGTCTTTGCCCTGGAGTTACGAATGTACAGGGAATCGGTATGTTGGAGGGATACACTCATTATGGATCGATGATTGTACTTGGGGAGCAGGCAACTCCGAAATTCCTTGATCAGTTGTATGAAAGCTTGAATGTAGGACAAGAACAAGTCAGATTAGGTTTATCCATGCTTGCGATTACAGGGTTTACACTAAGGATACTGGCGTTCTCAACGCAAGCAATCGAGAGCATATTTGAAAGCTGTCATCGGGAGATTCGCAAGGAGTGGTTCGAGAAGCAACCCGTCTCTTTTCGCAAATATTGAATATGTTAGACGTGGAGGTAAATCAGCATCGAATGGATGCGATCTACCTCTTTTTCGTGTTCTCAGAATATTAGGGATTGAATACTAATAGCCTAGTGAAGTGTTATTTGTGTCGGATTAGAAAAATAGCGGAGGGGGTCGTTAAGTGGAGTTAAGCTTATTATCCATACTGGGTGTCGGTTTTTTACTAGGCATCAAACATGCCATTGAACCGGACCATATTATCGCCGTATCAACCATTGCTAGCCGAAGCAAAAAAATATGGCGTTCATCACTCGCTGGTGTGTTTTGGGGAATCGGTCACACCGCCACGTTGTTTGTGGTTGGACTATTATTGATCATGATGAAAAACTCCATCTCGGAAAACTGGGCTCTTTCCTTAGAATTTTTAGTTGGCATCATGCTAGTGTATCTTGGCGTAAGCAACATTGTTTTTTTTCGTAAGCATACATCTTCGCAA
This sequence comes from Paenibacillus sp. J22P15, assembly GCF_056269345.1. NCBI lineage: Bacteria > Bacillati > Bacillota > Bacilli > Caryophanales > Paenibacillaceae > Paenibacillus > Paenibacillus sp. J22P15. Next base: position 65,283 of record NZ_JBWDNT010000013.1, read on the forward strand.
AGCGCACTGCAGAAAGGGGAGTTGTCATATATAAAGTCGCTTTTCATTGGGTTTATCCATGGATTGGCGGGAAGTGCGGCTATGGTGCTTCTGACAATGTCTATGGTAGATACCCTTTGGAAAGGAGCACAATATATTCTGTTCTTCGGTGCAGGTACGGTAGTTGGCATGCTTATCTTCACTACGATTATCGGGATACCATTTGTCATGAGTTCTAAAAATAGAAGTATGAATACAATGCTAACACGTATGATGGGAGTAATCAGCATATTGTTTGGTTTGTATTACATGTATAATATTGCGGATTCGTTACTCGGCTAATGGTCTGTTTATAACTTATATCTATTACATAAATACAGAAGGTGATTGGATTGGTATGAAGGAGTAATACCGCCAATTTCGGTCGATGTTGTTAGGGAGATCAAACACGATTTCCCCGTTCCAGAGTATGAAAATCCACTTGACCCAACGTATGAGGACATAGAAGCAGGTTATGATCCCGATAATGTTGCAATCTTTAAGTACCTGCAGGAGTTGTTTTCTGTTGGGTTGGTCAGGCCGGTCGGAGTGGAATTTATGTGCTTTGCGGCAATGAACTCCAAATCCTGTCGTCTGATGGCGCTTGGTTATCAGTACTTAGAATTGTGGATCTGCACAGCCATGGTCCGCCTCCACCATAGTACACCAGTCCGCATGATGGCTGGTGTGTTTTTTTATGTGGGAAAGTAGACATTTTCTATACGCAATACGCTAATTCTGCTTGTAACGCTTGTACAGAGCTTTCAGCCGGTGCTTGTTTCTTTGATTGCAGGGAGTTTATACATTGTCTACTCATCTGCAATCTCTATCTGTGTATTAGATCTGGCGAAGAGATTCCAAAGATAGTGGCTGTTTCATTAGGAGACGTCTAGTAGTGTCTAACAATTGGAGGTGCACTGCAAAACTGTTTTTTTGTTAGCTAGTAGAATTTAGAGAATGTATTAAAAATATGAGTTACAAGAGTTATACAAATAGTAAAAAAATATAAAAAACTACGGATTTTGCGGATGTTGATTTGAGATCAGATTGATTACAATGCAATTATGTTGATGCGGAAGAAAAGGAGACCGACTTATCCGAAGACGGTCAAATCCTTATGTGATAATCCAAATATCTTCACGTATTACATATGTGCATTATAGTAGGTGATCTTCTTTGCATTATTATTATTATTAGCATATCTGTCATTTCTATTAAACTCAATTGACTTAGTTTGGAGGGTATCTATGTTCAGGCATAGAGATAAAGGGATTACGAGACATTTTATTAGAACTTTTGTATTGATTATCATTGTTCCATTCATCCTGTTTATCACCATATTTTATAAGTATTATTCAACATCATTAATTCAAAGGTCCGTTGATCAAGTTGTTCAGCAGCTGGATATCGCATCTAACAATATGAACGCTGAGCTGAAACGAGCCTCACTTACAATTGCGACAATCGCCAATGTGAATGACCACATTATATTAGATACTGCCTCAGCGTGGAGTAGAAGCTCGACTTCAGTAGACAAAATTCAGCTCGCACGTGAGATCGATGCTTACTTAAATAGTATCGCGAATTATAGCAATGAGATCGCCAGCGTTATTTTTACATTTAAGGATGGGGGTTTCTATTATTTTAAGAATCCTCCAAACTTGTCCGATTCTTCCATTCGCAGTCTACCATGGTATCAAGAGGCGCTGAGGAGCAGTAATGGAACAACAGTCATTGTGGATAGCTTGAACGGTATTACTTCAGATAAACAGGACATGTTTACCTTTTTACTTCAACCGGATCAATCGTTGGAGACTGAGGTTGAGATGATTTATTTGACGACTCACGCCTCTCTTCCTGATTTCAAACATTCGAATCCTGAAATTCAACGATTTATTATTGATCGAAACGGAAATCGAATTGTGAACCAGAATAATCATAATAAGCTAGATTCTAGAATCATGATGGAACTATCCAAGATGATACAGAAGCAATCGCATGATCGTGATGATGATTACTCCTTTGTTAAGATAAATGGAGAGAATAAGCTTATTAAGCTGTACTCGTTCGAGAAGACAGATTGGAACATCGTCAATATTTTAGACAAAAGTGTGGTTACGAAGGATGCAAACCAGTTCTTGAAGCTATCCATTGTTTTTCTGTCCGCTAGTTTTGCGTTGTTTATCGTATTTCTACTTTGGTTTTTTCAAGACATCCTTAGACCGTTGCAGCATCTCATTAGAGCAATGAGACAGGTGGAGAAAGGTGATTTTCTGACTGAGGTCAAGGCAGACGGAAGAGGTGAGATTAGGCAGTTGGGCCATTCCTTTAATCGCATGGTTTCTCAAATCAGAGATCTTGTTCAAGAACGTGATTTGAAGGAACGAGCACGCAGCCAGGCTGAAATCGAAGCTCTGCAGTCACAAATTAATCCACACTTCTTATCGAATACATTGAATTCCGTTCGACTTATGGCTATGATCGCCAAGACAGACAATATTCGTAAAATTATTGAAAGCCTATCAGCCCTTCTGACCCATGTATTTCGCGCGCCAAACTCGCTAGCACCGATCGGTCAGGAGATCAAAGTACTAGAGTCTTACGTTCATATTATGCAGGTTCGTTATGGAGGCAAGCTTAATATCCAATTTAATATTGATGAGACGCTTTTGGATTACGACATGCCCAAAATGCTGCTTCAACCGATTTTGGAGAATGCTATTTTCCATGGGCTTGATCAACAACATATGAACGAACTGATTGAGGTGAAGGCGATTCGACATGAGCTTGGCGTGAGCTTTACCATCACGGACTATGGGAGAGGAATGTCAGACGAGCAAGTTAGGGGATTGCTGCAGCAGGGTGAGAAATTCCAGCGTGGAAATTTTAGCGGGATAGGCGTAAATAATGTGTTACAACGAATTGAGCTTAATTATAGTCATCCCTATGGTCTGCAAATTGATAGCAAGTTAGGTCGAGGGACCATCGTTACAATTCTGCTTCCAAGGTTATGAACATGATACTTCATTGAGAGGACGAGCCGTATGATGAATGTGATGATCGTAGAAGACGAGACGATTATGAGATTGGCATTATCTACTCTGATTGACTGGGAAACGAACGGATTTCGGATTGCTTATGAAGCGAGTAATGGTTATCAAGCACTTCAGTATATTAAGGAAAATCGTGAGATTGACATTGTGATTACGGATTTGAAGATGCCTGTGATGGATGGTTTAGAGCTTATTGATGAGCTTAATCAGTTGAATGGAACTTCACCCCATGTTGTCATTTTAAGTGCGTACGATGATTTTGAATTTGTCAGGAAGGCATTTAAGAAGGGGATAAATGACTATATTCTTAAAACGGAGATGGAACCGAAAGTTGTACTGGAACTCATGAGTAGAATTAAGCATGACTATGAAGTTGAACAGACAATGTCAAAACAGTCGAGAGAAATCTTTCATGGCGAACGGATACGGTTGAAACAGCAAACCATCCGAGAATGGCTTGAAGTTGGCGTGAGTCCTCAGTTGGAACCTTCTATTCTGGAGGATTCGAACATGAGATTGGAATGGACCAACATTACAGTTTCAATGATTCGAGTAGAGGGCTTTGTTGAGGTGCAGGAGCGGTATGGTTCGTCTATTGGAGAGTTTGTAAGTTCCGTTGTAAAGTCTATTGATCAGGTGCTAACAGAGGTAGGAACAGGCGAAGTCATCAGCTGTAATCCGTATGAGTACGTGGTGCTGTTATCGTTTCGAACGAGTAGTTTAATGTTAGTTCGACATAGTATTTCGCAGATCATGGATCAGATAATATTTGTACTGAAGGAATACATCAATATTCAAATCACGATCGGCGTAAGTGAGCTGTGTGAAGAGTTGAAGAACATCCCGGCGTTTTACCTTCAAGCTCGAAAGAATGCGGATTTGCGATTTGTTATTAATAAACATAGGATCATTTACCCTGAGGAGGCTAACCATTTCCTGAAGCAGTCGGGAGAGACCTTGATCGGAAAAGAACAAGCCTTGCTGGATGCTTTGAGGGAGGGCAACGAGCAATCGGTGCTGCAAGAACTAGACCATATGTTTACACGGATAAAGCGTTCTGCCTCCTTGGGAAATGAAGTACTGCGTGCCCGCTATACGGAACTCTTAATGATATTAATGAAATTCATGTATGATAACGGTTTTGTAAACAATCAGGAAATGAATAATATAGAGGACGTATATCAGATGGCTTGGCAGATTGACACCGCTGATCGTTTGCAAGCCAGGATTTCCAGCTTGGCTCAGCAGCTTCTTCAAGAGATCGATAAGAAGGCGGGTCAGATGAATCGGGTTGTAGCCATTGCGCAAGCTTATATTGTGGAACATTACGATGAGGAAATTACACTTGGAAAAGTAAGTGAAATCGTGCATTTAAGTGAAAGTCATTTCAGCACGTTGTTCTCAAAGGCGGTAGGCGAGACATTTAAAGAATTCGTAACCAAAGTACGCATGGAAAAGGCAATGGAAAGCATGAGGAAGGAGCCTTATCTCAAAATATATGAGATTGCAGAGCGTACAGGGTATGCAAATACGGAGCACTTTAGCCGGGTTTTTAAGAAGACAACCGGTGTAAGTCCAAATCAATTCATGAAATCGGTTTCAATATAACCAAAACTATATCATGATTTCGAAAGTTTTATCATTCAGACCTCTTATCGTAAAGGCTATTATATAAACAGCAGAGGGGTTATAGCCTGCTCATATAAGTATAGGGGGAATGTTATATGTTTAATGTTAGACCACGTATTACACGCATGCTAAGTTTGATCATGATCTCAGCCTTCATGATACCATTGTTAGCAGCTTGTACATCGAAAGGGGATCCAGGTTCTGCTAAGGAGCAATCCGTTCAGCCCGATACGCAGCAGGAGCAGAAAGTAGAAGAGAAGGATCCTGTTACTTTAAAAATCCCGATATGGTCAACGATTACGGAGGATTTATTTACGAAGCTAGATCTTGTAAACGAATACAAAAAGGAACATCCCAATGTCACCATTGAATTGGAACTATTAAAGGATACAGAGTATGAAAATACGATGAAGATCCGGAATGCAGCCAAGGAATTACCGGACATTATGCCGCTGAAATCGGTATGGCTGGTTAATTTCAAGGACAATATTCTACCGCTAGATGACTTAGATGCAGCCAAGAACAATTTATTTGCAGCAGACTTCAAGGTGGATGATCATATTCTTGGCATTCCAGAAAGCCAATTCAATGAGTTTGTCTGGTATCGGAAGAGTATTTTCCAGGAGTATGGAATTGAGATTCCAAAGACTTGGGGAGAGTTCGTAACGGCTGCAAAAAAGATTAAAGACGGCGGTAAATATATTCCGATTGCGATGGGCGGTAAAGACGCTTGGCCGAATTATCCTTTCAACGAATTTATGCCTTCTCTTGTAGCAGGTGATGGGAATTACTGGTCTACGATGGCAACGATGGATGAACCTTTTACGAAAGGCCAGGCCTTCTATGATGCTTATGTGAAAATTCAGGAACTTTATGATGGTCAATTGATGGGTCCTGATCCCCTCGGTGTTGGCTTTGACCAATCCAAGCTGATGTTTGGTTCCAAGCAAGCGGCGATCATTGCGCTTGGTCAATGGTTCGGCAGTGATTTGAAGTCGATGAAAGATGTGGATATCAATGACGTAGGTGCCTTCTTGTTACCGGTTCGTGATTCCGAGAGTGATCCGTTTAATACTATTTCGATGGTAGATACGTTCTTTACGATTCCAAAAACTTCGAAGCATCCAGAAGAAGCGAAACAATTCATTAACTGGTTCTTCAGTGATGCATGGTATTCTAAATATTTGGGCGAGGCGCAGCTTCAATCGACGATGAAGGATATTAAGATTGATCTAGGCCCAATGTTCAATGGTGCTTTTGATGTATCAAATCTGAATTATGTGCTTTATAAAGGCGGCAGTGAGGATTATAAGAAAATTGAATCGGCGATTAAGTTCGATGTGAAGAAAATGGGGCAGGATATGATGGCAGGGAAGGATTTCGAGAAGATGATGCAGGCAAAGAATGATAGCTGGAAAGATGCCCGTTCCAAATTAAAATAAAACGCAATTCGAAAGTTGAGTAATGAAGGGAGGTGGCTACCGTTAAGTTTAGCCACTTTCCTTGTATATAAAGGGTTGGAGGGGTAGGAAATGAAAACGATTTCTATACAAAGAAACATACTGTTATTCAGCTTTTTGTTTATTCCTGTAATGCTGCTTTTGATGTTCGTGCTGTACCCGATGTTCGAGCTTGTTCGATTAAGTTTAACCGATTGGAATGGAATGGATGCGAAGCAAGTTTACATTGGTTTCGATAATTTCATAAAGATGTTTACCGATTCATCAGATGTATGGCTGTCCCTTCGCAATAACGGAATCTACTTCATCTTTCATTTGATTATGATTCCGCTTGAATTAGCGATTGCGGTTGTATTGGACAGTAAGATTCGTGCCAGCAAGTTTTTTAAGACAATCGTATTCATGCCTTACATTATTAATGGGGTTGCTATTTCGTATATGTTTGCTTTCTTTTATAGTCCCATTAATGGCGGGTTAAATGGCATTCTTGAAGTGATGGGGCTAGATTCGCTCATACAGAACTGGCTCACGAATGAATACATTGTTAACATTAGCTTGGTGTTTGTATCGATTTGGCGATTCTCAGGCTTCCATGTCATCTTATTCCTAGCGGGCTTGCAATCCATTCCTCAGGATCAATTCGAAGCTGCTGAAATCGATGGCGCGAATAGCATCCAGAGTTTCTGGTATATTATCGTTCCTGGGGTGAAAAAGGTGCTGGAGGTTCTTTTGTTCCTAAATGTCGTTGGCGCACTACAAGTGTTCGATATTCCATATATTATGACACAGGGCGGACCGGGTCATGCGAGTAGTACATTCACATTATATACCTTGGAGACAGCCTTCAAATTTAACAACTTCGGTATGGCTTCAGCGATGGGGATTACGATGTTAGTTCTCATTATTGTCCTGAATGGTGTACAGAAAAGGATGTTCAACTTGAAGGGAGTTGATGAGGAATGACGCCTCGATTAGGAAGTATAGTGAAGAAGCTCCCTGTGTATCTCATTCTAATTGCGATTTGTCTGATAATCTTCATCCCCTTACTCATCACGTTATTCGCTTCGTTTAAAACTTCGATGGAGATAGGCTCTGAATTTTCGCTAAAGCCGCCTACAAGTTTTAATTTTGATAACTTCCAAGTTGTATTGGAGAAAGGGAAGTTTCTACAGGGATTTGGTAATTCGATGTTCCTGGTTGCGGTCAGTGTTGTCATTAATTCTTTATTAGGAACAATGACAGCATATGCGATTAATCGATTTGATTTCCGCTTGAAGAAGATCATTCTCGGTCTCTTTGTAGCCGGTATGATCATGCCCGGTATGATTACTGAAATTTCACGGTTTACAGTCATTAAAAATCTTGGACTTTATGATACGATTTGGGCTCCAATTGTGATTTATGCAGCAGCGAATTTGATTCAACTCTACATTTTTACACAGTTCATCAAGGGTATTCCCAAAGAGCTGGATGAAAGTGCAATGCTGGATGGATGCTCATACTTTAAAGTTTTCTTTAAAATGATCTTCCCACTTCTGCTGCCGGCAACGGCAACACTAGCTATTATTAAAGCGGTTGATGTGATGAATGATATGTATGTTCCGTATTTGTACATGCCTTCAAGTAGTCTTAGAACGTTGACGACAACTTTGATGTATTTCAGCAGTTCCAAGTTTGGAAGTTGGGATTATCTCAGTTCTGCGATTATATTGGTCATGCTGCCGACACTCTTGATTTACCTTGTATTTTCAAAGTATATCTTCAAAGGGATAGTTGCAGGTGCAGTGAAAAGTTAAGAAGGAAAACAGTTGAGCAGCAAACAAAAAAGGATACCGTCTCAAAGGATGGTATCCGTTTCTACTTAACAATGGGAAAAATGCATGGCTATTCACCCATCGAAACATCATTAACTTATCTGCAGCAGAATCTTCATTCTTGAGACTTATATTATAATTTGACGGAGGTGTACGATGAAGAAAGTATCTTTATGGCTTTTAATCTTCTCATTTATGTTAGGTATGGAATATTCAAATAAAGTTGTATATGCACAGAGCAATAATACAGTTCAAACAACTGAGAACACCAATGGTAGAACAGTATTGAATTTTAATAGCGACTGGGGATTCTACAGAGGTGAGTTAGCAGGTGCAGAGGCAATAGATTATGATGATCAAGCATTTGCCAATATAACGATTCCACACACCATGCGACTGGAGAAGAAGCATGCTAATGGTGGAAAAGCAGTATATCAAGGAATAGGTTGGTACAGACGTTATTTTACGGTTGACGAGATGTACAGAGGAAATACAATTAATATTGACTTTGAAGGTGTAATGATTGACAGTGAAATTTATTTAAATGGGGAAAAAATTTATACGCGTAATGGTGGTTATGTCGGATTTTCTGTAGATATAACAGATAAAGTGAAATTTGGTGAGACTAATGTTTTAGCCGTAAAGGTATCTAGCAATGATAGTCCAGATACACCGCCAGGAAAGCCAGTAGCCAATCTCGATTTCCATTACTACGGCGGGATCTACAGAGATGTAACCATGAGAATTACGAATAATTTACATATTTCGGATACATTACAGGCTAATAAAACAGCTAGTGGTGGAGTTTTTGTGACTTATCCAGAAGTGAGTCAAACTTCTGCAAAGGTGAATGTAAAAACGCATGTCGTAAACAAGAATAATACATCAGCAGATACAAAGGTTGTAAGTAAGATTGTGGACCAGGAAGGAAATATCGTTGCTCATGGTGAAGCTGATGCTGCAAGTGTACCAGCAGGTGGAGATCAGCAGTTTAATCAAGATATAACGATAACCAATCCAAATTTATGGCACCCAGATACACCTTATCTTTATTCTTTAGTCAGTGAAGTATACAATGGGTCAACCTTAGTTGATTCGGTTACGACAAAGATAGGTATCAGAACAATAGAGTACAAAGCAGATGGTTTCTATATCAATGGGGAAAGATTATATTTGCGCGGAGCAAACCGTCATCAGGCATACCAGAATATTGGAGATGCAGCCCCTAACTCGATGCAGTATCGTGATGCAATGCAAATCAAGGAAAATGGCTTTAATGCTGTTCGTGCTACGCATTATCCCAATGATCCGGCCTTTTTAGATGCAGCTGATGAATTAGGGTTATTAGTTATTGAATGTCAGCCTGGCTGGCAGAACTTCACAAAAAGTCAAAAGTTCTATGATCTGACTTTAAGAGATGCACGGGAAATGATCCGACGTGACAGAAATAGACCGTCCGTAATCCTATGGGAAACTTCACTTAATGAGACGGGCTATTCAGCAGCATGGGCAAAAGAGGTTACTGAGATTGCTCATGCAGAATATCCTGGGAATCAGATGTATACAGCAGCAGACCATGGACTTCAGGGTTCTTTTTATGATGTGAACTATAAAGTCGTGGATACGAATTGGGAAGACGACCCAAGCAAATGGACTGATTTTGATTCCAACAAGCCATTTTTCACTCGTGAATGGGGTGATTTTGAAGAATCTAGCAAGGCGCTGAGAAAAGAAGGCGAAGACGCTATGATGACTCAAATTTTGACGCGTCAGAGATATTTAAATGGAGATGGTTACTCTGACTGGGGTGGCCTAGATGCAAATGACAGAATAGGTGGATACTTCTTATGGAGCTGGAATGACTACGCACGCGGATCAACAACGAAGACATTGGGAAGTGGAACAGTAGATATCGACAGATACGAAAAATATGACTACTACTGGTTCCAGTCCATGCAATCGGCTAGAGATTCTGTTTATGGACCAATGGTGTTTATAGCAAGCACATATTCTCCAACATCAAGCCTAAATATTAACGTATTCAGTAACTGCGACAGTGTGAAGCTCTATCAGAATAATGAATTGGTTAAAGAGATTACAAGGGAAGAGGCACTGAAATCTGTTCCGAACATAGCTAAAAAAGGTGGCAGCCCAATATTTACATTTACTTTAGATCAGTTTGCAGCTGGAGAGCTTAGAGCAGAAGCTATTTTAGATGGAAATGTGATTAAAACGCATACCGTTAAAACATCAGGTCAAGCTGCTGGAATAGAAATTGAAGTACGTGACAGAGGAATCATGCCAGTAGCAGATGGTTCGGATTTAATACCCGTATACTTCAAAGTCGTTGATGAAAATGGAACTGTCGTACCGAACTACGAGGGTAAAATTAAAATTTCTGTAACAGGTGAAGGGGAACTCATTGGAAAAAACATTGAAAGAATAGGTGTTGAAGAACAGCATGTTGAAGGTGGTATAGGTTTTGCATTTGTAAGAACTGCTGACATCAGTGGAAATATAAACATCAATGCTGCAGCAGAAGGATTAAATGCAGGAGCAAAAACCGTTAGTACAGTTCCATATGAAGGCCAGTTTGTCCCTGACGGACAGCATACACCATGGGTTGATGGCGTTGACAAACTAGAAACCACAGAACAGACATATAAAAATATTGCAGTTGGTCAACCTGTTACAAGTTCTTCTGAACAATCTGGTAACTTTGCAAAGCATGCAGTAGATAATGACGATGGTACAAGATGGTGTGCAAATGGATCATCCTTACCGCAGTGGATACAGGTTGATTTACAAAATAGCAGCGCTTTAGCTGGTTTTCAGGTGATGTGGGAGAGAAGTACAAACGTTTATAAGTACTATATTGAAGTATCAGAAGATGGGATCGACTGGCAAAATGTTGTTGATAATACATTAAATACCACACCCAATGGATACGAAGAAACAAAGCTCGTAGAAACAAAAGGGAGATATGTAAGATTAACTATTGTAGATCGTATAACAAATGGAGATTGGGCATCTTTATTTGAGTTTAAAATCATACCTTCAGAGAATGAGGAACCAGGTAACGTTTTAACAGATGCGAAAATAGAATCCATTACATCATCTTCAGAAAGTGAAGCTGACAGGGGGACGGATAAGCTTAGAGATGGTCTAACTACAATAGGAACAGGTTGGTTATCCAAGGAATTAACTCTTCCTCAGTCCGTGACAGTAAAATTCAATAAATCTCAATCCGTTCGTGGAAGTCGTATTTACTGGGAAAAGGACAGTAACTGGTACACTTATGATTTAGAAGTATCTACGGATGGTGAAACATGGCAAAAGGCACTCGATAATCGTTACGTAGGCGGACAGCATTTCACACCAGAAAGATTTGCTAAGCCGTATGACAACATAAATTATGTTCGCGTAACGATTAAGGACATCACTGCTGGCGGCGGATTCAGAATAGGTATGGCGGAACTGATATTATATGGACAGGATTATGAAGAACCAGAGTTGAACAATTTTGACTATGCAAGTGATCTGGAATGGGCTTCAGCACACAGTGATTATAATGATGTACTTAAGGATGAGCCACAGTATGGTGGTTCCTACCTAGAATTAAACACGGCAGCAGGAGTTCAGACCTTTACGAAAGGTTTATCATCAGATACAAATTCAGAAGTTGTATATCAAGTAGATGGTCGTGGGTATACAAGATTTCAAGCCTATGTAGGAATTGACAAGAAAGCTCCTAAAATGGGTGGGGAAGCTGTCTTTAAAGTATTTAAAGATGACGAGCTAATCTATACAAGTCCTGTCAAGATGAGAGATGACAACAGTGAATTTATTGATCTTGACATAACTGGAGCTAAGCAGATTAAGCTTGTTGCTGAATGGAATAACAACCCTGGCAATCCTGAAGCAAGGTATAATACTCATGTTGATTGGGCAGATGCAAAATTCATCTATGACGTAACCGTACCAACGAAGGTAGGAACCATTGCAGGAACAGTGACAACTGGGCAAGACACTCCTGTAGAAGGTGCTAATGTTAGTCTGACGGTAAGTGGATCTGTATACACTGCCACAACGTCAGCAGAAGGAATCTATTTTATTGCGAATCTGCCAGTTGGTACAGACTATACTGTAATAGCTAGCAAGAATGGCTATACAGAGCAAAGTAAGAATGGTGATGTTATAGCAGATGAAACAACAACTCTTGATTTTAACCTGGAAGCAGTGGCAACAACAGACACAAATGCACCAACATGGTCAATAGATGCTGAATTATCAGCTTCAAATGTTGGAAAAACGAGCCTTAAGCTTACATGGACAGCGGCTAGTGATGATACTGCTGTAACCGGCTACAAGGTTTACAAAGATGGTCATGTACTGGCTACATTAGCAGGAGATATGATTAGCTACAACGTTACAGGTTTATTATCTGACACGACCTACACCTTTAAAGTCGAAGCAGGCGATGAAGCAAGAAACTGGAGTGTGGATGGTCCAAACGTAAGGATAACGACTGAAGCTGACTCTTCGAGTAGTGGATGGACGCCAACGCCTAAGCCAATTGAACCAACGGAGCCTGTTGTGCCAAAAGTAGAGTTTACAGACATTGCAGATCATTGGGCTAAAGTTTCAATTGAAAAGTCTATAGAACTAGGTTTTGTAAGAGGATATGAAGATGGGACTTTCAGACCGAATGGCACTGTAACACGTGGTGAATTTGCTGTGATGTTAGCTAGAGCACTGAAATTGGAGCCTAATGATACGGAGTTTCGTTTTGTTGATAAAGATGAAACACCAGTATGGGCTCAACCATTCATTCAAGCAATTGCTAAAGCTGGTTACATTTCAGGATACGAAGATGGTACATTCCATGCGAAAAATGAAATAACACGATCTGAATTCGTCGTTATTGTTGTTCGTGCATTAGGTCTTGAAGTGGATTCTAATGCAGAACTGACATTTAATGATGCGGAGCAGGTTCCGGCATGGGCTAGACCCTATGTTGCAGCTGCTATGGAAGCAGGTCTGGTTAAAGGGAACGGGGATGGCAAATTCAATCCTAACGGTTCAACAACGAGAGCTGAGGCAATCACATTGATTTTAGGCATGTTAAACAAGCTTAAATAAGTTAGAGAAGAATCGCAATACTTATATTTCAGAAGAATAAATCCCCTTCAAGCACATACTCGAATGAAGTTTTTTGACTTCATGAGGTGAGGTACGAGTGCACTGAAGGGGTTTTTCTTTGACGCTTACCGTAAAATTTATCATGAAATCCAAATTATCGTCATTAACCTATTTTTGGCGGTAGAGTAAGATGTAAACATAAATCATTCGATTTATTCATCGATCTTTATGAAAGCGATTAAAAGATCATCCACTTACGACGAAGGTCCATGGGCAAACAGCTTAAGGTACCAATACGTTGTACATTTGGTCACGGAATTAGGGGGAATTGTAAGCGATTCCAAACTGAAGACAGTAACATTCAAACCCACTCCGATTCATTATTTGAGATTTGAAGTATTGGAGGTGATGCTGAATTGCATTGAAGATTAATTATAACTATTGGAAGTAAATAGATTGAACTCGTAGGAGGCATAAAAATGTCAATGTCAAAGGTAATGAAATACGTAGCAATTGTAGCAGCCTCTGCACAGATGGTTAGCATTACAATTCCAGTATTTTCAGGAATTGCCGATGCTGCAAGTAATGTTGATGGAATCATAGCATCAAATAAAATGTCTGTTCAATTAGATCAGAATTTCCCAAGAGTAATAGATTATAAGATAAATAACAAAGTGCTTCATGGTTCAGAAGATGTATTAAACAAAATCAGAATCAACGGAACTGACTATGTACCGAAAGTGACGTACACAGAAGAGACAGACAAAGCCCATTATGTGCTAACTGTTAATGAGCTGAATGTAGTCATAAATCTAACCATGACAGTAGAACAGAATACACTTGATTTCGAAGTAACAAAGGTAGAAGAGAATGGTACAGCAAGAATACATACCATTGAAATTCCAGACCAAAGTTTGGTATCGGTAAGAAGTACTGAAGTGGGTGCAGAATTTGCCGGTTCCAGAATGGAAACCGCTGTCTATAAAAAGGGTGATGTGTATCAAGATGTAACAGGTACTCCGACGGTAGATAGTAAACCAATAAACTATATGTACGCGTTCATTAACAATGATGAATTAGCAGCGGGTATTTGGTCCAATTCATTTGGTGATACGAATAAAGATGGAGATAATGACAACCACCGTATTGTGAAGCAAACTACAGAGAAAACGGGTTACTCTCGTACGGCTTTGTGGAGTGCTTCATGGGTATATCGTGGAAATGAAATGCCAGAAAATTTAACTGAGCCATTACCACATACGAAGGTAGTTATTACAGAGGACGCAAATGGTGATCGTCAAATAGACTGGCAGGATGGAGCTGTTGCATTCCGTGATATTATGAACAATCCAATTGGCAGCGACAGAATGTCTGAGCTTGTTGTTCAACGTATACCGATGAACTTTGGCAGTCAGGCAACAAACCCTTTCTTAAAGACACTAGATGAAACGAAGAAAATATATTTATCGACTGACGGGCTTGGACAGTGGGTGGAATTAAAGGGTTACCAAGCAGAAGGTCATGACTCCGCGCATCCAGATTATGGTGGTCATATAGGAGTACGTCAGGGCGGACAGAAGGATATGGATACACTTGTAAGAGAAGCGCAGAAATATAATGCTTTCATGGGTGTACATATTAGCGGTACAGGTGCTCACCCAGAAGCAAAGGCTTTTGATGATAATCTAGTTAATGTCAACAAAGGTGGTTGGGATTGGCTTGATCCATCATATGACTTTGATGATCCTAAATACCGCAGAGAAGTTTATACTGGCAACAGAATGAACCGTTTACAGATGTTAAAGGAAGATGCACCAACACTTGATTTTATTTATGCAGATGCTTGGTTTGAACAGGGCTTTAATGGAAGAAGATTTGCAAGAGAAGTGAATTCTTTTGGTTGGACTCTTACTACGGAGTTTCCAAATGTATTAGAAGATGAAGCCGTTTGGAATCACTGGGCAGTTGACTATGATTACGGCGGAAAGCACACCAAGGGCTATAGCAGTGAGATCGCAAGGTTTGTAAGAAATCACCAGAAGGACGTTTGGATCGCTCGTCACCCAATCCTTGGCGGTACTGAGGCAAATGATGCAGAAGGATGGCAGGGTAGAGTAGATTATGATGAAATGATCGATATTGTATTCAAAAACAATTTACCTACGAAGTATCTGCAAAGCTTCCCTATGACGAAGTATGATGTAATAGATAATGTGGGACGAGTTGAATTTGAAGGAAATGTTGTTGCTGAAAGGGCATCAGACGGAAAGAGAACATTCACAAAAGATGGTAAGAAACTTCTTGAAGAAGATGTAACCATTCAAAAAGGAACAAGCGACGGTAATGTTTATGATGTTGTAAAATACAACAACCTCAAATATTTGTTGCCATGGTCGCCAAATGCCGATAAGACAGGAAGCGAAATGGCTGGTGCTGAAGAAAAATTGTATCACTATAATGAAAAAGGTGAAACAACGACTTGGGATCTGCCAAATAGCTGGAACAATGTATCGACAGTTAAGTTGTACACATTAACGGATACAGGTAAGAAAGATGAAAATGTCATCAACGTAGTTGATGGCAAAATCACGATCGATGCAAAAGCAAAACAAGCATACGTTGTATACAAAGGTGATGTTTCTGTAACGGATGAAGCTATGAATTGGGGATTTGGAATGCCTGCAAAGGATCCAAGCTTCAACAGTGGAACATTAGATCACTGGGATGTAAAGAGTGGTACAGCAACAGTAGAACGTAACCATCGTGGACAGTATGAATTAGTAGTCAAAGAAAATATGGAAGAAACGGTATTAGAGACTCAAATATCAGGATTGCAGCCGGGAACATACTCAGCTTCCATTTATGTTCAGGTAGGAAATACATCAAACAGTACAAACGGTAGTGATTCCAACACGGCAGGAAATGCAAAACGTAAAACGACGATTGGTGTTAAAGATTTTGGCGGAGCAGATATAACGAACTATACGGAAAGTTCACCACTTAAAAACTATATCTCAGCTGACTCCAAGCACAGCACCAATATGCAGAGAATGAGGGTCATATTTGATGTAGCAGCCGGACAGGAAACTGCAACATTGTACTTGAAGGTAGCTCCAGGAACAGCGATTGTAACATTTGACGATGTTCGCGCTGTACCTACCCAGAGAGTTGTACCACAATCTCCAGGGGTCATAGTAGCTGAAGATTTTGAACATGTTGACCAAGGTTTGACTCCATTTGTTATAGCAGATGCTGATGGCGTAAGTGATCCACGTACTCACTTATCCGAATTACACGCTCCATACACTCAAAAAGGGTGGAATGGAAAAGCGGTTGATGATGTATTAAATGGTGAATGGTCTATTAAGTCACATAAGACAGGTGCTGGTCTCATCATGAGAACATTACCACAGACTCTAAGATTTGATAAAGGAATATCTTACGAAGTTTCATTTAAATATGAAAGTCAGTTTGATAAAAAGATAAACTTTGTTGTAGGTAACGGTACGAAGGAATTGATGAATATACCGATGTCACAAGCAACCGTTCCTACACCGTTTACTGTTAAATTTACAGCAAGTACAGAAGATTTTTGGATCGGAACAAGAAATACGGATGGAAGTTCAGCAGGAGACTTTATCCTTGATGATCTAGTGGTTAAAGAAGCAAAGGATGTTACCATTGAACCACCACAAATTACACCTGTTGACTTAGCAGTAATACCTGTAGATGGTATCACTGCAAGTGCAACTGGCTATGAGCGAAGTGATGCTCCTGAAAATGTACTTGATGGAAACATAGGTTCATTGTGGCACACAGCTTGGGATGGAAGTGATACCTTACCACAATCCATCACGCTCGATTTAGGTAAAGGCTACAATGTAAACAGAGTAGATGTATTGCCAAGACAGGAGAAAAATAGTAAAGGAGAAGCAAGTGGTAATGGTTTTATTTCAAAATATGAATTATACGTTAAATATGCAAATCCAGCAGATAATGGAGACGCGAAATTAGATGCTGAAGGGTTTGTAAAAGTTGTTTCAGATGGTGTATGGCAAAAGACAGTTGATACAAAGCAAATAGCTATTGATAGTTCAAAGCCAATAACTCATGTTAAGTTAACGGCATTAGAAGGTATTAATGGTTGGGCGAGTGTGGCTGAGATGAGAGTTGCTCAAGAAGCTCCATCAATAACTGGACCTGCTACCGTTGAAGTTGGCACGACAGTTGGCATGCATCCGGAAATGCCTGCAACCGTAAAGGCAACTATGAGCAACAACACAGAAATGGAATTGCCAATTCAATGGCCAGTAATTGCCCCTTCAAAATATGCTGAAGTAGGAACATTTGAAGTCGTAGGGCACATTAATGGAGTTCAGGATGCAACTATTACAGCTACTGTAACCGTAACAGCTAGCGGTGAAGTAGATATAGTAGATGCAAAAGTGATGACTGTTTACACGACAGTAGGAACTGCACCTATCATGCCAGAATCGGCTAAGATGATCACTTCAAATGGTACAGTTATTCATGTACCTGCCGCATGGGATCAAATAGCTGAAGATCGTTACAAGAATGTTGGATCATTTAATGTAATGGGTACCGTAGAAGGTACGAATATCAAAGCTCAGGCGATTGTTATCGTTACAAATTCTGAGGCTGCCATCATTGAAATTCCTGAAGTAAAAGTAAGTACATTTATTGGTAAAGCACCAATACTTCCAAGCATGCTTGAAGTAACATTAAGTAATAGTACAAAGAGATTTGTATCTGTTACATGGGATCGTATTTCGGATGAACAACTAAGTATTGAAGGCCAGTTCACTGTAAATGGTACGATAGAAGGTACCGATAAGAAAGCTGCTGCAGAAATTACAGTAAAAGAAGATCCAAACATTGCATTGAAGAAACCTGCAACTGCAAGCAGTGAACAATCAAGTAATACGGCAGTGATGGGGAATGACGGTCTAACATCAACTCGTTGGAGTGTAAGTGATCCAAGTACTGCACATTGGTGGCAGGTTGACCTGGGAGCACAATACGATGTTACGGGTTCAAAGATTTCCTGGGAAACAGCTTCAACTACGATGAAGTATAAACTAGAAGTATCTCCTGATGGCGAGAACTGGACAACAACTGTCGATAAGTGGAACACTCCAGTTACTGAAAGTTTTACAGAAGATACTTGGTCAGCTGAAAATGTTAGATTTATAAAAGTGAATGTATTGGGTATTGACCCATCATGGGCAGGTTTCCGTGAGTTTGAAGCTTACGGTGCGAAATCAACTGTAGATCCAGGTCAAGAATATGCAGTTGAAGTAGTAAGTGGTGAAGGTAGCGGGAATTATGCAAAAGGAGCGACCGTTACAATTTCAGCATATGGAGCACCAGAAGGCCAAGGATTTGACAAATGGATTACGGATAACATTAACGTTGTATTCGAAGATGCAAGTGCAACAGCTACTACATTTGTAATGCCTGATGAAGCTGTTAAAGTAACAGCAACTTATAAGGACGAAACACCAGCAGACGCAACTGCTCCAACATGGACAGAAGATAAAGCATTGAAGACTTCAAATGTTAGCAGAACTAGCCTTACACTTTCATGGAAAGAAGCAGTGGATGATAAGGGTGTAACTAGCTATAAAGTTTACAAGGACGGAAGCGAACTCGTTACATTAGCAGGCGATATCACGAGCTATACAGTCAGCGGCCTGTCATCTGACACGACGTATACCTTTAAAGTTGAAGCAGGCGATGCGGCAGGCAATTGGAGCGTGAATGGTCCGAGTGTAACGGTGACGACTGAAGCTAGCTCTTCGGGTGATGGCTCGACGAAGCCTGTAACGCCACCTGTAACGTCACCTGAAACGCCAAAAGTGGTGCTTACTGATATTGCGAATCATTGGGCTAAAGCTGCTATAGAAAAATCCGTTGAACTTGGTTTTGTTACTGGCTATGAAGACGGAACCTTCCATCCGAATGGTACTGTAACACGCGGTGAGTTTTCAACGATGTTAGCAAGAGCGCTGAAATTGGAGCATGGTGAGACGGAGCTTAGTTTTGTGGATCAAAAGCAAATACCAGCATGGGCTCAACCATTCATTCAAGCACTTGTTAAAGCTGGATTTATTACGGGATACGAAGATGGTACATTCCGTGCAGATAATAAAATATCCAGAAGTGAATTCGTCGTTATTATCGTTCGTGCACTAGGACTTGAAGTTAATCCACAAGCATTAATGGCGTTTGATGATGCAGATCAGATTCCAGTATGGGCAAAACCATATGTGGCAACAGCTGCAGAAGCAGGGTTAATAAAGGGTAATGGGGATGGTAAATTTAATCCTAATGCTTCTTGCACTAGAGCTGAAGCCGTCACTTTGATTTTGGCTATGTTAAACAAAAAATAATTTTTAGAATAATTACAGTAAATTTGTTTAGAACTACTTTGGTGAAAGGAAGTCTCTTCGTAGAGGATCGTCAGCACTAGTGCTGATGATCTTCTTTACTCCTATAACTCCAAATATAAAGATGAATCTATCATTAGATTGGAATTGTTAAGAGAAATCTTTGTTCCACAACAAGAACATGAAAAAATAAATAATTGGAGGATTTACACGTGTCTATTTTCGCTGTGGAAGGTAATCAATTTGTTATGGATGGCAAACCGATTCGGCTAATTTCTGGTGCAATCCATTATTTCCGTGTCGTTCCAGAATATTGGCGGGATCGTTTGATGAAACTGAAGGCCTGCGGCTTCAACACAGTGGAAACGTATGTACCTTGGAACTTGCACGAACCAAAAGAAGGACAATTCAACTTCGAAGGCATCGCCGACATATTCAAGTTTATCAAGACGGCCGGCGAGCTAGGGCTGCAAGTCATCGTTCGACCAAGTCCGTACATTTGCGCGGAATGGGAGTTTGGTGGATTACCCGCATGGTTGCTTGCCGATACTGGCATGCGACTGCGTTGTTCTCACCAACCATTCCTTGATAAAATCGACGCTTATTATGACATCCTCATGCCGCAACTTGTTCCACTGCTCTGTACGAACGGCGGGCCGATCATCGCGATGCAAATCGAAAACGAATACGGTAGCTATGGTAACGACACGCAATACCTTGAGTACTTGCGTCAAAGCACAATCAAACGCGGCATCGACGTGCTGTTGTTCACCTCCGACGGACCGGAAGACTTTATGCTGCAAGGCGGCATGGTTCCGGGAGTCCTTGAAACCGTAAACTTCGGGTCCCGTCCGAAAGAAGCATTTGCCGAACTGCGCATTTACCAGCCGGAAGGACCAATCATGTGCATGGAATATTGGAACGGCTGGTTCGACCATTGGTTCGAACAGCATCATACTCGCGACGCGGCTGATGTAGCGAAGGTGTTCGATGAAATGCTAGAAATGAACGCTTCGGTCAACTTCTACATGTTCCATGGCGGAACGAACTTCGGCTTCTGGAGCGGAGCGAATGATGATGGCACGTATATGCCAACGATTACAAGCTATGATTACGATGTACCGATCAATGAGTCCGGCGATGTAACAGACAAGTTTTATGCAGTGCGCGAAGTTGTATCTAAGTATGTTGACTTAGGACCGCTGGAATTACCTGAACCTATCAAGAAAAAAGCTTACGGTCAAGTACAAATGACGCAGCAGGCGATGCTGTTCGATTCCCTAGACAAGTTGTCGACCCCAGTGCGTAGAACATGTCCGGATCCGATGGAGCTATTGGGACAAAACTACGGCTTCATATTGTACACTACGCGAATTTCCGGTCCTCGCGGCGAAACGAAGCTGAACCTGCAGGAAGTACACGACCGTGCGCAGATTTTCTTAGACGGTGAGTATAAAGGCGTCGTAGAGCGTTGGAACAAAGATGCGGAGCCCATTTCTTTTAGTGTCCCTCCTGAAGGAGTAACTCTCACAGTGCTCGTCGAAAATATGGGACGATCCAACTATGGTTCATACTTGCGGGATGTGAAAGGGATTACGGAAGGCATCCGGTTCGGCCAACAGTTCCTGTACCACTGGACGATCCATACGTTGCCTATGGAAGATTTATCGAACTTGGAGTATAAGTCAGCGTCAGTAAATTTCGAAGGCAAACCTGCCTTCTACAAAGGAACGTTTCAGGTTGACGAAGCCGCTGACACCTTTTTGGAGCTGAAAGGCTGGAACAAAGGTGTTGCTTACATCAATGGCTTCAATCTGGGCCGTTATTGGGAGACGGTTGGTCCACAAAAAACGTTGTATATTCCGGGACCGCTGCTTTGCAAAGGAGAAAACGAACTCGTCTTGTTCGAGTTGCATGGTGCCAAGGAACTGGTCGTTACGCTCCGTGACAGTGCGATTCTTGGCTAATCAATCCACTTTTTGAACACATAAGTTAAAAAGATTTTATTATAGGTGAACCTCTCTGCAGCGATGATTGGCTGTGGGGAGGTTTTTTTATACGCCTACTTATGTTATTAAGCTACGGACAGTTATGCTCAACGAATTTGGATTATAATAGAATCATATGGCAGCCTTTTCTCAAATCGTTTATTTAGTTAATCTCCTTAATTTCCTTAATTTCCAATACATCTTTTGTTTTCGCATCAATTTCAACTTTATATTTAATGTGTTGAAATTCTGATTCGGTGTTAATAGCAATTACATTAAATTTGTAAACGGGATTAGTATTAAAAAGAAACGACCAATTATTTCTGCCACTTATCTGACTAATACGATATCCATCTGATATTGGAGTTACCTCTTCAGCAATTTGTACGGCTTCTTGTATTGATATTGACGGTTTATTAGATATGTACAAAACAATCAAATAAGCGAGAAGGAAAAAAACAGTGCGAAAAATAAACTTTTCCTTCATATAGAAAACCTCCAAGAAAAATGATGTTTCTTAAATCATATGCAATTCCATTACAAAGGTTCTTCGGTTTGACTTTATGAGCATTCGTTTCTCAACTAACTTGCAGGATTGCGTAATAAGTGTGTAATCAAATAGCAAATAGCCATCGTTTTGATCAAACTTTGTTCAAAACGATGGCTATTTTTCTTTTTCAAGAAATCTGGTTCAAGGCCGTAGGAAGCAATTTTGTGAGTTATAATGTTGAGATGTCAATAACGAATCGATACCGTACATCACTTTTGAGGACACGCTCATACGATTGTTCGACTTGGTCTGCACTGATTACTTCAATCATAGGGGCAATGCCGTGTTCAGCTGCGAAATCGAGCATTTCCTGGGTTTCACGAATTCCACCAACGAGTGAACCTGCAATACTGCGACGACCCATAATTAATGAAAAAACATGATACTTATCTGGTTCAGCTGGTGCGCCAACATTTACGAGTGTCCCATCAATGCGAAGCAGTGATAGATACGCATCAACATTCAGATTTGCAGACACGGTGTTTAAGATTAGATCAAAACGGCCTGCTAATTCTGTAAATGTAGCGGAATCACTTGTAGCATAGTAATGATCTGCGCCAAATTTCAATGCTTCATCTTTCTTATCCATAGAGCGACTCAATACGGTTACTTCGGCACCCATAGCATGAGCAAATTGGATCGCTACGTGTCCAAGACCTCCCATTCCCACAATGGCAACCTTCTTACCTGGGCCAGTGTTCCAGTGTTTCAAGGGAGAGAATGTAGTAATGCCTGCACATAGTAGTGGGCTAGCCACATCCATGTCAAGACTGTCAGGGATACGGACAACGAAACCTTCCGTAACAACAATTTTTTGGCTATATCCTCCGTATGTTGGATTACCATCGTAGTCTAGTCCGTTATAGGTGTTGATTACACCCTTCGTACAATATTGCTCATCTCCACTGAGACAGTATTCACATTCTCCGCAGGAATCAACAAAGCAGCCAACGCCAACGCGGTCACCAACGACATATTTGGTCACTTCTGTTCCTACTGCCTCTACGATTCCGGCAATTTCATGACCAGGAACCATCGGGAAGATTCCGCCAGCCCATTCACCGAATGCACTGTGAATATCAGAATGGCAAATGCCGCTAAACTTAATATCGATTAAGATATCGTGTGGCCGTAATTCTCTCCGCTCAATTGTGGTCTTTTCAAATGGTGCTTTCGCACTTGGGACACTTAGAACACGTGTCGTAGTCATGTTTTTCTGATTATTGCACATAAAAGATAACCCAATCCTTTCTTTTGTAAAATAATAGGTTGATGGTATTAAAAGCTACAAGAATAGCTTACTCCTTAATGTTGACTTTAAGGCAAGGTTTTTTTGAATTTAATCATAAGGAATAGAAAGTATCGCACTACATTTTACTAGTAAGCTCTTAATTAAGCTTTTCTTTGTGGTACTTCTTTTCTAGTTCATCATAGTATTCTATTTTTGATTCAATTTTTAGAAAAGCGTTATCCAAGTCTCTTTGTTTCTCCATCATTTTCGCTTTATGCTGTTCAAATATTTGTTTGCGTTGCAAGGCTGTGCTGTCTCCTTCTTTTGTTAATTCGACGATCGAACGTAACTCTGAGAGAGGGATGTCCGTTTTCCGTAAACATACAATAAACTCTAACCATAATAAATCTGCTTCGTTAAAAATACGATTTCCATGTTCATCTCTTTTTATAAAAGGTAGAAGACCCTCTTGTTCATAATATCGGAGTGTATGTGCAGGCAAACCTATCTTTTCTGCTGCTTCTTTTATATGAATTTCCATTGTCTCCTCCATAAATCTTTTTATTATTTTGTTCATATTACTGAAATCTATCATTTAGGTTTTATTATAGACCTTAAAGTGTACTTTAAGGCAACATCGAATTTTCATCATCATCTAGGAATATAGGAATGAGAAAGGCGCTATTTCGTTCGGAAATCGAACGGAGTGGCGCCTTTTGTACAGCGGGCTGTTTATTGATCTTACTCCTTTTTTATACTGCTAATATACTCACTGGCCTTATCTAAAGTGTCAGCAATTTGACCGGCATCATGTTCGAGCCAATCCGCGGCTTCATCAGGACCCATAAAACCGTGCGTGATACTTCCAATGACATGATCTAACTCGTCCGAGACGTCATCAATTTCACTGACTAATGTATCTTGTTCGATTAGTATAGGTTCTGCAGATGGAGTGCCGCAGTTAAGGCAAAGATGGTCTAATAAATCATTAATAGGGATTTGGTTTTCTTTTTTACATCCTAAACATGTAACCATTATTGTGTCTTGTTGCAGCATGCTTTAAACTCCTTCTAAATCATCGATATCATAGTCCACTATATGTTTGAAGCTGCCGCTGCTCATAATTTTATCCAAGTTCCATTCTACTTCGACATTCCGACCCTTTACCCTGTAAACTTTCCCAACCTTTTGTGCACCGCGAACACGTACAAAGTCACCTTTTCTCATTTTTCGGGTCCAAACCCAAGCAGCTTAGGCTGCCGAAGTAATCCTGAATCAGTAAATTCAAGTGCTGTAACGCGGCAAGGGAAAGCTACATTTAACCAAACAATATTAGATTTTTTCATGCCGGTGGATAGGGTGCGGAAGGGGCACTCTCCAGGATGCTGCTCCATAAATTGTTTTAGCACCTTTTTTGATGCTGTATCGATGCCCGAAACATGACCGATGTACCGGTCCTCGTATCGCAAGACAAGACTGGATACTGATTCGTCTTTTAATTTGATACCGACTACATCAGCTACGATTCGCACCTCTTTACGTTTTTTAAACCAGTAATTATGTTTTTTTGCTTCAACGTATGGACTATCCAGTTTCTTTGATATGATTCCTTCCCATTCCCTGTCATTTACCCAATTCCAAAGCGCAGGGCCGTCGAAGACAAGGTCAGTAACAAATACTCGTGGTTGCTTCTCAGGAAATTTATTCGCTAATCGCTCATAACGCTCTTTGAATGGAAGAGAGCGAATATCATCTCCATTATCATAGAGGATATCAAATGCCACAAAGATAAGGTTATCATCGTATTTCTTGCGATTTATTCCTACGAGTACGCGCTTAAAGTTTGGCCGTTTACCGTCAAAATATGCAATTTCACCATCGAGTACACATTGTCCTATCCGGAGTGGGCTGAGCAATTCAACAATCTCTGGAAACCGATCATTACGTGGTTCAACCCGTTTTGAAAATAATTCAACTCCGCCCTCACCATCTAACCGGACTAGCGTGCGAACACCATCCCACTTGATTTGATATCCCCAGTCAGGACCAGTTGGGATATCCGGTGATGTGACAGGTGCCATAGGGATACCAGGCAGTTCCATGACTACAGTCATGATACGTTATCCTTTGTTTTCGCGGCACTTTTCCTTTTTCGCTTGGGTGGACCAGGATCAGGAAGTGGTTTTGTTGCGTCCAAGCTTGCTTGTAAAGCTGCCATGAGATCGATAACATTTGTCCGTCCTTCGCTGTTAGGTGCGGATACAATATCGACGCTCTCACCAGCTATCTTTTGCTCAATTAAATCGAGCAAGGCGATGCGGTAATCGTCTGTATATTTAGCTGGATCAAATTGCTCGCTAAGCTGCTCGACTAGTGCCTTGGCCATAGATAGTTCTTTTTCATCAACCTTTGTCACCGGCGGTAAATTAGGAACTTGGGATAATGAGCGGATCTCATCTGGATAATACATTGTCTCCATACAGAGGCAGTTGTCGACAACTCGTATAGCTGCCAGACTGCTTTTGCTACGGATCGATATCTTGGCAATACCTATCTTGCCCGTTTGCTTGATTGCTTCGAGCAGCAGGCTATAGGCTCCAGCTCCGGCCATGTCAGGGGAGAGGTAATAAGCTTTCTGAAAATAGAGAGGATCTATTTCCTGAAGGTCAACAAAATCAAGGATTTTTATTGTCTTTGCTGACTCATCTTTAATACTCTCTAATTCGCCTTCATTGATGATTACATACTTATCTTTTTCGTATTCAAATCCCTTTACAATTTCGTCTGGTCCAATTTCTTTATCGCAATGACGGCAAGTCTTTGCGTAGTTTATAGGCATTCCGCAATCCTTGTGTAAACTCCGAAAATGAATATCCTTGTCCTCCGTCGCAGTGTACATTTTAACTGGAACATGTACAAGCCCAAAGCTGATAGCACCCTTCCAAACGGTATGTATATTTATCACATCCATCATTTTTTGCTTAGTGTACTCTAGGCAGTGGGAAATATACAGAAATAAGCTTTAACGAATGATGGAAGGCTGGCAGATAATAAAAGGTTCCCACTGCTTTTGTGGATAAAAGGAAGTGGGAACTAGGGTCAGGTCTATACCTCAATGATAATTGGGAGGATCATAGGTCTTCTTTTCGTTTTCGCAAATAAGTATTTACTGGTTGTTTCCTTTATCTTATGCTTTAGAATTGACCATTTTCCGTCATTTCCATTTTTCTGAAGGTCTCCGATCGTCTTAATGACCAGCTTGCTGACTTCACCGAATAACGTCTCGGATTCTTTAACGTAGACGAAACCGCGGGAAATAATATCGGGGCCTGATAAAATGCTGCCTTCTACACGACTAAGTGTAATGACGACAACAAGGATACCATCCTCAGCGAGATGTTTACGGTCACGTAAAACAATATTTCCAATATCACCGATTCCGAGCCCATCGACTAGTGTATTGCCAGCCGTAATTTTGCGTGTTTGCTGAATACGTCCATCTTCAATATCCAAAACTTCACCGTTATTTAAAATAAAAATGTTTTGACTTTCAACGCCGACGGATTCAGCCAATAGCCGGTGTTGGTATAGCATTCGGTATTCACCATGTATAGGAACAAAGTAGGTTGGTTTCATTAATGTGAGCATAAGTTTCAGTTCTTCCTGGCTGCCATGGCCTGAAACATGCATACCAGTGGCAACACCTGATCCATGTATGACGTGTGCACCCAGCAGGTAGAGGTGATCGAGCGTGTTTGCTACGTTTCTTTCATTACCTGGAATTGGTGAGGACGCTAAAATAACGGTATCACCAGATAATATTTCGGTATGTGGATAGGTAGAGCTTGCAAGACGGGATAGCGCAGCCATCGGTTCACCTTGGCTTCCCGTGCATAACACAGCAACCTGTTTCCGGTCCAGCTCGTTAGCTTCCTTCGCTTCAATTAACATGCCCTCGGGAATATTTATATAACCTAGCTCAAGTGCTATCGACACCACGTTGACCATACTTCTACCGAGTAATAATAATTTTCGATTTGTTGTGATAGCAGCATCAACAACTTGCTGCAGACGATTAATATTAGATGCGAAAGTCGATAAGAAAATTCTATTTTGAGCTTTTTGAAATACTTCTTCAATACGTTCTCCGACCAACTTTTCTGAAGGTGTAAATCCAGGTCGTTCTGCATTCGTACTCTCAGACAATAATGCAAGTACTCCTTGTTCACCAATACTCGCCATCCTGTGAATATCGGGAAATTGCTTGTTAGAGGGGGAGAGGTCAAATTTAAAATCTCCAGTATGAACAATGGTTCCCTCTGGTGTACCGATGACAATGCCGATACAATCAGGGATGCTATGGTTTGTTCGGAAAAAAGATAAAGTCAGATTTCCCAATTCAAAAGTGGAGTCAGACTGAATTTCATGAAGGCTCGTTTCTCTAAGACGATGCTCCTTTAATTTGCCCTTAATTAGCCCAAGAGTCAGTCGTGTGGCATATACAGGTATATTTAGCTGCTTTAAAATATACGGGATGCCGCCGATGTGGTCTTCATGTCCATGCGTAATGACTAGTGCTCGAACTTTATCTTTGTTTTCTAATAAATAGGTGATGTCAGGGACGATAAGATCAATTCCTAGAAGACTTTCATCAGGAAATTTAGATCCACAATCAATCACGACAATATCGTCAGCATACTGTATGACATACATGTTCTTACCGATTTCAAATACACCGCCAAGTGCAAAGATCGAAAGTCTGTTTTTATCAATTAGTTTGTTATCCATAATTCCCTCCGGTTTTGTTCCTGCTAATCGCTGTAAATTGGCTGAAATATATTGTTTCCAATTTTGTTATCTTTATTTAAATTATTAACCAACATAGCTCTAATCATGTAGTTTCCAGCACAATCGCTTGACTTGGAGTTAACTCCAAGAAGTAAACTATATAGGAAGAAAACAATAGCGATTTGAAAGTGAGGAATCATTAAATGGAATATATGAAACTTGGAAATACTGGCCTAGATGTATCTCGACTTTGTCTTGGATGTATGAGCTTCGGTGTAGCAGAACGTTGGACTCATCCGTGGATACTTGATGAAGAACGCAGCCGCCCAATGATAAAAAAAGCTTTGGAGCTTGGCATCAATTTTTTTGATACGGCGAATGTCTATTCAGACGGAACTAGCGAAGAAATAGTTGGTCGAGCTTTAAAAGATTTTGCCAATCGAGATGAAATTGTCCTTGCGACGAAGGTTCACTTCCGTATGCATCAAGGTCCAAATGGTGCTGGACTTTCCCGAAAGGCTATTATGAGTGAAATTGATAAGAGCCTTAAGAGACTGGGAACGGATTATGTAGACCTTTACCAAATCCATCGCTGGGATTACAGTACCCCTATTGAAGAAACGATGGAAGCATTACATGATGTTGTGAAGGCTGGGAAGGCAAGATACATTGGTGCTTCGGCCATGTTCGCATGGCAGTTTCAAAAGGCATTATATGTAGCCGAAAAGAATGGCTGGACTAGGTTTGTATCCATGCAGAATCATTTAAATCTCATATACCGTGAAGAAGAGAGAGAGATGATGCCGCTCTGTAAGGAAGAAAAGATCGGTGTGATTCCTTATAGCCCGCTAGCTTCAGGAAGATTGGCGCGTGATTGGTCAGAAAAAACGTATCGTTTCGAGACGGACCAAGCTCAAAAATCTAAATATGATGCGACTGCAAATATTGACCGAATAATTGTAGAGCGGGTTGCAGCTATTGCAGAAAAACGTGGCGTTTCTCGCGCACAAATTGCACTTGCCTGGTTGTTGCAGAAAGAACCCGTAACTGCTCCGATTTTCGGCGCTACGCAAATGTTTCATCTTGAAGATGCGGTAGCAGCTCTTTCAATAACGTTAACACCAGAAGAAATTTTGTCGCTGGAAGAGGCGTATGTTCCTCATCCGGTAGTTGGTGCTATTACGAGCCGATGACAGTATGAAATAGGGACGTGAAATCTGAATGTTGATAGCTGAAGTAAGTGCGAAATTTGAATTATCACAGGATACACTCCGTTATTATGAACGGATCGGATTGATTCCGCGGGTGAACCGGACAAAAAGCGGAATCAGAGATTATACAGAAGAAGACTGCAGATGGGTTGAATTTATCAAATGTATGCGGGGTGTAGGTCTGCCTGTTGAGATTTTGCTAGAGTATGTCGGGTTGTATCAACAGGGCGATGAAACTATCGGGGCTAGAAAAGAACTCCTAATTGAGCAACATAAGCAACTCACAAGCAGAATGGATGAGATGAGGAAAGTTTTAGAACGCTTGGATGGTAAAATTGAAAGATATGAACTGACCATACTTGAAAAGGAAAAAACTCTAAGCAGGCCTATGATTAAATGATTAAATAGTCCATTGAACATTACATATGTATATACTTTTTCCCCAGATGAGCTCCGTATTATTGTTTTCTCTGTTGATAGGATGTACTGCTGAAGGAACGAATGACATAAATAGTTTGAATGATCCTGCGGAGACCCCCGCAATTGTTAGTCATATACAGGAGGGTTATTACTATGAAATATTTTATAATAACGGGAACTTCCAGAGGACTGGGGGAATCGATTGCAGAACAATTGATTTCACCAGATCATTATTTGTTCTGTATTTCACGCGAAAAAAATACGAAGCTGCTAAGCAAAAGTAGTAATATAGAATATTTTGAATTCGATTTAAATCATGTGGATGAAATAGAATCGTTAATGGATCGTATTTTCAAATCTATCGACTTTTCTAATGCAGAGGGTGTTTACCTCATCAATAATGCAGCTATTAGAGCGCCTGTAGTATACATTGGTTCAGCTAAAGTAAAACAAATAACTAGCAATATTAATGTTAATTTACTTGCACCTATTATTCTATCTTCCTTATTTATAAAACAAACAAATAATAGTGTTATTGAAAGAAGAATTTTAAATATTTCGTCAGCATCTGCTAAAAATCATCTTCCTGGAATGAGTATTTATTCGGCTGCCAAAGCGGGTTTGGATGTATTTACTCAGTGCGTTGGCTTAGAACAAAACCAGTTGGAAGTTCCAGTGGGAGTCGTCTCGATCTGGCCTGGAATGATTGATACGAATCTACAGGAAGAGGCAAGAAATCTAGATAAGGAAACATTCCCGTCCGCACAATTATTTGGCATGGTCAAAAATAATGGCATGCTTACCTCTCCAGAAGCTACCGCTCAGCAAATCATCCAGTATTTATTTAAAGATGATTTTGAACATGGAGCTATTGTTGATATTTATAACTATTCAAAAGGTTAATGAATTTTCGTTGCATGATCTATGAATGGATAGACGTAATTTTTAGTTATAGATGAATGTGACCACCCAGTTTGGAAGAGAGTCGTATATGATTATATTGTGAGTAGCTCGTAGTTTCGTTCGAAAATTAAGCGACAGACGAATTTCATGAAATTGTATAGAAGGAGTGATGTAGTATGAAAAATCATCGATATCAAATAATTGTTAGGTCCAAGAGGTTTATCAAGTAGGGGCCGCCATTATATGATTTCCCCTACAATATTAGGAGGAATCTAGAAATGATCACACTACAAGCATTAGACAATCGTAACTGGGAACAATGTGCTCATCTTAAACCAAGACTAGAGCAACAAAATTTTATGGCCTCTAACCTTTATTCGATCGCCGAGGTACAATTTCTACAAGGTTTTGTAACTAAAGCGATTTACAATGATGATATTATGATTGGTTTTACGATGTTTGGGCTAGATCCAGACGATGGGAACTACTGGATTTATAGATTTATGATCGATGGACGATATCAAGGGGAGGGTCATGGTTATCATGCTATGAAGCTGGTTATTGATGAAATCAGGCAAACCAATGATAGGACTAATATTATAATGCTTGGATATAAACCAGATAATGAACCAGCTAGGAAGCTATATTTCAAATCAGGTTTTAGAGAAGA
The DNA here is from genome assembly GCF_056269345.1 of Paenibacillus sp. J22P15. Lineage (NCBI taxonomy): Bacteria > Bacillati > Bacillota > Bacilli > Caryophanales > Paenibacillaceae > Paenibacillus > Paenibacillus sp. J22P15. The sequence goes on from NZ_JBWDNT010000013.1 coordinate 96,570, forward strand.
AGGAGTAGCTCCTTGGGGAGAAATGCTTGCGAAGTATAGTTTTGTATAGGTATCGCTGCTGTCTTCTTAGTCGTAGAACGGCGGATGCTGTAATACTAGTATTAGCACAGTCATAAAGTGATAGCTAAACATAGATTAATAGCATCATGATAATGAGGGTGATCTTAATGGATGAGATGTATCATTTTTGTAGGAGGAATATGAATTGCCGAGTTCGTGTTCATACTCGAGATGGGAGATGCTTTGAGGGATATATCGAAAATGTAGATAGAAACAATATGTATTTACGTACATCGGACGGGGTACGAACGTCTGCTTGGTTTGGCTTTGGATTTGGCGGTGGTCTTTTGGCTCTTTCACTATTTACTCTACTCGCTATAATATTGATCTAGGCAGATAGAAATTGAATCTTTTAAACAAAGCAACCTCAAGTCATTAGTGACCTGAGGTTCTTTGTTTTGACGATTAATAATCTCTAGAGGGTTAAGGAAGAATATTGCCCGCTGCACGATAGATCGCGTACCATTCTTCGCGTGTCAGTTGAATTTCGGTTGCTTTACAGCAATCGTTTAACCGATCAAGATTCATCGTACCGATAACCGGCTGCATATGAGCAGGATGGCGCAAAAGCCATGCAATGGCGATGGTCGTATTGCTAACATCATACTTGTTGGCGATTTCATCGATTTTTTGATTCAATTCCGGGAATTTGTCATTTCCGAGAAAAACGCCTTCAAAGAATCCGTATTGGAATGGCGACCATGGCTGGATAGTGATATCGTTCAATCTGCAATAATCCAGCACGCTGCCGTCACGGTGAACAGCGGCATCGTTTTCCATGTTTACATTAAATCCGCTAGAAATCATAGTAGCGTTAGTGATACTTAATTGTAGTTGGTTAGCAACGATAGGCTGCTTAACCGATTTCTTCAGCAATTGAATTTGCATTGGCGTTTGATTGGATACGCCGAAATGCCGTACTTTTCCAGCGCTCTCAAGCCGATCAAAAGCTTCTGCTACTTCTTCCGGTTCTACTAAAGTATCCGGACGGTGTAGAAGCAGAATGTCAAGATAATCTGTCTTGAGCCGCTTCAAGATTGCATCCACCGAGTCTAAAATATGTTCTTTGGAAAAGTCGAACATTCCCTGACGAATGCCGCACTTGGATTGAAGAATAATCTTCTCACGAATATCATCGCTCATATGGATGGCATCCGCGAATATTTCTTCACATGCTCCGCCGCCGTAAATATCAGCATGATCGAAGAAATTCGCACCTTTCTCCAGCGCTGTTTGGACAAATTGCTCAGCTCCGGCTTTGTCGAGCGAGTTAATGCGCATACAGCCGACCGCTATGACCGGCACCTCTAGTGTACTGCTTCCAAGCTTCATAGTCCTCATGATTTAAATCCTCCTTATTGATTAGGCTCTGTTCATCGTATTATGCAGAAAGGCGGTTCTATCATTTCTTACACAGGTCTATGTACATGCCCTCTGTGCCAATTGTACTTGTTGATTGTCTCACAAAAGTTCATTAGATATCAATATTTACAAAGCTAATAAAATCATTATTTGTAATGGAGGATATATTGGATGTTATGATATTGGGGATGCTTTGCAACAAAGGGTTAAGAGCATTCGTCTATGTAGTACTCGTAATCTTAACCAGCGGAGGTATAGATGAAGAAATCATACAGAAGCAAGGTCACTGTTATATCCATACTCATTGTTTGTTGTATTCCTCTTCTTTTGTTTTGGTGGTTGTATCATATTCTTAGTTCACCAATGATGCCGTGAAACTGATGAGGTCACCACGAGATGAATCATTTGCTTAGGGATCTTTCCAATGGAAAGGGGTTATTTATATGGCGACGTGGATGGTACATTTTAGAATTGCGGACAATCTGTTGAATTTGGGTTTAGCAGGAGAATAACGACAATATTTTTAATAGAGTATTTCGGAATATTAAAGAGTTCCCGGACTATCTCGATTTTTTTCCTGCGATCCAGATTTCGATACAAATAAATCGGATTACTGAATTTTATTTAGGGAACTCATTTGATTTTGTCCTTGATCCCACTTATCAATTTGAATATCTCATTCCTGATGAAGCGGATCAATTTGTTGAGGATACTACCAAGAAGATAGTACATAATCTAAATATGACTTTTGGTGGAAACGTGTTATGGTGGGAAGGGATCTCAAGTGAATGAAATGAGAAGAACGTATCGTAATAAGGAGGATTAGCAATATGATTATTGAAACTAAAATTGTTGAAAAACCTGCATTTAGCGCCGTCGGTATTACGGAGACGATCCATTTCAATGCGGCTTTGCCAGCTTCGGAGAATATGATCGCCACGCTTTGGGGCAGATTCGGCAAACGAATTCCAGAAATATCAGGTCAGCTCGGCTGGCGCAGCTTCGGGCTTATGCTGCAAAATCCGAACAACCCGCCTGGCGCGCCGTTCGAATATACAGCTGCAGTGCAGATTTTTGAAGATGGTGACATTCCTGAGGGCATGGTACGCATCGAAGTGCCCACTGCACGTTATATCGTCCTGACTCTTCGTGGTCCGTTAGATGGTATTAGTGATGGGTTCAAGCATTTCTGGGGACAGTGGCTGCCAAATAATCCTTACGAGTACGACGGTGGTACAAGCACTGGCAAATACGAATTCGAGTTTTATGACCAGCGTTATACTCAGCCGGATGATCAACATTCCGAGATTGATCTGTACTTCCCAATTCGTGCAAAATAAACAAATTACCAATTGGAAAAGAGGCGGGGGTATTTTGCAAAATAAGATTGCGATTGAGTGGGGAGAGGTGAAATGAGGGTTTAAGCTTCTTTCAAAAGAAATAAGGCCCACCCATGTAATGGGGGGCCTTTGGACTTTGGTTTAGAAGTTACGTCCACCTAATTGTTGTTCTGCCATTTGAACGAGTTTCTTCGTAATATATCCACCGATTGATCCTGCATCACGAGTAGATAGGTTACCGTTGTAACCATCTTGTGAGAACGCTACGCCTAATTGTTGTGCTGCTTCTGTTTTCATTTGGTTAATTGCTGCCTTTGCTTGCGGTACGACTAAAGTGTTTGAACTGTTTCTGCTCATACTATATCACTCCTTCATTGGATGTAAAGTTATTATGGATTGAAAATTGTAAATGTATGCAAGTCTAAAGTCAGAATTTTCGAAATTTATAAAAATGCTTTTAAAGCTAAGTATAGTAAGCAATGTAAGACGGTTAGCAACTGCTGTTCCGTTCAATAAAATAGATGGAGAGATCGAAAATGAAAGGCGAAAAAATTTATTTGTCCCTGTTGAATTTAAATCATGCAGAAGAGCTGCTTGCGCTTAGACTACGGAATTTTCATTTTTTCCAGCCCTTTGAGCCGAAAAGACCGGAGACTTATTTTACAATTGAAGAACAGAAGAAAATGATTAGTACGGGCATACAGGCTGCGGAGAATGATCAAGCCTATGTGTTTGGCGTATTCCACAATGATACGAATCAACTGATTGGCAGAATAGAGTTAACCGGCATCGCACGTGGCCCTTTTCAAAATGCGTATCTCGGATATTTCCTTGATCAAGCGCATAACGGGAAAGGGTATGCAACGGAAGCGGTATCTTTATGCGTCAATTATGCTTTGAGACAAATCGACCTGCATCGTATTCAGGCAGGAGTGATGCCAAAAAATATACCATCGATTCGTGTGCTGGAGAAGGTTGGTTTCAGAAATGAAGGGCTTGCAACAAAATATTTGAAAATTAACGGCAATTGGGAAGACCATGCTCTGTATGCCATTATTGCAGAAGATAAGCATGCTGAAAATTAGAGACGTTTACTTGATGAGTGTCGAAACTCTCCATTTGTACCCCTTAGTGTGAATAGTTCTGTCGGATTGTATCAAATTCGCATATGGTGTTTATAAGCCTAATAGAATGAAACTAAACATACACAGAAGAGGGAAGTGATGGTAAATGAAAAAAATATGTTTTCTTACATTGAGCTTTGCTTTGGTATTCGTTCTTATGACAGTATCGGGTGGAGTATCAAGCGTAGATGCAGCGCCTAAGAAGGAATTTTTAGAAATCTCCAAGAACGTTACCTATTATGGACAATTGAAAAACGGCAAGCCGCATGGCAAAGGAACAATGAATTGGTACCAGAGCAAAACGTATTCGGGAGACTGGCTCGATGGTAAACGAAGCGGTTTAGGTAAATATGTGAGTAATTCTATAATTGATACCAAAAAGATTACGATTACATACGACGGTGCATGGAGAAATGATCAGAAAGTTGGTAACGGAGCTTTGAACACGAAGATTACAGATTCAAGCTCGGTTGTTCAATCTCATAAGATTCAATTCGGTCAGTTTGTTAATGATCGTTTTACTGCGGGTTATTCCGTACTTCATGTAAAAGACGACCCTGCTTATAGCTTTAACTACAAAGATTCTACTTTGATGCTTCAATTGTTCGGTACGAATGTGAAAATGAAGGAAGCGTGGAAAAACGGGGAATTTACGACTATTCAGTACAGGAAGGGCAAAGTTATGAAGCATTATTCGGTTGCTTTTGATGAGAATCCATCATTAGTGAAGCAAAACAGAGCAACACTCAAATTTTTACAGGGTCTGCAATCGCAAGTAAATCCCCACTTAGTAAAATTAGAAAACTTGTCTAAGCGGGTACCTCTGACATAATACAATGTTAGAACGTATGTGGATGGGGCTGTCTCAAAAGTAGGTCTGCTTACTTGACGAGACAGCTCGCTTGATGAAGAAATTGGTAAAAAAGAAATGGCGGTGTTAGGTGGTTATCCCTGCACCGCCATTTCTGGCTTTTGGTCGATTGCCGCCTTCTTGAGTAAATTGTGGTTTTTTTCCCCAATGTGCCTCTAAAGTGCCGAATTATCAGAAGGGGCTGTCCCAAAAGTCATAAATGACATAGGGACGCCCTCAGGCAGCATAATAGATCTAGTTTCTAGATCAATTTGTGTAGAATTGGTCGTTTTCAGGAAAATACGTCTAGTTTCTAGACTTATTACTGATAATCCGGCGCTCTAGAGGCGCATTGGCGGAATAGGCAGCATAATAGATCTAGTTTCTAGATCTATTTGTGTAGAATTGGTCGTTTTCAGAGAAATACGTCTAGTTTCTAGACTTATTACTGATAATCTGGCGCTTTAGAGGCACATTGGCAGAATAGGCAGCATAATAAATCTACATTTGATCTGAATTGAAAGGAGCTATCCCATCGCCATCTTTGATGGCTTTTGGGACAGCCCCATCTTTTTTTTGCTCCTTGTGTTACAAAGCATCGTTATGATGTGTCTATATAATAAACCAACTCATCAAATAGATGCTGTCAAGTACTACGTAAACATGGTACTAGGTAGATGAAGAGGTCTTGTGTATAGTTAATTTATCCATAATCGGTGAATGCTTGTAACAGCTAAATGAGGTTTCCAGGAGGGGAATAGGTGCAGTGAATACGACAACAGTGAGAAAGCGAGAGCTGCAATGGAAAGTATCCATACTCAAGCAGCACGAAGCCTATGCTTATCAAGCTGCCTATTACTTGCTCGAAGATGAATCCCTTGCTGCTAAAGCGGCAATGGTGACACTTGCGGAATTAGTATGTGATGCAACCTTTTTTAGCAACTCAATGGTGCTTCAACAGAAACAATTGAAACAATTGATCATGAAGCAAGCGCTGAACACCAAAGCTTCTGCACTGCAGTCCACGCTCTAACCAACCATTTTAACAAGAAACTCAACACGCTGCCTCTTCTAACTATTTTCCACTTTGACCAAAACACGCCCATCCACCCGAATGCCTCAGTTCACAAATAGCCCACTATAAAGATTATTTTTGTAATTAAAGTTGATATGATATAGTTCTTTTAGATAGATCAATGGACATTTCATCCAATTACGACAAAGCAGGAGGGGAGTATGTGTATGATCATTGATTTGACGCATATGATTCAAAGCGAGATGCCGGTATATCCGGGAGATACGGAGACGAGGAGGCTTGAACAATCCAAGCATTATCAAATCGACGGCTACAATAATCACCAGTTGTCCATCAACATGCATGCAGGTACTCATATCGATGGTCCGATGCATTTACTCGACATTCAGAAATATATGACTGAAAGCTCCGTTGAGCAATTTGTCGGAGACGGTGTGCTGCTGGATTTGCATGGCGCTGATTCCATTGATTATAAAGAAGAATACGAGACGTTAATTAATGAAGAACAAATTGTAATTGTACATACAGGACATGGCGAACGGTATGGTCAACCGGACTATTATGAGGATCACCCCGTATTGACAGCTGATTTTGTTAATTTGTTGGTTAGAAAAAAGGTGAAAATGATCGGTTTAGATACGCCTTCACCTGATCGGTATCCTTTTCCAATCCATAAAATTTTATTTAGCAACAATATTTTTATTATAGAAAATTTAACGAATGTGAAACGGCTGTGCGGGATTAAATCGTTTGAGATTATTGCACTGCCGCTCCATATTAAAGCGGATTCATCCATTGCTCGTGTGATCGCGCGCGTGAAGGAATAACTAACAGTCTAGACTTTGTATTTGCGGTCTAATAAAGAAATTGGATAGATGAATAGAAGTGGGGGGATTCAATGAATAGGTACATATTTTATATCTTCACATCTGTTTTCATCACGCTTATGGGTTTGTGCTTCCTTTGGTATGTTCTATGGGATGCTGGTCAGCCGAAAACTGGACCCGTAGGAAATTCTATTTACAAGCCTAATTTCAAAGACTTAATACCGATATATAGTACTATACTTTTGGGACTTCTTAATTTGCCTGTGGCGATCATGCGTTACCGTGATTATAAAAAAACAATAGAGAATAGGGATGGTGAATACGAAATGGATGCCATACAACAATCCGGAAACAATGAAGAAAATACTACGATCAGCAGGCTTGAAACGGTGGATGTGAAAACAGGTGAACGCCATGTATTAGCCGAATTTGATTATTTGATAGAGGCTCCGAACTGGACCAAAGACGGCAATTATCTTATCTATAACAGCGGGGGTTTACTGTACTCCTTTGAACTAGCTACGAGAGAAAGCAAGCGAATTGATTCTGGATACGCAAACCATTGTAATAATGATCATGTACTTTCTCCGGACAATACTCATTTAGCAGTCAGCCATCATACACAAGAGGATGGAAAGTCACGCATTTATATATTCTCTCTATCAGAAGGTCAGCCGACATTGATTACACCGATGGCACCAAGCTATTTGCACGGCTGGTCGCCTGATGGCTCAACATTGGCTTATTGTGCGGAGAGGAACGGTCAGTATAACATATATATTATTCCGGTTGGCGGTGGGATCGAGACACAGCTGACAGACACGCCAGGACTAGACGACGGTCCGGAATATTCACCAGACGGCCGACATATTTGGTTTAATTCGACAAGAACGGGCTTGATGCAGGTATGGCGGATGAATGTTGACGGCAGCGAGCAGACTCAAATGACTTTCGATGAGAGCAATAGTTGGTTCCCGCATGTGTCTCCAGACGGTGAATCCATTGTGTATCTTTCTTATCGCAAAGGAGATGTAGCACCAAACGATCACCCAGCGAAGAAAAATGTCGAAATTCGACTAATGGCGAGCAATGGCGGATCCTATCGAGTTCTTGTTAGTTTATTTGGCGGTCAAGGCACAATTAATGTGAATTCGTGGTCGCCCGATAGCCGTCAGGTGGCTTTTGTCAGCTATACCTAAATTCCACTCCAAAAGTCCCGCTCATTCACACCAACATGTGAAGGAGGGGGATTTTTGTTGATAATAAATTTTTTTCGACTTCTTACTTCGACAACCTTTTATATATCAGAGAGCTATACTTAAAAGGTAGCATTTCATTGACAGCGGAGGGTTGCTCTTGAATAATTCGAATTTCAGAAAACGTATTTTATGGTTCATTAACACCGAGGTTGAACGAGTGCAAAGTAATTTAAAGAGTGGAGCAGTAAATAAAGAGAATGCACTCGGAAGCTTTAACACCCTGTATCAAATTGCTTCATCAACAAAAGATGCAGATACAATGATTAACTTATGCGAGATCATGAATAAGGTCAGAGATTCTAATCATAGTTCTGGTTTATTTCATTATACAGAAAAACGCCAGGGATCTTTTTATTGATAGTTCGTCGAATTAATAGTTGATTTCAGAGAAAAGAGACATATTTCGTTTTTAGTTTGTTGAGAAAGCCTCTGTTTTTGAGGCTTTCTTTTTTTTATCGACTTTTTGCTTATTTAACACTAGGAAGAATAATATTTCTTTCGGAACTCTGCTGGGGTCATGGAGGACAGCTGCTTGAACCACTGTGCAAAATATTGCATAGAAGAAAACTGTAATTTTTCACATATGTCCTGCAATGGTGTCAGTGTATGCTTTAGTTCTGTTGAGGCATAAAACAATCTCTCACTTTGTACATACTGATTTACGGTTAAGCGCATTTGAGTTAGAAACAAGCGGGATAGATGCCGCTCGCTAATAAAACAAGCATCAGCAACTTCCTTTACGGTTGGGTTGCAGTAAAAGTGCTGTTGGATGTATAAGATAGCCTTTTCCAACAGAGGTGATGACTGGTTTCCCTCATGGAGCGGCTGAGCCGGTGAAGCGGATAACTTAGGATGTAAACGAGAGTCGAGCACCTTCCAGATCATTTCGATGATACGCATTCTGCCAAGAAGCCGGTTGCCCATACCAGTATCTTCTGGACCAGCGTTCATGTTATCGAAGATAGATAACAAATCACTGCTCGAAAAGTTGAAAGGGGCATAGATGCGGGAGAGTCTACTCAAATGATCCGGGAGGATTAGTTTGAAATTGATAAAGTATAAGCCGAGCGGGGAAGAACGATCTGAATATTGTGCATGCGATTCATGCGGCGGAGCCAAATAGACAACGCCTGGGTAAAGATCCAGCTCCCCATTGTCAAGCTGGTTCACACCGATCCCTTCGGTGATGAAATGTATTTCGTATTGCGTGTGACTATGGGATTTGATTTGCCAATTAGGGTCTGGTGTGATTCGCCCCGCAGTTAACAATTCAATTTCCACCCCGTCGTAGGAAAGTTTCATGTCGACACCCCCGATTCAATCCAATAATCCATACTCAGTATCCAAAGTATACCAACTCTATAGTGTTACATCTAGTCCGTTTTTTATTCGATTATGTCTGTATTTTGGCTATGAGCGTTTGTGGATTTCACATAGAATGAAAGCGACAAGACAATCGTAAAGGGGACTTATCACATGTCAATCCATTTTCGAAAGCGAAAAATCGCTGATACAGCATTTGAAGCATGCAGCGTATTCGACGTTAACAATGACGGTGTGCTGGATATCGTCAGCGGCGCGTATTGGTACGAAGGGCCGGAATTTACGAAAAAACATGACATTTGCGAGGTCAAAGCCATCGATGGCTATCACGATGACTTTTGCGATTATCCAATGGATGTGGATGGGGATGGCTGGATGGATATTATTACAGCATCCTTCTGGAGCAAAGCAGTACGTTGGCGCAAGAATCCGGGCGTGCTTGGTGAGAAGTGGGAAACCTATGACATTGGCCCGAGTGAATGCACGGAAACGGTACGTTTTTTTGATATTGATGGATGCGGTGTTCCTGAGATTTTTCCGAACGCTATACATGAACCTCAGAAATATTTCAAGCTGCTCACAGATACAGAAGGCAAAGGTACAGGACGATTTGAAACCGTTATCATTGGTGAAGAAGCTGCGCAGCATGGAATGGGATTCGCTGATATAAACGGTGACGGACGGATGGATATTGTGTTAAGCAACGGCTGGCTGGAGCAGCCCGCAAACCCAGCAGAAGTGCCCTGGAAGCTCCACAAGGAATTCGAACTGGGCGGAGCAAGCGTGCCGATTCTTGGCCATGACGTTACGGGCAACGGTCTATGCGATATTATTGTGGGCCAAGGCCATGATTACGGGCTTCATTGGTTGGAGCAGCGAATCGATGCGGACGGCATCAGGACGTGGACGAAGCATGAAATCGATATGACGGGCTCCCAATTTCATGATATCCAGTTAGTCGACATTGACGGCGACGGCGAGCTGGAGCTTATTACGGGCAAAAGATACCGTGCTCATAATGATGGAGATCCCGGAGCGTTCGATGATATTGGAATCTATTACTACAAAATCGAGAACGGCAAGTTTGAGAAACATGTCATCGACTACGGTCCCGCTAGCGATGCCTCGGGCTGCGGCATTTATTTCTGGGTGGCGGATATTACCGGCAACGGTTATCCCGATATTATTGCACCAGGTAAAGAAGGCTTACATTTGTTCGAAAACTTGGGCCCAAGTACGGGTACTATTAGCAACACAGAGGAGTGAGTTCATTTGAGTAAACTGAAAATCGGTTTTATTGGCTCCGGCTTCATGGGACAAAACGCTCATTTATTTAATTTTTCTATGCTGGACGACCTGTGCGAGGTTGTTGCGCTTGCGGAGCCGCGCACTGAACTGGCCAAGAAGGTAGCCGCTCGCTATGGCATCCCACGCATCTATAACAATCATAAGGAATTGCTTGCTAACGAGCAGGTTGACGCGATCATCGCTTCCCAGCCGTACAGGCGTCATGCCATTCTCATCCCTGACATTTTGCGCGCGGGTGTTCCGGTTCTTACCGAGAAGCCGCTGACCCTGTCCGTGGAAGCCGGGGAGCAGCTTGTACAATTGGGTGAGCAGCAAGGGGTGCTGCATATGGTGGGATACCATAAGCGATCAGATCCCGCGATGGAATATGCCAAGAGGATTATTGAGGAGTGGCAGCAGTCCGGTGAGTTCGGCAAGTTGAGCTATGTTCGAGTAGCTATGCCGCCTGGAGACTGGGTCAGCGGTGTGGATAAGGCCTTGTGGTCGGAGGAACCAACGGGAGCGACGGAGTGGGAGCCAGCGCCTGCCGGTATGACGGAGGAAGAGGCGAAGAGCTACGATGAGTTCGTCAACTACTATATTCATCAGGTGAATGCGATTCGATACGTACTAGGTGAGCCTTACAAGCTGGTTTATGCCGATAAGTCAGGCGCTCTGCTAATCGGTGAAAGCGATAGCGGGGTCAGCGTTACGCTAGAGATGAGCACTTACGTTACCACTACCGATTGGCATGAGAGCATACTCGTTACATTTGAGAAAGGTTTTGTGCAAATAGATCTTCCCGCGCCTCTCGCCAGACAATGTGCGGGTAAGGTGACCGTATTCCGTGACAACGGAACGAGCACAGCTACTTTCACCGAACCGGTGCTGCCGAATATGGGCGCGATGCGCAAGCAAGCGATCAATTTCATTGCTGCCGTCAGAGGCGAGAGGGCTGCGCCTTGCACAGCACGAGAAGCGCTAGAGGATCTTAAAATCGCGAGGGATTATATTCACTTTAGAGCACGTTACAAGGACGTATCGAAGGTGTAATGATGACACAAATGTAAATTCCAAAGAAAGGAAGGGATAAACATGAGAAGAGTAGCGATTATCGGAGCGGGCAGCGTCGTATTTTGCAAAACATTAATACTGGACATAATGGCAACTGCAGAGCTGGAGGATACTCAATTTGTACTGATGGCGCCGTCCACAACGAATACTTCACAAGTAAAATCATATATTGACCGTGTAATCGACCATAATGGTCTGAAGTCTCAAGTGTCGGTAACGACTGATCGCCGAGAAGCACTTGCTGGCGCTGATTACGTCATCTGCTCCTTCCAAATCGGTGGGCTAGCGGCATTCGAACTCGATTATAAAATACCTCTGAAATACGGCGTAGACCAATGCATTGGCGATACGCTTGGGCCGGGGGGCGTATTCCGCGCCCTGCGCAGCATTCCTGTCATGTTAGATGTTGCAAAAGATATGGAGGAGCTTTGTCCGAAGGCGATACTGCTCAACTACGTCAATCCGATGGCAATGATCTGCTGGGCGCTCGGAGAGACTAACATTCAATATGTCGGCTTATGCCACGGTGTTCAGACAACACTGGATCTTATTTCAGGCTATACTGGCGTTCCGAAGCAGGAGATCGATTACATTACAGGCGGCATTAACCATATGGGATGGTTTCTCAAGATGGAGCATCATGGCAGAGACCTGTATCCCTTGCTCAGAGAAAAGTTTGAGGAGCCCGAGTTTTATGTGAATGAGAAAGTACGAGGTGAAGTATTCCGTCATTTTGGCTACTTCATGACCGAATCTACCGGTCATCTTTCCGAATACGTCCCTTGGTTCCGTCAAAGTGCAGAAGCGCTTGATCTATATTGTGATGAACCAGCATTCGGCGGGGAATCAGGGGCGTATTACAAGTGGTGCACCTATGTAGTAGACAAGTACAAGGAAACGAACTTGCTCGCGGATGAACCAGTGGAGCTGCCGCCGCGCAGCATTGAATACTGCGCTTATATTATAGAGGCGATGGAGACAGGCAAACCATTTAAGTTCAGCGGCAATCTGCGCAACAATGGCATGATTGCTAATCTACCAACGGATTGCTGCGCGGAAGGGCTCGTATTCGCGGATAGAACCGGCATACACCGAACGATTGTGGGGGAATTGCCGCCGCAGTGCGCAGCACTTAATATGACGAACATTAATGTTCAGCGGCTTGCTGTTCTTGCGGCTAAGTCTGGTGATCCCGAGACTGTCGTTCAAGCTATTGCGCTCGATCCGCTCACTTCCTCTGTTTTGACACTGAAAGAAATACGTGAAATGGTGTCTGAGATGCTGGATGCAGAAAGAGAATGGCTGCCTCAATTCGGAGACAGACGTCCACGTCCTACGCCAACCATTGAGATTGCAGAAAATATCAAACGGGCGGAAGTGCCTATCGATCCCGCTCTCGCGATTTTCTCTCGTTTTGGCGATTTGGCTAAGTAAGGCGTGCGTTAAGAGAGCCTCCATAAAGAGGCTCTTCTTTTTGATTTATGTAGCTAGCAGATGCAGAAATAAATGAGTTGAAATGAACAAAATGATCAGATAAAACAAGAGATTGGACTTCTAAGAGAAGTCTGATAATATGGGAGCAAGGCCTCTTCTGTTAGAGGTCTATATCTTTATAAGGAGGAAACAGCATATGAAGCAAATAATCGTCCAAACGTTGCCTCTGCGCAATAAGTCACTAGGGGGTGAAGTTTACTATGAACCATAGTTTGCATGTAGTCACATTGAAAGATCAACTAAGGCAGCAACTGATTGTTTTGGGGGAGGAGAAGCAATCGTTTCTCGACACTCATATCCCAAAACAAGGAGCAGAGCGTAAACAACTGTATCAATTTATTACGGAATATGTACAGTTTATTGAGAAAGAACTGGAATCCTCGGAGGAGCTTTTGCCATTAACTGTATTTATAGGCTGCGAGGTAACCATTTCTTATTTGGATGACGCTAGCTCGGATACGTTCAAAATCGTATATCCGATTGATGCAGACCCCGAGCAAAATTGCATATCATTCCTTTCACCCGTTGGTAGACAGCTGCTTATGAGCCGCAGAGATGATATTATTTCTGTTGAAACTCCAGCAGGCGCCATGCAAATGCGAATGCTGCATATTCAATAGAAGCACCAAAAACCGCCGAAGCTTATGCTTTGGCGGTTTTTGGTATGACAAAAGTATGAGCTCATCTAAAACAATGAATAGTGCTAGCCTCTTTTGGTTTGCAGTCGGATAACATTCCATGAAGCTTTGCTCAGCATTGCCTTCACATTTCCTTTATCTGCTTTGGCTGTGCCGCGGTTATGAGGAGCGACATTGTTCGGGTTTGCTTTGGTATTGCATGCTTTCAAATCTTCGTTTTCCAAAACGATATGCTCGATGATGCTAACATCACCGAAGCTTCGAACATCCACGTCAAGCTCGAGCCCCTCTGTTAAATGACGATTGACAGCAAATATGGTGATTTCACCTTGCTCTTCATTGTAAACACTGATCGCTTCTAGGTAAGGAACGTCAGTGAAATCCTTGGAGTCATACTTCGGTGACGTTGTAATCGGGTGCAGCACGGTTCCTCTGCCATAATTGGAAGCGTGAAGGTATGGGTAATACGTCGTTTGCAGCCATAGCGGACCGCCTGTTTCCGTCATTATTGGTGCGATGACATTAATCAATTGAGCCATACAGGCCATTTTCACACGATCGGCATGCTTGAGCAGCGTAATGAGGAAGCAGCCTACAGCAAGTGCATCCTCAAGCGTATATACGTCCTCGAATTCCGGCGGAGCAACCTGCCAAAGTTGTTCTGCACTACTTGAGCCGATGGAGTTCCAAACATTCCACTCATCAAGCGAAAGCATCAGCTTTTTCTTGCTCCGCTTCTTCGCCTTCATGTAATCGCAAATAGCTGTAACACTGTAAATGAATTGATCCATATCGAGCGACTTCGCTAGGAAGTTGGAGGTATCATTCGAATTGTTGTTGTAATAAGTGTGAAGTGATAGGAAGTCTACTTGATCATAGGTGAGATCGAGTACGGTGGCTTCCCACTCTGCGAAGGTGCTCATCCCGCTTGATGAGCTTCCACATGCTACAAGCTCGATTGTTGGATCTACCCAGCGCATGGCTTTTGCGGTTTCATTCGCGAGTCGGCCATATTCCACAGCTGTTTTTGCCCCGATTTGCCAAGGTCCGTCCATTTCATTACCGAGGCACCATGTTTTAAATTTATGGGGCTCCTTGTAGCCGTGAGAAATACGTAGATCACTGTAGTATGACCCTGATGGATGGTTACAATATTCAACAAGGTTTCTAGCAGCATCAATGCCGCGAGTACCCAGATTGACTGCCATCATCACTTCTGAGCCAACAAGCTTCGCCCAATCTGCAAATTCATTGGTTCCTACTTCATTGGTTTCGGTCGTCCACCAAGCAAGTTCGAGCAGAGTTTTTCTCTCGGATTTAGGTCCAACGCCATCCTCCCAATTATAGCCGGATACAAAGTTTCCGCCCGGGTAACGAATGATCGGCACATTCAAAGTTCTAATCGCTTCTAAAGCATCGCGCCGGAAGCCGTTTTCATCCGCTGCCGGGTGGCCAGGCTCATAAATACCTCCATAAACTGCTCTGCCTAAATGTTCAATAAATGATCCATAAAGTCTTGGGTCGACTGCGGAGATAGAAAAGTTATTATCGATAAGCATCGTTGATTTCATAGTCATAGAATAAACACTCCTCATTGAATTAGGATAATTATTAATTCATGTTGGTTGATTTCATATATAATGTTTATCATAATAAAGATATAGTTTCAATATGACGATGGTGAATAGGAGTAGGATTAACTAAATTCCTAATTGTGAAGGCGGGATATATTTATGTATTTAACGACTGATGCTGAATCGCTGCGAGTATATGAAGCGTTGGCGAGTGAAGTGCGTTTACAAATTATTGATTTGTTGTATGCGAGAGAAATGAATATTAAAGAGCTTGCTGCTGAGCTGTATTTGAGCAGTGCGATCGTAAGCACCCACGTCAATAAGTTGCAGAAGGCAGGGATTGTCAGCTATAGAATGAGAAGAATAAACGGAGGAACCTATAAGTGCTGCTCCTTATCCACTGAGTATCTCCAAATTAGATTGTTTCGAAATGAGCCATCCACTAGAAAGTTTAAGGAGATATCCATACCAGTAGGACATTATACCAATATTGAAGCCTCGCCGACTTGTGGAATAGCCTCGACGGAGAAGATGATTGGGCATTATGACATGCCGGCTTATTTTTTGGACCCGGAACGTGTACATGCTGGGATTTTGTGGTTTACCAGAGGTTTTGTAGAATACAAAATTCCTAATTATTTGTTCAAAGATGAGTCTATACAAGAAATCGAAATAGCGATGGAAATTGGCTCGGAAGCGCCCTATATTAATGAAAATTGGCCGTCTGATATTCAATTTACAATTAATGACCAATTCCTTGGCGTATGGACAAGCCCCGGTGATTTTGGGCGGCTGAGAGGACGTTTTTCACCGGCGTGGTGGCACTCCGATGTCAATCAATATGGTTTAATGAAGGTCCTTCGAATTAACGACAAGGGATCCTTTATCGATGGTCAGCAAATTTCAGATACTACGGTAAATGATGTATCATGGGTTAACTCGCAGTGGACTTTCCGTATTTGTGCGGACGACACTTCACAGGGCCGCGGAGGACTCACCTTGTATGGAAGAGGCTTTGGAAATTATGATCAAGACATTGTCGTTCGCAGTTATTATGAATGAATGGCCACTAATGGACATCAGAATCAAACTTTTATGACGGAGGATAATAAATGAGTATGTCTTGTCGCGTTCTTATTGTAGATGATGAGCTATTAGTTCGGCAGGGAATTAAGCATCTGCTCAATTGGGAGCATGAAGGATTTCAAATCGTAGGTGAAGCCTCTAATGGAAAAGAAGCGCTTGAGCTAGTTGAACGCTTGGAGCCTCATATCGTTATCACCGATATTGTCATGCCCGTCATGGGCGGTGAAGAGTTGACTCGTGCGATAAAGTCTAAATATCCGGAGATTGAAGTCATAATATTAAGCAGCTTCGGTGAATTTGATTATGTGAGATCCACGTTTCAAAGCGGCGTTGCCGATTATATTTTGAAGCCTAAGCTCGAAGCGATACATCTGTTGGATATTGTGAAACGGACAGCTAAGAAGATTCCTTCACTCAAGCTAGTAGAAGCAGACGTTGATGGAAAAATGTCTATAGCATTTGTTGTTGATAAGCTTATTTCCGGTTATGAAATCGAAGTTGAAGATAAGGATATTACAGAGGCCTTTCCCCTAAACAGATTCTGTCTTCTTGGGGCTGATCTAAAGCTGCTGCCGGTCAAGAGTAGAGAACGGTTTACAAATTCGCATTGGCTGAGCCAAATAACATCCGTGCTCGATTCTGACTTTCCGAATGCTGTATATTTCCCCCTGCCTACTGAGTCTAGTTTAGTCGTTGTATTAGTTAACTTAGACCGTAATGATCAGCATGTTCTGACAAGAATAGCTATGGATCTTGCTGCTTGGAGCGCAGAGCAGATGCCTGAGATGAGCTGGACAATTGGACAATCATTTACTAATTTGAGGCAGCTCGGTATGAACTATAAGGACAGTTTCCTCAAAATAAATGCTTATCGTTATTTTCTTCCTTTGTCCTATCGATTAATCGTACATGACGAGCTTCCAAAAATTGCTGAAGAGACTGTCCTATTCAACATGAATCAGTTTACTGAGCTGATGAACCGGAGGCAATACGAAGAGGCTTTTGGCGAGCTACTGGAGTATGTTAAGGGTCAATCCGGTCAATATAATACTGATATTTTTGAGTTTAAATCTTTTTTGGGCAATGTTATTTTTAATATTACAATTTTATTAGGCAGACAGTTATCAGGTGTGAAAAAACTAGATGAAGCAAAGTATGCTTACTTCAAATCAATCGGAGAATCGACACATGTTACCGAGGCGCTATCACTACTTGAGGCGTTTATAAGCGAAGTAAATGACAGGCTAAAAGCGGATACTGCGCCAAGCGGCAACCCAAATATGACGCAGCTGCTGCATTTTATTCGTGAGCATTATGCAGAACCGCTCAGCTTGACGGAACTAGCGAAGCACTTTCATTTTAATCCATCGTACTTGTCGAGCTACTTTACAGCGAATAATAAAGAGGGCTTTAGTGAATATTTGAATAAAATCAGAGTGGAAAAAGCAGCTGAACTGCTTCAGCAAGATATGGCGTCCATTTCCCAGATAAGCGGGATGGTGGGATATTCAGACCACAGCTATTTTACGAAAGTATTTAAGAAGTTAACGGGGCTGTCACCTAGCCATTACAGAAAACAATACTCGGGTAAGAAGAGGGACTAGGTTATGAGTGCTTTTTTGGAAAAATTCAAATATCATGGTTTGTTTATAAAAATGTTCACCGTTACGCTCGTAAGCATCGTCATGGTAACACTGCTAACATCGGCGGTGATGATACAAATGTCGGAGAAATTGTTCATGGATACATTCAGCATTACAAATTCCAAAATTTTAAGCCAGATTCAAGCGAATTTCGAATCCTTTAACTATTCCGTCGTTACGGCGTCTAATAATGTGCTTCAAAGCAGGGTGATCAAAGACTTTCTCACTAAAACGGATAAAAACGCGATATCCTCCGCATTCAGCTACTATGAAGCCAGCTTGGAGATCAAAAGGATTCAATCTAATGTGGCTGCCTATCCGGTTACGCTCACGATTACAGGTATGAATGGGAAAAGTCACGCAACAGATAGTTATTATTGGCCGAGTTCACTTACGAAACTAAGAAGCAGCAATCTAACGTCTAATACACTTTTGCAGCCTAAACGGCTTCTTTATCAATTAGACAAAGAAAATATGGGCTACAACACGGATGAAGGCCCAATTATTGTTGCTTCGAGAGCGTTAGTGGAGAGAACGAGTGCGAAGGAATATGGCGTACTATATTTTGCAATTAAAGAAAGCGACTTTAAGCGTTTTTATTCAAACTCTACGAGCAGCAGCAACGATGTTGTTATATTGGATCAATTGGGAACGGTCGTTTCGAGCAATCGTGAGGAGCTCATAGGTAAAGTGGATGGGGCTTTGCTCAAATACGCCAAAGAAATCGAGCAACAAAAATTGAATTTCAAAGATGTCAAAGTACTGGGAAAAAACACTCGAGTGCTGACTGAATATTTGCCAGTTTATGACTTCTATCTTGTCAATTTAATTGACAAGCAAGCTGTACTTCGCGAGATGGTCGATTTCAAGACGGTCGCGCTTATTTGTGTTGCGATTGTTTTTGGGGCACTTATTATCGTATTTATTATTTCAAGACGATTGACGAAATCGTTGACCATGCTGGCTAAACAAATGTCGGGGATTACTGCAAATCATTTTGATAACTACATAAATGTCACGGGAAGCTATGAGATTAAGCAGCTAGGCCATGCTTACAATTATATGCTCGATGAGCTGAATGAATATATCAAGAAACTGATTCTGACACAAAAGGACCAGCGCAATGCGGAGCTTTCGGCTTTGCAAATGCAGATTAATCCACACTTTTTGTACAATACACTAACTTCCGTCAAAATATTAGTGCAGCAGGGCAACAAAGACAAAGCAGCAGCTACGATTAATTCGCTTATATCACTTTTACAAAATACAGTAAGCAATATTAGTGAAACCATCAGTGTTGCTCAAGAACTTGTTAATTTAAAAAACTATGTATTTATTAATCATGTTCGGTATGGTGAGCAGATTGTAGTCAATTACTTTGTTTCAAATGATTGTTATGGCTGCTACATTCCGAAGCTGATTATCCAGCCATTTATTGAAAATGCGTTTTTTCATGCCTTCCAAGAACGCAATGATGGTCATATCTATGTCCTTATTTCGCGGGAGGACGATGCCTTAGTATGCGAAGTAGTAGACAATGGTGTCGGGATGTCGGGTTATGACCATGAGAATCCAGAACATAGCAAGATAAGCACAAGCCATTTCTTCTCAGGAATTGGTATTAGGAATGTGCAGGATCGAATTGTTCTGCTATACGGAGAGGATTATGGAGTTGATATTGTAAGTGATATTGGTGAAGGAACTAGAGTGAAAATCAGAATCCCTATTATGCTTTCCTAAAAAAAATACTAGAAAACAAAATAAATCACAATTATTTATTTACGATTGGCAAGGTAACAATAGAATGACAAAAGCACACAAATATATTGCTAACGAGACATTTTGACGAATTGTTATAATGAGAATCGTTAGGGGGCAAACGCTTCCAAAAAACAATATATAGCTACGAAAAGGGGTTGAATGGATTGAAAAAACTACTTGTAACGATGTTGGCAAGTTTCATCCTGCTGACAGCATGCTCGACCAATAACAACAATGCTCCTAATGAGGGCGGTAAACCTGCTGATGGCGGTAAACCAGCTGAGGAGACAAAGGAAATAACGGTATGGGCATGGGATAAAGCTTTCAACATCGGAGCTATGGAACGCGCAAGTGAAGCTTACAAAGCAAAAAATCCTGATTCTGACTTGAAAGTGAACATCGTAGAAAATGCACAAGCTGATATTATTCAAAAAATGAATGCGGGCTTGAACTCTGGTTCAACAAAAAGCTTGCCAACAATCGTATTGATTGAAGATTATCGTGCACAAAGCTTCTTGCAAGCTTACCCGGATGCTTTTTTTGAATTGACAGATTTCATCAATCCAGCTGACTTTGCTGAATACAAAATCGGACCAACAAGCTTGGACGGCAAGCAATACGGCGTGCCATTTGATACTGGCGCAGCGGGCTTGTATGTAAGAAGCGATTACTTAGATGAAGCTGGCTATAAAGTAGAAGACCTTCAAAATATCGATTGGAAGAAGTTCATTGAGATCGGTAAAGCGGTGAAAGCCAAAACAGGCAAAGCGCTGCTTACACAAGATCCGAATGACCTTGGATTGATTCGTATGATGATCCAATCTGCAGGTTCATGGTATTTGAAGGAAGACGGAACAACTCCTGATTTGGCGGGCAACGCTGCGCTGAAGGAAGCTTTTGAAACATACAAAGAAATTATGGATGCTGATATCGTGAAGGTTGTTTCTGACTGGAGTCAATTTGTTGGCGGATTTAATAGCGGTGACATTGCAACGATTCCTACAGGAAACTGGATTACAGCATCCGTCAAGGCTGAGGCTTCTCAGTCTGGTAAATGGGCAGTTGTGCCATTCCCTAAATTGACAAGCACTCCGAACTCTGTAAATGCTTCTAACCTTGGCGGCAGCTCATGGTATGTCATGAATGTTGATGGCAAAGAAGCAGCAGCAGAATTCCTGAAACAAACTTTTGGTTCTGATGTAGATCTTTATCAGAAGCTTGTGACTGAGATTGGTGCAATCGGAACTCTAAAAGCAGCAGCTGCAGGCGATGCTTATAAGAATTCAGACGAGTTCTTCGGTGGACAAAATGTTATTGAAGATTTCGCTAAATGGACAGAGCAAATTCCAAAAGTAAACTATGGTATGCATACGTATGCGATTGAAGATATTCTCGTAGTAGAAATGCAAAGTTATTTAGGCGGCAAAACCATTGATAAGGTGTTAAGCGATGCTCAAACGCAAGCAGAAACACAAGTTAAATAAATCAGACCATACGGCAAGTAAATAAAACCTGAGGCTTCTCCTTCTCCTGCTTCGCAAGATCGTATTCCGGCTGTAGGAGCTGGAGGAGTCTTTAGTGTTTTGTTTCCGTAAAGAAGGGGGTTAGGCTAACGTGAAATCAGCGAGGCCTGGCGTAAATATTCGCACAAGAGCTACCTTGACTGGTTGGATGTTTGTTATCCTTGCCGTCATTATGATTGGGGCGTTCTATTTCTACCCTATGATTCAAGCGCTTATTTTGTCGTTTAAATCCGGCAAAGGGATGAATCTATCATTCGTAGGCTTCGATAACTATGTTCGACTATTCAGCGACAAAACGTTTTTGACTGCGGTTAAGAACACATTTATTTATTTGATTATCCAAGTTCCAGTGATGATTGTTTTGGCTATGTTTATCTCAGTATTGCTTAACGACAGTAAATTGAAATTTAAAGGCTTTTTCCGTACGGCAATATTTTTACCGGCCGTTACCTCACTCGTTGCTTATTCTGTCATTTTCAAATATTTGTTTGCGACTGATGGTTTAGTCAATAAGATGTTAGTCAATCTTCATCTGATATCTACGCCAATTCAATGGATCACAGATCCGTTCTGGGCGAAGATTACAGTTATTATTGCAATCACATGGCGCTGGACAGGCTATAACATGATTTTTTACTTGTCGGCGCTTCAAAATATTGATCACTCGATTTATGAGGCTGCGAAGATCGATGGCGCTTCATCCACGAGACAATTTTTTGGTATTACGATGCCATTGCTTAAACCGATCATATTGTTTACTTCCATTACTTCTACAATCGGAACGCTGCAATTGTTTGATGAGGTTGTCAATATTACGAAGGGTGGACCAGGTAACGCATCGATGTCCATTTCTCAATATATTTACAATCTATCATTCAAATATTCCGCAGATTTCGGATATGCAGCTACGGTGTCGTATTCAATCGTAATTATGATCATCATATTGGCGTTCGTACAGTTTAAAGCGGCAGGTGAAAAAAATGGATAAATTAAAACGCGTTTTTGTTTATATTTTTCTGAGTGTCGCTGCTTTTATTTCTATCTTTCCATTTCTTTGGATGCTGGTCAGCGCTACAAACAAGTCAGCTGACGTAACGAAAGGGAGATTGCTTCCCGGCGGACAGCTCATCGAAAATATAAATCAATTATTTGCTACTGTGGACATCGTTCCTGCGTTAATGAATTCAGCAAAAATCTCGATCTCTACGACTGTTCTTGCGATGGTTATCGCTTCATTAGCTGGTTATGGCTTCGAAATTTACAAGAGCAAAGCAAAGGACGTCGTCTTTACGATCCTGCTGCTTTCCATGATGATCCCATTCGCGGCGATCATGGTGCCGTTGTACCAGATGTTCGCAGGCATTTCGCAGTCTATTCCATTTATTGGCCTAGACACGTTGTCGGGTGTCGTGCTTCCGACGTTTACGACAGCATTTCTTATTTTCTTCTTCCGCCAAAACACCAAAATGTTTCCGCGGGAGCTGTTAGAGGCTGGTCGGATTGATGGTCTTAACGAGCTTAGTCTTTTCTTCCGGATTTACATGCCAACGATGAAAACGACCTATGCGGCGGCAGGTATTATTACGTTTATGTCGAGCTGGAACAACTATTTATGGCCGCTCATCGTTTTGCAATCACCAGAGAAGAAAACGATCCCAATGCTTATTTCCAATCTAGGATCGAGCTACTCACCGGATTACGGTATTATTATGACGGCGATTGTCATTTCCACCATTCCTACTGCACTAGTGTTCTTCCTTATGCAGAAACATTTTGTTGCTGGGATGACGGGTTCAGTAAAATAATTAAGAGCAAAGTCAGGTGGACCGCGTGCTTTATGCGCAGCTGCCTGACTTTTAAATAAATTTAAGGGGAAAATAGGATGAATAATATAAAGCCAGACATGAAGTGGCTCACGGATGTGAGTGTATTCGCTGTAAACCGATTGCCTGCACATTCTGATCATCGATACTATGAGACTTTAGAAGAAGCAAAAGCGGATACGAGTATGCCACTCCGTCATGATCTGAATGGAAGCTGGAAATTCAGCTACTCGCTGAAGCCGGCTGATCGACCAGAGCAATTTTATCAATTGGATTATGAGTGTAACAGCTGGGGAGATATTGAAGTTCCAGGTCATATTCAATTGCAGGGCCATGGTAAACCGCAATATGTGAATACGATGTACCCATGGGATGGTCATCATGATATTCGCCCGCCAGCTATTCCAGAAGACCATAATCCAGTCGGCAGCTATGTAAAGTATTTTATAGTACCGGAGAATATGAAGGACAAGCCTGTTTACATTTCATTTCAAGGTGTAGAGTCAGCTTTCTATTTGTGGTTGAACGGTAAGTTTGTAAGTTATAGCGAGGACAGCTTTACACCTTCGGAGTTTGATCTTTCTCCGTTTCTAGTAGACGGTGAGAATAAGCTTGCAGTTGAAGTATATCAACGGAGTACGGGCAGCTGGCTGGAGGATCAAGATTTCTGGCGTTTCTCAGGTATTTTCCGTGATGTCTATTTATATTCCGTTCCGAGCATTCACATCCGCGATCTCTTTGTGCATGCTGATCTGGATCAACCCTATTCAAACGGCACGCTGAAAGTAGATATGAAACTAATCGGTCAACAGCCGTCTCGTATATGGATTGAATTAATGGATGCCAATGGACTGACAGTTGCGACAGCGGAATCGGAATCCGTAGTTGGTGATACGATTTCTCTTTCTTTGGACGCAGGGAAAGTAGCCGCATGGAGCGCTGAGAAGCCGTATTTGTACAAGCTTTATATTACGGCGTATGACAATTACGGCAAGCTTGTCGAAGCGATTCCTCAGCGGGTAGGTTTCCGTAAATTTGAAATGATTGACAAAGTAATGCATATTAACGGCAAGCGCATCGTATTTAAGGGTGTGAACCGTCATGAATTCAACAGCCGCAAAGGACGGGCGATTACGAAGGAAGATATGCTTTGGGATATTGCGACACTTAAGCGTAACAATATGAACGCAGTTAGAACTTCACATTATCCAAACCAATCGTTGTGGTATGAGCTGTGTGATATTTACGGTGTATATATCATTGATGAGATGAATCTTGAAACGCATGGCTCGTGGCAGAAAATGGGCGCGGTTGAGCCTTCATGGAACATTCCAGCAAACAAGCCTGAATGGGAGCAGATCGTTATGGATCGGGCAATTTCCATGGTTGAACGGGATAAGAATCATCCGTCCATTCTTATATGGTCGGTAGGCAATGAAGCCTATGCAGGCGAAGTATTGTTAAACGTATCGAATTATTTCCGGGAGACGGACCCTAGCCGACTTGTTCATTACGAAGGCGTGTTCCATAACCGCAAGTACAATGATACGAGTGATATGGAGAGCCGTATGTATGCCAAGCCCGCTGATATCGAGCAATATTTAAACGATGATCCGCAAAAGCCCTACATTAGCTGTGAATACATGCACGCAATGGGTAACTCGGTAGGAGGCATGCACAAATATACGGAGCTGGAACAGAAATATCCGATGTATCAAGGCGGCTTTATTTGGGATTATATCGATCAGGTCATTGTGAAGAAGGACCGTTACGGTAAAGAGTTTCTAGCGTTTGGCGGCGATTTCGATGACCGTGCGACCGATTACAATTTCTGTACAAATGGTATCGTCTATGCAGACCGCAAGGAATCGCCGAAGATGCAAGAGGTTAAGTTTCTGTATCAGAACATCAAGCTGCTGCCTGACCGCAGCGGAGTTAAGGTGATGAATGATAATTTGTTCGAGGGAACGAATGCATACGATTTAGTCATCTGTCTTTATCTTGAAGGCAAAGAAATATTCCGCAGTATTGCGAATATTGATGTAGCAGCGCAAAGTGAAGCCTACTTCAAGCTTGAGCTGCCTGAGATAGTTGAGCCTGGGGAATATGTACTGCATGCTTCACTCACTTTAAAAGAGGACAATTTGTGGGCGGATGCTGGTTATGAGATTTCATTCGGACAACATGTCTATTTAATTGAACAGAATGCGGCGGCAATACAGCCACAAGGCTCACTGCGCGTGGTCGAAGGTGATGTTAATATTGGCGTTCATGGCCGCGATTTCAGCATCATGTTCTCCAAGCAAGCTGGCACACTTACATCGGTTAACTATGCTGGCAAAGAGATGATTGCAATCCCGCCGGCACCGTTATTCTGGCGTGCGACTACGGATAATGACAAAGGCTTCTTGCTTGGCTTTGATTCTGGCGCGTGGTTTGCAGCTAGTCTTGCACGGAAATGCATCGGAGTAGAGCTTTCAGAGCAGAGCGGAAGCGCGACCGTCACATTCCAATATAAGCTAAGCATTTGTACCGAAATACTCGTTACGGTTGCTTATACGGTGCTTGCAGATGGCAGCTTGAACATCAAATCGCGTTATGAAGGGGCAGAAGGACTTCCGAAAATGCCGATTTTTGCATTATCATTCAAAGTTCCA
Source organism: Paenibacillus sp. J22P15 (assembly GCF_056269345.1). Taxonomy (NCBI): domain Bacteria; kingdom Bacillati; phylum Bacillota; class Bacilli; order Caryophanales; family Paenibacillaceae; genus Paenibacillus; species Paenibacillus sp. J22P15. The sequence continues at coordinate 122,311 of NZ_JBWDNT010000013.1, forward strand.
GCGGATTACTGTCATCTGGATTGGTACGCAATGGGTCCGGAAGAAAACTACATTGATCGCGCATTCGGAGCTAGACTCGGCGAGTTCAAAAACGATGCCGCAGATAATGTGTCAAGGTATGTCGTTCCTCAAGAATCGGGTAACCGTACTGGCGTCCGTCGCTTAAGTATTACAAATAATGTAGGCCGCGGCATTCGGATTACAGCGCCTGCGACGCAGCCTGTAGATTGCAATATTTCACCATTTACGGCATTCGAGCTTGAGAGTGCATATCATCATTACGAGCTGCCGAACGTTCACTATACAGTCGTTACTGTAGCTGGCAGACAAATGGGCGTTGGCGGGGACGACAGCTGGGGTGCGCCTGTACATGATGAGTATCTCATTCCAGCGAATCAGAATATGACGTTTGAATTTAATATTCACCGCGTGTAATCGAGTTAACCTCATATAACGAAGGGGCTGTTTCACTAGTACATAACTTTACTAGTGAAACAGCTCCTTTTATTTTTGCAGACGGTAATGGGAAGGGCAACAGCCTTCGTTCGTTTTGAATGCGCGGCTGAACGCGTGGATATTCGAATATCCGAGCTGATCGGCGATATCCTGCAAGGACAAATGAGTATATTGAATCAAAATTTTGGCTTTTTCTATTCGAATATGCTGGTGATATTGAATGGGGGTCATTTGAAACATGTTTCTGAACAGTTGGATCAAGTAAAACTTGCTGATGTGGAATCTCTCGGTCAGCTCATCCAGCTTGACGCTGCGGTGCACGTTATGATCGATAAAGGTCCGAACCTCCCCAAGCAGCTCCATTTGTCCATCATTTTTTGTTTTGCTTCCCCAATATTGCTCTCTCATCATTTGGGACAAAATCGTAAGCAGACAGCCCTTTATACGAATCTCATAAAAAGGCGGTTTTGTTTCAAATTCTCGAATCAACTCGAATAACGCTTGTTCCAAGGGAAGCGGATCGCCCGGACGAAAGTGACTTGGCATGAAAAATATCGGGTCAGACAGCTCGTTATTCCGAAACCATCCGCGTTCTTTTGCATTCATCTGGTTCAGCGGTTTAAAGGATACACCGATTTCTTTGCTGTCAGGCAGGTCATACAGGTCAAAATGAACATGAGGCTGACGGATGCGTGCACTTCCGATAATTTGTATGGAATGTCGTTGTCCCGGCTTAAAGAAGAAGTAGTCACCTGCCTTTCCATAATAAACCTCATCCTCCACGGTCACCAAGATTTGGCCTTCCATCAGATAGAGCAGCTCATAATCCCAAATCACCCGCTCATCCATCTTCCAAGTGGATTCAAGTACACTATCGAAAGCCACTCGGATATACGGCGATAGATATTCCACTTTCATTGTAATCACCTCAGCAATATATGATAAACAATTCAACAATAAAAGGTAATGGATGCTCGTACATATCATTATATAATAGGTTCGTAAATACACAATATATGGTACATGAGGTGATGGATCATGCTGCAGCAACAAGGACTCGGATTTGACTTATCCTCCGCTCCGCTCGTCACGAAAGCACGCACTAGATCGATTTCAGCAGAGAATGTGAATGGCGAGAAGGGACAAGGCGGCAAGGAATCTAGTAATTTGGGTGTTGGAAGAAAAGGAAGGCCTGCAATTACGCTTAATCAGGGCGATGAGGTCACGCTTGCTCATATTCAAGGGACTGGTGTCATTCAGCATTTCTGGATCACCGTCACCGATAAAACAGGCAAAGGGCATGCGGGGCAATTCGTTCTCCGCGATCTTGTTCTACGTATGTACTGGGATGATGAAGCTGCCCCTTCTGTTGAAGTGCCGCTCGGAGATTTTTTCTGTAATGGTTTCGGCGTGCGAACGAATGTTAATTCGCTTCCGATCTCTGTTGTTCCTACGGGAGGCATGAACTGTTATATTCCGATGCCGTTCCGAAAGTCAGCAAAAATTACGATCGAAAATCAGCATGCTGTTAAAATTGACGGATTCTTTTATACATTCAATTATACGCTCGTTGACCAATTGCCTGAGAATGCAGCATACTTCCACGCACAGTGGCGTCGTGAAAGCATTACCGAAATCGGCAAAGACTATACGATTCTGGACAACGTCAAAGGTTCTGGACAATATATCGGCACATATCTTGCATGGGCTGCACTGGAGAGAAACTGGTGGGGCGAAGGTGAGATTAAGTTCTATATGGATGGTGACCAGGATTGGCCGACGATATGCGGTACGGGTACGGAGGATTACGTAGGAGGTGCATGGTGCTTCAACAATATGAAGACGAATGAACCGGAATCGTATTCCACGCCATATTTAGGTTATAAGTTTTATAAGGAAACAACAGAAATCGATGCTTGGTATGGCCATAATGTACCGATGCACGGCATGTACCGCTGGCATTTGCCTGACCCGATCCGTTTCGAAACCGATTTGCGCGTAACGATTCAGCAAATCGGGCATGACCATACGAAACTGTTTGAACGCTCCGACGATATTTCATCCGTAGCTTACTGGTATCAGATGGAGCCTCATGCACCATTTCCAGCGATGCTACCTGCCAATCGGAGATGGCCGAGGTAACACTTAAGATTTTAATTTCCTTAAGCGAAGAACGTCCGTTTTCACTATTAATAGGTGGAAACGAGGCGTTTTTCTATTTTTGTTTATAGGTGATAACCGCCACATAGAAGTCCATGATATGATAAAGAGAAATGCTTCCTTCACAAGGGAAAGGGGAATTTACGAACATGTATGAGCATCTTGTATCGTTTAAGTTTAAAGAAAAGATTTCGCCAAGCAAAGAGAAAGAGCTGCTAGAGTCATTATATTCATTGCGCACAGCAGTTCCAGGTATCGTCGAGTTGACTGCGGGGTGTAATGTGACAACGGAAACGGACAATATTCAAGGCTACACTTTGGGGCTTCGCGTTACTTTTACGGATCAACAGGCTTTGCTTGATTATGGTCCTCATCCTGCACATCAGACGTTTGTAGGCTTGCTTGATGGACTCATCGACAATGTAATTGTTGTGGACTACCCGATAATTAAATAAGTATCGCTGCTTAATATGGCAGTAATTTGGACGAATATGATCCAGGCAGGGTGAATAGATGGCTTAGATTCAAGTTCAATTAAAACTATTCAGTAAAGAGGTTGCTAACCGACCGATCATGTCGATGTTAGCTCCTCTTATTCTACGTTGCAGAAAATACAATAGAAACCTGACATGAGACCCGCAAACGTTGGCTACATTGCAGAAATACAATAGATACAGCCGAAAGTACGACTAACTAACTCAAAATGGTAACTTCTACTGTATAAACTGCAACGTAGCGGTGTATACCGCATTCTACTGTGATTTCTACTGCACAAAGTGCAATGTAGAAGTACAGAAGTATAGATGAATAGAAGTGTAGCAGTGTAGAAGTATAGATGGCGGCAGCGGCTTCAGTAACAATTTCCAAAAATAGCTAAACCCGAACCCCGAACCCCGAACCCCGAACCCCGAACCCCGAACCCCGAACCCCGAACCCCGAACTTTCATCTCCAACCCCAAAACTAACCCCTACTACGATCACCAATACTCTACGTTGCAGAAAATACAATAGAAACCTGACATGAGACCCGTAAACGGTGGCTACATTGCAGAAATACAATAGATACAGCCGAAAGTACGACTAACTAACTCAAAATGGTAACTTCTACTGTATAAACTGCAACGTAGCGGTGTACATCGCATTCTACTGTGGATTCTACTGCACAAAGTGCAATGTAGAAGAACAGAAGAACAGGAGAACAGATGAACAGAAGAACAGGAGAACAGGAGAACAGGAGAACAGGAGAACAGAAGAACAGGAGAACAGGAGAACAGAAGAGCAGAAGAGCAGAAGAACAAAAGTACAGAAGTACAGAAGTACAGAAGTGTAGAAGTATAGATAGCGGCAGCGGCTTCAGCAACAATTCTACTATATAAACAACTAGGATTTGCGTAAGTGGCTGCCTACCTAGCTTACTTCGTTCGTGTTTTCAAGAGCAGCACGTATCGGTGACAATTGCGATACAAGATTCAGTTGATCATAGAAAGGGTATAGATTATGTAATCTACAGAAGAATAGATGAGTTAAAAAAGAGAAGAAGGTGTACGTGTATGGCCAAACATAATCGATTTATTCGGTGGTGCTTCACGATTATTTTGGTATTGATCATTATCTACTTGGGGTCGCTCGTTAACTTTATTTTCAAGCCGGTGTTATCTTTATTCAGTATGATTATCGTTCCACTCATGCTCTCAGGTTTCTTTTATTACTTACTGCGTCCGCTAGTAAATGGAATGGAACGTCATAAGGTCAATCGCACATTGGCGATATTAATCATTTATTTGTTTTTCGCGATTATTATGGTTGGGTTCAGCATCGTGGTATGGCCGTCCTTGCGAACACAGCTTGTCAATTTGGTCGAAAATGCACCGGATCTATTCACTGCGTTAAGCAAGCAAGTTGAGGAGCTTGAGCAATCTCTGTCATCGTTTCTGCCGCAGGATGCGAATCTGCTTTCCAAATTGACGGAGTATTTGAATAAGGGGTTTACGGTGCTGACGGAGTATTTGTCCGGCCTGTTCACTTTTTTTTCGGGTTTCGCCATTGTGCTGATTACGTTTCCGATTCTACTGTTTTATATGCTGAAAGAAGGCGGCAAGTTTGGAGAGCAAATCGTTAGCTTTATTCCAAAAAGGTTTCGTGATGACGGTACGGAGATCATGGATGAAATCGACCAGATGCTTAGCAGCTTTATCGTAGGTCGAGTCATCGTGAATGTGACGCTTGGATTATTAATGTATGTCGGCTTTCTAATCATCGATTTACCATATGCCATGCTGCTGACCGTTGTGGCGGTCATTTTGAACTTTATTCCGTTTATCGGTTCGTTTCTATCTTCTGTACCAATTGTCATTATTGGTTTCATTGAAGCTCCATCCATAGCGATCTGGTCGGTAGTAATCATTACGGTGGCGCAGCAAATACAAGATAATCTCATTGCACCGTACGTTTTTGGCAAGCAGCTAGATATTCACCCAATGACAACTATCATCTTGGTGCTCGTTGGCGGAGACATCGCTAATATTTTAGGCATACTGCTCATTATTCCGGTGTATATGATTTTGAAAATTGTTTTTTGTAAAATATACGAGTTATTCTTTAAGCAGCTTTGGGAAAACGCGTAATATTTTTGTAACATATTGGGTGATTAATCGGATTACTTCTGGTATAATGACGTCGGCTAAGGCAAATTTACCGAAAGTACGGTGGCTTAAAAACGATGGGTATAAACACATTACAAGGGAAACGAATCGTAATTGCTGGATCTCGGAAAACGGATGAGATGGGTTTGGTTGTTGAAAAGCAGGGAGGTATTCCAATCGTTCGCTCGCTCCAAGGGTTAACGATGTTTGAAGAGGATCTGCTGGAAGAGCCATTGCGAGAGTTCGCCAAGCAGGGCGCGGACTGGGTTATTTTGACTACAGGAATGGGATCAGAGAGCTTGGTTGAGACTGCGGATAAGCTTGGAATTAAACAGGATGTGTTCGACAGACTGTCTCAGGCAAAAATCGGCACAAGGGGCTACAAAACGTCCGCATTCCTTAAACGCTCGGGTCTTAAAGCGATTGTCGCCACGGATGATGGAACGATGGATGGGCTCTTGAACAATTTAGCAGCCTTTGATTTTGAAGGACAGAGCGTATGGATACAGCTTCATGGAGAGCCAGCGCCGAAGTTGGAGTGTTTTCTCGAAAATAAAGGTGCATCACAGGTAATATCAGTGCTTCCATATAAACATGTGCCGCCGGATGCAGATACTGTAGAGAAGCTGCTGTCTGAGCTTATTGATGGCTCGGTAGATGCGGTTTGCTTCACAACTGCGGTGCAAGTGCACTATTTGTTCAGATATGCCATCGAATCAGGCCGCAAAGAGCTTTTGTTGAACTGCTTTGCAGGGCAGATTGTTGCTTCTGCGGTCGGAAAAGTAACGGCCGAAGCATTGAAAGAGTACGGTGTGGAAAGAATCGTCGTTCCCGAATTAGAAAGAATGGGCGCTTTGGTTATTGAAATCGGGCGATATTACGAGCGTGCTGAAGGCAAGGAATTATAGAATCTATAGCAGAGGCAGTCAGAGACACCTAAACGGTGTATTAGGCTGCCTTTATTTTATAGCATCATCGTTGTCCACTAGCGTAATCAGATACTAACTTACTAAGCGTTTCTGAATTGTCTTGGTGAATGACCATAACGTTTCTTGAATGCTTTCGAGAAATGGGAAGCATTCGCAAATCCGCAATATTCCGCGATTAAATCGAGCTTGAGCTCAGATGAAGCGAGTAGTTCACTGGCCTTCTCTAACCGCAGATGAAGCAAATATTGATGTGGTGTTACACCAAAGTATTGATGAAATACAACGTTGAAATGGGATTCGGAATAGCCGGCATGCCTCGCCATGGATTCTACTGAGATGGTGCCGGAGAGATGGAAGGAGATGAAAGCCTTCATCTTCGTAACGAATTGTTGATCCTCGAAAGCCAAGGAGCCTGTCGTTTCAAAGTCGCCAATGAGCAGAAGCAGCAGCTCCATCGCTAGCTTTTGTGTATGGAGGACGTTTTGAATGTCGTTGTTTTTAAAATGCTCGATCATTTGGTACAACAGCTCTTTGAATTTCTCTGGTTGAAGCGGCTTTAGTTTAATGGGAAGCTGAAGGTTCGGAAAGTCGTTTAGCCGCGGCTGCAGCAGTTCAAAGTAGGGCTCAAGATTCGTTTGTCCCGGCGTAGTTACAAAGCTCTGTTCTCGGTTCGGATTATAAAAGAAATCAAGATGGGTATTGGGTACAACGCAGCTTCCATAACCTCTTGTAGTAAACAGCATACCGGGCTGAATGAGCGCAAAATCGCCGGGCAGCAGCTCATATTCAGCGCCCTCCACGGTAATTAAATAACGCCCCTCCTCCAAAAATAAAAATAAATAATCGAGAAGTCGACGTTCTCCTTGAAAAAAGGAGGTTTCTTTAAAGCGGTAACAAAGCCGTATAAATGGCACGACCGGGTGCTCACTCCAACTATGCTGTTGTTGATTCAACCTTCATCACCTCCAAAGCGTTATTGTGCATTATACCAAGATCATTGTTTTTGACAAGTAATTTCGATGTTTTGTACATGATTCCCCTTATTTTTAGCTTTATTATAAAGGTTAGTAATATGATTAGCCAAGGATAATGACATGAATATGGGGGACGAGAAGATGAGCATAACGATTCCAAATGTGATGAGCATACCGACGTTTTTGGGGGATGGAAAGATTAGCTACAGGGAGAAGCAGGTTCCGACTCCAGGTCCTGGCCAGCTGCTGCTTCAAGTGAAAGCAAACGCTTTATGCGGATCGGAGCGTGGACAGTTTTACGATGGGTGTGCAATTACGCCCGGTCATGAGGCAGCGGGTATCGTCGTGGCAGCAGGTGCGGATACAACAACGGAAGCAGGTACGCCCGGCGTCGTTTTTCTAATGGATTTTTGCGGGCATTGCCGCAGCTGCAAGAGAGGATATACAAATCAATGTCTAAGCAAACGGGCAGATTACGGGTTTTCACATGATGGGGGTTACGGCCCTTATATGGTCGTGAATGAAAATGTATTTTTCAAGATTGCTCCGGAGATCCCGTTGACTGAAGCAACGATATTGCTTGATATTATGGGAACCGGCGGTCATGCAATTCGTAGAGCAAAGCTTGTACATGGCGATATTGAATCGATTGTCATCGCAGGAGCGGGTCCAATCGGACTAGCTGTATTAGCCATGGCGAAGCTGCTTCTAGGCAAAGAGCTGCCCGTATTTATTATGGATTTCACACCGTATCGTTTAGAGCTGGCAGAGAATATGGGGGCTGTTCCGATCAATTTGGGACAAACATCGTTGGAAGCCGTATTGACGTCAGCAGGTTTAAATGGAGTTGATGCAGCGTTTGATACGAGCGGCAAAACGACAGCTCGTCAAACGGCTTTGCAATCCCTAAACCACCGCGGTGTACTCGTATGTATTGGACATGGTCAAGAGCTGAATTTGCAAGTATCCTCCGATTTGATCGCAACCGAGAGAGCCGTTCTTGGCAGCGAATATTTCCCGTTTGGAGAGTTGGCTGATAATCATCGTTTGCTGTCCGAGAATTTGCCTTATCTAAGTCAAATCATCACGCATCGTTTTGGACCACAGTCCATGCAAGAAGCATTTGAGCTGTTTTTCAAAGGCGATACGGGAAAGGTGGTAATTGAGCAATGAGCAGTGAGGAGCGAGCAAAGATAGCGTTAGTCGGAGCTGGAGGCTGGGGTTATCACCATGCACGTATTTTCAATGCGCGTAAAGATGTTGATTTTTGCGCTGTTGTTGGACGTAATGCGGGCAGGACCAGTGCAAGAGCGGAAGAGTTTGGTACGAAAGCATACACGGATATAGCAGAGATGCTGGAGAAGGAAAAACCAGATTTGGTTAGCTTATGTTTGCCGAATCAAGGACATTTTGATGCAACTTTGCAGGTTATTCAAGCGGGTGTGCCGTTATTGGTGGAGAAGCCGCTCGTATTCGATCTCAAGGAAGCGGATCTTTTACTTGCGGAAGCGGCGAAACGAGACCTGTTTTTTGCAATCAACTTTAACCATCGTTACGCGGCAGCAGTACAGAAGGCTAAGGAAGCGATTGAAGCAGGTAGATTAGGAGATTTAGTATTCGCTTCTTGGCGGTTTGGCGGTGAAGGCACGAGTGATCATCCGCATAGCAACCTCATTGAAACGCAATGTCATGGATTTGATATGCTAGAGCATTTATGCGGTCCTATTACATCGATTATGGCGCAAATGACAGATAAAGCCGGCAAAGGATTCTCTACGATGGCATTATCTTTGCAATTCCAATCCGGTGCTGTAGGAACGCTGCTTGGCTCTTATGACTCTTCCTATGCATACGCTCAAACGCATGCCATGGAGCTGAATGGCTTAAAGGGCAGAGTGACCATTGAGGATACTGTAAAACGATTCACATTCCAAGAGTCAGGGAATGAGACAGCAGAAGTCTGGCAGGCAGGTTATTTCAATGACACGGAGCGGGAATTTCATCGGACGTTCGATAAGCACTTCGATCATTTGCTCCGTGCATTTCGTGCGGGTGAAGCTCCTCCCATTCACGCGGCTGCGGGCAGAAGAGCGCTTCAGCTTGCCCATTCAGCGATTGAATCGTTCGAGACGGGGCATCGAATTCAGACGGAGTAGGAGAAACCAGTATGTCTAGCACACAAGCTTCCGTGGCAACATCGCCAACCGCTTTACAAACGATATATCCGCTATTGTTTGCCATCAGTTTCGTCCATTTGATTAATGATACGATCCAATCCGTCGTACCGGCATTATTTCCTATTTTGAAAGATTCTCTTTCACTCACCTTCGCACAAATCGGATTGATCTCATTGATGATTAATTTAACAGCAGCAATGCTGCAGCCAATCATCGGTATTTTGTCAGATTCACATCCGAAGCCGATGCTGCTGCCGATCGGCATGTTGTTCACGATGGGAGGCGTTGCTGCTCTGTCCTACGCAACACAGTTCTGGATGGTGATGGCAGCTGTAATGCTGATTGGGATTGGTTCTGCGGTCTTTCATCCCGCGTCAGCGCGCGTATCCTATTTGGCATCTGGGGTGAAAAAAGGAACGGGGCAGTCTATTTTTCAATTCGGAGGAAATATCGGACAATCGCTTGCTCCGATTATGACGGCTGTATTATTTGTACATACGGGCCAACGCGGTGTTATATGGTTCGCATTAATCGTTTCAATCGGAATTATCATTCAGTTTAATGTAGCTAAGTGGTATGGGAAGCAGCTCGCACTAGTGCCAAATCGAGGTGCCAAGCAAGCGGCTAAGCCTGTTTCCAAAATGAATTTGTCTACAGGTAAAGTCATCTTTGCATTAACGATTTTGATGGTGCTCGTGTTTTCCAAAAACGTCTATATTGCTGCAATCAGCAGCTATTATTCCTTTTATGCGATCGAGCATTTTGGACTTACGGTAAGTCACGCTCAAATCGTGTTGTTCGTTTTTTTAGCTGCGAATGTGATCGGTTTACTGCTCGGCGGCGTGTTGGCTGACAAATTTAGTCGTCGCAGCTTAATTTGGTTTTCGATCTTAGGCACGGCTCCCTTTGCTTTACTGCTTCCTTATGCGAATTTAACTTTTTCAATTGTACTTATCTTTTTTGCTGGATTAATATTGGCTTCTGCTTTCTCTGTCATTTTGGTTTATGCGAACGAATTGCTGCCTGGACGGGTAGGACTCGTATCGGGTGTGTTCTTCGGAATGGCGTTCGGTTTGGGAGGGATTGGCTCAGCGATTCTTGGTAATTTGGCAGATTCTATGGGTATTGAATTTGTCATTCGCTGCACATCCTATTTGCCATTGCTTGGCATGCTGACGATCCTGCTGCCATCGGATCGTAAGGATGGGCCTGGCTGACGATTTTCTCAGTAGGACAATTTCCACGATATCCCTGCATACATACAATAATGGGGTATAGCCTAATCGGTGCTGGGAGGGGAGTAGCGCTGTGAGTAAGCGGACTTTAATGGTTGTTTCGCTTGTCATTTATGTATTACTAGCCATCTTATTCATCGTGTTGTCTATTCTTCACTAAACACATAACAAAGCAAGGGCTGCCGAGTGGGTAGAATCATCTACTGCTGGCTGCCCTTGTTTGCTTGAAAGAGTCAGCTACTTGCTGAGCTGCTCCTGACTGTGCTTCATTTTACGATAATCTTTCGGTACGACGCCTTTCGTTTCGCGGAAAATACGAGAAAATGTTTTGTATGAGCCATACCCGACCTCTAGGGCGATTTCCGCTACGCTCATATCAGTAGAGACAAGCAGGCTGCAGGCATGCCGCAAGCGTAAATCATGCAGAAAATGAACGAACGTTTGTCCAGTCGTTTGTTTGATTACTTCACTGATGCGAGAGCTGCTAAGTGAGAAGCGGCCCGCAAGGTCGGATAGCGCAAGCTCGTCCTGATAATGGCGATGAATATATTGAATGATCGGCCATACAGAGGCACTAGACTTAGTTGTGAGCTTTGAAACGACAGCGGAAGGGGCCGTATTTCGGCGGCAGCGATCAAAGGTAGCTAATATTTCCTTTAGCCGCACTTGCAGCATCGTACGTCGCCAAGGCTCCTGTCCTTTATACTCTTGAAACATATCTTCTATTAAATGCTTCATTCGTTCGTTATCAGCACCGCTGAATTGAATGAATGGCGGCAAAACATTATGATCAATGAGGTTCATGAGGCCCTCCTCTTGCCCAGGCTCCATCAACAAATCCATGCTGAACATGCAATTATAAAGCACTAAGGTACTGCCTGGTTCCGTAAAAATCTCATGCACCTGGTAAGGTAGAACGAACGTAAAGGTGCCAGGAAGCATTTGATGCTTAGCATCGTTGATGGATTCAGAGCCCCTTCCGTCAACGACGTAGGAGAACTCCAAAAAATCATGACGATGCGGTCGGAAGCCATGATAAAGACGATTTAAACTAATATGTAGGGGAGAAGAGGTGTTCATATTTGGATACGTTTTCAAATAATCAGGTATATAGGTCATGAATGAATGCATTCCTCCGAAAAACTGAGACTTTTATCGAAAAACAAGCACGATTTCTCATCCCGTTTATTCTAACATAAATGAAGAGATCAAGTATTACGAAAAACATGTGCTAATAAATTCGGTCGTGGTTCACTCAAAATCGTAGGAGGAATTCCGTTGACTACAGAAAATAAGATTAGAATAGGTATTATTGGTGCAGGAAATATCGGAAATGTCCACGCGAACGAATTTTCCAAGCTTGGTGAAGAGTGTGTGATTACGGCTATAACGGATTTGGATTTGAACCGAGCAGAGGCAGCAGCCAAGAAGCACGGGATTGAAAACGTCGCTGCTTCCAATGAAGAGCTGATTCAGAGAGATGATATTGATGCAGTCATCATTGGTGTACCCAACCAGTTCCATGCTCCGCTTGCGGTACAAGCTCTTGCGGCTGGTAAACATGTGCTGCTTGAGAAGCCGATGGGCATTAACAGCGAGGCTGCTCGTCAAATTTTGAAAGCAAGCGAGGCGGCAGATCGTGTAGTTATGGTAGCACATCAAATGCGCTGGGAATCCATAGCGATGCAAATGAAGGAGCAAATTGACCGCGGGGAGCTTGGCAAAATCTATTCGGCAAAAACGGGCTGGTTTCGCCGTAAAGGTATTCCCGGCTGGGGTACATGGTTTACACAAATGGACCAATCAGGCGGCGGCCCGCTGATTGATATCGGCGTTCATATGCTCGATCTTGCGCTATACTTAATGGGTAATCCGAAGCCGGTATCGGTATACGGAGCTACTTATGCTGAGTTTGGGCCAAACCGCAAAGGGATTGGCACTTGGGGCACACCCGATTGGGATGGTACTTACGATGTAGAGGACTTGGCAATGGCGCTAATCAAAATGGAAGACGGCAGTACACTTTCTCTTGATGTCAGCTGGGCTGTGCATATGGATACTGACAATACGCCGTTTATTCATGTCATGGGTTCGGAGGGCGGAGCAAGCTACCGCGGAGCGGAAGGCAAGCTGCTTACAGAAAAGTTTGATCGCCCGCTTGAAAGCATTTTGCGTAAATCGGAAAATGATGAGGGCGAGCGCGCTAGACTTAGCCGTCATTTCTTAGAATGTATCCGCGAGGGCAAACAGCCGATTACTTCTGTATTGACTGGTTTCACGAACAATCTAGTGCTCGATGCGATTTATGAATCCTCACGTACAGGCAGCGAAGTGAAGCTGGATTGGAATTTAAATAAATAATCATCTACTATAGAAGGAAAGAGGAGGAATTTGTATGTTGAGAGGATTAACCGGCGCAGGGCTTGGCCGTATTGAAAGTGATGAGCAGCTTATCAAGCTCGCAGGAGCAAATGGTTTTCAAGCTGTAGATTTGGATGCGGGATCATTGATTAACCGTCATGGTGTCGATAAAGCACGTGAGCTTCTTGCAAGCAATGGTGTGGTCATTGGTTCAATCGGTCTTCCAGTAGAATGGAGATCGACAGAAGAGGCATTTCTTGAAGGACTGGAGAAGCTGGCTTCATCAGCAGCTGCGGCTGCGGCTCTCGGCTGTACAAGCTGCTGCACTTATATTTTGCCTTCAACGGATTTGAAAGCAGCACGCTTCATGGCGCTTGCGACGCGCAGATTGCGTACATGTGCACAAATACTCGGCGCTTACGGCATTCGTCTCGGTCTTGAATTTGTTGGACCTCATCATTTACGTACACGTTGGGAGAATCCTTTCATATGGACATTAGAGGAAACTCTGGAGTGGATTGAGGCGATTGGTGAGAGCAATGTAGGATTGTTGTTCGATGCTTATCATTGGTACACAAACAACTTAACCATTGCTGATATTGAAGCGCTTCGTGCGGATCAAATCGTGCACGTACACATTAATGATGCGCCAGACGTTCCGGTCGAGGATGCACTCGACAACGGTCGTCTTTATCCAGGCGAAGGTGTGATTGATTTGGTAGGTTTCCTGCAAGCTCTTGACCGAATTGGCTACAAGGGAGCAGTATCACAAGAAATTTTATCATCACAGGAGATTACACAATCGCCTGAAGAGCTGGCGCATCGCTCAAAAGCTGCGTTTGATAAAGTGTTTGGCGCAGCTGGTCTGTAAAAAAAGGTTGGCCTCAATTTTTTTATATTTGCTCATTATCTAAATCATCGCTGTAAGCATATCGTTGTGCTTGCAGCGATTTTTTTTGTTTTACTCTAAGCGAAAAAGGAAAATGCTAATTTTACATGATTTTTCGTGAAATTTGTTCAATAGTTGTATTCTGTTATGATGAATAATAACTGTTTTTATATGGTTGCATTTTGAGTAAAGCAGCTTTATTCTTTAGAATAACAATGAACATCGGCAGAGGAGCTTATAACAGTGATGAATAATATTGAAATTAACTTGTATAGAGATTGGATCGATACGGTGAAAGAAATATTTCGGGGATCGGGGCATCCTTTGCCCGAACTGATCAGCGATAGAGAGGCAGCTTTTGCTTATTTCTTACAGACAGCGCCATCAGATGAGGAAGCAGAGGCTCAGGCAGAGGCGAATGCGGATCGTCTTGGCTCGCTCCAGCAAACGATTTTGGACCATTTCGAAACGGTTATTCTCCCGGATATTCGCAGTAGAACGAATTATTCAGGTGACAGCTTTGCTTTCAAATGGCTCTACAATAAAGGGGAACATGTCGTTGAACAGCATTCGTCTTACCGAATTCCACTCTAATTAGAAATGAAACATTGCCTAGATAAATAGCGCTGGATAAGCTTCCAAGCTGGGTGTTTGGCATATGCTGTAGATAAAAGCCCGGTATGAGGGGAGCAGCGCTTGTGTCGACGAAGCGGCAGCGTCATCTGTTGAGCTTACTCGTGCTCATATTGTATGTTTTGCTCGTTCTTTTATTATTAGCCATATTTCTTTGAGAAAAGGATTGCTCCGGACTAGAGGTTTAGTCGGGCAATCCTTTTTTTTGTTGGAATATTGCTACCTTGTATTACAAATAATGAATGAGAAGAAAGCAAAGCGGTTACGGAACTTTGTGTTCATACATAGAGTAAAGCCGTAGCGGACAAGGAGGATGGCGAAGTGTCGAACAAAAATAAAAATAAAAATCGAAGTCACTACAAAAAAATGTCCATGTCACCAAAAGAATATCAGTCTTTCGCAAAAACGATGGAGCCGCCTCGCTCTATTTTTGGAAATTGTGTGAAAGCATTTTTGTTTGGCGGCGCTATTTGTGTGGTTGGACAAGTCATACAGGAGATGTATGTCCATTTGATGGGGATGAGCGAAGAAGCGGCAAGTAATCCTACAGTTGCCACGCTTATTTTGATATCGGTAATTTTAACAAGCTTGGGCGTATATGACAAAATCGCGCAGTGGGCGGGTGCCGGCTCTGCTGTTCCCGTAACAGGGTTTGCGAATTCCATGTGTTCCGCTGCTTTGGAGCATCGAAGCGAAGGGCTAGTACTCGGTGTAGGAGGTAATATGTTTAAGCTGGCTGGTTCCGTCATTGTCTTCGGTACAGTAGCAGCATTCTTCGTAGGTATCGCTCATCTCATTCTTGGAACTGGGGGTCAGTAATATGCTGCGAGGGAAACAATCATGGTGGTTTGAGAAACGCCCGGTTATTATTGGCGAAGCGACCGTGGTCGGTCCGGATGAGGGGGATGGTCCGCTTGCAGCTGATTTTGATCTCGTCCACCCAGAGCTTGATATGCAGCAGAAAAGCTGGGAAAAAGCAGAAAGGCTGTTACTTGAGCAAGCATCAGAATTTGCGATTCAGAATGCGGGCATCGAACGCGATGAGCTTCAGTTTTTTATTGGCGGGGACTTAATGAATCAGATTATTAGCAATAGCTTTGCTGCTCGGTCACTAGGTGTTCCGTATATCGGAGTATTTGGTGCATGCTCAACCTCGATGGAATCGTTGGCACTTGCTTCATTGTTTGTTAATTCAGGTGCAGCTAATCATGTTCTTGCAGGTACCTGCAGCCATAACTGCACAGCAGAGAAGCAATTTCGTTATCCAACGGAGTACGGGTCACAGAAGCCGCCGACTGCACAATATACAGTTACAGGAGCGGGTGCTGCCGTTGTCGCTTCTGTAGGTGATGGACCGGTCGTAGAATGTGCGACAATCGGCAAGGTTATTGATTTAGGAATTACTGATCCTTTTAATATGGGGGCAGCAATGGCGCCAGCAGCCGTAGATACGATTCAAGCACATTTTAACGATACCGGACGATCCCCGCGTGATTATGACTTAATTGTAACGGGTGATTTGGCTGGCGTTGGGCATCCTATCGCAAAGGAGCTGCTGCTCAAAAACGGCGTACCGATGAACGATACGGTGTTTGGTGATTGCGGCCTTATGGTATATGACGTTCAGAAGCAAAAGGTACAAGCGGGAGGCAGCGGCTGCGGGTGTTCGGCAGTTGTCACGTACGGGCATTTGCTTAAACGGATTAAGAAGGGTGAACTAAATAGAATTTTAGTTGTAGCAACGGGTGCTTTATTATCACCTCTCTCGTTCCAACAAGGCGAGAGTATTCCATGTATTGCGCATGCTGTTGCCATTAGCGCTGGAGGGAGCAAGAGGTTATGATTTTTTTATGGGCATTTCTAGTTGGTGGAGGGATCTGTGTTCTCGGACAGCTTATGTTCGATGTATTGAAGTTGACTCCGGCGCATACCATGTCAATTTTAGTTGTCGTTGGGGCTATCGTTGACGGTTTTGATTTATACGAACCTTTAGTCAAGTTTGCGGGTGCGGGAGCAACCGTTCCGATAACGAGTTTTGGT
Source organism: Paenibacillus sp. J22P15 (assembly GCF_056269345.1). NCBI lineage: Bacteria > Bacillati > Bacillota > Bacilli > Caryophanales > Paenibacillaceae > Paenibacillus > Paenibacillus sp. J22P15. The sequence goes on from NZ_JBWDNT010000013.1 coordinate 138,807, forward strand.
AATGCACTCGTTCATGGTGCATTAACCGAATTGCATTCTCAAGGCTGGATTGGCGTCATATCGGGGATCTTTAAAGTAACCAGCGCCGGTATATCTGCGGCTATTATTTTCTCCTTTCTAGCAGCGCTTGTCGTAAGGCCGAAAGGATAATTAAATTTGGCTTAAATTGGAGGGTCCTGTGGGATCTTCCAATTTTTTTTGTGGAGGAAAAGTTTGTGTACAGGAAAGGAATTACTGTAAAATAGTAGTATTGAGTATGAACTAATGCATTTTATTGGGAGGTTATGAAATGGATATTCGTCCTGCAGACATGCAACTATGCTCTACTATTCTACGAAACTTAGAATCTTGTATCCTCGGTAAACAGGAAGAGATCCAAAGATTGCTTATTGCAGTTATCGCGGGCGGACATGTTCTGCTTGAAGACGTGCCAGGCACGGGCAAAACACAATTAGTGAAAGCGTTGGCAAAGTCAATTGGCGGTCAGTTCCGTCGTATTCAATGTAATCCTGACTTATTGCCAACTGATATAACAGGAGTTTCTATTTATCATCCAAAGCAAGAATCATTTTTATTTCGACCTGGTCCAATAATGGCTAATATATTACTAGCGGATGAAATCAATCGTGCAACAACGAAGACACAGTCTGCGCTGCTTGAGGCGATGGAGGAAGGACATGTTACTGTAGATGGTGATACTTATGAGCTTCCCCGCCCATTCGTGCTGCTAGCTACACAAAACCCAATTGAATTTGAAGGAACATATACACTTCCGGAAGCTCAGCTTGACCGGTTTATGATGAGGCTGTCATTAGGTTATCCAAGTGAAATCGATGAGCAGCGCATGGTACTCTCTAATGAAGGAATACATCCATCAGACCGTATTCAGCCAATGATAAATATTGCAGATATGATTCATATTCAGGAACAAGTGCTCAATGTACATATTGATGACGCAGTTGGCAAATACTTAGTTGCGTTGATTAGAGGGACGAGAGAGCATGCCAATGTTATGTTGGGCGCAAGTCCCCGCGCAGCGCTTGCTCTTGCAAGAGCAGCGAAAGCGAGCGCATATATCCAGCAGCGTCAATTCGTAACACCTGATGATGTTAAGGAGCTTGCTCCGTATGTTCTCTCGCATAGGCTGCTCCTGCGTACAGAAGCTAGAATGAACGGGCTTAAAGCGGAGGATATCATCGAACAGGTGATTCAGTCCACGAAAGTGCCGGTTCGGCTAGAGCGTTAATCTTATGACAGCGGCCAAATCTTCTAAGCTGCGTTGGCAGCTTGTCGCAGTGATTTATATGACCAGTCTGTTTTACTTTTTATTTCAAGGCGGCAAAACCGCCATGATGCTTTTCATGATATTGAACTTATTGATCATTTATTTAGTGCTTGGTCGTTGGAGTGGGATTAATAAAGTTTCTGGCAGCAGAGTCTATTCGATGCCCGGATCAAACACGCTCGATCAAAGTATATCAGCAGGCAGTTCGCTTGAAGTAAGTCTTACGATGAAAATTCCAGGTATTTATCCGCTTCCATATGTCATCGTCAGAGATCAGCTTCACCGTCATAATGGTCAGAGGCTTGCCTTTGAGACGTCCTTCGTGCCTAATTGGAAGCGGTCCGGCCACGTCGCTTATCTAACTCCTCCGCTGCAACGCGGCGAGTATCGTTTTACACATACGCAGTGTTTATCTTACGATGTATTCGGATTGTTCGAGCATTCGGGGCAATTCGGCACAGAAACGGTATTTAACGTGCTGCCTCAGACAGTTCCGCTTAGGCATTGGAATGGCATTCAACGAGGGATCAGAGGACCTTATTCCCATGCCATTGCATCTCGCTCAGCAAAGGAAACGACACAAATTAATGGCGTTCGTGAATATTTGTATGGCGATCGCTTATCCCGGGTCCATTGGAATGCTACAGCGAAGACTGGCGAGTGGAAATCGAAAGCTTTTGAACGAGAATCGCTGCCGCGTACGGTCGTTATCCTCGATCGCAATCCGAGCAGCTACAATAAAGAATTGGCGACACGCTTTGAATTAGCAGTATCCACTGCGGCTTCACTGCTCGAGAACGGTCTCAAGAGCGATACAGCAATGGGATTAGTGTCTATTGGCGAGACGCTGACGATCATAACTCCAAAATCAGGCATTGATCAACGGAATTTGGTTATGAGGCATTTAACCTTTGTTGACGCTGATGCATCTCGTCCCCTATATGGTTCACTGACGCAAGCAGATTCTGTGCTTGAGCCGGGAAGCTTTGCTGTCGTTATTACTCCTGAGGCTGGCGCAGAGGCAATTCGGAGTATGGAATGGCTGTCTCGTAAAGGAATTACGCCTTGCATGATTCATGTTTCATCCTCGGTTGATAGGCTAAGCCATAATACTTCGTGGAAAAATATGATGCGCGAACGCGGATGGCCGTTATTTGAAATCCGTCAGCTGCAAGATCTCCCAACTGTATTAGAAGGGAGTGGGATTGCGTGAAAAAGATCATGAAATCGATTGGTCATTATTTAGCGACAGATTGGTTTGAGAAGCTTAAATTTATTTTCGTTGCTATTATTCTAGCGAATGTGATTACTATATTTGAAGGCTACTGGTGGGATGAAACGTATGCCATTGCTTATTACACCTTATTTGCCGCAGCTGCAATTGATGTGCTGCTTCCTCTCCGCTGGAAGATCCTGAAGCGTGTGCTTCAAGTTATGGCTGCATTTCTTATAACGCTTCAATTAGCGAGAATGGATTGGTTGATTGCAAGCCCGCAGCGCTGGCAAGAATGGATTTGGTGGCTGCAAGTGCATGCTGTCCAGTTGAATCCATTTATATGGATCAGCGGAGCGATGCTTCTGCTGCATGTTCTGTTCGGTATTTGGACGGTAACGCGTATTCGCATGTTTGGGTTCTTTGGGGTTAGTATTTTGGTACTAACCATTGCGGATTCCTTTACACCGATATGGTTATGGGATGATGTTGGGATGGTTGTTTTCATTGGGCTGCTATGGTTGATCGGAAGCCACTTTTCGCGGCTTGAGCGTGAGCATCCGAACAGCTGGAAAGAGCTAATTGAATACCCTTTGCGATTAATACTTCCAATAGCGCTCGTTCTTTCGGTACTTATGGTGGTCGGGCTCAGTATGCCGTCAATATCTCCTATTCTGCAGGATCCGTATACGATCTGGAAGGAATCAAAGGGGGAGAGCGTCCAAGTATTTCTTGGTGATAAAGGGACGGATGCCATATCGCCTAGTCAAACAAGGAACGCGAGTTCTGGATACAGTAGAAGCGATAAAAAGCTCGGCGGCGGATTTGAATTCGATTACTCGCCGATGATGACGGTTACTACCTCTCATAGAAGCTATTGGCGCGGTGAATCAAAGGCCTTTTACACAGGTGATGGGTGGATTGATGTAGAGGCTGGGGGTGCTGCCGAAGCAACTACTAACGTAGCCAAGGGTCAGCTGCTTACTTCGCAAGAAGAGCCTCCCATAGCCGGAAGCACTGAGATTAATCAAATTGTTACGATGATTCGAAAAGATGTGTATCCGGTTCTTTTTGCAGCGGCACCGCTCTCGAAGGTGAATTGGATTGAGAGTGATGAGGTTGCAATACCGACAGGATTAAGATGGGAACCTAGTTCGGGCGAACTTCGACTGCTGAACTGGTCGATGAGAAATCGGAAATACCCAGAGACGTATTCCGTTACCTCTTCAGTACCTGAACTCGACGAGGAACTGCTTCGATCTTCCAAAGCTGGCTGGTCGGATAAGGCAGCAGCCACTCGTAATGCTTATTACTTGCAATTACCGGAGTCTTTGCCTGATCGGGTAAAGGAACTAGCTAAGCAGGTAACAGCTTCGGCAACAAATGACTATGACAAAGCAAGATTGCTGGAGACGTATTTAAGACTAAATTTCACTTACAATAATCTGCCAGATGAATCGAAGCTAACAGGTTCAACAAGCGATTTCGTTGATCAGTTTTTGTTCGAGCTCAAGGAAGGTTATTGTGATTATTTCTCTACTACAATGGCTGTCATGTCACGGAGTCTAGGTCTTCCTGCTAGATGGGTCAAAGGTTTCTCTCCGGGGGCGTTGCCTGTTAGCAATTTCGGTCCATCAGGGGAATTCGGCGGCGAGGATATTAATCCAATCGGATCAGGCACTTATACGGTTCGAAATTCAGATGCCCATTCATGGGTGGAGATTTACTTCGAAGGAACGGGCTGGGTTCCGTTCGAAGCAACCGCTGGCTTCTCATTTCCTTATACGCTTCCAGAAGAAGAGGTTGCTGCATTACCAGATTTCGAAATGGCTGAAAGCAATACAGCTGGGGCTGACGATTCAAAAAGTTCTTTGAACGTTCAACTGTGGACATGGGTTTCACTTTCACTTATGATCGTTGTTGCTGGTGTTTGGCTTGTTCTTCGTCGTGATAAGCTTATTATGTTTTGGCGCAAGCTCCGTCATGGCTCATACACAACAAATGATCGAATGGTTCTTGAAACGCATAAACTTCTTCGTATTTGCAAGAAGCGCGGTATGGAACGTGAGGAGCATGAGACGATGCGCGAAGCGGTGCTGCGCTGGTCACAAAGTCAGAAACGACTGCGTGATGATTTCAAATTAGTATTGAACGGGTTCGAGCAGGCGAAATACAGTCCTGTGCTAGCCACAGCCGAAGAAGCTGATCGATTCGTTAATAAAGTAAAATCACTAATCGATCAATTAAGATAACGTAATGGTTATCAGATTCAGCTACCAGTGGTTCTACAATCCTCATGTGGAAATGATAATGTATATGTAAATGTGTGAAGTATACATCATTAGTTTGGAGCAAATACCGCTTGCCAGAGAAATTGGTAGCGGTATTTTTTTGCAACAAATTTGGTTTGTATGTTATAGTTTCGTAAGATAGCAAGCAGAAAGCAGAGGGATATCCATTATGTTTGAACGGCTGTTGCCGCATATGCGCGTCAATACAGTATATGAAATTAACTTAGATGAGCTGCACGCAAGAGGAGTTCGCGGCATCATTACGGATTTGGATAATACGCTCGTCGGTGCGAAGGAGGCGTTAGCTACGCCTGAGCTTGTGCAGTGGCTTGATTACGTACGTTCTCGGGGCTTTCAGGTTGTTATCGTATCAAATAACAACGAAACACGCGTTGGGAAGTTTGCTGCACCATTGAATATTCCTTATATTCATGCTGCGCGCAAGCCTGCTGGGAAGCCGTTCAAGAGAGCGCTTAGCATACTCGGTTTAGCTGCAGAGCATTCCGTTGTCATCGGCGATCAGATGATGACAGATGTTCTCGGCGGCAATAGGATGGGTCTTTACACTATTCTTGTCACACCAATCGCTCCTGCAGATGAGGGAATAATGACACGAGTGAATCGTCTTATTGAACGATTTGCATTAATGCGTTTAAGGAAAAAAGGGTTATGGTATGAGGGGGAAACAAAGTAATGGAACAACAACTTAGTCAGGCATATGGATCATGTGCGGGCTGCGGGGTGGCGCTTCAGATCAAAAGCTCTGAACTGCCGGGATATTTGCCAGAAGCGGCTATCGGGCGCGAGCCAGTTATTTGCCAACGATGCTTCCGGATTCGCAATTATAATGAAGCATCATCTGTAGCGGTTGATCAGGATGACTTCTTGAAGCTGCTTGGCAGCATCGGAAATACGGATAGTCTCGTTGTACACATTGTTGATTTGTACGATTTCGAAGGAAGCTTGATCTCTGGCTTGCAGCGTTTTGTCGGGAATAATCCAGTGCTGCTCGTCGTTAACAAAATTGATCTGCTTCCTAAAGCGATGAACGTTAATCGCCTGCGGAATTGGGTGCAAAAGCAAGCGAAGGAAGAAGGATTGCGTACCGTTGATGTGGTCTTGTGCAGCGCGAAGCGTAATATGGGCTTCGAGCGTGTAATTGAAGCACTTGAGCATTATCGGAACGGCCGTGATGTTTATGTTGTCGGTGCGACCAATGTCGGTAAGTCGACCTTGATTAATCGTTTGATTAATGATTACAGCGATATGGAACGTGAGCTGACGACATCACGTTATCCGGGAACTACACTTGATGCTGTTCATATTCCACTTGAGGACGGTAAGTCGATTATTGATACACCAGGTATCGTATACACAACTCGTATGACCGAAGTAGTGCCGCGCAGCTTTTTAGGCTCTCTATTGCCGGACAAGCCAATTAAACCGCTTGTTTATCAATTGAATTCAGGTCAATCGTTGTTTATTGGCAGCCTCGTTCGTTTTGATTTTGTCGAGGGTGATCGCCAATCGTTTACGTTCTATGTTTCGAACGCGCTCAATATGCATCGTACAAAGCTTGAACGCGCGGATGAGCTTTATGCGGATCACCGTGGAGAATTGCTCGGGGGACCATCACTTGAGGAGTTGGAAACTATACCAGCTTGGACTAGACATTCACTTCGTGTGAAGCGCGGCTTGAATAAAGACGTGTTTATTTCCGGTCTTGGATGGATTCAAGTGAACGGCACCGGTGGAGCCCTTATCGACATCTATGCGCCGAAGGGCGTTAAGGTCATGCTTCGTGACTCGATGATCTAAACACAAGGTACTTGGAAGGGGAATTCACTGTGACGAGTATGAGCGCAGGAAACCAGATCGACAGCAATACCATCTTGTTCGGAGTAATCGGAGATCCGATAAGGCATTCGAAATCACCAATCATGATGAACCGTGCCTTCCGAGAAACGGGGATTAACGGTATATATACAGCTTTTCACGTTACGAGTGATCGTATCGGAGATTTTGCAGCAGGTGTACGTGCAATGGGTATTCGCGGTGTCAATGTCACTATACCCCATAAGCTGGACATTATGTCCGTATTGGATGAGATCGATGCTAGCGCACAAGCGATTGGCGCAGTCAATACGATTGTCAATGACGCAGGTCGTCTAATCGGATATAACACCGATGGAATTGGCTATGTCCGTTCATTGAAGGAAGAAGCGGAGCGTGAGCTTGCGGGAAAACGAATCGTCGTTATCGGCGCAGGCGGCGCAGCTAGAGGAATCGTATATGCTCTAGCAAACGAGTATCCAGCTCGCATTACAATTGCTAATCGTTCCATCGAACGTGCAAAAGAGCTCGCGGACTCGTTCCAAAACAAAGTTGAAATAGAAGCGGTTTCGAATGATGGGCTTCAAAGCGCTTGTCAGCAGGCAGATATCGTAATCAACACGACGTCGGTAGGCATGTTCCCGCATGTAGAGGAAACGCCGGTTGATGCAAGTTGGCTGAAGCCAGGTGCGGTTGCAAGTGATTTAATTTACAATCCGTTGAAAACAACATTTTTGCAGCAGGCAGAGCAGCGCGGTTGCCGTATTCACGGAGGTCTTGGCATGTTTATCTATCAGGGCGCATATGCCTTTGAATATTGGACAGGTCATGCAGCTCCTGTAGCTGCAATGCGAGAAACGGTGCTTGCTTCATTGCAAAGCTGACCCATTATTTTTTTATAGCAGCAAAACAGACGAATTATTGAGATGAAAGAAGGAACACTTATTATGCTTACAGGAAAACAAAAACGTTATTTAAGATCACTTGCTCACCATTTGACACCAATTTTTCAAGTTGGAAAAGGTGGAAGTAATGACCACCTCGTTCGACATATCGTGGAAGCTATCGAGTCACGCGAGCTCATAAAAGTTTCTGTTCTAAACAATTGTCTAGACGACCCTAAAGAAATCGGTGTTGAAGTTGCGGCAGCATCCGGTGCTGAGCTTGTACAAGTCATTGGTAAGACAATTGTATTGTACAAAGAATCTAAGGATAACAAACAAATCGAGCTCCCTATGGCAGCTCGCAAGTAAATTAACCATATTGATCGGAGCTTGGGTGGCGAATGAGGCATTTTGTCATAAAGGACATATTTGTAGACACAGCTGCTGCTAGCGTACCGATTTTGCGTGATGCGGGGAGGCATTTATCTTGAGTAGGATAGGTATCATGGGCGGAACCTTCGATCCCATCCATATCGGGCATATGATCGCTGCGGAAACTGCACGTGTGCAGTGTGACTTGCACGAGGTATGGTTCATTCCGTCTTACGCTCCCCCGCTCAAAGCGAATGAGCCAGGCGTTAGCGGACAACGTCGCTACGAGATGGTTTGCGAAGCCATTGCTAGTAATTCAGCTTTTCGGGCATTGGATATTGAATTGAAGCGCGGTGGTGTAAGCTATTCTTTTGATACGATCAAAGAGCTGCAGAGAATTAATCCAAATGACACTTTTTCTTACATTATAGGTTCAGACCGAATTAATGACTTGTCGCAGTGGTATCAAATTGAACAGCTTGCTGCTCAAATATCATTTATTGGTTTAGAAAGACCCGGCAATCCAGTTGATATCGATGCTCTTCCGATTTTTTTGCAAGAGCGAATTAACTTGATTCCTATGCCTTTAATTGAGATATCATCAACAGTGATCAGAAGAATGGCAAATGCAGGGCAATCGGTTCAATATTTAGTTCCAGATTCGGTAAATAGCTACATGAGGAGGTACAATCTGTATGAATCGTGAGCAAATGATCGAAAAAGTGAAAGCGGAAATGCCGGAGCGCAGATGGCTGCACACTCAGGGGGTCATGGAAACGGCTGTCATACTAGCCATCAGGTTTGGTGAAGATCCAGAGCGGGCTGAGCTGGCTGCTATTTTACATGACGTCGCTAAATATTGGAAGATTGAACGGATGAGTGAGATCATTCGTGACCAAGGTTTACCTGAAGAGCTATTGTTGTTCGATAAGGAACTATGGCATGCTCCTGTTGGAGCCTGGATAGCTGAACATGAATATGGCGTAACGGACGCCGAAGTATTGAACGCCATTCGTTATCATACGTCAGGACGACGGAATATGTCGAAGCTTGAGAAAATTGTTTGCCTCGCTGATTATATGGAGCCTGGGCGTGATTTTCCAGGAGTAGACAAGATTCGAGCGCTTAGCGAGCAATTTTTGGATCAAGCTTTGCTGGCGGGTTTTGATTCTACAATTTCCTTCTTATTAGAAAAGGGAAAACGTATATTTCCGTTAACGATAGAAGCGCGGAATGGTTTATTAGAATAACAACTAACAGGAGGCTGAACTATGGCGTTACATTCGGATGAATTGCTACAAATCACGGTCGCAGCAGCAGAAGACAAAAAAGCGGTACGGGTTGTAGCTTTAAACTTAAAAGAGATTTCTTTAGTAGCGGATTATTTCGTCATTTGCAGCGGTAACTCGGATACGCAAGTACAGGCTATTGCAACAGAAATTCGCAAGCAAGCAGAGAAAAGCGGCAATCGTATTCGCGGCATCGAAGGTATGGATTCGGCTAGATGGGTACTAATCGATCTCGGCGACGTTATCGTTCACGTATTCCATCGCGATGAGCGTGAATATTACAACATTGAGCGGCTATGGTCCGATGCGAAGGTTGTGGAGTTCGCATGAGTTTTGTCGCCGGTACGACTGTAACATTAAGGGTGGCACGTGAGGTGTCGCCCTATGGGTATTTTTTGAGCGATGAAGAATCGGATGTGCTGATGCATTATACCGAACTCGTTGGCTCTAAACCGAAAATCGGCGATGCAGTAGAAGTATTTGTTTTCTATGATTCCGAGGACCGTTTGGCCGCAACGATGAAGAAGCCGCTTCTCCAGCTCGGAGAACTTGCTCGTTTGAAGGTAGCGGATGTTCATCCAAGACTTGGCTGTTTCCTAGAGATGGGATTAGGCAGACAGTTGCTGCTGCCTCTCTCGGAGCTGCCGGAGAGCATTGAATATAGACCTCTTCCTGGCGATGAAGTATTTGTTGTGATGAAGCACGATAAGATCGGAAGACTAGTCGCGAAAATTGCATTTGAAGAAGAGCTGTCGGAGCTCGTATTCCCTGCACCTGAAAGCTGGAATAACCAGTGGATTGAAGGCTGGGTTACAAAAACGCTTCAGCTTGGCTCGTTCGTCATGATTGATGGCGGTGTTGTAGGGTTTGGTGTCTACGGCCTTATTCCGAGCGCAGAGCGGATTCGTCCGCTTCGGCTTGGTGAGCGCGTTAGTGCTCGCATCACGTTTATTCGTGAAGACGGCAGAGCAAACCTCTCGATGGCACAGCGCAAGGAAGTTGGACGTATAGAGGATGCCGATCGTTTGCTCGCCTTCATTAAAGAAAGACCAGGCGGCGGTATGCCTTACTCGGATCAGACAGATGCCGACATTATTAAACAAAAATTCGGAATCAGCAAAGGCGCTTTCAAACGCGCGCTAGGTAAGTTGATGCGAGAAAGACTTGTCACTCAAAAGGGAAGCTGGACGTATTTGGCAGAACCGACTGAGGAAGCAGCGGATCAGGCTTCAGAGCAAGCGAAGGTCACGGGCTCCGGAGCTGAAGGAGCTGACGGGCAATGACACGCTCATATGGACAGTTCGCTACTGTCTATGATCAGCTGATGGAAGATATGCCCTATGCAGAGTGGCTAGGCTTCGCAAGAGCGGGCTGGTCACGCTATGGCATGCCTGCGACTGTCGTAGATCTTGGCTGCGGTACGGGCAGCATTTCGATTCCGCTGGCACGTTCGGGATTCGAAGTATACGGTATCGATTTGTCATCGGATATGCTCACCGTCGCCCGCAGCAAGTGGGATGAGACGGCTCAGGGTGTTACAAGACCACGCTCAGGCTCCATTCGGTGGCTGCAGCAGGATATGCGTGAATGGGAGCTTCAGGAGCCCGTTGATGCGGTCATTTCGTTTTGTGATTGTCTAAACTATTTGACTGAGGAAGCCGATATTGAGGCGGCTTTTCGTGCTACGTACGCAGGATTGCGCAGTGGCGGTTCTTTTCTATTCGATATGCATCCTCCCAAGCAGCTTATTCGCTACGCTGAGGAGCAGCCATTTGTGCTTGATGAGCGTGATGTAGCTTATATTTGGACATGCGACTTCGAAGAAGAGCGCTGCGAGATCGAGCATAACTTGACCATTTTTTCGCGTGATCGCGATTCAAAGTTTTATCGGTTTGAAGAATCACATGTGCAGCGTGCTTATGATCCAGACTGGATCGAATCTGCGCTTAGGCGTGCGGGCTTTAAATCGGTGGACCGTTATGCAGACTTCGAGCTTCAACCAGCAAATAGCGAGTCAGAGCGTTTGTTCTTCGCAGCAGTGAAATAACACTCTCCATTGTGAAGGGTGTCCCCTAAAGTCGAATGAGACTTTAGGGGATACCTTTTTTGATTTGGTTGTTCGTTCGCTGTAAGTGCACATATGCGCTTACAGCGGAGAAGTAACCATGGTTAGTGGTCTGTAAGCACCTATGTGTGCTTACAGAGAGAATTCTGCGTATGAGTAAGCTCGAAAGATCACTGTAAGAGCACATATGCGCTTACGGCGGGGAAGTAATCATGGTTAGTGTTCTGTAAGCACTCATGCGTGCTTACAGAGTGAGTTCGGCGTATGAGTGAGCTCGAAAGTCTGCTGTAAGAGCATATATGCGCTTACGGCGGGGAAGTAACCATGGTTAGTGGTCCGTAAGCACCCATGTGTGCTTACAGAGTGGAATCGGCGTATGAGTGAGCTCGAAAGAGCGCTGTAAGAGCACATATGCGCTTACGGCGGAGAAGTAATCATGGTTAGTGTTCTGTAAGCTCCCATGCGTGCTTACAGAGTGAGTTCGGCGTATGAGTGAGCTCGAAAGTCTGCCGTAAGAGCACATATGCGCTTACGGCGGAGAAGTAGCCATGGTTAGTGGTCTGTAAGCACATATATGCGCTTACAGAGTGAGTTCGGCGTATGAGTGAGCTCGAAAGATCGCCGTAAGAGCACATATGTGCTTACGGCGGGGATGTAATCATGGTTAGTGGTCTGTAAGCACCTATGTATGCTTACAGAGTGAATTCGGCGTATGAGTGAGCTCGAAAGATCGCCGTAAGAGCACATATGCGCTTACGGCGGAGAAGTAACTAGGGCTAGTTGTCTGTAAGCACCTATGCGCGCTTACAGAGTGGAATCGGCGTATGAGTAAGCTCGAAAGATCACTGTAAGAGCACATATGCGCTTACGGCGGGGAAGTAATCATGGTTAGTGGTCTGTAAGCACACATATGCGCTTACAGAGTGAGTTCGGCGTATGAGTGAGCTCGAAAGTCTGCTGTAAGAGCATATATGCGCTTACGGTGGGGAAGTAACCATGGTTAGTGGTCCGTAAGCACCCATGTGTGCTTACAGAGTGGAATCGGCGTATGAGTGAGCTCGAAAGATCGCCGTAAGAGCACATATGCGCTTACGGCGGAGAAGTAACCATGGTTAGTGGTCTGTAAGCACACATATGCGCTTACAGAGTGAGTTCGGCGTATGA
>NZ_JBWDNT010000038.1:0-15688 GCF_056269345.1 Paenibacillus sp. J22P15
GGGTGGAAGCACAGCAATGTGTGTAGCTGACGAATACTAATCGGTCGAGGGCTTATCCTAAACACGTTTGCCGTGACCCATACATCCGGTAGACAGCAGCATAAAAGGTTTCAGCAAACCTTATCTTTCGTATCCAGTTTTCAGGGCGCAAAAGCTTTAGAAGTGCCAGGAATAACACCCCACAAGTCGTGGGTTTTATTGCTTCCATGGAGGATTAGCTCAGCTGGGAGAGCATCTGCCTTACAAGCAGAGGGTCGGCGGTTCGATCCCGTCATCCTCCACCATAACTTTATCTCGATAACGTTGTTCCTTGCGGACAAGGTTTTTTTTTATTTCTAGGTATGATAATTCATTGAATGCACGTAGCATTATTTTAATATAATGAGTATGGGCTGATTCGGAAGGGCTCCCCTTTATCCTATGAGATGGATATGGGGCAGCCCTTTTTCTGTTTGTGAGTTACGCACTGCATTATGAGTAACACGTCGTCGAAATCTATTGTAGTTTATACAATAGAATCCCCTTTTTAATTGTAACTCCCTAGCTACATTGTAGTTTGTACACTAGATTTATTCTCAGCAGCCTTTTTTATCGCTATAAAGGCTATTTCTGCTGCATTTCTGCAACGTAGCTCCAAACTCAGCCCATCATGTTAGGTATCTATTGCAGTTTCTACAATGTAGCTATAGCATCCCAGCTGTAGATCAAGCAGTGAAAGACGAATTAGAGTTAGGCAGATAGGTGTGAGCAGCTAAACATTCATGATTGTAGTGAGTTACGCACTGCATTATGAGTAACACGTTGTCGAAATCTATTGTAGTTTATACAATAGAATCCCCTTTGTAATCGTACCTCCCTAGCTACAGTGTAGTTTGTACACTAGATTTATTCTCAGCAGCCATTTTTATCGCTATAAAGGCTATTTCTGCTGCATTTCTGCAACGTAGCTCCGAACACAGTCCATCATGTCAGGTATCTATTGTAGTTTCTACAATGTAGCTATAGCATCCTAGCTGTAGATCAAGCAGTGAAAGACGAATTAGAGCTAGGCACATAGGTGTGAGCGGCTAAACATTCATGATTGTAATTACTTTAGAACTAAACTATAATAATTGAGTCCTAAAGTAATTTGTAAGGGTGTGGAAAAAAGATGAATCAAGCAGAAGTTTTGAAGGTGCGTTTTTGGCCAGTAATGATTGCAATTTTTATCGGATCTTTTTTATGTGTATTGGCATCGGCTACAATTAACTTGGCGCTCGAACCCTTGAAGGATCATTTTGACACTACCCTTGGCTCCGTTCAGTGGACGCTAACCGGTTTTATGCTCGCAATGGGAACAACTGCACCGATAGCCGGATATTTAGGTGAGAGGTTCAGCTATAAGCGTCTTTACTTATTCTCGTTAATTGGATTCACCGTTTCCTCATTTTTATGCGCTTTGGCTTGGAGCGAAGGTTCGCTCATTTTATTTCGGGTGCTGCAGGGCGCATTCAGCGGATTGATTATCCCGGCTACGATGTCTATTATTTATCAAATTATTCCTAAAGAAAGACAGGCGATGGCCATTGCGTTCTGGGGGTTATCAGCAATGCTTGCGCCTGCATTTGGACCTACCATCAGCGGCTGGGTGCTGGAGAATATGAATTGGCACTGGTTGTTTCTCATGAATATCCCAATCGGGCTAATCGCAATCGCATTTGTGTATGCCTATATTCCTTATTATCGACTGAACGTTCCAAAGAGCTTCGACGGACTAGGTTTCCTGACGGTTATTGTGAGCAGTTCATCCTTGTTGCTAGCATTAGGACAAGGCAGCAATTGGGGATGGGGCTCTTGGGAAATCATTCTACTATTTGTACTCGGCGGAGTTTCTCTACTTCTATTCATTTGGAGAGAGCTAACAGCAGAAACACCATTACTTAATCTGAGAGTATTCAAAAATGCTCGTTTTACGATGAATGCTATTATCTCTAACATCATTACGATTAGTTTGTATTCAGGCACCTTGCTCACACCGATATTCCTTCAAAGAATACAGCATGTATCCGCTTTGGATACAGGCATGATTTTATTGCCTGCTTCGCTTGCTATGGCTCTGCTTATGCCAGTTGTCGGCAAGCTCTACGGCATTATAGGTCCGCGATGGCTGATGTCTAGCGGTATAACGTTGTTGACGATCGGTACGCTAGCGCTAAGCTGGTTAAGCCTTGATGTATCACATTCATATATCATATGGTGGATGATCGTTCGTAACATCGGAATCGCGCTTGTCGTTATGCCATCAAGCAACGCTGCAATGGAGCAAATTCCAGCAGAACTGTCAGGTCATGCTTCTGCGATCACGAACTGGACGAGGAACGTGTTTGGCTCGTTCGCAATTGCCATTTTTACAACAATGCTCGCTTCTAGGTCTATTACGCATGCTACTGATTTCATGAAGGCTGGCGATGTCGATAAGCTGCACATTGAGATGATGTCCTTCACGATGAGCATTAACGATGTGTATGTCACTGCTACGTTGGTTGCAGCTGTCGCACTGCCGCTTAGTTTGTTCGTGGGCAAGGTGAGGAAGGAAGACAGAACCAATTCAAAAGTGGTCATAGAAAAAGCAATAACGAAACCAGTGCCATCCGCGGTTTCTACGGAGTCTTAATCAATACGCCGGAGCAAATGTTCAAAGCAAACAAAAAAACCTGACCGTAATCGGTCAGGTTTTTTTGGATATAAAGTATTATTTAAAGAAGCTATTGAAAATTTCAATGACTGCATCCTGATCATTCGAGATGGATAGCATCACGTAATCTCCATTTCTAACT
This sequence comes from Paenibacillus sp. J22P15, assembly GCF_056269345.1. Taxonomy (NCBI): domain Bacteria; kingdom Bacillati; phylum Bacillota; class Bacilli; order Caryophanales; family Paenibacillaceae; genus Paenibacillus; species Paenibacillus sp. J22P15. The sequence continues at coordinate 2,817 of NZ_JBWDNT010000038.1, forward strand.
ATTTTGTAGTTTTTAGCAATTTCATACTGGTCTTGTAAATAAGTTTCGAACATTTTTTGAACATTCTCTGCGCGTGATTCGAAAGCTTTAGCTACAGCATCGTAGCTTTTATCGGATTTCAACTTGACGATAGCGAGCTCTGAAGCTCTTATACTTATCATCGCTTGCAAATATACGCCTTCCGTCACGAGACCTTCAAAATCAGTTCCATAAACATCCTTCAATTGTTCGGCTTCTACTTTACCAAGCGTCGGGTATTTGAGGTCGGTCGTAATTTTAGTCGTGATATCCTCGACCTTAACGTCCGTTGACGGCTTCTCAGAAGGTTTAGGAGTAGCACTCGGTTTTTGTGTTGGCTTTGGTTTTTCAGTCGGTTTTTGTGTAGGCTTTGCGGTTGGTGCCGGCTTATGTACTGGTGGTTTTTCAGGTTTTTCAGTCGGTTTTGCCGTAGGTGCAGGTTTTGTTACAGTTTCGTTTTTCGGATTTTCTGTTGCGGCTGGTTTTTTCGTTTCAACTGGTGCAGACGTTTCTTTATCAACAGCAGGCTCTTCAGTAGCAGCTGGTACGTCTGTTTCAGCTGGAGCATCGGTTGGAGCTTCTGTTGCAGGAGGAACGGTTGGCTGTTCCGTAACCGTTGTCTCATTTCCCGATGCGTTATTTGCTGGTTCTTTCCCAGCGTCGCTGCAGCCTGCAGCAAGCATTGAAACGGTGAGTGCGATTACGGCCATTTTGGATAGTGATTTCTTCTTATGTAGCATGTATGTCTCTCCTTTAAAATAATGTCGAACACTAGACGGCAGTGTTCAACAAAAGGTTGCATACTTACTTATAGTCAGTGGGAAATTTACTGATTCTTATCATTTGCTGTATCGTCGTCCTCTTCTTCAGGCGATTCCAGAAGCCTGAAATCATCCGTTTTCCCGCCATCTTCCCAGATCTCAACGAATAGTGCATCGCAGTTGTCAAAGTCAGCGGCTTTCAGCGACAGCGCTTGCTCCTCATCTGGTCCTACATACACATTTTCCAAACCATCCTCATTGAATGATTGAACAACATAAATTTTCATAAAGTAAGCCTCCTGCATATTAATATTGTAGAAGTATACCACAAAATGCCGGAGGAGAAGCACATGTAGACGCAGCTAAACCTCTTTTTTTGATACCGGATATGTTATTTCTTTTGGAGTAAGTATGTTAAAATTATCTCAAGCTCAGAATCATTATTCGGGTTGTTCAGGGATACGGGGAGGGATAAAGTTGCAGCTTATTAATCAAGAAATGGTGCAGCAAAGAATAGATAGCTTCAAAGACCAAGAGCTCTACATTCATCTTGAAATGACTACAGGCGCCTACGCTGCGCATCTAGACAGCTCGAAGCATCCAGCAGCGAACTTCATTACGAATGCAATGATTCGTTATTCACATGGTTCGATTGCAGGGAAAGGACCTTATCGGGTTGGATTGAAGATGAATCAAGGCTGGGTATATTCAGAAGGACTGACGCACTGGGAAGAGAGCGAGACGGAGAGACTGATTCTGGCAGGACATGACGGGCAAGGGAAACTAATCGTGTCGCTGCAATTGAGCAGGGTGCCCTTCTAATGAGAGAGGAGACTAGAGAATCCGTGGGACAAAATATATTAGTAATACTGCCGCATCCGGATGATGAGGCGTTCTCAGTGTCGGGTACGCTCGCTAAGCACATTCAAGATGGCGCCCATGTGACGTATGCTTGTTTAACGCTCGGGGAAATGGGTCGCAATATGGGGATTCCTCCGTTTGCCAATCGGGTCACATTACCAGCTATACGTAAGCTCGAACTGGAGGAGTCTTGTGAAGCTATAGGCATACAAGATCTGAGAATGCTTGGTTTCCATGATAAAATGATTGAGTTTGAAGACCAAGAGCAGCTGGATGGGCAAATAGAGGCGCTCTTGAAAGAGTTGAACCCGTCGATTGTGTATACCTTTTATCCAGGCTACAGCGTTCATCCTGACCATGATGCATGCGGAGCGTCTGTGATTCGGACAGTCAGCAAGCTTCCGCAAGCAGAGAGACCGATTGTATATTGCGTAGCTTTTTCCAAAAATCATCAGCAAGCGATAGGAAAGCCTCATGTTGTGAATGATATTAAACCATTTTTGCATCAGAAAATGGCGTCCATTCAAGCTCATCGTTCCCAGTTTCAAGCAGCTGAGTTAATGGGCAACAAGACACTTGAGGATGCGGAAATTCAAGAACGTTTTGGAACGGAACGTTTCTGGATCTACCCATTCGTTTGATTTTCTTTCATACAGCAAAAAAAAAGCTCTAAGGACGCGTCCTTAGAGCTTTTTTTTGCTGTATGATCAGCTATAATAGTTAGCCTATTAAGATTGCTGCGAGATCGATAAGCCAAGGCCTTCGGCAACCCGTTGCCCATAATCAGGGTCCGCTTTGTAGAAATGGCTGATCTGAAGAAGCTTGATTTCGTCCTTCTCTACAGGCTTCATCGCACCTACGACCGTTTCAATGAGGCGTGCTCGCTCCTCTTCACTCATTAGACGATAAAGATCACCAGCCTGTGTATAGTGGTCATGATGGTCATAACCGACGCTATCTGCATTGCCAGATACTTCGAATGGAGCTGGCTTGTTCTCCGGTGATTCTTTAGGCCCGCCGTAGCTGTTAGGCTCATAGTAGAGCGAAGCGCCTCCATTACCGTCCGCCCGCATCTGGCCATCGCGCTGGTGATTGTTCACAGGAGCGACAGGCCGATTAATCGGCAGCTGACTGTGGTTAGCGCCAACCCGGTATCGGTGAGCGTCAGAGTAAGCAAAGAGACGTCCTTGCAGCATTTTGTCAGGAGAAGCCTCAATACCTGGTACAAATGATCCTGGCGAGAACGTTGCTTGCTCCACCTCGGCAAAATAATTGTCTGGATTACGATCGAGCACCATGCGGCCAACTTCGATCAATGGATAATCCTTCTGGGACCATACTTTTGTCACGTCAAAAGGGTCGAAACGATATGTATCCGCATCCTCTACGGGCATGATTTGTACATAAAGCTTCCAAGCTGGAAAATCACCGTCTGCAATGGCGTTAAATAAATCCTCGGTATGATAGTCAGGATTTTCACCGGCGATTTTGGCAGCAACCTCATTAGAAATATTTTTGACGCCTTGTTCAGTTTTGAAATGGTATTTGATCCATACGGCTTGGCCTTCGTTGTTCACCCATTTGAAGGTGTGGCTTCCGAAGCCGTGCATATGTCTAAGTGTAGCGGGAATACCTCGGTCAGACATGAGGATGGTAACTTGATGCAGAGATTCAGGGGATAAGGACCAGAAATCCCATACGGCATTCGGGTTCTTTAAGTGGGTTTGCGGGTGACGCTTCTGGGTATGAATAAAGTCAGGGAATTTAATCGCATCACGAATGAAGAACACGGGCGTGTTGTTGCCGACTAGATCATAATTTCCTTCCTCCGTATAAAACTTAACGGCGAAACCGCGTGGATCACGGACCGTATCGGCAGAGCCAAGCTCGCCAGCTACAGTGGAGAAACGAATGAACATGGGTGTGCGTTTTCCTACTTCGGATAAAAAATTAGCTTTGGTGTAAGGAGTCACATCATGTGTAACCTGAAAGTAACCATGTGCGCCAGCGCCTTTGGCATGAACAACGCGTTCTGGAACACGTTCTCTGTTGAAATGCGCTAGCTTCTCCAGAAGATGAACATCCTGAATTAATGTGGGACCACGTGAGCCTGCCGTCATTGAGTTTTGGTTGTCTCCAACGGGAGCGCCAAAGCTTGTTGTTAGCTTGTTCTTCTCAGTACTCATAATAGATTCACCTCATTGATTTTATATGATTGCTCTTCATCCCATATGTTACCGCTTTCTAGTAGGAAATCAATATCATTTTGTAATCATTACAATTAAAATTTTCCGTCAAAATGTGCATAGCGTGCTAAGGATTTTGTCGCAGACTCCAGCATACGGCGTCGCATTTGCTCGCCCTCGATAATGCGAACCCGCTTGCCGAGGAAGCGAGTTTTTGAAAGAACGTATTCACTGTCTTTGCTTGAGAAGTGCAATCGAATCGTATATTCATTTGTATCGGCAGCATAGCTAACTTCCTTCTCGAAGCAAGAAAAAGCATACAATATGCGCGAGAGCTCCCCGTTGTATTCGGGCACGACAAGAATCTGCACGCTCATACTCCTTTTTTTCATTAGATCTTGAACCACGCTTATTAGCTGCTCGTAATATTCGGGTGTACACGGTTGTTCACGAATTTCAATGATTTTCTCAAGCTTCGAGCTCATCATCATGCGGTGGTTGATGTGATACCAGAGCAAATACCATTCCCGCTTAACCATGGAGTATTCGAGCTTATAGGGTAGACACTCTTGATTGATGCAGGTGCGATCCCCTTTGATTTGATAGCTTATGCGTACAATACACTTATTTATGATGGCTTGCCTCAGCGGTCGAACACTAGGATGATAGACATATCTCTCCTTGCTAGCCGCCTTATGGATCAGACCGCCTATATCTAAGGATTGATCTTCCTCTAATATAGTCTTCATTCGCAGAAGAGTTTCAGGAGCAAAAGCAGCTGCAGCAGCAGGATGCTCAAGCATCGTCTTGAGCCAGCCTCGCTCATGGGCTGTAATCAGCAATGTACCTGAATCCTCCAGCTTGGAGAGGATCTGATAGTTGAATATCTTCTCAAAAGGATTCATAGTAGCTTCTAATCTCCTTCCATTCCTCTATCATTTCCTGTCTTAGCTTCATGGGTTCAAGTACCTCGCAGCTCGAACCGAAGCTCCGTATCCATGGCTTAATTTCAATTGTCCCGTTTACCTCGATTTCATAGATGAAGGATTCCTCGGTCTCCTCCACAATCGTTCCCCACTGCCCTTGAAGCAGTACACGCTCTTTGACGAAGCTTTGAATACCAGCTCCAGGATGGAAGAACCGAACTCGTACCTGAACGAGTTTACCCGTATCAATAAGCCAGCTATGTTTAATCCGCAGCTCAAGCTCTGTTTTTTTTGACTCGAACAGCTCTCTAGAGGCGACATCTCCCTCACCTATTTGGGTTAAACCCTCCAAACGGTATTTCTTAATGCCGTAGCGAGTATGATGACCAAGCAAATACCAACGGCCATACTGATGATCGTACACAACTTTCAGTGGAAGCAGCGTTTCTTGCAATCCTTCGGTATCGCGTTCGAATAACGGATTCGTGTTTTTGGAGGTGTAGCTCGTTTCTTTCTTCGGCGAAAAATAGAGAAAGCTGATCATGCGCCGATTACGAATCGCGCCAAGCAGCGTAAAGAGATGAGCCTCGTCCAGAATACGAGAATAATAGTGATATTTATATAAGAAGGGCTCGGCGGTGCCATAATCAACCTGATGCCGAGTCAGATGTTTCTTTAAACCGTCGCGAAGCAGGTAGCCTTGAACTGAGGGTACCTGTGTATTTGCCATAATGTCTACAAAATCATATAAATCGAGCAGCTCCTCGTTTGATAGCTCCTGAACTAAATTATTGTATATGCGATAACGAAAGGGGCGCGTTCCCGGCTCTTTTTTGATGACGCCTACTTGCTCTAAATATTTCAAGTCACCTCGTATCGTTTTCTCGTCAGGAAGTGAAAGGTCATCGGGCATGCTGCTGCAGCATAAGTCGAGCAGCTCCATCACAGTTAAGGGATTCTCGTGCATCGCAGCAAGCAATAGTGAAAGACGCTGGCTTTCGGATTCCTTGAGCGACTTGGCGCGAAATAGAAAGAGCAGCATCGGTTCGGAGGAATCGAGATAGCTGTAGCGGATCGTCTCGGCAAATTCCTTTCCCTTATCCTCGGGAAGCTGCTGGTAGACGGTATTCACAACCTCCTTCAAACGTTTAATTGTCTTGTCAAAAGTATGGATGGAAATGCCCAGTCTGTCCGCATACTGCTGGCGATTATAAGCGCCGCTGGTTAGTACGAGCATACGCAGAAATTGGATCTCCTTATCGAAGCTTTCTCTTGCCATTTAGGTGTTCCCCCGATCATAGCGATATTCACTATCTATCTTAACAGGAAGCAGACGGTTTTGAACGAAAAGGAAAATTTTCCTTTAGGTAAAAGAGTGTATACATTTAATTGTTTTTTCTTGGTCGTAATACTTACACCATGTTCGCAGCCTCCAAAATCAGGCAATATAGAGTTCATAAGAGACAACGAGCAAACGAGACATAAACCTTGAAGCACGGAGGTTTTATAAATGATAATGCAGCATAAGAGACACGGTGGCAATCACCATGAAATGGAATTTGAGCATGGCTCACTACATGTATTCGCTAATGATGAAGTGTTCGAAACCTTTGGAGACAAAGTGTATGAAATGGCGAACAACAATTTGCAAATTCCTCGGAATCAATATATGAGCTATACCCCTGATGCGCATGTCGGCATTGGAACTTGCATTGGCACGACGGCGGTATGGAATATGAAGGATGGCTGCGTTTCTCCCTCGATCGTTGGTTCGGATATCGGCTGCGGAATGAGAGTTCACACGACTTCGCTTCATAAGCGCGAGCTTGCTGACAAAAACATTCGTAGAGCATTGATCACAGCTATCGAGAAATACGTACCGACCAACGAACGTAAAAATACGAACTACGATGATATTGATGTGATGAGCGTCGTGCAGCATGGCTTGAAGGGGTTGCCTGAAAAGTACGTGCCGGATGAGCAGTGGCTGACTCATGTGGAGCAATCTCAATTTGGATTTGACCATACCTATTTGAATCAACTTCCGCCCAAAATATTAAAGTATGCACGCGGTCAGCTAGGATCGCTTGGCAGCGGTAATCACTTTATTGAAATTCAATATTTGCAATTAAATGAAGAGTACGCAGACTTGGCGGCAAAATGGGGCTTATTCGACGGTCAGGTTGTCGTCATGATTCACTCCGGCTCCCGTTCATGGGGCGGAATGGTTGGAAGAGAGTATAACAAGGCAATTAAGGAAGCGATGAATCAGTGGGGCGTCAGCAATCCAGACCCTAATCTGATCTATGCCCCGATTGCGAGTCAGGAAGGGCAGACCTATTTGAATTTGATGTACTCTGCGCTTAATTTTGCTGTAAGCAACCGTCATATGATTGCATTTGGAGTACGTGAAGCTTTTCAGGAAGTGTTTGGAGCGGGTCTGGAAATGCCAGTCCTCTACGACCTGATGCATAATTACGCACTGAAGGAGTTTCACCGCAACCAGCCGATGCTCGTTCATCGCAAAGGAGCGACTCGCGCGCTCCCGCCGGGACATTTTCTAAATACGCCTGTGTATAAGGAAACGGGACATCCCGCGCTCATTCCGGGCTCCATGGGAACTTCCTCTTATATTATGGTGGGGAAAGAAGCAGGATTGAAAAACTTCTATTCCATTTGTCATGGAGCGGGTAGAGCGAGATCACGCAAGGCAACGAAACAGCTGGTGACGGTTGATGAGTTCGAGCAATCGTTGAAGGTTGGGACGGAGGATGAGATCCTCGTGAACCACGCATCATTGTTGACCATCCTTGATGAATGCCCGCAGGCTTACAAGGACGTTGATCAAATTATCGACAGCGTCGTTGGCGCATCACTAGCTGCCGTCGTAGCCAAATGCAAGCCGATGGCTGCTATTAAAGGTATATAAGATTTATTAATTCGCTATTAAAGATAACTTCAATAATAGATGAGGTTAATGTACGAATGGCGTACCTTGGCTGGGATTTCTAAAAATCCCGCAGTGCTCGCGCATACTATGCGCCTGTATACTGTATCGCTCATATCGTCTTAATCTCTCAAATGGTAGAGCAGGCTTATCGCCGCTCTATGACAATCGCCTAAGACGCGAACTAAGCTCTTCGGAGCACTCAGACTCCCTCCAAGGAGATCAAAAAGTTGTTGATGCGGTCTTAAACAGGAATCTCAGGGTCACGCCTCGGCGTAATCACTGCAGCAATGCCTATGTAATCGGTGGATACCGACCGGAGTCGACTGCCTCTTATAGTGAAGTAGTATATAGCCCGAACAAGAGTGGAAAGTGCATTCTATTTCGACTATAGATGACGAAGCCGTAATGCTGCTCTATTCCTTTCTTAAGCCTGATTCCGGCCTAGCTGCAGGAGAGCTCCTGTTTCAAAGATCAACCAAACCGTAAAGAGGTGCCTAACTATGTTTAAAAAGGTCATTATCAAAAACGATGAACGCGGTCTGCTTTTCAAAAAAGGCAGCTACATAAAGCTCTTACAGCCGGGTGTTTATCGCCATACCTCCTTTGCAGACGATACTGTTATTTTGCAAAATATAGCGAAGCGATTCGCTGTTCCGAGTATGGAGCTCAATCTATTTCTTCACGATGAGCAGCTCACTGAGCAACTGACGATAGCTGATGTACAGGATTATGAGTATATGCTGCATTTTGAGGATGGCAAATTTGCTACACTGCTGAATGCAGGGAAGTATGGCTTTTGGAATGTAATGAAAAAACATTCATTCATCCGTGTAGATATTCGGAATCCAGAGCTCACGTCTGACATTGATCGTTCGCTGCTGTCAAGATTGCAAAGCTTTATGCAGGTGTTCGAGGTGGCCAGCTATGAGACGGGTCTATTATTTTTCAATAACGTCTTGCAGCGTGAGCTTCGTCCAGGGAAATATTACTTCTGGAAGGGACCGACCAGCGTACAGGTAAAGACCGTTGATTTGCGCCAGCTGCAGCTGGATATGACCGGCCAAGAGATTATGACCGAGGATAAGGTGACACTGAGGCTTAACTTTGTTTGCCAATACAAGGTTGTTGATCCGCTAAAAGCGTTTCAGATCAAGTCGTTCGAGGAGCAGGTGTACATTTTGCTGCAGCTTATTTTGCGCGAATATGTCGGTACGCTGAAGCTGGATGATCTGCTGCGAATGAAGCAAGAAATAGCTACGTTTGTTCTTATGCGTTTGAACGAGCAGAAGGAGCATTACGGTGTACAGTTTGTATCAGCGGGCCTTAAGGATATTATTTTGCCAGGCGATATTAAGGACATTCTGAATACGGTGCTGCTTGCAGAGAAGAAGGCGCAGGCTAATCTGATCACTCGCCGAGAAGAGACTGCTTCCACCCGCAGCTTGCTTAACACTGCGAAGCTTATGGATGAGAACGGTACACTTTACCGGTTGAAGGAACTCGAATTTCTTGAGAAAATATGCGAGAAAATCGGAACGATCTCGCTCACCGGCGGCGGCAATTTGCTGGAGCAGCTTAATTCGCTGCTTAGCGTAAAAAGTGCAGATAAAGCTTAATACAGTTAGCGTAAGCTTAGTAGATTGATTGATGATCTACTAGGCTTATTTTGAGTTTGAATCCGTTATTTTTAGGTCACTTTTACATTATATGATGAAAATAGTAACGGATTTGTTTGATTCCAACTCCGATTTTTGTTATCGTTGAACCTGCATGTTTTTTGAGTGTACACTCATAATTCATAGAAGAGCATGAAATACATCGACGAATTAGGAGAAAATTATGACTACAAAGCAGGATAAAGCACTGGAGAAATTTTGGCCGTCACTAACCTATCCGTTATCTTATGCGGATGCGCTAGGCACATTATCAAAGCAGCAGTTGACCAGTATTCGTACGAATTTACAAATTAGCAACTTAAGCTCGCTTAATAAACAGGGGCTTATTGAGAAGCTGACAGAGAAGATACCAGAGAGTCTATGGACAGCGACTCGTTGCTTTGACCATAATAGAATGAAGCTTGTTCAGAAAATAGTGAAAAACGAAGGTATTTGGGACAAACATTTGCTTGAAATACAGCAATATGAGTATTTCCGCGAGCGCGGTATTCTTTTCCCAGCAACAGTAGACGGCAAACAGGTTGTTATGATGCCGGTTGAACTGCTTGAGTATCTTAAAGCGGGAGAACTGTTAAAAGAACTTCCAATCCTGAGTCGAAACACGGAATGGATACGTCAAACACAGGGCCTACTATATTATTACGGGACACTGTCGTTAGATCAGCTAAAAGCATATTTGATCTCAGAAGATGATCAGCCGCTTGCTCAATTTGATATTATGAACATTTTATTTGAAGCACAAGAATACTATGAGCAGTGTTTTATTGATGAGAATGGTTATATATCTGACTTTCGGGTGGTAGATCCTGAGGCGCTTTTGAAAGAGCGAGAGATCAGACATGACCTGGATTATTGCTCGTTTACGAAGCAGCAGCTTCTGAAAGCTGGAGAAGCTGAATATGTGGAGCGTAATACCCACTATATGAATCTAGTCCGCTTCGTCCTTGAACGTTATGAGATTGAACGCGAAGACGCAGATTTGATGGCTGAGGAATGTGCTGATGCTGCGAGAAACGGAGATTCTTTAGCTTCTGTACTTGAGTTGGCAAAGAACTCTATTGAAATCCCTAACATAGAAACACTGCGTTTGATAACAGGACTGATCGTGCCTCTAATGAATAGTACGAAGCAGTGGGCTCTTAAAGGTTATTCACCTGATGAGCTGTCGGCTAAACGAGCAAGTGCGAGTATGGTGTTGAATGCAGCTCCTAATCTAGCTGTTCAAGCCGAGGTTATCGATATCCAATCGAAGAAAAAAGTCGGACGCAATGACCCTTGTTCATGTGGAAGCGGGAAAAAATTCAAGAAATGCTGCGGTTAACATTAGAAGCAGATAAGATATAATCGAGCTGGAGGCGTACACGATGAGACAAAGCCAGCAAGGCCTTTATTTAAGAAGCGTCAAGCTCCTGCGGGAGAAAGTACCCTCCTTCGATTCTTATCCGTTTCATTTAAGTGCGATACGGGACCTGGATGAGCTTTCATTTCATCCGAAAGTTACCTATATCGTTGGGGAGAATGGAATGGGCAAGTCCACGCTAATGGAAGCGATCGCGATTGAACTTGGCTTTAATCCCGAGGGCGGTACGATTAACTTTAATTTTTCGACAGAAGCCAGCCATTCAGAGCTTCATCAATACTTGCGTCTTGCACGCAGTGTGAACAAGCCGAAGGATGGATTCTTCTTCCGTGCGGAGAGCTATTATAATTTGGCGACCAATATCGATCAAATGGACAGAGAGTTTAGCCCTGGGCCGCGCATTATAGAATCATATGGCGGGAAGTCGCTCCATCAGCAATCGCATGGCGAATCTTTTTTTGCGACATTCCTTCATCGCTTTAATGGTAATGGGCTCTATGTAATGGATGAGCCGGAGGCAGCCCTTTCTCCTTTTCGCCAAATGGCAATGCTTGCACGTATTCATCAGTTGGTTGGGCAGCGTTCTCAATTTATTATTGCAACGCATTCGCCGATTCTAATGGCCTATCCGGATGCGGTGATTTATAATTTGACCTCAGAGGGGATTGAGCGTACAACATTAGAGGAAACCGATCACTATATGCTGATGAAACGGTTTATTAATAACAGGGAAAGAATGCTGGATGAGCTTTTCTTGGATGAAGACTAAACACGAAGGAGCTGTTACGGATGTCATTAGAAATTGAACGTAAGTTTTTGCTGCCGCAATTTCCAAGCGCATTAATAGAAGAAACGAAGATAAAGGTGCTCTCTGAACAACGAATAGAACAAACCTATTTGGCTATAGATGAGAATCAAGAGCTTCGTGTCAGACGCATTGTTGATCTGGCGAGCGGCGAGGTTACATTCACTCATACCTTTAAGCTAGGCAACGGCCTCATGCGCGAGGAAATTGAATACTCGATCTCTAACAGTATTTATGAGCAGGTAGTCAAAGCGTTTGGATTCATACCGCTAACGAAAAATCGAGTGACTGCAGAATGGGATGGCCGAATCATCGAGATTGATACATATGACCAAATTGAGCTTTCCGTGCTTGAGGTCGAGTTTGATTCGGAACAATCCGCAAATGCATTCGTTGCACCAGATTGGTTCGGCAAAGATATTAGCTCTGAGCGGCAGTATAGCAACAAAAGAGTATGGCGTGAGCTGCAAGGGAAATGAACGTAATAAACAAGGATTTATCGTGTAAATGATGTTATTTAAAAAAAGTTTTTAAAAACGCTTGACCATTTGGACATGTACATGGTATATTCTATTTCTGGCCGAGAGACACACGCGGACAGCGAGAAAAACAAGCAACACAAACGAAAGAAAAGATTGCTCTTTGAAAACTGAACAACGAGTAATAAACTGCCCTTACGATTCTAACGAATCGTGAGAAAAAGCGATAAAAAAGTAATGAGCATTTCAAACACCAATTTGGAGAGTTTGATCCTGGCTCAGGACGAACGCTGGCGGCGTGCCTAATACATGCAAGTCGAGCGGGGTTGATGAGGTGCTTGCACCTCTGATACTTAGCGGCGGACGGGTGAGTAACACGTGGGTAACCTGCCTGTAAGACTGGGATAACATTCGGAAACGAATGCTAATACCGGATACGCGATTTGGTCGCATGATCGAATCGGGAAAGATGGAGCAATCTATCACTTACAGATGGACCCGCGGCGCATTAGCTAGTTGGTGAGGTAACGGCTCACCAAGGCGACGATGCGTAGCCGACCTGAGAGGGTGATCGGCCACACTGGGACTGAGACACGGCCCAGACTCCTACGGGAGGCAGCAGTAGGGAATCTTCCGCAATGGACGAAAGTCTGACGGAGCAACGCCGCGTGAGTGATGAAGGTTTTCGGATCGTAAAGCTCTGTTGCCAGGGAAGAATGCTTGGGAGAGTAACTGCTCTCAAGGTGACGGTACCTGAGAAGAAAGCCCCGGCTAACTACGTGCCAGCAGCCGCGGTAATACGTAGGGGGCAAGCGTTGTCCGGAATTATTGGGCGTAAAGCGCGCGCAGG
>NZ_JBWDNT010000012.1:0-159100 GCF_056269345.1 Paenibacillus sp. J22P15
AATCGGTCGAGGGCTTATCCTAAACACGTTTGCCGTGACCCATACATCCGGTAGACAGCAGCATAAAAGGTTTTCAGCAAACCTTATCTTTCGTATCCAGTTTTCAGGGCGCAATACGCCTTGATATTCAACCGTGCCTATTTTGAAGTTCGATGCTTTGGTAATATGTCGAGTCAAAATACAATGTTCCCTGATAGCTCAGTTGGTAGAGCACTCGACTGTTAATCGAGTTGTCACAGGTTCGAGTCCTGTTCGGGGAGCCATTATGCTCTCATAGCTCAGTAGGTAGAGTGCATCCATGGTAAGGATGAGGTCACCGGTTCGAATCCGGTTGAGAGCTCCAGAAAACTTTCAACTGTAAGGACAAGCATCAATTTTTAGCATGGCCCGTTGGTCAAGTGGTTAAGACACCTCCCTTTCACGGAGGTAACAGGGGTTCGAGTCCCCTACGGGTCACCAAATTATTTTCACAAATAAGGCGCCTTTATTATGGACGCTTAGCTCAGCTGGGAGAGCATCTGCCTTACAAGCAGAGGGTCGGCGGTTCGATCCCGTCAGCGTCCACCATATCGCTCTTGGGGATTAGCCAAGCGGTAAGGCAACGGACTTTGACTCCGTCATTCTCAGGTTCGATCCCTGAATCCCCAGCCACTTATACTATGAGTCATTAGCTCAGTCGGTAGAGCACCTGACTTTTAATCAGGGTGTCGTAGGTTCGAATCCTACATGACTCACCATTTTCTTTACTTGATACGCGCGCGTATGGCGGAATTGGCAGACGCACTAGACTTAGGATCTAGCGGGCGACCGTGGGGGTTCAAGTCCCTCTACGCGCACCATCTTTAACACCCTTCATAGGGAAGCACTCTGTATGTCAACAGAGTAATGTAGGTGGAAGCCCTACAAAACATGGTTTAGCTTCAAAGAATCACATATGCGCGTATGGCGGAATTGGCAGACGCACTAGACTTAGGATCTAGCGGGCGACCGTGGGGGTTCAAGTCCCTCTACGCGCACCATACCATGAAGAAACCCTTGGCGAACAAGGGTTTTTTGCTGTCTATAAACATAAATATTGCCTCGTTAAACAAAACCTCATGTCATAAAATCAAAGTTCACGAATGATGTTCCATACCGTACAGCGCTTGTTCAGCACCATATCGTTGCAATGTACTTTCTAATTTCATCCCTAATTTCTCTAGGAGCTTGCAGGAAGATACATTTGCTGTTTGCGTTTCGGCTATTACTTTGCCAAGCTTTAACTCATGAAGGGCGTACAATAGTAGTTGATTAAGCACTTCCGCTGCATAGCCATTTCCCCAGCTTTGAGGCAGAAATTCGTATGATATTTCTTTATGTTTTCCGTCCGTGTGATTGTCTAGAGAGATAACTCCAATAAATTCATTGTTTGCTTTTAATCTAACCGTCCACGCTAATGACTCCTCTGTGCGGGAGCGATCTAAAGCCTCTAGAAACTTGTGCAATAGATGTTCCTCAGCGATAGTTCCTCCTAAGTATTTTCTCACTTCTTCATTGGTGTATAGGCTTCTCATATTCTCAAAATCGTTTTCTTGTAAATGTTCTAATTTGCATCTCGTTGTTTCCATGAAATATTGAACCTCCTTTTCCGTTATTGCATACAGGGCGTTAAGTTTAAACGAGGTTAATCGTTTGGGTGATTAATCGTAAATCGTATTATTAATTTATAGAAAGAAGTGATAGCAGCATTAAACGTACGTTATAAAGGTCTAGAAAATAGACCTAATGTACGCGGAAGCGACGGATATGAGCTCAAACGTGGATTGGCTGACGGAATAGATCTAGAAAGTAGATCTATTCCACAAACTAAGGCTTGTTTCAGTGAAATAGGTCTAGAAAATAGACCTATTGCTCGCGGAAGCGACGGATATGAGCTCAAACGTGGATTGGCTGACTGAATAGATCTAGAAAGTAGATCTATTCCACAAACTAAGGCTCGTTTCAGTAAAATAGGTCTAGAAAGTAGACCTATTGCTCGCGGAAGCGGCGGATATGAGCGATTTTTCCGTGATCGTATCATAGGATATGGAATTTTGACAAGCTATTCGTCTACTCAGCAAGAGTGACTACTATCCATATAATCCCTTCATTTTTACAATTAACCTGTCGATATAGTTCAATGGGACTAACTAGTATTTAAACAGGAGAAGGAGATAGGCATTATGTATCAACAGACAAGTAAATGGAGCATGAGAGTTTTAGCTATTCTAATTATAATAGCGATGAATGTCAGTTATATAGGAAGCAGTGAATTATCTTCTAATGGAGCTTATGGGGATAATGTGGTTTCCGCAGCAGCGGCTGACACAAAGGTTGCTTCTGCTAGCAAAGCAAAAATTGAATATTGGAGATTCACAGCAGAAGGAACCTTGTATCCACCGATTGCAATGCCAAACGGCAAGCTGCTTGTCGTAACTAACAATGGATGGGTATCTTTGATAGACAACGATGGGAAAGAAGTAAAACGAATAAATACATACTCAAAATTATCTGCTCCAGCTATAAACGATAAGGGACAGGTGTTTGTGGCAGGAACGGGTGCCAGACTTTTTCAGTATGATGAAGCAGGTAATGGCGGTCAGCAGGAGATCTTTTATTTTAAAGGGAAAAAGGAACAATTACAGTCATCAAAAATGGTAACTGATGCGGAAGGTACGCCTTATTTCACTTATCAGCATGCGATCCTATCGCTAACTGGTGAGGGAGGAAAGCAGGCAGCTCTACTTCCTGAGAATGTGACGGCTACGGAGCTGGTCGCAGGTAAGCGCGGCGTATATGTGCTGGGCAGCAACGGGATATTGTATGCCGTGCGCGGCGGTGCTGTTGTGTGGGAGGCGTCGCTTGAGCAGACGCTGCAAGGGGCGAAGCTGATCGCCGATCGAGTGAGCGGAGGCGTCATGCTGCTTGCGGGCAAAGCGTTGGCTGCGTATGAAGAGGACGGTAAAGTCCGCTTCACACGCGAGCTTGCGGCAGCGCCCGCAGGCGGCTGGACGTCCCCGGTGCGTATGCCCGGGGACACAGGGGCTGCCGTTGCCGCTGAGCTTAGCGGCAACGGCATAGCTGCGTTCCGCCTCGCAGACGGGGCGGAACTATGGCGCATAAGCGCCAGCGGGGCGGCCGGATTCGGCCCCGCGGCGCTGGCGCCGGACCTTGCTGCCGGCACGGTGCTGGCCGGCAGCCGTTCCGGCGCTGTGTACGCGATCGACGGCTCTGCCGGGTCGATCTTGTACACTTATCACGCCGCGGCGGTTCCCGCGAGCGGCGTGGCGCCGCTAGGCAGCGGACGCTTCGCTTATGCGTCCGCCAACAAGCTAATCGCAGCGGGGCCATTTCGCCCCGTTGCGGTAACCTATGCAGCAGCGTCGATTAAGCTGCCGCTGGGGACAAGGCTCCTGCTCACGGACAGGCTGAAGCTATCCGCTCCCGTCGCTGTAAGTTTTCGCTCAGACAATCCAGCGGTCGTTCGCATTAATGAAAGAAGCGTCGTAACCCCGGTTGCAGCTGGCAAAGCTAACTTATATGTAAAAGTTACAACAAGCGGCTACAAAGGGCAGCTGAAGCTTCCAGTTCAGGTTACGGCACCAGCTCTAAACCTAAAAGTGAAGCATGAATCCAAGAAGGTTGTTGCAGCAGGCAAGTCGTTTACCGTTCAAACGGTAACGATTCCAAAGGGAATGCCGGTTACTGCGGGTTTTGCGAGTCGAAAAGTAGGTGTCGTTCAACCGCTTCTCTCGATTGCCAAAGACTATGGAGCAGACGCTGCCATAAACGGTACGTATTTTAACGCTTATGAAGGCATACCGGAACCTTACGGAACGGTTATCGCAGACGGTAATGTGGAGCATATTGGCAACACAGGTACAGCGATTGGTTTTACATGGGATGGCACGGTAGTCATGGATACGCTTCGTGTTAAGATTTTAGGAGGAACGAATGGCTCCTTCAAATCACCAAACAACTGGTATGCGTACTTTATGAACCGCACACCTGCGCCAGGTGCATCCTCCGCGATTATGTTCACGCCTAAGCGCGGAGCCAAGCTTGGATTTGCCCTTGGTACAGCGGTAACTGTAAGCAACGGTGTAGTGACCAAAATAAGCAAAAAAGAGAATGTCAGCATACCGGCAAACGGATATGTCCTCGTCTATACAGGCTCTGAAGAGAAACTGGCAGCACGCTTTCAGGTTGGTACTAAGGTTGACTATAAAATTGAAATGACCAATGTGGCTAATGTTCCGATTAATTGGTCTCGCGTTCATACTGCAATTGGTGCCGGACCGAGGCTGGTGAAGGATGGGAAGCCAGCAGTTGATCCGGTAAAGGAAGGCTTTAGCAGTCCAAAAATATTAACTGATTCTGCAACAAGAAGCGGAATTCTTGTCAAAAAAGACGGAACCATTATTATCGCTACCGTACCTAGCGCAACGATCAAGCAATGGAGCCAAATCATGATTCAGCTTGGCGCTCAGCAAGCGATGAATTTAGATGGTGGAGCCTCCTCTGGTATGTATGCCCAAGGAAAGCTCATAACCGTACCTGGCAGACAGATTAGCAATGGGCTTGTATTTGGCACAAAGCTGAAATGGTGACTTCTTCTTAATTAATAAAAGCGGGGCTTTTTATATAGGGAAGTCTCGCTTTTTCTATATCAGGCAAATTCATTATCTTCCCGTATGCACGCTGCTAATATAGTCATTGACTTTTAATATGAGAAACATTATCATTATGAAATAAATGATAATCGTTATCAACATTCGTTACTAAACGAAATATAAATATATATTGAGAAAATGTCTGCCACTGGCAGCAGAAGGAGCGTGCAAATCCAATGATTCGTTTAACAACCTCGGGTCTAGATATTGCTTATGATGACCGTCTTATCGTTGAGAACTTAAACATTGCTATACCTCAAGGGAAAATTACGGCGCTTGTAGGAGCGAACGGTTCTGGTAAATCTACTATTTTGAAGACAATGGCCCGTATTATGAACCCCTCTAAGGGTAGTGTGCTTCTGGACGGTAAATCGATTCATAAGCAATCGACGAAAGAGGTTGCGAAGCAGTTGGCAATTTTGCCGCAAAATCCGACCGCGCCAGATGGGTTAACAGTAGCAGAGCTTGTTTCTTATGGCCGTTTTCCATATCAGAAGGGCTTTGGATCTATGAGCAAGGATGACCGCAGCATTGTGCAATGGGCTATCGAAGCGACTGGCATGACTGATTTTGCGGATCGTCCCGTCGATCATTTATCTGGCGGCCAACGCCAGCGTGCATGGATCGCGATGGCCTTGGCGCAGGAGACTGATATTTTATTTCTTGATGAGCCTACTACTTTCCTCGATATGGCGCATCAGCTGGAAGTTCTTCATTTGCTGCAAAAGCTAAACGCCGCCAACAATCGTACGGTTGTTATGGTTGTCCATGATTTGAATCATGCGACACGTTATGCTCATCATATGATCGCGATCAAGACGGGTGTTGTTGTTGGTGAAGGTACGCCAACTGAGGTTATGACACCAGATATTATGCGTGAAGTATTTAATATCGAAGCAGACATTGTGCCAGATCCTCGTACAGGTGTTCCGCTTTGTTTGCCGTATGCGCTTGCTGGTCAGCCAGCAGCTGACAAAGTAGAAATGATTAACCGCACTCCGTTGGAGAGACCGCTTGCGGCTGCAGGAGCTTAACAAGCTTATATTGCTTATATTGAAGCAAACAATCCGTGTTCCTTTGGGAATGCGGATTGTTATTTATATGCTGAATAATGTCGTAACTATGGTTTAGCGATTCGAATGGTGGAATAGGCTGCTCTTAATGTTGCTGGTCAAACAGGTGAAATTCCGCGTCATATCAGGCTTTTTACGTATATTGAACAAGTCGATTTAGGGTGATTTAAAATAATTTAAAACTTTTTTAAAAAAACAGTTGCATTTTGTTTTCAGGGGTGATATATTATTACTTGTCGCCGCGATGATAAACGAAACAAACGGCTGACAAAAATACCGTGCGGAAGTGGCTCAGCGGTAGAGCATCGCCTTGCCAAGGCGAGGGTCGCGGGTTCGATTCCCGTCTTCCGCTCCATAAATTGTGCGGCCTTAGCTCAGCTGGATAGAGCGTTTGACTACGAATCAAAAGGCCAGGAGTTCGAATCTCTTAGGCCGCGCCATTTTCCCAATCTTCAGACAAAATTCATTTACACTTCGGGACGTAGCTCAGCTTGGTAGAGCACCTGGTTTGGGACCAGGGGGTCGCATGTTCAAATCGTGTCGTCCCGACCATATTCATTTTTTCACGCGGGTGTAGTTCAATGGTAGAACTTTAGCCTTCCAAGCTAATAGCGTGGGTTCGATTCCCATCACCCGCTCCAACTAACTAAATTTAGAAAGCCTTGCTATGCAGGGATTTTTTTAATTTCTAATCTTTATGTACCTGGTTTGAGACCAGAGGGTCACATGTTCAAATTGTGTCGTCCCGACTATATTCTTTTTTTACGCGGGTGTAGTTCAATGGTAGAACTTTAGCCTTCCAAGCTAATAGCGTGGGTTCGATTCCCATCACCCGCTCCAACTAACTAAACTCCGAAAGCCTTGCGATGCAGGGCTTTTTTTTATTTTCTTCTTTTAATGAAATTACTAATAAGATAGTAAAAGGTACCACGGAAAGGTGATTGCGGTCTTTTTTTATAAATCTTGCTTGGTATTATATACTGGATAATATGCAAACTTTCGTTTGCTTTGTTCCAATAAATGACATGCTTGTCGTTCTTTGTTGATAGTTGTCAGTTTTTTCTGAATTATAATAGCTAAAGGCAAGCGGGTACCTGCTTCGCTCCTATTGGTTTGTTTTTGTGAGGATGGCTTTAGGGCTTCAACCCTGTAGGATTTTGTAGTATGATGGTAGAAGTCAAAAAAACGTTCATGTTGTACAAGCAAGCTTTCGTAGCGATTATTGCTTCGAAAAACAAGTAAATGCTTACGAAGCGATCATTGCTTCGCAAAAATTTAGGAGGAACAGTATGTCGGATCAATCTGCATCTACTTTGACCACAAATCGGCAGCAGGCTAACAATTTGTTGCGACGCGATGTCCGGTTTCTAGGCAACATTCTCGGTGAGGTTCTTGTCCATCAGGGCGGCCGCGAGCTACTTGAAATCGTGGAACAGATTCGTGAGCAAAGTAAATCTCTTCGCGCTGAATTTGTACCGGAATTATTTGATCAATTTAAAGGAAATGTATCTTCTCTAAACCCAGAAATACGTCATCAAGTCATTAGAGCTTTTGCTATTTATTTTCAGCTTGTCAATATTGCTGAGCAAAATCATCGGATTAGACGGAAACGTGATTACGAAGTATCTGCCGGTGAGGCGGTACAACGGGGTTCCATTGAGAGTGCGATACAAGATCTGAAGGAACGCGATATTGCAATCGATGAAGTTCGAGATATTTTGAGCAATATTTCGCTAGAGCTAGTAATGACTGCGCACCCGACCGAGGCGACTCGCCGTGCGGTGCTTGATATTCATAAACGGATTGCTGTAGATGTGATGGAGCTTGATAATCCAACACTGACATATCGCGAGCGCGAAAAGCTGCGTGAGAAGCTCATGAATGAGGTTCTAATTTTGTGGCAAACAGATGAGCTCCGTGACCGCAAACCAACCGTTATCGATGAAGTGCGTAACGGCTTGTACTATTTTGATGAGACATTGTTCGAAGTGCTGCCCGATGTTTATGAAGAACTTGAGCGCTGCTTGAGCAAGTACTACCCTGATGAGCACTGGCACGTGCCTGATTACTTGCGCTTCGGCTCATGGATCGGCGGCGATCGCGATGGTAACCCATCCGTGACAGCACAGGTAACTTGGGAGACGCTAACGCTGCACCGCCAGCTGGCGATTCGCAAGTATGAAGAAAAACTAGGCGAGTTTATGGATCTGCTCAGCTTCAGCACAAACCTCGTAGAGGTATCGGCTGAGCTTGTGGAATCGATTCGTTCGGACCGCGAGCATGTCGAGCTGAAATGCGTTGATTTATGGAGAAATACGACGGAGCCTTACCGTATTAAGCTTGGCTTCATGCTAGAGAAGCTTGCGAATACACGCGATGAATCGCTTAAGGGATCGGCAATGCGCTATAACCACCCTGAAGAGCTTCGTGAGGACTTGCTCGTAATTGATCGCAGCTTGCGTCATCATTTCGCTGATTATGTTGCAGATACAGCACTTGCTAAGTTAGTACGTCAAGTTGAGCTGTTTGGTTTCCACCTTATGGCACTTGATGTTCGTCAGCATAGCCAAGAGCATGAGAATGCAATGTCTGAGATTTTGGCGAAAATGAATGTAGCAGCAGACTATGCCTCACTTCCGGAAGAAGAGAAGACTGACCTGCTTCACCGTCTCCTTAACGATCCGCGCCCGCTTACTTCGGGGCATCTTGATTATTCGGAGTCTACGCGTGAATGCTTGAACGTGTACCATACGATTTATAAGGCGCAGCAAGAGTTTGGCGTTAATTGTATCTCAAGTTATTTGATCAGTATGACTGAAGCGGCTAGCGATATGCTTGAAGTTATGGTATTCGCGAAGGAAGTCGGCCTGTTCCGTAAGGAGTCAGACGGCACTATTCGTTGTACTCTGCAATCAGTACCTCTATTTGAAACGATAGATGATCTTCATGCGGCACCAGCTATTATGAAGCAGCTATTCGAAATGCCGATTTACCGTCAAGCGGTAGAAGCTCGCGGCAACATGCATGAAATTATGCTTGGTTATTCCGATAGCAACAAAGACGGCGGAGTTGTTACGGCGAACTGGGAGCTGCGCGTGGCGTTGAATGATATTACAGCTGCTGGCAAAGAGTATGACGTCAAGCTGAAATTCTTCCATGGTCGCGGCGGAGCACTTGGTCGCGGCGGCATGCCGCTTAACCGCAGTATTCTAGCGCAACCGCCTCATACTGTTGGCGGCGGCATTAAGATTACCGAGCAAGGTGAGGTTCTTTCCTCGCGTTATTCGATGCAAGGTATTGCATACCGCAGCTTGGAGCAAGCGACTTGGGCGCTTATTACGGCCGCTCGTCTGGCGAAATACCCAGAGCAAGCGCCGCAAGCAGAAGCTGAGTGGGAAGAAATTGCACGTTCGATTTCCGAGACAGCACTCGAGAAGTATCAGGATCTTATTTTCCGCGATCCAGATTTCTTGACGTACTTCAAGGAGTCAACACCGCTGCCTGAGGTTGGCGAGCTGAACATCGGTTCTCGTCCTTCTAAGCGGAAAAACAGTGATCGTTTCGAGGATTTGCGTGCCATTCCTTGGGTATTCGCATGGACGCAAAGCCGTTACTTGCTGCCTGCATGGTATGCAGCGGGTACAGCGATGAAGCAATATATCGGTGATGACGAGGCGAAGCTGAACACACTTCGTACAATGTATGAGAAGTTCCCATTCTTCCGCTCGCTTATTGATAATCTGCAAATGGCGCTTGCTAAAGCAGATTTGCTTATTGCGAAGGAATATGCAGATATGATTAAGGACAAAACGATCCGCGATCGTATTTTTGAGCAAATTGAACAAGAATACAAGCTGACGTCTGAGCTTATTCTAAGCGTCACTGGCCAAACGGAAATTTTGGATAATGTTCCTGTTATCCAAGAATCGATTCGTCTGCGTAACCCGTATGTCGATCCGCTTAGCTACATGCAAGTACAGCTGCTTACCGAGCTTCGTGCGCTTCGCGATAACGAAGAGGATGATCAAGATCTGCTCCGCGAGGTGCTTCTTACGATCAACGGTATTGCTGCAGGACTTCGGAATACAGGCTAACTTGAGGTAAATATAAAGTATTTAGAAAGCCAACCATGGTAATAACTGTGGTTGGTTTTTTTTCGTTGATGCAGCGGCGGTAAAGGGGGAATTTGAAGGCTGTGATTTCAACTAGAGACTACCCCCAAAAAAAACAGAGCAGTCTCAACATTCCAATATCTAAATTCCGAAATTCTCGCAGCCTAAGAAGCTCATATGGCGAGACGAATCATATTTAGGAAGCGGGAGATAATTGTTCGGTACGTCGCCCTTATTGCCTCGCAAGTGGTAAATAGGGTGATTTCCTTTCGTGACCAATGTACTCGTAGGAATATATCGAATGGTCAAACCGCAACGGCGCTTTGGAGACAGATTCGCTTTAGAGCCATGGATGATGTTCGGGTGATGGATGGAGACGCTTCCCGATTTTAATACGAGATCCACTGCTTTGGACTCATCGACGAATTTCTTCTCGATTTCCGAGCTCAGTACGTTATCGACTTCGAAGCTGCCTTTCATTTCCTGCAGTTGTAGACGATGTGTCTCGGGGATGACCCGCATGCAACCGTTCTCTGTTGTAGAGTCATCGACCGCAAGCCATAACGTAATGACTTTCATGGGTTCCAAGGGCCAATAGCTTCCATCTTGATGCCATAACACAGGCTGGCCGGTGAAAGCTGGTTTACAAATGTAATGGGAAGCAAACAAAGCAATATCTGGTCCGATAAAGGTTTGCGCGATATCCAATAGCCGGTCATCGCTTATAAGCCGCAGCCAGAATGGATCATCATGAATCAAATTAGTATGAAGCTGCTCTGGACGAAGATTCGAATTTTTATTGATCAGCCATTGCACATGCTCCTTAGCTTCCCCCATCAGCTCCGCATCAAGGACATCTGGAAAAGTAAGATACCCCTTATTCTCGTATTCATTGTGCAATTCTGAGGTTATTAAGTCTGTCATCGTCATCTTCTCCTTTAACTATGGTTAAATATCATCTTCTCTTTAAATTTATTTCAATTTCACCTTCCAGTCTTTGTACCTTCATGCCCTTGTTTTGTATCAGTACGCCATCCTATAATTAATAGGAATTATAGAACGGAATGGAGGCGTGACCCATCAACATCAATCAACTCAATTCGATGATTCACGAGCTCCGAGGCTTGGAGGCTGCATATCATGTACATTATTGGGGCAGTATCTCTGAGCATTACACCCATGCTCTCCATAAGCATTCCTTCTTCGAGATCTGCTATGTCACCCGAGGCGATGGATTTTATCTAGATAACGGCATTCGGTATACGTTGCACCCTGGCGACATGTTTCTCTCAAAGCCAGGCGTATGGCACTGTATTGAAGGCGGAAGCTCTGGCATCGGGCTCGTATATCTTGCATTTGAATTAATAGAAGAATTGTCGGCTTCCGATATCGTAAGCGGATATCGCCGATTATTGAACAACGAACGGGTTTACGTGCCTTCAGAAACCCCGTCCACTGCCGCCTCGTTATGGAAGACATTGATGGATGGTGAATTTAATGGCTTAGGCAATCAACAATTGCTGCAGCATATCGCCCTGTCATTGATCTTATCCCTATTCCAGTTATTTCTTAATGAGGATAATCCTCAAAGAAAAACATCTATGCCAAGCGAATCCGTCATACTATATCAGGCGAAGTTATATATAACCGACAATTTATCGATACGGATTAAGTTTCAGGATCTAGCCAAGCATTTGCATATTTCGGAAAGGCAGCTTTCCCGTCTCTTTAAGGAAGAGCTAGGAGAGAGCTTCTCGGAATATTATCTTAAGGCCAAAATCCATGCAGCTAATTCTCGCTTGGAAACGACCGGATACTCATTAAAGCAAATTGCCGAATCGTCTGGGTTTTACTCCATCCACCATTTTACGAAAGCGTATAAACAAGCTACCGGTTATACCCCTGGACAATGGAGAAAAATGAAACAAATGGAGAGACGGCTCGAACACTAGTCGATCATGAAAAAGGCGTAATTGCATAAAAAATGCACCCCCTAGAATTTTATCGGATAAACCTGAGGGGGTTTTCCAATGTCTATTCTAAGGGGTGCACTTCCTTCAATTATGCCGTTTCGCCTTTTTTGTGAGTGATCGGGAACATGTCTCCCTGAACGATATCGCCATCTTTGCCGCCTGAAGCAATAAATTGTTTAATCGATAAGTACATGTGTCGCTCATCGTACCGAAAGCGTGTTTCGCCGGTCATTAAGTGAAGCGCCGACGAGCGGCGTACCCGGTCCGAAATGTTAGGTCCGCTTCCGTGTAATGTCAAGCTGTGATGGAAGCTGACTTGACCCGCTTTCATAACGATCGGCGCAGTCCGAAACACTTGTCCCGCAGGCACGTTCATACCATTTTTTTGATTATCTAAATTTTGTTCGTAAAAGTCACTGCCATTTAGCAGCCCCCAGTGGTTGCTGCCCGGCACCATCATCATGCAGCCATTCTCTTCGTCAACGTCATCGTAAGCTACCCATGCAGTAAGCAGCGTCTCTGGGTTCTGAAAGCACTTCCAATACGTATAGTCCTGATGCCAACCGACGTTTGAAGCATGTCCTCCTGATCGTTCAGGTTTATGCAGAAGCTGATCGGCCCAGAAACGGATTGTATCGCTCTCCGTCAAAGCAGCGGCAATCTCTCCGATCACCGGATCGAGGGCGAGTGCACGGATCGTTAAGTCAGCATAGCTCGCCATATCTGTTTTGCGAAGCGTTTTCGGGTGACCTTTTTCGTAGCTCCAGATGGCTTCGGGAGGCGTTCCCGTTTCGAATTCGTTCCGGTAAACTTTCTCCATTCTTTCGCGAAGCATGGACAGCCTTTCATCGTCGATAATTTTTGGAGACACCCAGTAGCCATTTTCCTTGAAAAATTTAACGTCATCTTGCGTCGGTATTCCATTTGCATTTGGCACTTCAGCTCATCCTCTCGGCGCGAGTTCACTCTCGCTTATAACATCATTATGATTTGATGCGGGACATTCTGTCTTTGTCTGAAAATATTTAATTTATCCGATTGTATGATAATATTACAATAAAGGTTGGTGATTACTTTCAATCCTATGTTCGTTTGTCCATTTGTACGATTCGCGATTCGTGTCCCCTTGCTCGCGGGCGATCGGCATGGTCCACGGATCTGTTATGTCCCCTCCCTGTATCTCATCGAGTCCGGCTGTGGCAGCATCATCTACGAAGACCGCCCGAATATACGGTTGCAGCCAGGAACTTTGTTATTTATCCAGCCTGGCGTAGCCCACACTTGGGAGGTGGATGTGGATAGTCCACTCACGTTTCGTTGTGTATTTTTCGAATGGACCTATCGATTGAAGACAGGGATACGGATTCCCAATGATTTATTGTGTCAATGTTCCGAGAAATCAGATGATCGTTTGACCGACGTACAGCTCGAATGTGGGATTCCTTACTCGTTAGTCGTGGATTCAATTAGCATATGGAAAGGATTGTTCGAGGCGGTAACGTCTGAGTTCGAGGTGGTATCTCCCGATTTAACGGTTCTCGATCACGAGAATTATCCGAATTCACTAGCCATCACTGGTCATTTCAACCTCCTGCTTCACCAAGTCTATCGGCTAGCTAGGCGTCAATCCGATATTACAGATCCGCGCATTACCAAGCTGATAACATCGATGGAACGGCTGGCAGGTGGTGAATATGAAGACGTCGAGGGTTGGGCGGATAAGCTTGGACTTAGCCGCAGCCATTTCCATGCGCTTTTCCGGACGCATACCGGCTTTACGCCCAAATGGTATTGGAATCGGTGCCGTATCAACAAAGCCAGGAACGACCTGCTAAGTACGAACGATACGGTAACGATGATCGCCGAACGGTACGGTTTTTCCTCGGTTCATGCCTTTACCAAATTGTTTCAAAAGATGGAAGGCGTAGCTCCGACGGTCTTCCGCCGTCAATATCGATTGATCTAATGAATAACAATAGAAAAGTCAGTCACGGTGCCTACACCGCGGCTGGCATTTTTTTGCGTTAGGAGAAGTTATTCTGTCGCAGGAGCGTACCAATTCTCATATGCTGAATAAATACATGCTTAATTCCATGAATTTAGTAGGAATTAGACCTTTTTGAAGGGTGGATAAGGCGATGGGAAGAGAGTTTATCGATCTGTTTGACCATTGGGCGGAACAGTATGATCAAACGGTAAGCGGGCATGACAAGGAATATGAGGAGGTTTTCCGAGGCTATGACTCCATTCTCGAGACAGTAGCGGATCTCTCCTATGGTACAGTGCTTGAATTTGGCCCCGGAACGGGCAATTTGACGGAGAAGCTTCTTCGGCAGTGCAACAGCGTTTATGCAGTTGAACCGTCGTCAGGAATGCGAAAGGAATTTGCAAAAAGAGAGTTGAATGCTGTGCTGCTGGATGGCGATTTTTTACAGTTCCCGTCTATTCCGGTTCAACTGGATACAATCGTGAGCACATATGCCTTTCATCATTTGACAGATACGGAGAAGGAGCGGGCTGTCGCTTTTTACAGCACACTGCTTGGAGAGCGGGGACAACTTATTTTTGCGGATGGTGTTTATGAGAATGAAGAATCACGCGAACAAATCAAGACCGACGCAGAGCAAGCAGGTTATTTGAATCTGCTTCAGGATTTGCAGAGCGAATACTATACAACGATTAATGTGCTCGAAAGAATATGCAAAGCCAATGGCTTCGAAGTCTCATTTCAGCAGCTTAATCGTTATGTCTGGCTGATGCATGCTAGAAAGGAATCCGTTTAAGGTGGTGGTATTTACGGCAAACGGGTATGGCGCATGAGCACCGATGGAGAATGGTTGCGTTAGGCCGGGATTAGCTTATCCGCCTAAGCACCATTTTCTTATGTTCATTTATAAACCGCTTAAGTTTCGTTTAAGGTACATCCTGCATGATAGGTACATAGGGAACAGCAACCTACCATTGAGAGGATGATAGTGATGAACGAGGAAAACAAACGCACGAATACGAGCGATGATACTTATATGCGGAATACGTCGAACCATACATCGAATGAAGTGAACCGGACTCCTGTCACTGCTTATATTTATGAATCTAACAAATCGACAAATGAGCTTAGAGCATCTTATGAGAGGGAGCTTGAGCTGCGAGAGAGTAGGATCAGTTCGGACAAAGATAAAAAAAATCGTTCGAAACGCGCAGGGGGCAGCTCTTTGAAAACGCTGCTTGCTTCGTTCTTGATCGGTGCGTTCGTCATTGGCGGGCTCTCTTACATGGCGGATAAAAACAATCTGTTCACAGGCAAGGAGCAGGCGATGCAGAGCACAGATCCCAGTGTAGTTAGCTCAGCACAGCAGGAAGCGGGCTTGACTAATGTATCGTTAAATACAAGTGAAGATATTGCTGCTATCTACGCAGCAGCAAGTCCAGCGGTAGTGAAGATAGAAAACTATGCAGAGCCTGCACGTTCGAACTCGATGTTCGATGACCCGCGTTTTCAACAGTTTTTTGGAGACGGGCAACAGCAGCAAGAACAGGAGCAACGTTCTGCTGAGCTGGCTCTGGTAGGTTCAGGTACTGGATTTTTCTTTGAGCAGGATGGTTATATTCTGACCAACGAGCATGTTATAGCCGATGCGAAAGAAGTTAAGGTTACCGTCCAAGGCTATGATGAGCCGTTAACGGCTAAAGTGCTTGGTTCGAGCTACGAGCTGGACTTGGCGGTATTGAAGGTGGAAAGTCCGGATGGCAAAGCATTCCCAGCGCTTAAGCTCGGAAACTCAGATCAGACACAAATCGGTGACTGGGTCATCGCAATTGGCAATCCATATGGCTTTGATCAGACACTGACTATGGGTGTGCTAAGTGCGAAAGAGCGTCCAATCACCATTGCAGACGAGGAAGGTAATCACGATTACGAGCATTTGCTGCAGACAGATGCATCCATTAATCCGGGCAACTCCGGAGGACCGCTTCTCAATGAGAAGGGGGAGGTTATCGGCATCAACACGGCGGTTAATGCTGAGGCGCAAGGCATTGGCTTTGCAATCCCGACTACGACGATCACGAAGGTGCTGGAGCAGCTTAAAACAAATACCCTCTAATTAAATTGAGGCGCAATATGAGAAAACGGTCTGGGAGCATATGTCTCCTAGACCTTTTTCGTTCTGATTTATACGATTCCTAGCCAAAAGTCTGAAAACAACTAGTCTAAGGTCGATTGCTGACTGCAGATCAAACCGATATAATTATTAGACCGAAAAGTAATTATAGCAGTGTATATTGGAAGTATCTTTCTCAATTGTCTTGCTTTTTCAGTTCATGTGCATTACGATTTTTCTAGTGCATGGCATTGAGAACATGATAATCGCAAAAAATAGAGCAAGGCGATCAACCGATCGAATGGAAGGTTTGGAGGAGTTTAGGTGATTGTATTGGAAGCACGCCTAGCGAAATTATCGCTTAAAGGCGATCAGCAGGCTTTTGCTGAGCTTGTAGACCTCTATCAAGACAAGCTCTTTCATATGGCTTATCGAATGTTAAACAGTCGCCAGGAGGCGGAGGATGTTGTTCAGGATACCTTTCTTCGCGTTTACAAAAACCTGGATAGATATGATGAAACCTTGAAATTTTCTACATGGATATATAGAATTGCTACGAACTTATGTATTGATCGCCTGCGTAAGCGCAAGCCGACTTATTCGCTGGATGCGGAGTCATCCGAACATGAAGGACTTGATGGTTATTCGATGATACCAAGCGATAATCGGACGCCTGAATCA
Organism: Paenibacillus sp. J22P15; assembly: GCF_056269345.1. Taxonomy (NCBI): domain Bacteria; kingdom Bacillati; phylum Bacillota; class Bacilli; order Caryophanales; family Paenibacillaceae; genus Paenibacillus; species Paenibacillus sp. J22P15. Next base: position 16,631 of record NZ_JBWDNT010000012.1, read on the forward strand.
GAGCTTCTTCTGTCAGATACGCAGCGAATTATTCATGCCGCTATCGCATCGTTGCCCCCGAAATATAAGAGCGTGATGACGCTTAGATATATGCAGGATCTGTCGCTGCAGGAGATTGGCGACGTGATGGATATGCCGGTCACAACAATCAAGACCCGTGTTCATCGCGGAAGAGAGTTTCTTCGGAAGAAGCTCGAGCATAAACTATAAAGAAAAATAAAAACACGATTCGTCAAAGGAAGGCCATGTCATGGACATAGGCTTCTTTTTGGGAGAAATCCAGGTTTAATCTCTACTTGTAAAGATTACTTATACGAATTCGAAAAAAAGTGAAACATCCTTCTTGCTAACAACGTATCCTAATAGCGAGATAAGAACTTAATGCGCGAGCAACTGAAAGAAAGGACTGGCTGCTATGAATTGCAACGTCGCTATCGTATGGATGCATGATTATTTGGACGGCGAGCTGCCGCGTGAAGATATCGTAACGTTAAAATCTCATTTGCTTTCCTGTCCCGCTTGTCGCAGCCGGTTTGAACAGCTCCAGATTACGGACGCCTCGGTGTTCCAGACTTTAGAAGCGGTTAAACCTGCGGCGGATTATGACAAGAAGGCATCGGAGCTTTTGAACCAGCGAATTATGGAGCAGCTGCCGAAGAAGAAGAGTTTGCAGAGAAACGGAATCGTACGTTTTATCTATCGGTACCCCGGAGTCACTGCCGCTGCTGTGTTTGTGCTGGTTATGTTAGGCAGCTTCTTCACGATGTGGGAAGAGGATACCAAGCTGATTGTAGCTGGCGAGGATCTTCAGCAGGTCATTATAGAAGGTAATACAGTCATTGTACCCGAGGGTGCTCATCTAACGGGTAACTTGACCGTTGAGAACGGAGTAGCTGATGTTAAGGGCGAGGTTGATGGTAACGTAACCGTTATTGACGGCACCTTGAATTTAGCTTCTACTGGTCATATTGCGGGGCAGAGCAGAACGATCGATCAAGCACTTGATTGGTTCTGGTATAAGGTTACGCAAACTTTTGGCGGTAACGCTCGTTAAAGTAAGCTGCCTCCCTCTTGTAGGGGGGCATTTTTTATTTTTTTTGAAAAAAAGGATTTCCAATCCCATATATAGAAAATAATAAGGTTGAAAACCGAAATTAGATAAGAATAAGGGGACGGCTGTTGGGGGTTGGCATATGAGTTATTTCTCGGATTTAACATGGCATGACTATATAAAGGACATCATCGATGTTGGCATAGTCAGTTTTATTATTTATAAAATGATTTTGCTTGTGCGCGGAACCCGTGCAGTTCAGCTTTTGAAAGGGATTTTTATTCTCGTTGCGGTATGGGCGATCAGTACTTGGTTCAATCTGTATACGCTCAAATGGCTAATGAATCAGATGTTCACATTCGGAATCGTGAGCGTGCTCATTATTTTCCAACCAGAGCTTAGACGTGTATTGGAGCAGCTCGGCCGTGGTAAGCTGTTTGCGCGCTCCTTCTCACTCGATCGGGATGTCGTTAATGAACAAATTGACGGCGTCATTAAGGCTGTACGATTTATGGCCGAACGAAAGATCGGGGCGTTAATCGTATTTGAGCGAAGCACAGGACTTAGTGAATTGATTGAATCAGGCATCCGCATGGAATCAAAAATTACATCGGAGCTGCTGATTAACATTTTCACACCGAATACACCGCTCCATGACGGGGCTGTCATTATTCGGTCTAATCAAATTATGGCCGCGGGCTGTTATTTGCCTTTGTCCGAGAATCCTTTTATAAGCAAGGAGCTTGGAACACGCCACCGTGCTGCCATTGGAGTGAGTGAGGTAACAGATGCGGTATCGGTAACTGTCTCGGAAGAAACGGGGCAGATATCATTATCGCTTGGCGGTATGATTGTAAGAGATATTAATGAGGAATCGCTGATCTCGAAGCTCTTTGATGAGCTGACGCCGAAGACGAACGGTCGCACGAAGGAACGTGTAACGATCTCGTCGCTCTGGAAGCGGAAAGGAGGCCGTGATGGATAAATGGCTTAGTCACCCTACCTCACTCAAAATCATTTCCGTTATTGTCGGATTGCTGCTCTGGGCTGTTGTACATATTGATCCTGACACATCACCACAGACGGCCACATCGAATATTGATACAAAAACAATCGAAGCATCGGTTATTACGACAGATGGTTTAGATACAGATAAATACGTGCTTACAGCAATGGAGCCTACCGTTGTTCGGCTTGATGTGCAAGGAAGGCTCACCGTTTTGTTCAATGCTTCTTCGGTAGATGATTATGTCGTTAAGGTGGATTTGCGGAACGTAAAAGCAGGCATTCAGGAATTGCCCCTGACTGTAAAACTGCCAAAAGGGGTTACGCTTGTAGAGATGTCGCCTCGTACCGTTACGGTACAGATCGAAGAAATTGTAACGAAGACATTCGAGCCTCAGGTTGTGGTAGAAGGAAAGCCTGCTGAAGGTTATATTGTCGGCGATGCGACCATTGTCGCTCCAACGACAGGCGTTGAGATTACGCTGCCTAAGGATGATATGAACAGAGTCGGAGCTGTAACGACAGAGATTAATGTCGAAGGCGCAGATAAATCGGTTGTGAACAAAAAGTCGAAAGTTGTCGTATATGATATAGATGGAATAGAAATGACGAATGCGATCGTCTCTCCGGAAACGCTGCATGTCGAAGTCAAGGTAACGCCTCCCCTCAAGCAGCTGCCTCTGCAGGTGCGCTATACGGGTACATTGCCTGATGGACTAAGCTTAGTGTCAGTGAAGCCTGCAATCGATAAGGTGACGGTTTACGGCGAACAGAAGGTGTTAGACGGACTCCAGGTTTATGACGGGGTCGTGCTTGATCTCTCGAAGGTGAAGCAGACAGGAAACGTCAAGGTGAAGACGGAATTAATCGATGGCATTAAAGGGATTGATCCGGCAGAGATAACGCTGGAGGTCGTTGTCGCTCCAGTAGTGACTAGAACCTTTAAAGGAATGGATGTTGCGATAGAGGGTACTGCTGAAGGGGTGTCCGCTGCAATCAAGACACCGGCGGATGGAAAGATAGATTTAACCGTTAGCGGTGCAGAACCGGTGCTGACTGCACTTAAAGCTGATGCAATCAGCCTGATCGCGAATATAGAGGGTCTAGCGCCTGGAACACATGTCATCACGCTTCAGGTCGATGTGCCCGCCTATGTGCAGCCAGTACTCGCTGATGGGCAAACATTGACTGTAACCGTTGAAATCACAGACGACTCGATTCCAGGGTCGGGTGGTGAAGACTCGGAGGAGGTCGGAGGCACTCCGACAGAGGAGTCTCCGCCGCCTACTGGGACACCGCCTCCGGATACCAGTGAGGAGACTGGCGATGGAGACGGCAACGCAGCAGGCGGTTCGCCTGCGAATCCTTAAATAACAGAGCAGAATAATTTAAAAATAACGAAAGCAATATATGATAAAGGAGCTTTTTAAATATGGGGAAATATTTCGGTACTGACGGTGTTCGGGGCGTTGCGAATCGCGAGCTGACACCTGAGCTAGCATACAAAATCGGTCGCTGCGGCGGCTATGTTCTTACACATAAGGCTCACAAGCCTAAAGTAGTAATCGGGTTAGATACACGTATCTCCGGTCCAATGCTTGAATCAGCACTTATTGCAGGTTTATTATCGATTGGCGCAAGTGTAGTACGTCTAGGTGTCGTATCCACACCAGCAGTTGCTTATATTACGCGTGAGTTGAATGCTGACGCAGGCGTTATGATATCCGCATCACATAATCCTGTAGAGGATAACGGCATTAAATTTTTCGCTGGCGACGGCTTTAAATTGTCGGATGATACCGAGCTCGAAATCGAGCGGTTAATTGATGCTCTAACTGATGAATTGCCGCGTCCTGAGGGCGGGGATATCGGAGCGGTATCAAGCGATAAAGGCGCTAAACAGCGTTATTTGGATTATTTGAAAACAACGATCAAAGGCGATTTTAAAGGTCTGAAAATCGTGTTGGACTGCGCGAACGGCTCCGCTTACGAGCTGGCTCCTTCTGTATTCCGCGAGCTTGGAGCGGACATTATTACAGTTGGCGCTGAGCCGGACGGTTTGAATATTAATGCTGGCGTTGGTTCGACGCATCCTGAATATTTGCGCGAGCAGGTACTGGCACATGGGGCAGACCTTGGGCTTTCTTTTGACGGGGATGCTGACCGCCTTATTGCCATTGATGAGAATGGTGAAGAAGTAGACGGTGACTTTATTTTGTGCATCATCGGTGATGCGATGAAGCGGGCAGGCAAGCTTAAGGAAGATACGGTTGTTACGACGGTTATGGCGAACATCGGTTTCTTCAAGGGCGCGGAGCGCATTGGTCTGAAAACAGCGCAAACAGCAGTAGGCGACCGTTACGTAATGGAAGAAATGCGTCGCGGCGGGTTCAACCTAGGCGGCGAACAATCCGGCCATGTTATTTTCCTAGATCATATTACGACTGGTGATGGCATTCTTACAGCGCTGCAGCTTGTTGATACGATTGCAGCTTCCGGCAAGAAGCTAAGCGAGCTCAAAGGGCTTATGCGTAAATACCCGCAAAAGCTTGTGAACGTACGAGTAGCAGACAAGAGCTTGTATCAAGGCAATACCGCGATTGAAGAAGCAGTTAAACGTGTTGAACTTGAGCTTGGCGACAACGGCCGTGTGCTTGTTCGTCCATCTGGTACCGAGTCTTTGATTCGCGTCATGGCTGAAGGACCGGAGAAAGATCAGGTTGAAGCTTACGTGGATCAAATAGCTGATGTCGTTAAACGTGAACTAGGTTAATCCTAGAGAAAATAAGGTCGAGGGCTTGTCGGTTCTTGGAGCCGACAGGCCTTTTTGCGTATTATTTTGGGAAATGTTTGCATCTATTTTCGACGAAAGGTTGCATACCAACTGGAAAATGAATATGATAGGTAGTGTGATTCAAGAAGGAAAGCGAGGATCGAGGTTAAACAATAGATTAAGCGCCAGAGCTTGCGTGATGAACGATCGGTGGTAGAGCGGGAAAAATTGCTTGAAGCGGGTGTTCATACGGGAAGCTGACGAGGTGAAGGTGTTCGAAACATTCGGCGGGGACCTTCCGGTATTACAAGCCAACCGAAAGCTGTTACGTAAAACGTCCGGGCGACCGGTCATACAATCGTGCAGCAGGCTTCGATTATTCATTACTCCCGTATGTCCAAGATGCCACCAGCGGGGTGGGCATGGGCAGTGGGGTTACATTTTCCGCACTCATTCGGATTATTTTGTGACAACTTCATAGTGCCTGTGCCACGCATTGGCGGCATCCGATTAGGACGGGGAAATAACCTATCGGAGGCCTATTAAATTATGTGTGGAATTGTAGGATATATTGGTAAACGCGACTCGCAGGACATTTTGCTCGAAGGATTGAAGAAGTTGGAGTACCGGGGTTATGATTCCGCTGGTATCGCTGTCTTCACGAAAAACGGGCTCGAAATTACGAAGTCCAAAGGACGTCTCGCGAATCTTGAGGGATTGCTGCGCGAAGAACCGCTCGAAGGATTTGTAGGAATCGGTCATACGCGCTGGGCTACTCATGGTAAACCATCTGATGTGAACTCGCATCCACATACGGACAACTCGGCTAAATTCTCCGTTGTTCACAACGGTATTATTGAAAATTATTTGAACCTGAAAGAAGAATTGACGGCTAAGGGGCATGTTTTCGTATCGGAGACAGACACGGAAGTCATTTCCCATCTCGTCGCTGATGAATATAACGGCAACATCGCAGAAGCTGTTCAGCGTGCAGTTAAACGTATGCGTGGAGCGTTCGCGTTAGGCGTTTTGACAGAGTTTGAACCTGAGCGTCTCGTTGCGGTTCGCTATGCAAGCCCGCTTGTTATCGGTGTTGGAGAAGGCGAAAACTTCATTGGTTCGGATATTCCAGCTATTTTGGAGCATACGCGCGACGTATATATTTTGAACGACGGCGAAATGGCAATCCTGACACGCGATGCTGTCGAAGTGATGACGACTGAAGGCGAAAGTATTTCCAAGGAAATATTTCATGTCGATTGGGATCTAGTAACAGCAGAGAAAGCTGGATTTGATCACTTCATGCTGAAAGAAATTCATGAACAGCCAAAAGCATACCGCGATACAATGATGAGCCGTGTTACGGAAGACGGCAAATCCGTTGATTTAAAAGAGATAGGTATGTCTGCTGAATATATTAAATCGATTCGTAAAGTACAGATCGTAGCCTGTGGAACGGCTTACCATGCGGGTCTTGTCGGTAAAACGGTCATTGAGTCGCTTGTTCGCATCCCGGTAGAGACGGATGTTGCATCCGAGTATCGTTACCGCTCACCGATCATTACACCGGATACACTCGTTATCGTTGTAAGCCAATCAGGCGAAACCGCTGATACACTTGCAGCTCTACGTGAAGCACAGCGCAACGGTGCTCGTGTCCTTGCGATCACGAACGTAGTAGGCAGCTCGGTAGCCCGCGAAGCGGACCATGTACTTATTACTTGGGCAGGTCTAGAAATCGCGGTTGCTTCGACAAAAGCATACAGCTCGCAGTTGATTGCTTTCTATCTGCTTGGTCTACATCTAGCAGGTACGCTTGAGACAAAAGAAGCTTCATATATTGCAGAAGTTATTGCAGCTATGAACGAGCTTCCGGCACAAGTTGAGCGCATTCTAGAGCAAGCGCACGTGGTTAAACAAGTTGCAGAATCGATCTCGCATCACAAACATTTGTTCTTCATCGGCCGCGGCGTTGACTATGCAGTCGCACAAGAGGGATCGCTGAAGCTGAAGGAAATCTCGTACATTCACTCTGAGGCGTACGCAGCAGGAGAACTGAAGCATGGAACACTGGCACTCATAGAGGATGGTATTCCGGTTATCTCTCTTGTTACGCAAGAAGAGCTGTACGAGAAAACACTTAGCAACATTAAAGAAGTAAAAGCGCGCGGTGCTCATGTTATCGGCATAGCGAACGAAGGTGCAGAGGAAGAGGTAGCGAAATCTGTCGACGAGCTATTCGCAATTCCGAAGACACTTCCGATCTTGTCGCCAGCACTGTCGGTTATTCCGCTTCAACTGATTTCCTATTATGCTTCTCTAGCTCTTGAGCATGACGTGGATAAGCCGCGGAATTTGGCTAAGAGTGTTACGGTGGAGTAGGGACTGGTTATCTCATAGATATTTGTTTGTGAGTTATAACTAATACTGTCACAAGTTATATTTAATAATGTCACCGAATTATAACTAAAATGTGTCACAAAGATAAGCCTTGATTTCAGCCGAAATGCTGTAAAATCAAGGCTTCTTTTTATTTATTAACGGAAAGTTTTCTTATGGTCGATAAGTTGATTGTTTGATTATAAATCTGCAATACTTCGCAAACTTCTTATAATAAATATTGTCATAATCTGTAGACCGCAAAATAATTCTCCAACTACCACAAGTCCACCCCTAAGCACTTAAAGTTTAACGCTGAGCCGACCGATCTTCAGGGTTTCCCCTGATCTTCGTTCGGCTTTTTTCTCGCTCTTTTCCCCAGTCACCCCCTTCAAAGCCGCCAAACCTTTTCCTCAGGCATTCCCTGATCATTTCCCCTACCTTTTCTGAATCCCAGAGACCAGTTCCACGCCTGCATTCTCAAGCATTTCCTCGGCTCTTTTAAATGTTAAATGATTTTAGAAACTCAACGACTACTATTAAGACAATTTAAAAAAGATGATTGTATTCCTCTCCACAGGATTTTCTTAGACCCTCAAACGATGGAATTTTATCCAGCTCCCTTTAGTATCCATCAAACTGAAGACTGGATTGAACGGAATTTAAACAGATACCACGAAGATGGTTATGGACATTGGGCTGTATGTTTAAAGGATAATAATGAACTTATAGGCGATTGTGGACTTGTAAAACAACAAGTTGATGATAAGACAGAAGTTGAAATTGGATACCACATCAATAAGGAATATTGGTTAAAGGGTTATGCATCAGAAGCAGCAAGAGCTTGTATGGAATTTGGTTTAAATAAATTATCATTGAATAAATTGATAAGTATCATTGACCCCAAAAATGTTGCATCAATTCGTGTTGCAGAAAAGATTGGTTTCACTAAGGAAAAAGAAGCATTTATCTTTAGAAAGAACCATTACATATATTCAAGTGTTAACGCTTCTGGGGTAGGATTGTTAAACTAACGGGGAACGATAGTGGAGCATGCTGCCGCGGTGCAGATGCTCCATTTTTCACTCAACTAACTGGCAGTTATGTGTAACAAAACTAAATGAATCAAAAGGAGAATGTATATGAGCATGTTTAATCCAATGGGGGTTGTTTGGATTTTAGTATTACTGGGAATTGTCTTCCTAATTTTAACTAGTATTATTAAATACTCGATTGATAGGTCTAACCTAAGTAAAGAATTAAGAAAAGAGATAAGTGATATTAAGCTTGAGATCAGGGTAGTAAGAGAATTGCTTGAAAAGAAAGAGTGAATTTTACCACTTGGAGAAGCGAAAAATATGATGCTACTTTATTAGACACCTGTAGATATGCTTGAAACTGCGAAATACAATTTCAGCAACAACCTACTTGAAAATTAGACTTTGAAAAAGCAAAGCTTTCTCGTTTAGCTACATCACTTGTTAAGCTAATGGGACACGATAGCACAATGCTGAAGGACTGTCTCGCGCCAGCCCTTCGCTACGCTAACGGGCAGGTTACGGCAACATAATGCAAATAGGATTCGTCTGATATTACTGAATCCAAAAGAACGGGGTGCTTAATCTTCTTGAAGAAAAAAACCATTATATTATTACTATTTATCCTGTCCATTGGAATAGTATCATCATGTACTGATACTAAAAACCCAGAAGCATCAGATAGTCAATCATTGAAGATTATCATTTTTCAGGGATTAAATTTGAGGGTAACTGATGAAAAAGTCAATGACCAAGACATTGAACAAAAAGTTGGAGAAGTAAAGTCGTACTCAAATAAAAGTGGCGAGCACTATGTTGAAGACGCTTTCTCAAACACATACCAAATCGGCACTGAACTTTATAAAATCAAAGATAACGACGTGATAGAGGCTATTGCAGTAAAAAATGAGGACACATATCTTAAAGCAGTTAGACGGTGAGATTATGCTGACGGACAGTATAGTTATAAAAAAGCCCTATCGGTTTAACGCAACAAAATGCTTTGATATTCGTTTAATAACAAGAAGTTTTGAAATATAAGGTGGGGATAATGAAAAAAATATGGTTGTCTGTCGGACTGAGCTGTGCCACCCTTTTAACGGGTGTCTGTATCGTAGTTTTTCAACCAAAGGAAATCAAGGCGGACAGAGTTTTCGGAACTGGAAAATGCATGAATAAATATAGCCTTTCAATTAGTCCTGCAGGCGAAAACATGATCCCCAGCACACTGGAACATTACAACGAGGTAAGTGATGATTCCGCAACTAATATTTCTTATACGGTCGTCTATGAGCAGAGCAAATGGTTCAAGAACGATCAGCGCATTCTTAGGTTACTTCGGTTCGAGAGACCATTTCCTGCCGATCAAAATGCAAAAGTGCAAAGCTTTTATTACAGACTGGTGGATGAATCGCTTGACGTGTTCAATGATCACACCTCTGTTTTTACTCGATTGTATGAAAAACGTGAAACCAACAACAATCTATTTGATCTGATTCCGCAGTCTATTGTTATTCCTGGAAAAACAGATATCAAAGAAGCAAGGCTGTGGTTGCAGCAGCACGATCCGCAGTTTTTATATCTGAAGGATAAAACCATCATCAATACCTCTGTGCTTGATAGTTGGAAACAGGATGGTTACCACCAAAGTTACAGTGACACATCTCCTGAGGGGCTTTCGCTGAAGGATATTATCGAATAAACACGATGAAACGGCTGCCGTGAATCTGGCTGCCGTTTTCTCAACTAACGGGCAGGATAGTTGAGTTGGCTATCAATTTACATAATTTAACTCTAATTGGACAAATAAATTCTATTAAATACTCCCCTGTCATAGAAATAAATTAGGAGAACGCCATATCGGATTAAATGATACAAGTAACTGGGAGGAGTCAATGATGAAGTTTAAGTTTGTTATTCTAATTTTCCTGTTTATTTTGTCTGCTTGTGGTAATTCTCAACTAGCAACATCTGTTCAAGTAAAAAAAGAAAGAATCGGATTGCTTCCAAGTCATGTTAAGTGGAATCAACAAGATTATAAAATAACTGGGCAACAAGTTGTATCAATTGGAAAGCCTTTAGGTACAACAGAATCCAACAAGGTGTTCGGTTCAAAAAAAGTTTATCAAATACCAGGGATAGACTATCAGAAAGAAATTGCAATTCTTCTGTCTTCCAAATACTTTATAGCATCATATAATGTCACGCATGATAATGTGGAACTCATCACAAGTGAATAAAACGATAAATTAATTTATTAACTTAACGGGTAACGTTAGTTGAACAAAACAAGGAGCAGTATGCCGCGGCAGCTTCTCCTTGTTTATTAGGCTAACGGGCAGGATTGCGTGAAGGAAAGGGGCTTGTTTAGCGAATGTATTTAAGGCTCTCTTGTTAAATCAAACGGATTTTGAAGGGAGGTCATAAAATGAAATCAATTGGATTTTTACTAATGGGGCTTGCATTGTTAACATTTGCATTAATAAAAGTAATAAATGAAGCTATCTCAATGCAACAGAGTGTCAGTAATGATTATGTACCTGGTTATGTATATTTGATAATTCTCCTTGTATTTATAATGGGTGGGGTTGCTTTTATCAAAAATTTCAGTAGTGAAAAATAATCCTTTTTTGCGATGTTGTTAAACTAATGGGAAACTATTGCGTAACAATCAACAGGACGAGGCTGCCGAGGAACGGCAGCCTCGTTGAGATAAGAAATTTAGTTCTAATTATGGTAACATAAGGCTTATTTGATAGTTTAGATCAAATCTTATTAAGAAGATGAAATCACAAAAATATAAACTTTCTGATCAAGGAGAAATCTCTGTGAGTTATGATCTGCATATTACTAAATCCAATCACTGGATTGATAGTGAGAATCTTCCCATTACATCAAATGAATTGCTCATGATTGCTCATATTATGGAAACATATAAAGGAATTCCTTTCCTGTTTCAGAGTGGGCGTATTACACTGTGTGGAGCGGACGAGCGCGTAATTGGTCTTATGATTGAAATGGCGGAGAGGATCGGAGCTCGCGTTCAAGGCGATGAAGGGGAGTATTACGATAACAGTAGCTTTGATTATCCTCCACCACCTGATTATTTTTGTGAAGATTTCGAACTGAAGCAGAATGCACCAAGTATAGGAAATGACGGCTCAATTCATATCAATCTATCAAAATCAGTTATAGAAAAACCTACAGAGCGCAAAGAAGTATATCGACTTCAGGGACAAAGTAACAACTGGCAAGTAGAACTGATGCAACATATGGGTTCGGGTAGAGTGACTTGGAAGTTAACGTATATTGGAGAGGAGACTTTCATCAAAACCTTGAGCTATCATATTACGAGTAACCACAGAAAGTGTAAAGGTGGAATCGGCAGCTCCAGGGATAAAACCACAGGTTTCATATATAAGTTGGTTACTAACTTGGGTGAAAGTGGTCTATTGAAAGAGCAAACAATTTTAATAAAGCTAAAGTGGAATGATCATGAAGAGGAAATATCGTTCCCTTAAGCTTATTGGAAATATCAACTCATTATATATTGATTATTGAGCTAACGGGGAACGATAGTTCAATCAGACAGGGAGTAGACCGCCGCGGCAGTTGCTCCCTATTTTCATTGAAGTAACGGGCAGGATAGTTTAATTCACTTCGCGAATACCTCAAATATGGAAGCTTCGTTAAGATTAATTAAGACGGTAGCTGAATACCCTGAAAACATGTAAAAGAGGAAGATAACATGGATATTTTCTTAAATGCTTGGGGTGTATATCAATCGAAAGTCTACATTTGCAAGTCAATACAAAATAAACATCTAATTATTCAAAATGGTAGAACCGAACTGAAAATACATTTTGATGATTTCAAAAGAATTAAAGAACCAAAGTATCATTTTGGAGTACAAGTAGAAGTCATGTATTCAGAGAAAACAGGACATGTCGAAGATATTTATTGGCATTACAAGTCTGAAAAACACATTTACTTTTTAATCATTGATGGTAAGAAAAAATCAAGACGATTTTATGAGGAAGAGCTCATGTAAGTCAATCAATGTATTTCAAATAACACCTTTCACGCATCGGGCTATTCGTCCCTTGGTCCGCCAGAGGCATTCCGTCGAGGTGGATTAAGACGGAAAACCCTGCGAAACGTAGTTACTTGTATCGCAGTAATCATTAAGCTAACGGGTAACGATAGTTCAATACCATGAGGCTGCCAGCGGGCGGCCCTTCGTTACGTTAACGGGCAGTAATGCTGAGAATAAAACAACCAATGCATTGAAGGTGGCTTCCACTTCATAAATATAATCAAAGGAATTAAAAGGGGCAGGATGAAAAGATGAGATTCAGAATTATCGTCACAACAATAATAAGCCTCATTGTACTAACCGCTTGCAATACTTCTTTAAGTCGAACCGATGCAATAAGATTCACTCTGTCGGAAGTTAATAAATTAAATGAACCCCATTTAAATGTGGATTTTCCTAAACGGACTGGAACTAAGAAAATGAAGGTCCCAATAGGAGGCCCCTTAGGTTCAAAAGCAAATTTAGAGTTAACCACAAAGGTTGCTGTAATCGATAAAGATACTTACGAAGTTACACTTATCAAAGATTGGAACATGAAAGTCAATGATGTGGTTGTTCTTAGTTATTGGAAATTCAGGGTTGTAAAAGGAAATATAACTCTTTTAGAAAAAGATGACAAAGACGATATAATGTCGGTAATTGCTTGAAGTTAATGAATTTCATATTGAACTAACAGGCAGGATAGTCAAAACGTTGGTGTCGTTGATTATCTTATGATAGGATTGGAATATATAGGAAATGGAGGCGATTTACATGAAAAGTAATAACTATAATGGGCCAAAAAACGGGGAACACAGCGCATAATTAGCCCTTTAACTGCGACTCCCCATAAGGGAGAAAAATGTCTTGAATAATCCTTTTCTAAATATCCAAAACCCAACTCCATTAGGCGCGGGATCATACGAAATGGCTCTGCCACTGATTACTGCTTTAGAATTGAAGCCAGGTATGCGTGTGTTGGAAATAGGCGCTGGCACTGGTCAAGTTGCGGCAACGTTAGCTAAACATTGGGGAGTAGCTGTTATTACTTTAGAACTGTGGGAAAATTTGAATGTTATCCAAGAATACGCATCAGTTCTAGGCGTAGAAAATAACGTTCTGGCAGTGAAGGCGAACGCTGAACTTATGCCATTTCCTGACGAATCATTTGATGCAGTCTTTAGTATCGGTTCCTTTTTTATGATTGAGGATAGGAAACAAGCTCTGGAAGAAATCACACGCGTTACTCGTATTAACGGTTTTTTTGGTTTTGCGGAGCCTATGTGTACATTGAATCCAGTGCCGCCTGGTTTGGAAAATTTCGATATCTTTCAATCTTATAAAAAATGGCTTCGGACGTTGGACTGGAATCGTAATTTACTTCGAGGTCAAGGTTTTTGTATTACGGAAAGCTATTACTTCAGTGAGGGTTACCAATGGATGCTCGATAATTTCCAATATTACGATGGCGAAAAGGATTTTATTCTGCATGATGAAGGACGTTGGTTGGGGCTAGGGCTCACTGTTGGCAAGAAAGTACGGCGGTGAGTGTTAATTTAACAGGGAACGATTTTGAACAACGAAAGGGCTACCGAGTGGTAGCCATTTCGTTAAGCTAACGGGACACTTTAGTTCTATTCTTAAGGAGAAGATATTTTGAATCAGAAAGAATTCGAAGCCGTCATCAAGCTTCCAGCGAATATTCGATATGAGTACTTTATTAAGAAGATTGCTGACTCTGAAGAAGTTTGGGGATTGTACGATGACGGTTGGGCAATCACTTCAGACATTAACGGGAAATTGCTTATTCCATTCTGGCCAAAGAAAGAGTTTGCGGAGTATTGTGCCTTTGAAGAGTGGTCTAATTATAACGCACAGAGTATCTCATTGGACGAGTTTATTAATGACTGGTTACCTGGTATAGAGGAAGCACAGCATAAGCCGTCCATCTTTTGGAACAGAGATGATTCTGCAGTTCTTGAGGTTCACGTGCTGCTGAATGATATAAAGCAGGAACTCGAAAATTATTGAACCATCGTTACGCTAACGGGGAACGTTAGTTCAATAGCACACAACGACGAGCAGGCACTGCGGTAGCCTGCTCGTTTTATTAAACTAACGGGCAGGATAATGGAAAAGTTTGGCGTATTCTGAATAATGAAATGTTATTTAGGGGGTGCGTTATGAAGCTTTTCATTGACAAGATGAGTGCAGATGTTGCTAGCGATATATTAGGTTGGACGTACGATGAACCATATGACTTTTACAACAATGAACTAACCCCTAAAGCGGTAAGTGAAATGCTTGCAGAATCATATTTTGCTGTACTTGAAACTGGAAAAGGGTTAGTCGGCTTCTTTTGTGTAGGTAAATCAGCACAAGTTCCAAATGATTTATATACATATTCCCAAGATTTTATCGATATTGGCATAGGAATGAGACCCGAGTTAACAGGTCAGGGATTTGGAACTTCGTTTTTTAGAGTTGTTCTTAGCCATATTAATAAAACGTTTGAGAATCTCCCAAAAAGGCTAACGGTGGCAAAGTTTAATCACAGAGCGATACGCCTGTATGAAAAATTTGGATTTAGCCAGGAAGTCGAATTTATTAAAGGATCCACTGAATTTATCACTATGATTCATAGACATTAATTGAAAGAGTTTTTAGAGAAATAAAAAGGCGATTTTGTTAAGCTAACGGGAAACGTTAGTTCCACCAACTAACTAGGACGAGGCTGCGGCAAGATCGGTGGCCTTGTGCCCTTTTGCCGCAACTTGGTCGATCTATAAAGAGGGGAATTCTGTTATAATGACGATTGCTTGATTGTTAATTACTCTGTACGAGGGAGAATGATTATGGGGTCCATATGGTGGAAAATAGTATGTTATATCGTCGCGTTCGTATTTGCCCTATTCATGACAGTCAATGGTTATTCTCCGGTTCTGACAGTCGGAATCGTTGCCGTTGCCGCCTTTCTAGTGTTTCTTTTGCCCTTCTATTATGCTCTGTTGCTGGAAAAGCGCATAGACCGCCTGGAAACCTTTCTGTGCAAGCAGAAAAAAACGCCAGCGATTTACATCAACTTTGTCCTTGCGAACAGGCTTGAGGATGAAGCGATATCGATAATGGAGCAGCTTATTCTCAAATATAAACGGCGAGAGACGCAGGCGCCGTTCAAGGCGGCTTACGGCGTATATCGCAAAGACATGATTGCCGTTCGGGAAGCCGTTCCATATATCCGGGTATCCGATTATCGCTTGTATTACGAAGCGATCCTGCTATCACACGACGGAAGAAGCGATCAAGCGCGAGAAACCCTTCAGTCCATCAAGAAGTTCTGGATGAGATCTGCGCTGCTCGCCGAAATGGAGCTCAGAGCGGGTCGCCGCGAAGCAGCAGTCCAGCATGCTAGGGAAGCAGTACAGTCCTCCAGAGGCGTCCACCGCTATGTGCTATATAAGGAATACGAGAGGCTATTGCCGCAAGCTGTGGAAGCCACGTCGTGACCTCGACGCGTTCGGTTATAAAGGAAAGGCAGCGTGAAAAGAGTTCACGCTGCCTTTGTTAATCAATTGTATCGTTAATTATCGGTTCTACATGAACAAGCCGCAGACTTAACCCGCTAAGAGGACCGCGCGAGAAACACGAGCTGCAGCAATGTACGGATAAGAAGCTTAGGTGTGGGTCTCCCACCGATTCCCGGTTGGCAGGGAACATGGTCAGGGAATAGGATCATGTTCTTGTCATTTGTGGGGGATAATGTTATGTATCCGACAGCTGGTAACAATACTGGTATCGAGTCTAGTCAGCTTGAAAAGGCTGCAAAATCGAGATTAATATTACACATCACACTAGATATGCGCGCGGACTAACTATAAAAGCCAAATAGACATGTGATTCCACGCTAATTACTCCTTGTAAGTCACATATCCCTTGCCGCTACTACTGGAACCGAGAAGGCAGCTGTTGAATTGCAACAGTGAAAATAATTAGCGGCCAAACCATTACTCGCTTATTTCGGTTACTAATGGTGGGAGCAAAGACACCAATACTCACTTGGACGAAAACGGATCTATTTTGTAAGTAAATCCAGGGAATACACGATGTTCAGCTACCGGAGTTGAAGTTTTTTCTCCTATTTTTTTCACTATATACCCCATCTTATTAGGATCACCAGTTTGAACTACAGTAAGATCCCAATAATCGATGATTGTAATGTCATCTAGTGTCCAAGTTTGAACCGCTACTTTAACTTGAAATTCTGAAGGTTTCCCTTGTGCCACCTTTAATCTTCTTATATCAACAATCTGAGTAGAAAGCATGATTGGTCCCATTGAAAAATGTGCTTCCGCCAATTTATTAACATCCAAATCACTTGTAACTGATTTTTCAATAAGGTCTGGTAAACCCTGGTCCATTCCAGCCATGAATACCTGTACAGTATTATTTATTGCAGCCATGTCGAATTGAATAAGATTCACATCTTCTTTCCAAACATCCACAGGCGTTATTCCATAGCTCATAACTCCAACCGTATGCGTTTTCTGATCCCATGAGATATCTGCACCAAGTGCCTTGGAAACAAAACTGATTGGTACCATAACACGATTGTTAATCATTCGTGGTGCAACATCAGCTGCAACGTTTTTACCATTCACAACTATTTTTATTGCACCACTTGCATACACTACACCGAAAATCATACTTACCGTCAGAAGAGTAAACAAAACAGTAAGTAATACTTTTTTCTTCATTATAAAAAAACTCCTCTCAATTTGGCAAAAATGGTTTTCATTTCTATAAACTATAGACGCAGTGCTCCATAAAAAGTTACTAAGACGAATTGCATTACAAAAACCAACCCTAGTTTTTCATAAACTTATCATCGCCATTGCAATAACGAGGAACGATAGTTAAACAAACAAGGGTTTGCTGCGGCAGTTGCTCCATTACTTTGTTAAGCTAACGGGGAGGATAGTTCCAATATGTGGTATATTTAGGATTGGAACCATTATAGGCATGAATGCTATTATTCATATTTCAAGGAGGGAAGGGTATGGAGATTGATTTGGAAAAAAGGTTGAAAGAAATATGTAAAGATCTGGTTGTGAAGCTAAGGGGAAATCAAGGAGAGAATGGAAATGCAATTATTGATCGGGACTTAATTAAACTTTTACATATAACTCTGGATGATTATAAAGATTCAATTGATAATGAAGGATTGGTTTCTAAAGAATTGGTAGGTGCACTTTTTTATACCTGTAGCAGGTTTTATATACAAAGTAAATATTCTAATAACGCTGAAGACCTGTTGAAGGAATTCGATAAATTAAATACTAAGTTACTTAAAGTATTCTTCATATAAATTAACGATTAAAAAATCAATCGTACGTTGAACTAACGGGTACGTTAGTTCAATAAAACAGCGATAGTCTAGGACTTTATTTTCTCGTCCTTGGCTGTCGCTGTTTCAATTTCTAGGCTCAGTCTAAAACTTATTTTATGGAGTCTGACGGTATGATAATTCGAAAAGCCGCGTGGAATAAAGACATCCAGTCTAATACTTTATTTTCTGCTGACACTTAATAGCATTTCTATATTAATTCTTATCAAACTTTATTATAAAAACTTTTTAGGTACATTAATAATGTATCATTCTTTTTATCAATCATTATTACAAAAGTACTTGATGTTCGCAAAGGAATGTCAAGTATTTTTGTTAAATAAATTATCAAACCTTATTTTAAAGCTACATATGGTGTTAGAAAAAAAAGTATTAGACTAACAGTGCTTCATTAAGCTAAACGGAGTATAGTTTATTTTTAATTGTGAAGAGATATAAGATCCATTAGACCGATAGAATCAACGATGTATCTGTAGACATCCATTTCAGTCTGCACTTATCCCACAAAGTTTACCTCTCATCAAAATAAGTTTACCTATAAGCCGACGATTTTCGGGATTTCCTCCTGAATCTCGCTCGGCTTTTTTCTATCCCTTTTTCTCAGGATAACGCCCCAAATCCCTTGATCTTTCATGCTTTTCTCGATTTTTTACTCGATTTTTCCTCGAATTTTTGTGTTTTCTCATGTCTTTTTTCGGGTTTCACATCAAACTTTCAGTGGTTTAACGTAATAAAGAATGGGAGGCGAAAAGTGGCGGGAAGCCTTGTGGGAGTAGGCGGTAGCGGGATTTGTGGAGGGGGGGAGTGTGGGAGCTGTAGACTTATTTGGATGGGGACAATGACTTCTATCCGCTTTTTTGCGCCACGCTTTGCTTGTTCGGCGAACTAATGGATTGGTATATGATGACTGTTAGTTATGGCAGGAAATTATAAAATATTACAATGACGTCTGACACTTACTTCTTGTTGAATTTATCTATAAATCTTCTTGGTGTTATTTCCATAATCTCGGTAAAGACTCTTTGAGTGAAGATCCTACAGCAGCGGTCAATAAAAATGAGTTAATTAAACAAGCCGCTTCTTTCGATGAAGGAAAGCGGCTTTTCTTGTCCCAACGAATTTTTGGTAATTGTAATACAATCGTATCTGAGCTACATTTATTCCAGATTCAATTTAAGTGGGGGATATAATCATGCATGCTTTGAAGACGATTGCTAATCTTGAAGCTGGCAAAAGCCAGTGTATCGTCACATATGGAACAAGCTTGACTGATGGAGCAGCCTGGGTGGAGGATATGAATGCTCAGCTACAGGAGCGATATCCTGGACTTGCTACAGTCATCAACAGCGCGAAAGCCGCCATGTGGTCACAGTGGGCGATCGACAACTTGTCGGAAAAGGTGCTCGCTCATAAGCCCGATTTAGTTTTTATCGAATTTGCCATCAACGACGCTTATTTGCCGTATGAAACGACCATTGATCAATGCAGAAGCCGTTTGAAATCTATGATTAACCAAATTCTTGAAATTAATTCCGCATGCGAAATCGTACTGATGACCATGAATCCTCCTGTAGGAGTTTCGCTGGAGTCACGACCTATTTTTAATGACTACTACGATGTATACCGCTTGGTTGCCAAGGAAAGGGATCTGCGTCTGATCGATCATTTTGAACAATGGAATACGATATTACAACACAATCCAGAACAGTTTCATCAATGGGTACCAGACAGCATCCATCCGATTCCCGAGGGCAGCCTGGACGTGACGGCAAAAGGGGTCCGCGAATTGTTATTCAGGTAGATTTCATATTGGGTGCAAGATAGTTCTTGAAGTGAAAGAGTCCTCATCTTGAGGGCTTTTCTTTCTCATTTTGTATAATAAGCAGTAGAGTAAACGTGTAAAATTTATAGATTGGAAGGGGTCCCCATGGCAGTTAAATCTGATTACAAGAAGATGAGCCGTTTACTGAATGAAGCTGCCATAAATTTGCATGGTGAAGATCTAAGCTTCAAGGTGCATTATTGGGGGGCTGTGCCTGAACATTTTGATAATCCGATGCATCGTCATTCCTTTTTTGAGGTCTGTTATGTGCTAGCGGGGGAAGGGAGTTATGTGGAGTCGGGTGAAGAATACCCCTTGCAGCAAGGGACGTTGTTTTGCTCTAGGCCTGGCCAATGGCATCAAATTAAGAGTGAGTCAGGCATTGAACTCTACTATGTTGCCTTCGAGCTGGATCCAGCTTGTTCAACAGAATCGACATTGAATCGTTATCTGCACATGATGAATCTAAATAAAATTATTGTGCCTATGGCTGACGAAACGGTGTCGGCGCAAACGTGGCGCATGCTATTTACGCTATGCAAGCAGGATCGTGCCATGATGAAGGAGATGATAAGCAGTTACGCGTATGCATTGCTTATATCTTTTTGCAGTGAATTTGTAAATGTGAGTGAAAACAACGAGGTTCCGGAGCATCAGCAAATTGCTTCATATTACTTAGAGAGAGCGAAGCTATTTATCGAAGATAATCTCATGTCAGCTCTAAATATTCAGCAGGTAGCTGCCTATTTACATATAACCGAGCGACATTTGTCACGCTTGTTTGCCACAAAAGTCGGACAATCCTTCGCTCATTATGTGCAAGAACGAAGGGTTCGTAAATCGATAGAATTTCTGCTCGAAACCGATTGGACTATCAGTCATATCGCACAGGAAACTGGGTTTGAATCGGTGCACTATTATACAAGAGTTTTCTCTCGCAAAATAGGCGTCCCCCCAGGAAAATTTCGTAAATCCCAACTGTCTGAATTACTTAGTCATTAAAAGTGAAATGTCTGTATAGTGCAAGTGACTGTCTTGCTAATTCAAAGACAATGAGCCTTTGATCTTTTACTATAATAGTAAGCGCTAACATGATGATTAAGGAGGGAATACAGTGTCTACGACCTATACGAAAAGAGATTATTCGCTGACAGGACCAGAGAACAAGCGTGCACAGGATAAAGGCTTAGCAGCTGCTGAATGGTATGTGAGCCCGATTCCACGGAAGCGCCTCAAAGAGCTCATGAAGCGCAAGGATGGACCTGCAATAAGGGATACGATTTTAATGTTCCTTTGGCTGATCGGAACGGGGATACTTGCCTACTATGCATGGGGTTCATGGTGGGGAATACCTGCGTTCGCTATATACGGAATTAGCTATGCTTCGATGGCGGATTCAAGATGGCATGAATGTGGCCATGGCACGGCATTCAAGACACCATGGATGAATGATGCCCTTTATCAAATTGCCTCCTTTATGGACTTGAGACCGCCAACGCCTTGGCGTTGGAGCCATGCTCGCCATCATACTGACACGTATATCGTTGGTCGCGATCCGGAAATTGCGATGTCGAGACCGCCTGTTTGGCGTATCATTTTTGGAGAAATTGTACACATTTATGGAGGCGCTAGAGATCTCAAAAGCGTTATCTTACACTGTTTCGGCAAGCTTACGCCGTCAGAACAGGATTATGTGCCAGAGTCAGAGTATAAGAAGGCGGTTTGGATTTCACGTATTTGGGTGTTGATCTTACTAGGATTCATTATTTGGTCGATCCAAATTGGCAGTATTTTACCGCTGATGTTCGTGGGTCTTCCGACTTTTTATGGACCGATTCTCCTATTATTAGTAGGACTTACTCAGCATTTGGGACTGCATGAAGATGTGCTGGATCATCGTTTAAATACACGTACCATTTATTTGAATCCTTTCTTTAGATTCCTCTATTGGAACATGAACTATCACATTGAGCATCACATGTTTCCGATGGTACCTTATCACGCCTTGCCTGCTCTGCACAAAGAATTGATGTTCGATTACCCAGCGCCAAATCCTAGTCTGTGGGCGGCTCTTAAAGAAGTTATTGCAGCATTGATTAAACAGAAGGAAGATCCGACATATGTGGTTGATCGTCCTCTGCCATCTACGGCTCACCCGTATTATTACGGTGTACAAACAGAAGAAAAAGTAGCTTATTAAACAAACCAACACTTATTTACTTGGGGGTACTTATGCAGCATTTATTAGGTTGGGTTGAAGCATGTGAAGTGGATGAGATTGATGAAGAGGATGTTATCCGATTCGATCATGGCAATCGCACGTTTGCTATTTATCGTTCCGCGAGAAGCGATTATTTTGCAACAGATGGATATTGTACCCATGAGAGGGTTCATTTAGCCGACGGGCTTGTGATGGGCAATCTTATTGAGTGTCCGAAGCATAATGGTCGCTTTGATTATACAACGGGTGAAGCAAAGCGTACGCCAGTTTGCGAAGCTTTAAAAACATATCCTATAAAGATTGAAGATGACAAGATCTTCATCAAGATTGACTGAGGAGAGAATAGAACATGGCTGATTTAGGAATGGTGATTGTCGGTGCAGGTGAAGCGGGTGCGCGTGCTGCCGTGGAGCTTCGAGCGGAGGGCTGGAGCGGGCAGATCACGCTAATAGGAAAAGAAAAGCTGGCACCGTATGAACGACCGCCGCTTTCCAAAAGCGTATTGGTGGGAGAAGATGAGCCTACTCCAATGACTATTCTTGACGAAGCTAAGCAATCCCAGTACAACATTCAATTCATAACGGATAGCTCGGTAGTTAAGATTGATCGGGACCACCACGTTACAGAACTAAGCAATGGGCAGCAGATCAGGTACGAGAGACTCTTGCTTGCCACAGGTGCCTATCCACGTCGATTAAACATCGAGAGCTCCGATTGTTCGGAATTATTATATCTCCGTACCTTCGCTGACTCGCTTGTTTTACGCGCTAGATTTCAATCCGGAAAGCACATTGCTGTCATTGGTGCTGGCTTTATTGGACTTGAAGTAGCGGCAAGCGCACGGGAGAAAGGTTGTAAGGTTACTGTTATTGAAGTCGGACCTCGTATTCTGATGCGAGGCGTACCTGAGGAAATTGCTAATATTGTAGAAGCGCGTCATCATCAAGCAGGTGTAGCTTTTAAACTAGGAGTAGGGATTCGACGCATCGAAAAAACGAGAGAAGGACATTTGATTACACTTGTAGATGGATCCGTTGTCCAATGTGACGAGATTGTCGTAGGCATCGGTGCGATCCCTGAAACAACATTAGCTGTTCAAAGTGGACTTATAGTTGATAATGGCATATGGGTGGATGAGAGACTCGCAACGAGTGACGCTGATATTTTTGCAGCAGGTGATTGTTGTTCCTTTCCGCATCGTCTCTTTGGAGGCAAGCGTATTCGTCTGGAGGCTTGGCGAAATGCACAAGATCAAGGAACACATGCCGCACAAAGCATGCTGGGTTCATCCGAACCATATCTCGCTATCCCTTGGTTCTGGTCGGATCAATATGAACAAACCTTACAAGTCACTGGATTACCAGATTGCGGCGTGAAGACCGTGGTTAGACATGTGACGGAGTCCGATAAGCTGTTCTTCCATTTGTCGGCCGCAGATCAATTGGTTTCAGCCAGCGCGGTTGGATTGAACGGAAAAATTGCCAAGGATATTCGATTTGCGGAAATGCTGATCCAAAAACAGGCAGTACTCGATCCTACAGTCTTAGCAAATCCGGATGTGAAATTAAAGGCGCTTTTGAATTCATAATCCTCATTTTAAGGAGTAAAGAATGAGTAATTGGAATTGTATTAATGATGGGACCCACAAACTGCCCAATAGTCCTACAAGTGCCCAGTATTCATTTTTGTGAACAACAAGAGTTGAACTAACGAGGAACGAGAGTTGAAAAACGGCCTTAGTCCTGAATTCCATTGGACTAAGGCCGTTTAGTTTTGCCTGTAATCGTTCGTTATTGTAAAAGTGAATGTAGGCTTCTCCGTTTCTTTGCATAAGTGAAGGGTTAATCGACAGTACCCGTAGATACCGCCTACCTTCTCATGCAGCGAGATCATCGCTCTTGTGAGTTTTTGGTTTTCCAGTTCACGTACACTAGGCTTGCGTTTCAGCCATTTGTAATAGCTTGAGCGTGGAATCTTTGCAATTTCACACAGTATCTTTATGCTGAACTGCCCGTCTTGCCGTAGAGCTTGAATGGCAAGATAGATGTTTTCTTGACATACTTGACTTAGCGTCGCCTTCTTTCGAGTTCCTCTAACTTTTTTAGGAATGCATTTTCTGCGCGTAGACGTTCAATTTCAGCCTGCATCTTCTTCATGGCAAGCTTTTGTCGGTCTATGTCAGTTAATTCTTCATCGGTCTTTTTACGTCCCCGTCCATCCTGCAGCGCATCTTGCCCGCCGTCTTGGTATTTCTTCACCCACTGATATACCTGTTGGTATGAAACCTGATGTTGCTCCGCAGTCTTCCCATAGTCATCATTATTTGTCAGACAATATTGAACAATCTCTATCCGTTCTTTCCATGTCGTAGAACGTCCTTTCGTCATAGTTTTTGCTCCCCCTTTATAGGCTTTTAAGCTGCTATGACTATTATGCTTCTTTACCAGTTCGATAGCTGTGTTCTACTCGCAATCTTGTATTTATCAATGGTTCTGCGGAATAGACATGAAAATGCTCCCCTCATCGCAGCAGGTGAATTTAGCTATCTAAACTAAAGCATGGATTAAATGAGCCTGCGATTTGATCAAATACAATTATTAATTACATTAAGTCTATTATTCAGGTATTAAGAGCTACGTATAATCAATACCATGATAGTATTGAGAAAGTTTTGGGGAACATCAGCGTCAAGATTCATTTTACTCTGTTGTTATAGATGAAAGGCAGTCGCACACAGAGCTCGACTTTCGACGCAGTTAGGCAAAATGAATGTACGATCAACAAGTGGGTTAATGCAAGAGGGGGCCGCTGCATGGAACGAGGGCGTATAGGGATGCGAATGACGCTGCGCACGAAATTTATTATTGTGCTGCTTGCTGTTGGTGTGTTACCGATGCTGCTCATCGGTTGGACGGGTTATTATGTCTCTCAAAATCTCATTATCCGCCAAGCGAGTCATATACAGCAGCAAGCGCTGCAGCAAAGTGTAGCTAGTCTTGAGGAGAAGATGTCGATGATGCAAACATTAGCTGGCTCGCTCATTCTAGAGGATAAAATGGAGAAGATGCTTAATCCGAATGCGTCTTCCCGCAATTTAGCCGAGTATGGACAAGAGTGGGGACAATTCGAGTCGATGCTCAATAAGCATACATTCATGAACTTTATGCATACGCCGATTGTAACGATTTACGGCTACAATGGAAAAGTGTTTTCCAGCTGGGTGTCGAACGGCGAGCCTTTATTTGAATTTCTGCACAACAATCATGAATTTATCCGTCTGCTTAAGGAGGGCGGCGATTCCAAGTTTCATTGGGCAGCTCCGCATGAGAATTTTACGGCATCAGGCGGACAAGAGCCGCTAGTGTCGTATGTTCTTGGATATATTGAAAGTGATACAGGGAAAGAATGGGGTAAAATTATTATATCAACAAAAATAGAGTTGATGACTGCCCCCTTTAAAGATTTGTTAGGCCAGTTTACGATTTATGACATAAATCATAAGGCTATCTATAGCTCGATAGATTCGCAATTTGTCTCCAAGAGTTCAGATCCATACGACAGCGAGAAAATGCTATATGTAAACAGCACATTGAATAACGGCTGGAGCATCGAAGAGAGCATCCCATACAAAAGCATCCTATCCGAATTAATGAATTTTCGGAATATTATGTTCGCAATTGTCGGTTTTTGTGCAGTCGTATCGATTGTGCTGGGTCAAGTGTTTATCGGACGTATCGTCCGTCCGATCAAGCAGCTTGTTCAGCTAATGAAGCAATTTGGACACGGACATGTGGAAAGCGATACCAGTATTACAGCGGATCCTGAATTGAGCATCCTGCAAAAGTCATTCCGCGAGATGAAATCGGATCTTAAGTCGCTTCAGGATCAAGCTAAGCAGCAGCAACGCGTAGAGCTTGAGCTGGAATTCAAAGCTTTGCTATCGCAAATACAGCCGCATTTTGTTAAAAATACACTTGCAGCGATCAATGGGCTAGCGCTCCAGGGAGATACGAAGCAAATATGCTTGCTGGTTGACTCGCTGGGATACTTCCTAGCTACACGCATATACCTAGATCGCCCTGTCGTTACGTTAGACGAAGAATTAACAGCGCTAGACCATTATTTAAATATTATGCGCATCCGATATCCTGACAAGTTCCATGTAATTGTTGATGTACCCGATGCGCTTCGGAATCAGAGTATCGTTCGGTTTGCTCTGCAGCCGATCGTCGAGAACGCCATTTATCACGGTATGCATAGTGGCGATTCTGTTCTGCATATTTGGATTCAAGCTTATGATGTCGGTGACTTATGTACGGTCATGATTGCTGACGATGGTAAAGGCACAGAGAGGAATCCTCTTCACAAACGGATTGTCCAGAGCGGAATGGCAGACAGCCTGCAAAGCTTCTCTGGTATTGGACTTCACAATATTGAGCAGCGCATACGCATCTTATTCGGTCCATCGTATGGATTGCATTTTGAGAGTGAGCTTGGAAGCGGTACGCAGGTAGAAATTCGAATGGCAAGACAGAGAATGGAGGAGCCCAAATGATCCGTGTTATGTTGGCTGAAGACGAAATGCTCATACGAGAAGGACTAAGAAGGATGATCCCGTGGCAAACATATGGTTTTCAGGTAGTGGGTGAGGCGGACAATGGGGCTGAAGCGCTGACCATGTTCGAGCAGCTCCGGCCGGATGTGGTATTTACCGACATACGAATGCCTGTTATGGATGGGATGACGCTCATTACTCATATTCGAGAAATAAGTCCTAAAACGCCAGTATGTGTGCTAAGCAGTCATACTGATTTTAATTTAGTGCAGCAGGGCATTCGCAACGGCGTATTCGAATATTTGGACAAGCTTCATCTATCCTCGGGCGATATTGAGGAGTGCTTAAAGCGACTGAAGATGAAATTCGAACAATCAGATACGGATTCAGGCGCGTCATACAAAGCAGAGCTTTTGCCGAACAAACCTAACGTAGAGCTTAATCCGCTGACTTGGTTGAAAGCATATCGCCATAATAGCCAAGTGGAAGGTCGGTGGTGTTGGATTATTGGAGAAATTGCCGAGTCTAACTTCTACCCTTGGGAGCATGATGGGTTCTTGGGGGATTTTCCTTATGTGAATGCGGTTAAGCAGAACAGGATTTTCCTGGATGCGAGCAAGCGGATTCATATGGTGCTGAATGCAGCTGAAGAAAATCCTGAATTTTTCCGAACGTGGTTTAATCCTTATTTGAAATGTGCATTCGCTGTCAGCGATGAAGTTCAGAGCTTCTCACAGTGGGAGCATGCGTTTCGGCAGGCGGAGGAGCTGCTTACGGATTTGTTCTATGAAGGCTGGAACAGTTTTTTGAAGTACTCGAATAAACGCGATTACAGGCTAGATGCCTCTGTATTTAATAAACAATTATCGGACGAAATGCTTCGTCTTCTATCAACAGACCGTGCAGAAGCGTGCATTCAAGCTATGGAAGAGGCGATGAATCACGCTAATCAAGCCGGAGTGCATCCACGCAAACTGAAGCAGGCTGTTACGATGCTGCTGCTAAAGGGTGTTCAACCGAATCGATCGGAGCACGCGAATTCAGCGCATATTGGGGAAGCAATTGGCCAATTGCAGAAAAGTCGTACCAGGGAAGATATGATGAGTGCGCTTGCTGCCTTTGTGCATGAGTTCGCTGATCTAACGCCGCAATCCACTTATTCGGAGGAAGTAGCCAAGACGCTTTCTTATATGGAAAAGCATTTGAGCGAGAAAATTTCGATCGGACGCTTGGCGGAGGTGGCTCATTTGAACCCGAACTATTTTGCGACCTTATTCAAAGGGCAAACGGGTGTAACTCCAATGGGGTACTTAACCGAGCTTCGCATGAATCGTGCCAAGGAGCTGTTACTAAATACGAATTTATACATTCAAGAAATAGCCGAGCAGACAGGATTCGTAAATCTCAGCCATTTCTCGAGATTGTTCAAGCAAGTTACAGGCCGTTCTCCGTCAGAATATCGCCTCTAATTCAGCACGATCTAAGGAACAGAACAAGCATGCTGAGAAGCAGCACAATGAACTTGGCATAATATGAATGCGATTACATTTTGACTGAATCTCAAGCAAAGACGGCGTGCTGCCCTCCCGTATATACTCGGAATGTAAGAACCAACACAAACAAACTAGGAGGGCAATATTATGAGAAAGTGGATTTCGGCTTTGCTCACAGTGGGACTTAGTGTCTCCTTGCTGGCTGGTTGCGGCAACAAGCAGGAAGCGGCATCTACAGAGGCACCTGCACCTGCACCAACAGAAGCGGCTAAAGCGCCAGTATCAATTAAGTTTATGCATTGGACAGACACAGCATCAGAGCGTATGTACGCAGATCTTGTGAAAGCGTTCGAAGAGAAGAACAAGAATGTTAAAGTTGAGCTTGTAAAAGCAGACATCAAAACATACTCCGAGAAATTAACAATAACGATGACAGGCGGAAATGACATTGATGCTTTTGCTTTCAAGAGCTTAGGAGACTATTACAAATTCGCAACAACAAATCGCGTTCCAGCGCTTGACGATCAAATCAAGAAAAACGAGAACGATTTGAAAGGCGTTAACAGCAAGTTAGATGTCGTTAAAGTGGACGGCAAAGTATACGGTCTTCCTTTCCGCAATGACGTATGGGCGCTTTATTACAACAAAAAGCTGTTTGATGAGGCGGGCGTTCCTTATCCAAAGGACGATATGAACTGGGAAGAATACTTGGAACTGGCTAAACAAATGACCAAAGGAACAGGCCAAAACAAAATTTGGGGTTCCTTCATGCCAGACTGGGCTCAAACATGGTATATCTACGGTAGTCAACTAGGCAAAACATTGTTTGACGAAGACTTGACACCGTTCCAGAAAGGTATTGAGCTGCGCAAAGAGCTTTCTACAAGCGGTGCGCAACCTACTGTAGCGGAGAATAAAGCAACAAATGCGCACTATCGCACAGCATTCCTGACAGGCAAATATGCAATGGTAGTAACAGGAACTTGGTTCCCAGGCATGCTTGAGCAAGACAAGAAAGACGGTAAGCTGAATTTCGATTGGGATATGACTTATGTTCCGCATCCGCAAGGCGTGGAGAGAGGAACGAACATGTCTACGCCTGTTGTTCACTCGCTAAACGGTCAATCTAATCACAAAGATGAAGCATTCGCATTCATTAGCTTTATTTCCAGCGAAGAAGGACAAAAAATTGTAGCGAAATACCAAACACCTGCTTCAAACAGCGACAGCGTTATAGAGATTTATAAAACAAGCTTCACGCAAAAATTCAATTTGAATCCTGTGTTTGATGTAATCCCTGTTCCAGAGCGTGTTCTAAAAAATGGACTGGCTCAACTTGACACGATCATCGATCAAGAAGGCGTACGCGCGCTGCTTGGAGAAATTACGCCAGAAGAAGCACTTAAGAACATTAAGGATCGTCGTTCAAAAGAAATCAAATAAAAAGTCCTGCATGCGCAAACGGGTTTAGGATAGGAGTGACATACTATGCATAGTAGTTTTTTTAAGCGAGCGTTTCATCCTCAAGCATTAACAGCGTATTTGTTCCTGCTGCCCAATCTGATCGGTTTCCTGATCTTCATCGCGGCTCCAGGCGCAATGGCCTTGATGCTGGGCTTTACGAAATGGGACGGCTATAATCCGATGGAGTGGGTCGGTCTGGAAAACTATAAGATGATGTTAACAGACGAGAACTTCCGGATTGCGCTAGTCAATACATTGCTCTATACGTTCGGCTCTTGTCTGTTTGTCGTGTTAGTTGCGATTGGACTTGCATTACTTGTGAATCAGAAGTGGAGAGGCATCTCGATTTTCCGAGCTGCCTTCTTCTTTCCCCATATCGCATCATTCATAGCAGTAGCGGTCGTCTGGCAGGCGATTTTCCATCCGACACTTGGACCGATTAATATGTTTTTGAGTAAATTTACAGATCATCCTCCAGGGTGGTTGGTAAGCGCTGATTGGGCGCTTGTAAGCTTAATTATCGTTACAGTATGGAAATTATCCGGCTATTATATGGTGCTGTTCTTAGCAGGTTTACAGGGAATTCCGGCAGATTTGTACGAAGCAGCCAAAATCGATGGCGCGGGTGCATTTCGCAGATTGTGGAAAGTAACGCTGCCATTGTTGGCGCCGGTAACATTCCTCGTGATCATTACTTGCATCATCAGTTTGTTCAAATCGTTCGATCTGATCTACGTGATGACCGAAGGCGGTCCAGGAAGAGCAACAACGGTCCTTGTATACGATATTTTCGCGCAAGGCTTCCGAAATTCTAATTTCGGGTATGCTTCAGCTGAAGCTGTGGTGCTGTTCGCCATCGTGATGATTATTACATTAATTCAATTTAAGGGGGAGAAAAAATGGGTGAACTATTAAAACGTGCCAGTCTGGTTATGCTTCTAACCGCTGTTGCAGCTGCCATGGTTCTGCCTTTTTTCTGGATGCTTTCTACCTCTTTTAAATTGGAAGAGCATGTATTTGACTATCCGATTCGGTGGATTCCTAAGGTTTGGGCACCAGAGAACTACGTGGAAGTATGGACAAGTATTCCTTTCTTTCTGTACTACTTCAACTCTTTGAAAATTTCTATACTCGTTACGGTTAGTCAGCTTGCAACATGCTTATTAGCTGGATATGCGTTTGCGCGCCTGGAATTCCCTGGACGGAATAAAGTATTTCTCATCTATTTAGCGTCTTATATGATTCCTTATCAGGTTATTATGATTCCACAATATTTAATTATGAAAAAGCTGCATCTGGTCAATTCGCACTGGGCGCTTATTTTTTTGGAAGCATTTAGCCCATATGGCGTGTTTCTGATGAGACAATTCTTCATATCGATATCGAAGGAATTGTCCGAAGCTGCTCGAATCGACGGCTGCAGCGAACTCAGGATTTTCTGGAACGTCATTCTGCCGCTAGCTAAGCCTGCGGTCGCTACACTTGTCATCTTCGTGTTCTCTTGGGTTTGGAACGATTTTCAGGCGCCTCTCATTTACCTGAATGATGATAAATTGAAGACGATTCCGCTTGCACTCGCAAGCTTCCACGGCGAGTTCGCTTCACAGTTTCAGCTCATTATGGTCGGAGCAGTATCATCGCTGCTGCCTGTTATCGTAATCTTCTTCATAGCACAGCGCTATTTCATTTCGGGACTGAGTGTTGGAGCTGTAAAGGGTTAACTGGAGTCCAATAACTTATAGAAGGGACGAATACTTAAGATGTGGATTAAGGAGATTGAGGATGCGGTTAGAAAAATTCGCCGCAATTTAGAGCGGAACGGACTGTCGTTCCCGCATATTACCAATGAAAAACGATATGAATGGTCGGCAAATGATGATTGGATTGAAGGCTTCTATACGGGCATGACATGGCTGAGCTACGAATATACAGGGGATAGCTTCTTCAAAGAACAAGCTAAACTGCAAGTTGATGATTTCAAGAATAGGTTGGAAAATCAAGTTTTCTTGGACCATCATGATATCGGATTTCTGTATGGATTATCTGCGCTTGCCGGCTGGATCGTAGACAAAGACACCGATGCTCGCGACCTCTCACTTCAAGCGGCAGAATTGCTGATGCGCAGATGGAGATCGAAAGGGCAATTTATTCAAGCGTGGGGAGCAGAGGATGACCCTCAGAACGGCGGACGAATTATTATTGATTGCTTATTGAACTTGCCTCTTCTGTACTGGGCATCTGAGTACACAGGCGATCCTGGATATGCCCAAATCGCGCTAAAGCAAGCGAAGCTGTCGCGGAGGTACTTGGTTCGCGGTGACGACTCTTCGTATCATACATTCTATTTTAATAAGGATAATGGAATACCGATCGGAGGCGGCACGCACCAAGGTTTTCAAGATGGATCGACTTGGACGCGCGGTCAGGCGTGGGGTATTTATGGGTTCGCGCTCTCATATCGCTATACGAAGGAAGAGGAATTCCTAGTAACTTCGAAGCGTATGCTGCGATATTTTATCGATCATTTGCCAGAAGATTTCGTCGCATATTGGGACTTCAATGTACCTATCGAGGAAGGAACAAGTCGCGACAGCTCGGCTTCAGCAATTACTGCCTGCGGTATGCTGGAGCTGCTGGAGCTAATGCCTAATGACGATGCTGATCGAGCATGGATTGAAGAGGCACTGCAGCGTACCATGAAATCGTTAGCTGCGAATTACGTGGCGATTGGCGAGGAAGCCGAAGGCTTGCTGAAGCACGGTTCTTATCACGTAAGAGGCAATATGGGACCTGATGGTTATATGATTTGGGGCGATTACTACTACTTGGAAGCGTTAATGCGTCTCGAGCGCTCGGTGCCTGGCTATTGGTATGAGCGGTCCAATGCTGCGGCTAAATAGTCTGAATCAAGAGAATG
This sequence comes from Paenibacillus sp. J22P15, assembly GCF_056269345.1. Taxonomy (NCBI): domain Bacteria; kingdom Bacillati; phylum Bacillota; class Bacilli; order Caryophanales; family Paenibacillaceae; genus Paenibacillus; species Paenibacillus sp. J22P15. The sequence goes on from NZ_JBWDNT010000012.1 coordinate 48,827, forward strand.
CTCTGAGCAAGTGAATAGATGAAATCGAATTGCAAAAAAACGACGGTATGCATAGTGTCAAGCGACTCTATCGCATACCGCCGTTTTCTTATGTAAAGCTAATGTTATAATTTCACGATTAAACCGTCATAAGCAACGGTGATACCTTTAGGTTCGAATATGTTCATCAAATCCTCATGCAGTAAACCCGCGTTATGCGAGAAGTGAGTGACGACGATTTGAGCATTCGGGCTCAGCACGCCGTTCGCTTGCATCCACTCCTGCGTATCAAGAACGGCATCAATGTTCATATGGTTATTTCGCTTCGGATATGCGCCTGTCGTGCACTCCAGAATTACGAGATCGAGCTTCTTGCCTTTTAGCCACTCCCATGTTTCTTCCGGAAACCAACCGCTATCGTTCCCGTAGAAAATTGTTTTGCCATCTTTTTCAATATAGAAAACGAGGCAGGTCTCGAGTTGATCATGATCTGCGGGCAGCGGCACGATGGTAGCTGTCTGTGTCTTCACGGTCTGGAATGGCTGAATTTTATGGAAATGATAGTGGTGAGGCATGTTGTCGATCGCTAACGCCTGTTTGCACATTTTTAGCGGCACATCATGTCCATATACATGAATGGGATTATTGCTCGATTGGGCGAAACCAACAGATCGTATAGCCATATCTTCGCCGTACATATGATCGGAATGCGAATGCGTGAATAACAGATCTTGAATGTTGTCCATATCAAGCCCGTAACGCAGTGAGTGGTAGAACGTGTCCGGAGGGAAATCGACCTTCAACACTTCATCAATCATGACAGACGTGCGGGAACGAATATTTTTCTCTCCTAATGAACGAGCCTTCTTACATGTGACGCATTGGCAGAAAAGTGATGGAATGCCTTCATAGGCAGCCGTTCCGAGAAAATGAACTTTCATGAGATAACCCCCGTCTTTACTGAAGTTTCGTGAAATGTTTAACCAAATAAACTAATCGCGATAATGCCAGATGCAATCATAATTGAAGATGATATCCGCAGAATTCCCTGCTGCTCTTTAAGGATGAGAACTCCAAGGAATGTAGCAAAAACAATTCCTACTTCACGAACCGGTGAAATATGAGAGATTGGCGCATATTTCATCGCAAGCAGGAACAATAAATACGAGCCTGGATTTAATACGGCTCCGGTTAGAATAAGTTTCCAATTGTGCCTCCATTCTGCTGCGAATTGTTTGGATTTGATCATCGCAGGCGTCAGAGTCATCATGAACCCGATATTTCCAATTTCAAGCAGTGACAAGGCGGACAAATTGTGAATGTTCATCTTGTCGACGAGCACATAGCAAGTTGTACTTAAACCGACTGCGAACGCAAGAAGAATTGGCTTATAAGTGATAGCTGCTGCGCGATCGCGAGAGGTCCAGCCGCTTAATAATACGAAGCCGCCAATAATGCACAGAAGCCCGAACCAGCCCCATAAGGAAAGTGATTCGCCGAGAAACACGACACCAATAAGCGGTATAAGCAGCGTGCTCGTGCCGCGCATAAGCGGATAAACCTGGGATAAGTCGCCTAGATCATAAGTGCATGTAAGCAGTAACGAATAGACACCCTGACAAACGATGGATAAGACGATCAGAACATAGCCTATCACAGGCAGAGGTGTATGCCACAGTTCGATGATTGTAGATGGCAATAGAGCTACTGAGGTCAGAAGGAGAATGGACCACAGGAACACACTTTTATTACGGCTTCTTTTGGCGAATAAGTTCCAGACGGCATGTGCGAGTCCAGACGTGACTACTAAGAGCACGGATAATGTTAGCAATGGAATCATCTCCAGAATCATGGTGGCGTAATAATAACATTTATCTATAGCTAAAAGGGGTTAAATCGATAGAAACTGAATAGCGGCATATTAACTCTAAACTAGAAAATATTCCGGTCTGAAGCTTCGTATAGAGAGCATATTTGAGCATGGTTACCCTCTGAAGATTGGAACAATTGGGCTGTGAGAAAGAACAACGCACCACATGAGCAAATCGAAGGTCTTCGTATGATGACAGTCGTAGATCCCGATGGAAATCAATTACGAATATGTACTCGTTTATAAAAAGTCTTATAAACCAACGGGAGACGAAGCCATTCCAACGAAGCGGTTTGTTGCCAATCAAATTGGCAACGGTGCTTGCCGGGATAAAGTGCGGGGATGTTAGAGTGAGTGGAAAACTTGGTTGGATATCAATTGCGAGAAGATTATTTCCCTATTACTTGTTAATACTTGTTGAATAGACATTTATTTGGGGGATAAAGGAAATGCTTGAAAACAACGAAAAAATATCATTTCGTCAATTTAGGGTATTAGTGTTCTTCTTTACGATTGGCGGGGCCATCATATTTATTCCATCGTTAACTAATAGTGCAAAACAAGATTCTTGGATAGGGTATATAATTGGGGCAGGAATCGGACTATTGTTTGTATTATTATATAACATCCTAGGAAGCTCTTTTCCTAATATGACCATAATCGAATATAGCGAGAAAATATTGGGAAAGTGGCTTGGAAAAACAGTTTCATTTTTATACTTTACTTATTTTTTTCATTGTACTGCTTATTTTCTTCGACAAATAGGTGATTTTATGATTACATACATCCTAATTGAGACACCGATTGAAGCCGTTTATATTTACTTTTTCATTATTATTATCTTGGGAGTGCGCTATGGACTTGAACCTTTTGCTCGAGCTTCTGAAATTTTTTATCCTTTGATCCTATTGCTCTTTTTTATTTTTGTTGTTTGTATTTCTCCTCAAATACAAATTAATAATATACATCCTATATTAGAGAATATAAATAAATTACCTAGTACTATTTATTATTCTATCGATTCTCCTTATTTGCAACTAGTGACGTTCTTAATGCTATTCCCTTATGTTATCCAATTAAAAAAAACTAAAAAATCCTTTATCTTAGGAACACTGATTGGCTCCATTGTTTTATCACTAATAGTATTATTAAGTATTTTAGTTCTAGGAGTTTATCAATCATCGAGTCAACAATACGCAACTTATATTTTAGCTAGAAGAATAAATGTAGGAAATTTTGTTCAACGGATAGAAGTAATAATAGCGCTTATATGGTTAGTGGCGTTATATTTCAAGACGACAATTTTCTTTTATGCAGCAAACCTTAGCCTTGCACAAATATTAAAATTAAAGGATTATCGTCCTTTAACTTTTCCTCTAGGAATGATTGCAATTGTCTATGCTATTGTGAGTGTTCCGAATATCGCTTTTCTAAAAGATTATGAAGCAAATGTTACAACATTACATCACTTAACTTTTGGACTGTTTTTGCCCTTATTATTGTTAGCTATAGCTAAATTACGAAAAAATAACAAAAATTTGTCTAAGATAAAACACTAGCGTTGCACGAGTAAGCGAAAAACCCCCTGATGCTAATCAGGGGGTTTTTCACTTTGTTATTTTAGAAAGAGGAGGGCAGCAGCTTAGAAAAACTACTGGCTGCTTGTACAAGATTATTTATGATCCTCTCAGTGGCATCTGTTATAGCTGCTTTGGATATCCTTAATGATTTGATCTGCTCGATAGCCTCTTTCCCCATATCTATCATGTCCATAATCTGCTGTGTCTGCTCTACGTGCGAGGTCGCGGCGTTAAGCTTGCTTTGCACCTCGTCCAGCTCGGTTTCAAATGCATTCATAATACTCTGGAGCTTGACGGCCGAGTCTTTGTCAGGCATTAGGATCACTTCTTTCTCGAAAATAACTTTATTTTCGCCATAAGGATTGACGAGCGCTGCTTGAATGACTGCTGTTGCGTTATACATTCCTTCAGGAATGGAGACGGTCCCGTCTGGCGTTACACGGATATCAGGGCTTCCGGATACCTTCTTCCATAGGAGCGCTTGAGGCGGAATGTCTAAAGAAGCTGCCTTCAAGCTGTAATTGTGCTGATAACCGCTATTGCTTACCTTCACTGATTCCTGCGCCTTTAAGCGGATATAAGCAATCGTCATCGCCTGAATTGCCGGCATGTCATGTTCCAGCCTGCGATGGAAACTTTGCAAAGTCAGCTGAACATCATAGGTGTAGACGTTTAAATTCCACAGCATCTTGCTGATTTTATAATAGGTTGTTTGCAACAGCTGATTATTGATGGCATCCATGAGGACGTCCATCATTTTCTGTTTATCGTTTAGTAGTCCTAACTGTTCCAACGGGGACAATCTTGATACAAAATAAAGGATTTGACCTTCGATCCCTCTATAATCGTTGCCATCCCCGAAAACGAACGTCAGAACATCCTCGGTTGTCAGGTTCGTTACGCCACCTGCCGCCGCTATCGTATTCAGTGCCACCATCAATTCGGGGTCCGACAGGATCTCTACTAGCCCGGTCTCTTGCTCATTGTAGGGGAGCGAACCAATCGCCAGTATGATATCAAACAGCTTCTTTTTCAATTGGGCCTGATTAACAGATGCAGGCAGCTTTAACTTGATTTTGTTCCAAATCGGGTCAATCAAGGATAAGTCTTCTATTTCGTCCAGTTTGGCAATCTCGGCGCTCAGTCTTCGTACATTCTCACGATCAGCCTGATCGCCTGCTTCAAGAGCGGCACGAAGCTTGCCGCTCCATTCTAGAAACGGTGCCCCCGTCTCATAGTCCACGGTAAAACTGCTGGTATGCTTCACAACATTCCCGTCCATATCTCTGGCGTAGACCAAGAGGGAATGAGTGCCACTTGGCAATCTGGGGGCAACCGCTGTCAGCGTCCCGGTTGACTCGTCATAACTGGACGGTACAAGCTTATTGTTTACTCCGATCCCAGTCATGATTGGATTAATGCCGGAATTTTCATCATACACATGAGCCGTAATCTTCGGCCACGCCGTCGTTAATAAGTCGCCATCAGCAGGAGTCACATATTCGATAATCGGGCTTACTCGATCCTGCGGCAATGTTGTTGCCGAAGCGATAGGACCATCCGTTGTCCAGCTGCCGTCGGAACGCTTCGCCTCCACTTTGAAGTTGTATGCGGTTTTTGGCATTAGACCCGTTGTATCAAATGAGGTGGTGTTTCCATCTACAGACCCAATGAGCAGGCTATTGCCATAAATTCGATAACCCAAGCTTTGTGTGGCAGGCGTCCAGGTTAAACGAAGTGACGTCACATCGATATTCTCCACTTTCATGCTGCTGTCTTTCCAAATCGAAAGCTGGACTTTGAAACTTCCATTGTACTCCTGCAATAGATTCATATCACGATCCAATACACGAATAATTAGGGAATGAGCGCCATCTTTCAAATCGGAAACATGCGTAAACACCATGCCATGCATGAAATTGATTTGACTCGGGTCAATGGGCTGACCATCAACGATAATGATGATATCGCCCTGATCAGCCAGCGGAATACCTAAAACAAAAGTGATGAGTGTAAAGCCCTCGGTAAGCAATGCGCCGTCCGGCGGGCTAACATTGCTGATAGTGGATGTAGAAGCAGTTGGTTCTCCCGTACCCTTAATCTCTTCCGCATGGGCAAACGGGGAAACGCAAAACAGGATGAATAAGGCTGCAACGAGCAAATAAGAAAGCCTCTTCGAAAAAGTTTTCATAATTCCCTCCTCAATCAAATTAATTTTTATATCTTGTAATAACATACCATTAAAGTTCTCGTTTTGAATAACTTTTTATTTCAATTATTGCTATCAGGATTATATTTTTTACTGCATGCGGATGATTGGCTGCAGGTGAATGATCTGGTAAAGTTCAAATCGCTCAAACAGCATTTAGATCCGAATGTTGACTCTGTCTACACGGAAAGATCGGAACTGCATTCCCTATTAAACTTATAGCTACGATGTCCCGCGCGCCGATTACGTCTGCCGGATCGCTTATTATTTTCATGAAAACCATGATTTCGAGAAAGCGGTTTTTTGCAAGGAGAATTTCAGTTTATTGAGGAGTGTCACCGCATACTAAAGGAAAGAAAGTACCAACCTTAGCCTGTACGACGGAGGTACATCCCACTCCCTTTCTTTATTATGCTCCCTCGGAGAATAAGTTTTTTCTCACGAATACTCGCGAATTCGCAGGATTTCACATATAGATTTAAATAGGAGTTTAAATGATTACATAAAATGGGCTAGGCAGTTCCGTTTGAGGGCATGCGGGAATAGAAGGTGTTGGTCTATTTACAACATCTTCCTAAGAAAGATTTGCTGCACGCCTCTCTCCACAAGGTCCTTGGGATTCACTCTCCCAAATCTCAACGGGTCTATGCCCTTACATTCCTTCGTCCTATCTATCCAAGGTGTGGAGTCCGATCAACGTTAACGGAACGGGTTTATGCCCTAAAGCGTAAAAATCTCGGTACTCCGTGCTTTCTTTGTGAAATCCTGCGAACGAGCTAATCTACGTATCTGGGTTGCGAATTTAGTCGTTAAGCTGCTAGTAGCGGTTGAGCCTTATCCGCGGAGAAAGTTTGTCCTTCTCGCGCCATGGCTACAAGCATTCGAGCCAATTTACCAATCAATTTCATCATGGATTGCATCTTCGTCATTCCTTTTACTTCAATATTGTGTGCATGCACGGCTTGGAATGCACGATTGTGAGATAAGAGGTGAAACACTGAGAAGTACAAATGCTTCCGTAATAACGAGCTTCCTCGTTTGGTTAACTTAATGTGCCCCTTATACTTACCAGAACTACGTTCCGCTAAGTTTAATCCAGCCTTTCGCAATAACTGATTTCCGTGAGACAGCTTACGTAAGTCCCCGCCAAATGCGAATATGGCAGCCATAGCGGGAACAGAAACACCGACGGATCGAACGAGATCAGAACAGGGGATCTCGGGCAATAGCTTTTTAATGATCTCGTCCGCTTCATCAATGATGTTGCAGATTCGTTCATATTCTTCGATGAGGTGCCTAAGTTCCCATTTGTCTTCTTCAAGGGCAGAAGCATCTCCAACGCTATGTCTAGCGAGTGTTTGGAGCTGGATAGCCTTGTTCCTGCCTCGCACACCGCCAGGTCTAGCCATGTAAACTCCCCAAGTTTGCACCATCTGCTCCGGAGTTAACTGCAATACGTCAGATGGGGCTGGGAAACGACGCAAAGTGGCTAATGAACGAGGACTAAAAATATCTTCGAACGCTTTGCAGTATTCTGGAAAACGGATATCCAACCAGCGGTGGATTCTGTTCTTAATCCGTCCGGATTTAACGACCCAATGCTCTCTGTTTGTGACAATAACCCGTAAGCGGCGGAAGTCTTCTTCCTTTGGAGAGAAGGGCGTACAAAACCCGCGGCTCACTGCATCGGCAATGACCAAAGCGTCCTTTGGGTCATTCTTTGATGGAGAGTTATCTCTGTTTTCCTTATTGCGTTTGGTCGTCATCGAATTAACAAGAACAACAGAAATCCCTTGTTGCATCAACCAATGAGCGAGATTGAACCAGTAGTGACCGGTACTCTCCATTCCCACAATGACGTCATTTAAGTTGTGCCTGTTCTGTAATTTACGAATACTGCTTATTAAATGCTCAAATCCTGCTTGGTCGTTCGAAAACATAATAGGGCGATTGGTGAGGACAATACCTCGAAAGTTAATAGCTTGAGCAGCATGTTTTTCCTTGGCAATGTCGATGCCAATGACAAGCGTAGAAGTGGAAACACGTTCTACACGTTGATTTTGAGCTTTAGTTAGTCTAGACTTCATAATAACGCCTCCTAAGGTGAGTTCTGAGGGCTCCAACCCAGTACATACTCATCCTAGCGGGGCGTTCGTTTTTCTGCAAATTGAATCTACTAACACCTACAGGAATGTTAACGGGTAACGATAGTTAAATACTGAAAAGGCTGCCGCTTGGCAGCCTTTTGTTCAACTAAAGGGCAGGTTAGTTGAAAATACACAGATGTATAATAGAACAAACATAAGACATTGTCGGAGGGGTTATATGAAATGCTGACTGAGAAGCAGAGATTACTTTTCGAAAACTTAAAGATGATATGAACAATCTCCGAGGTAACTACATGATATACCAAACACGCGTAAAGCTTGTGAAAACAGGAAAACATCACGAAAAACGGATTATTGAAATGCACTAATTTAATTTTACTTTTTCATCAAAAGGGGCTGTCCCAAAAGTCATAAAAATGACTAAGGGACAGCCCCTTTAACTTTTCAAAAAAATAGAAAAGAGAACGCCTTTTTGATAAAATGGAAGTACCACCAACCATCCCCAAGGTAGCGATCTCTCATGTCTCATTTTTATTTATTTAAAATTGTTTGAGTGTACGATGTGTAAGAAGTTTGAAATCTGTGCAAGATATATTTGACGGTATGAAGAGAGGTGTGGTTCCGTTGGACCATTCGGTGCTAGGGCTACAAGAGGAATTTAACTAATCACTAAGCCAACTGAAAGCGAGGGGTTGTGTCGCAGAGCATCTCTGAACACACACGCCTAGTAGCATTCCATTAAAACGGAAAGTGAACAAGCGGTGCCCAAGTATTTCTAATGATGTGAAGTGTGACTTTTGAAGATACTCGAACGATCAAACACCGTCGAAGGGGAGCCTGTAAAAGGGCTCCTTTTTCTATTGCTTAAACGCAGCAATCCATTCCGTAAATGTTATGGTTTTAATGGACTAGACGCTACAAAAAAAGGGGCTGTCCCATCATAAAAATGACTAAGGGACAGCCCCATTCTTCACTTAAAGGGTATGTTAACCTTCATTTGTAGACTTAAAACAAAGTTTGATAATTTGGAATAAAGATTGATAATATTTCCATTGCACTTCCGCACTAAATCAAATCTTGTTGTAGACTACAAAATAAAGTATTAGATTGACGATGCTTCATTAAACTAACGGGCAGGATAAGTTAACTATACATATTTCTCACGTCTTTAATATAGGAACGATTTGGGCTTTAGTGGTGGAATATTACTTCAAATGGGAATGGAGACTTATGTGATGAGGATGTATGCAGACCCAAAAGGTGAAGCATACTGTATCAAATGTAAAAGATTACTTTTCCCATGATAAGAAATGGGGTAAGTAATCTTTTTTTTTACAAAACTTTTACACACATTTGATTTGTTGAAAACATTGCGATTTTATAATCAAATTGTTCTCGAAAACAACTTAAACACACAAATAACCAAAATACGGAGGGATTTATTGTGAAAAAACATCTTTCATTGAAGTCTGCCTTAATGATCAGCTTGATGGCTTTGAGCATCTCGGCGTGCGGTGCTCCTCAACAATCCGCTCCATCGACCACCAACACTCCGGCTCAGGCCAAAGAACAGACTTTGGAAGAGATTCAAAAGCTGGCTAAGCAAGAAGGCAAAATTGTCAGTGTCGGGATGCCTGATAACTGGGCCAACTGGAAAGAAACGTGGGGCAATATCACTTCCAAATACAGTTTAACGCATTCGGATACGGATTTGACAAGTTCAGAGGAAATCGCCAAGTTCGATGCTGAGAAAAAAAACCCAACGGCGGATATCGGGGATGTAGGCATGGCATTCGGTCCGATCGCCGTGCAAAAGGGCGTGACCATGCCTTATAAAACTTCTTACTGGAACGAGATTCCGGATTGGGCGAAGGATAAGGACGGCCACTGGCTGGTTGGTTATCAAGGGACAATCTCCGTACTTGCTGATAAAACGCAAGTGAAAAATCCGCCAATAACATGGGACGACATTGAAAAGGGCGATTATAAAGTTCAGATCCCGGATGTTACCAAGTCTTCACAAGCACAGATGGGCGTACTGGCAGCGGCGATCGCACACGGGGGTAATGAAGGCAACATTCAGCCTGGATTGGACTTTTTTGCGAAACTGGCCAAGCAGAACAGATTGGTTACCAAAGACGTAACCAAAGCCGATTTGGAAAAAGGGGAAGTGCAAGTTGCGATTCTTTGGGATTTTGTATCTTTGGGCTTCAAAGACCAAATTGATCCGAGCCGGTTCGACGTTAACATCATGAAGGAAGGCAGCGTCATTGGCGGATATGCAACCATCCTTAACAAGTATGCGCCACATCCGAATGCCGCGAAGCTTGCCCGAGAATATATTTTGAGTGACGAAGGACAGATCAATCTGGCCAAAGGCTATGCTCGTCCGATTCGCAGCAATGTCAAATTGCCGGAAGATGTCGCCAAGAAGCTGATTCCGAGAGAACAGTATAAAGATGCGAAGCCGATCACGGATTTTAAATCATGGGATGAAACAGCCAAGCAATTGCCACAAATGTGGGAAGAACAAGTTTTGGTTAACATTAAGTAACGAGAAGTGAGGTTTGTCCGAATGAATCATAAAGTCACGCTGTTCGCTGTCATTGCGCTGCTTCCATTTGCCTTGCTGATAGTAGGGTTTGAGCTGCTACCTCTGATTGCCATGATCCGCGACAGCTTTCTTGCTGATGATGGGGTCACATATACGTTCAAGCAGTATATTACGGCTTTAACCAATCCTTATTATACAAAAGGAATGCTGAACAGCCTGCTCATTTCTGTATATGCGAGCTGCATCGGTATCGCGATCGCAATCGCTGCCTCTTATTCCATGACGCGAATGCCTATGAAGATCCAGTCCATGCTGGTGACCTTCTCGAATTTAACGTCTAATTTTTCTGGCGTGCCGCTAGCCTTTGCTTTTATAATTTTGCTCGGTAACAGCGGCGTGTTTACGCTCCTTTTTAAAGAGTGGGGATGGAACATCACGGATTCATTCAATTTATACAGTTGGAGCGGTTTGGTGGCTGTATATGTTTATTTTCAGGTGCCTTTAGCTATATTGCTTCTATACCCGGCCTATTCCGGTATTCATAAACATTGGCGTGAATCCGCTTCGTTGCTCGGAGCATCGGCTTTTCAATTTTGGCTGCGAATCGGACTCCCTGTCATTATACCCAGCATAGTCGGTACATTCAGCATTCTACTAGCCAATGCCATGGGCGCCTATGCAACAGCTTATGCGTTAGTAGGGGGTAGCTATAATTTGCTGCCCATCCGCATCGGCGCGCTCGTAGCGGGGGATGTTGTTACAAGACCTCAATTGGGCAGCGCGCTCGCCGTAATTTTAGGAACGATGATGGTTGTCGCGATGTGGTGTAATGAACGAATGATGCGGCGATTCAGGAGAGACTTGCGATGAAGAAAAAATGGGTGCATATCATTATCATTTCGGTGGTTTTTCTATATCTCTTCTTGCCGCTCGCGGCAACGTTCTTGTATTCGATTGCCAAAGAATGGCATAACACAATTTTGCCGGCATCGTATACGTTCAGTGCGTATGAGAATTTGTACACGGATCCTCGATTTTTACAAGCAGTCGGGCGAACGCTTCTCATCTCTGCGATAACCCTTGTTTTAAGTATAGTTACGATGACGACCGCCACTTTTGTCGTGTTCATGTATTTGCCTAAAATGGAGCGAGTCCTGCAGGCGCTTGTGATGATCCCCTTCGCCGTTCCCGGTGTGGTTGCTGCCGTAGGGTTGATCAAGGTGTACTCCAGCGGGCCGATCGTCTTGTCCGGGACAATCTGGATCTTAATCGGAGCGTATTATGTACTGGTACTTCCTTATATGTATCAAGGTATCCGAAACAATCTGCGTACGATTGACGCAAAAAGGCTGATGGAAGCCGCTGAGGTGCTTGGCGCAAGCAAAATCAAGGGTTTTGCATTCGTCATCATGCCTAACATGGTAACTGGCATTCTCTTATCCGCGCTATTATCGTTCTCGATCCTAATCGGCGAATTCGTTCTAGCCAATTTTCTAATCGGTGGATACTATGAAACGATTCAAGTTTATTTAATGAGACGTTTGAATGAAAACGGCCACTTAGCTAGTAGTATTGTGATTACGTACTTCCTTACAGTGGCGGTGATTTCTTGGATGATGCTGAGATTAGGCAGGCGTTTTGGGAAGACAGAAGAAATCAAGGAGAAGATATCATGAGCTACGTCCAAATCGATCAGGCGTTTAAGCAATATGCAGATTCTACCGTACTGAAGCAAGTATCTCTACAGATTGAAAAAGGTGAATTGGTTACCTTGCTTGGACCAAGCGGCTGCGGGAAGAGTACACTGCTCCGTTCCATCGCCGGTCTGGAGAAGCTGGACGGCGGGACGATCAACGTTAACGGGAACGATATTTCCCACCTTCCACCGCAATTTAGAAATGTGGGCATGGTTTTTCAATCTTATGCGCTGTTCCCTAACATGACCGTCTTCGATAACATTGCCTTCGGTCTTAAGATGCGAAAATGGCCACGAAAAGAGATTACCGACAAAGTAAAACATATTATCGAGTTAATCCATATGTCCGATAAAGCATCTTCCTATCCGCATCAATTGTCTGGTGGTCAACAGCAGCGTGTAGCACTTGCAAGAGCGCTTGTTACAGAACCGGATATTCTGCTTTTGGATGAGCCGCTAAGCGCGCTGGATGCAAAAATCAGGAAAAGCCTGCAAATCGAACTTCGAAACATTCAGCGGGAATTGAAAATGACGATGATCTTCGTTACGCATGACCAGGAAGAAGCGATGACGATTTCCGACCGCATTTTTATTATGAATGGCGGGGAAATTGTTCGTCAGGGCAAGCCGGAAGACATTTACGCTTCACCAAAGAATGAGTTCGTCGCTAGATTTATAGGCAGCTATAACGTATTTACGAGTCAGGAACTTAACTGTTTGACGGGACATACATTCAAATCGGGCAATTATGCCATTCGACCGGAGGTTATGGAGCTGCATCCGCTTGACTCGTTATCTGAACAGCAGAAGTCCGGCATGTGGATCTCAGGGATCATCCTCAATATGACCATCCGTGGCAATGTGCGGCGTTACACTATCCAGGCGCAGGATATAACCTTATTGGTGGATGAGCTGAATGTACCTCAAAAAAGCGCTTTGGATGAGGGTTTGTTCATTAAGTTATGGCTCTTGGAAGATGAATGTAACTTACTAGAATAGAAGGTGATTGAAATGTCGGTTCTGTCGATAGAACGAAAAAACTTAATTTTAGATCGATTGCAGGCTTACGGGAAAGTGAACGCAGCGGAATTAGCTAAGCTCATTGACGTATCCATGGAAACGATCAGACGTGACCTTGATATGCTGGAGAAGGAAGGATTGCTTAGGCGTGTGCACGGCGGCGCAGTCAAACTCAATTTCCAATTGGGAGAACCTCCGTTCTATCAGCGGAAAAGTGTCAGTCTGGAAAGCAAGAAGAAAATAGCGCAGAAAGCCGTTCAACTGGTCAGAGACGGAGACACCATTGTCATCGGGGGAGGGACAACGATCCTTGAGATGGCTCATGCGCTCCGCGGAGTCAATCGAGTAACGATTCTAACCAATTCCGTACCCACGTCACATACGCTCATGGACTCATTAAATCAAGGCTTATTTCACGGGAAAGTGATTTTATTAGGTGGGGAATTGAATGAGGAACAGTATTCGACCTATGGGTCTGTGTGTGAGAAAATGCTGGATCTGTTTTGTGTCAATAAAGCTTTTATTTCGCCGGGATGCCTCTCGCTTGCAGGCATTATGGAATATTCGCTAGAAGAATCGTCGATATCGGCCAAGATGATTCAGGTCGCAAAGGAGAAAATTATCCTTGTGGATCACTTCAAGATCGGTGCGGAAGCATTGTGCAAATTCGCGCAGCTTGATCAGATAAACGTTATTGTTTGCGACCAACCAGCACCGAAATCGTGGAACCCTTCCTTGGAGAATATCGAATGGATTACGGCGGATGAGGAGACAATCAAGTGAAACAGATTAAAGGGATATTATTTGATAAAGACGGAACTTTAATGGATTTTTACTCCAGTTGGGTCTTGGTGGTCACACAGCTAGTGGATCGTTTGTTTGAAAAGCTAGAAATCACCTATTGCCCGGAGCTGAAAAATGATTTGCTCTTTTCTATCGGTTTTCATGAAAATGAAGTAGATCCCGGTGGATTTCTGGCCATAGGTACGACACAGGATATCTACGGCGCGTTTGTTAATGTGCTTGTGAACGTGGATGTGTGTCAGGAGAAGATAAATGGGTTGGAAGATTGGGTGACAGAAGAGCTTTTCAGCTTAACCAAAGCCAACCGGGACAATCTAAAGCCGACAGCCGATTTGCCGGGTTTACTTGTGCAGCTCCGCCGGCATGGTATGAAAATAGGCATCGCAACAGCGGATGATAGAGATTCTACGAAGTTCTTTTTGGATAAGATCGGCATCAAAAGTTATTTTGATTTTATCGGCACATCGGATTATTTCGAGAAAAAGCCGAATCCAAGTATGATTCAAGCATTTTGCGAGATTGCGAATATCAGCGCAGAAGAAGTGGCTGTTGCCGGCGATACGGTTGTCGATCTACAATTTGCCAAAAACGGTTCGGCGGGACTCGCGATCGGTGTTCTCTCCGGGGTCAGCGGAACTAGCCAGCTGAGCGGACTAGCGGATCTCATCATAGAATCAGTGGGGGATATCGTTACGGAGAACGGCGGATTAATTTGGCAGATGAAAGACTGATGAAGCAAGACTGGTCTTATGTGCTGATTGCGAGTGTGTGTGAAGTAGGCTGAGTAATCGGATTGGAGTATGCGGATGGCTGGTTGACATGGTTAGGAACGCTGGCGGCGGTAATTGTTTATCAGCATGATCGTTATCTCGGCCATTGGCTTAAAGCTAATGGATTCATAATGATTTCTGACAGGATAAGGAGGCGTGATCATGAAAGTTGGGTTGGAAACGGAAAGTTATCACCTGCAGTTCATTTCAGGTCGCATGGATGTATTTCAATTTATCCGCAAGACAGCCGAATTGGGATTAGACGGGGTCATGCTGAATATTAATCCTTGGCCGGGGCTGCCGGGATGGGGAGTTCTGGAATCATTTGATCCCGAATATTTGGCGAAAGTTAGCAACGAAATCCGGAAATACGGGTTTTTTGCTGAAATCGATACACGAGGTACGGATCCGGGTTATTTAACGCAAGTGATTGAAGCTGCTCATAAAATAGGAGCCGACGTCATTCGGACTTACGTTTGCACAGACGGATTTGATCTAGATAAATTGAGAAGAGCTCCGCAAGACATTGTAGAGCTTGTCCCGTTGCTGAAGAAATATAGAATTCGACTGGCTGTGGAGAACCATGAGGAAGAACTTGCGGATGAAGTCATTCAAATCATTAAGAAGGTGGACAGCCCTTGGGTCGGTGCTCACTGCGATATTGGCAACAGTATGATGGCATGGGAAGATCCGGTTGAGGCTGTCAGGAAATTGGCGCCATATGCATTTACGACCCATTTTAAAGACCACATCATTATTCATGATGGCGAGGATTACCGCGTATGTGGTGTTCCGGTGGGAACGGGCAATATTGATACTGAATTCTGTTTCAAAACACTTGTTGACCATTCGACCTTAACCCGAATTAATGTGGAGATGTGTTTTCCTTATGCCATTTCTTTCAAAAGAGAGTCCGGAACAGGTGGTATATCGCAGGTCGGTGAAGGCGCGTTTAAGGTTGAGCAGCCACCATATCCATTAAGCCTGATTAAACCGTTGGAATATTACTATCCGCCTGAAGAACTATTGGAGCAAATGATTGAAGATCAAGAGAAGGGTACGGAGCAGTCCGTTAAGTATACGCTGTCGTTAAGAGATAAGTATTGTAGATGAAAAAGGAATGGATCCCAAATTTACTTGATTAGAGAAATTTGAGAAATTTGTTAGGGTGCCTAAGTTAAGAAGGTATGAATGTCGTATTCGATAAATTAATTAAAGAATGTTGATGTCAGACGACAAGAACATATAGACATTGAAAGCCGCTTAAATTGCGGCTTTTTTGTTTAGGTTATGTTAAATCTTAATGTTGATTTTTAACCAAAAGAAAACCGCCCATAGATGAACTGTACCTCCAATTGTTAGATGGTGTCTAACAATTGGTGTGCAGTTCATCCCACGTTGAGTGTGTATGAGATTAACACTGTGACCCTATTTTATTATATTGCTGCAAGCCATGAGCTTCCAACAGGCTCGTTCGGACAGGAAAAAACGGTTATGACGATTATTGATTACGTAACGAATGTGAATCCTGCCGCTAAGGATCAATTCAATATGCAAATACTACTGGAGAAATACCCACAAGGGGAGAAGTTAATGGATGTCTACGAGACGGAAGAGGATGCAGCCGGTTTATATATAACCGGGCCCATAACCAGACAATCCTCGCATCTGTTCCGTCATCCATTTGTTTACCAAGTGAACCCCGAAGGCGGTTCCTTCAAGATCAATGACGAAATTAAACAGTCTCATCTCAACGTTGATGGGACCGATGAACACATAACAGGTGGTTCAACTAATGGATAACGTTAGCTCCATAAATACTAGACGAGGCTGCCGGCATAAAACGGTAGCCTCGTTGAACTAACGGGCAGGTTAACGTAATCACTTCACGAATATATATCCAAATAACTAAAAAGGGATGTTGAAGGTATAAAATGAAAATTTCTATAAGTGAGTTATATGCAGAACCGGGTTGTTATTTTTCAATTTCTTATAAAGTGCCAAAATACATCAGAGAAATACTCAATAACAAAATAATTGTGCCTCACAAAATCACTGAGAAATTAAAGGGATACCATATGTCTCTTATGGTTTCCACTAATTCTCAGATAGAAAAAATTGAAGTAAAAGGTCCTAGCAGGGATACCCGTAATAAATACCTGACGTGGGGTCTATGGCTTCCTTATGAAGAGATAGTAAGGAATGAAGACGAGAGAGAGCAATTCATTAAATATTTTTTCGATTCAATTAAGATATTATTTGCGAAATATGATGTTTCTGAAAAGGAGATTATTATCGTTGAAAGTCTAGTCCGGGGTGAAATATTAGGTAATCCCGAGTATCATATAGAAAAAGAGATATTCGAAGAAATCGATGTATCAGATCTCAATATTGACTAAAGAACTTATTAAGCAAACGGAGAACGATAGTGGAGGAGTTTGCTATGTAGCAGCACCTCTTTTATTTTATTAAAGTAACTGACAGTATACTGGATAAAATTACACGTACTGGTACCAGGGATCCACATTATAAATTAGAATCAAAACAAATAAAGATAAAAGGTAGTAAGGTGAACACTTATGAAAACCAAGTTACTTGAGGTATTAATTTGCATTGTGCTAGGCTTTTTTTCAGGGTTGTTGCTAAGTGGGACTGGGAGACATATTGAAGAAAGTGGAATTCAAATTTTGCTAGGATGTATCTTTTGGATATCTGTCTTTTCTTATCTCAGAAATAAATGATCGACTTTTTATTAAGATAAAGGGGAATTATACCGCAATAACTATCAGGAGAGGGCAGCCAGTATTATTGGCTGCCTTTTCCCCGCTAACTGGCAGATTACGCTAATGAGTATTCTCAAAACAAAAGCACAGTAAAAGGGATATGCCGTAGCTTTCGCGAAAAGATAATTAGTCAAACATCGCCGATCCAGGGAGCTTGAGCAGGAATGAAAAAGATCCTCATTATTGGAATTGTAGCTAGTGGTAAGACGACATTGGCTAAACGCTTATCACAGAAAGTTAGAGTGCCCTGGTATGAACTTGACTCCATAGTCCATCATAAAACACCTACGGGACGAAGCAAGCGTTCTGCAGAAGAACAAATCGAAGTTATAAAGGAGATCGATAAAAAAGGAGCATGGATATTTGAAGGAACAGATAGAGATTCCTATCGATGTTTGTATCAAATGGCAGATACAATCATATTCCTTGATACTCCATTATGGAAGCGGAGGATCAGAATCCTAACACGATTTCTTAAGCAAAAACTTGGTATTGAAAAGTGCCACTATAAGCCAGATATCATGATATTGAAGATGATGTACAAATGGACGAGGGATTTTGAACAAAGTAGAAACAATTTTGAAGCCAAGTTGGAATTATACAATGAGAAAGTGATCAGGTTAAGAGATAATAACAATTTGGATTTTACTAAGGGAAGATGACTAAGCTAACGGGACACGATAGTTGAAAATCGAATGCGGTGCTACTCTATAATATTGAACCAACTAAAAGCCAAATCTAACCTAATATAAAAAAGTCCTGCTAAATTGTTAACCATTTTAGTAGGACTTTTTTTGCATTTATCTAAACGACCGGTTAATTTTTGCGGACGCTTATGGATACGATTTTGTTTCCAAGATATAAGGGCGGATAATATCCAGCGCATCGTGTATTAATTACATAACCTCATGATGTTTTTTAAGCTTTTGTGAAATAATACAGTTAAAGGAAATGAGTTTACAAGAAAGTGGGGGTCTTTATGAATTCAAGTAGACTAACTTGCATCGTACTTATCGGATTAATTATGTTTTTGTGTGGATGTGGAGCTGAGAATAATGCAATAAAAGAAAAAGATAAAAAGATTTCTTCGTTGAACATTAAAAATCAGGGCTTAGAAAACAATTTGGATGTGCTTTTAACAGACGTGCAAAATCATTGGGCAAAGAAGGAACTAACTTTGTTTTTGGGTGCGGATATTATCAAAGGAATCATTTTGACAAATGGGCAGATATCAGTAAAACCTAACAAAACAATGACCAGAGCAGAATTTATAACCGTGTTAGTTCGTGCATTAACACTCGAGTATGACAATGTTCCCTCCGTCACCTTTCATGATGTAAAACCAAAAGATTGGTTTTACTCGTCCGTGATGGCTGCCAATAAAAGTGGGATAGTTTCTGGAGTAAAGGATAATAAATTTGCTCCAAACGCGTATATCACCAGAGGTGAAGTGGCAGTAATTATCGATCGGGCTTTTGCACCCACTGTCAACTTTTCTGGTACGGCTAAACCATTTCCAGATGTAATTAATTATTGGGGCAAATCATCAATTAATAAAGTAAGCAGTGTAGGTATTATTGGGGGTTTACCTGACGGTACTTTCAAGCCTGGTAATAACATAACTAGGGCAGAAGCGGTTACAATGATATACCGTGCCGTGCAAAAAGAGCAATCTCATCTAGTATACGGAGAAAAAATATTACATCATGTGGGTCAAGATGCATCAGATATTCTTTGGTATTTAAATAATCGAGATTATAAAATGTTGACTCAGCATATAGAAGATAATTATTCCGAATGGTATCAAAAACTAATGATTCAACAGTTAAATGAGTACAAAAACCTTCATAAAAAGTATCCCATTGCTCTTGCATTTCACGGCGCTTCTTCGTCCTCAAGGAAAATCATTAGTCGCTCAGACCGTTTTTTTGCAGTGGAGATAAATGTTAATGACGACGTGTACATAGGTGGCGAAGTTAATATTAAGTTGCCAGAGAGAGATATTATTGTAAATACAAGTGGAACTGTTTATTTAAGAAAGTTGGGAAATGGTAAGTGGAACACTTATCTCTTTATTCCTAAAAGTGGAACTTTTGGTTTTTTGGAGAATGTTATTCGCGGAGTGAAAACGAAATTACCTGAAAATTAATAGGATTATTGCAGATCTAATAATTTCTAGTATAAAGCCAAGGACACAAGGGCAGGCAGGATTATGGAACAGATGATTATTTTTCATTTGCCCCTATCCATGTATGGCCCACTTGGCTTTTTCTTATCTCATTTTAAAGGTGAAGGACAAAATATGAACAGGTCTGGATCTGTCTTAGGCGTCATTTTTGATAAGCACTAGATCTCAATTCGGTGGATACAGCTTGTCCCTTGTTAAAATAATATCGTCGGTAATTGTTTATATGCCCCCAATAATACCTTGAGACTCTTAACATACGTTTTAAGTTTAAGTCCTTTTTATACCAAAGTGATTTGAGCACTTTTTTTTGTTTATATAGCTTTTTAATTTCAGCAGATAATGCCGGTTCTGTAACATATTTTCGCAATACCACTCTTGGTACATTTGTCCAAAGGGCTGTGTTGTCACTGTATACGCAGTCTTTGTCCTTGTTATAAACGACATTTTCTATCAGCTCAGCTATCAAGTTAAATCCTGCTGCCCTGACAAAAAAACTGCTTCTGCCAAGTCTCGGGTTAATTTCGAACATCATATATTTGCCTGTTCTGCTGTCGTATTTCATATCGATATTGGAAAAACCGACATAACCAATATTTTCAAGAAATGATTTTACCTTTTGATAAATGTCCATATCATATCGACAAATAATCGCAGCATAGTTGCCAAGTGTTTTCGGTGCGTATTCTTCAAGTACTGGCTGGCCAAGACACATCATTTTCACTTTCCCGTTGTCGTCGGAGTAGCTATTGATGACACGCATCGAGCTGTCCCCGCCAGGAATAAATTCCTGTATAATTAACTTTCCTTTATAATCAGAAGTATTCATGTTTCTGACCATAGATAAATATTCATCCTTAGTGTTAAAGAAAAACACCTTCTTTTTGCCTTCAAAATGACAGTACAAATACGCGTAGGCATTGCTGTTTTCGGGCTTTACGACGATTGGAAATTGAAAATCCATTTGTTCCAGCGCTCTTTCGCGCTCATTCGACTCACAAACAATCGTTTTCGGATAATCCAGTCCATGTTTTTCACATAGTTTATAGAATTTATCTTTTGTATCAAGTGTATTAAGCAAAGCCTCTGAAATAAAATGATTCACAATAAGTCCTTTGAATTTGCTATAATGCCGCGACAACAAGGCGGCATAGTAATCCGAGCAAGGAATGACGACTAGTTTTCTGTTCGGGGCAGTGTGTTTTTCTAATATGGAAAGCAGAGCGCCCGGAAATACGTTCTCATGATCAAATCGATCGATTTGAATGAGATCGAACAATTTGCTGTTCATGGTTGGGATTAACAGCCGGGTGCATAGCAATAGCGGCTTGATCTGGTAAGCCTCATGGATGAGTCTTACGTTTCCATATGCATTTTCATCGCTTCCAAGTATAATCGGAAAAAAATCGTAACTTTTCATGGTTTTCTCCTTGTTCAACATGTTCTACGTTAATTCCTCTTATTATATCAAAAAATATGCCTACAGAAATTCATTAAACTAACGGGTAACGATAGTGGAGCATGCTGCCGCGGTGCAGATGCTCCATTTTTCACTCAACTAACTGGCAGTATAGCGTAATGATTTTCCTCATTAAGGGAAGACTATCACAAAAACATTGAGGTGGAATAGTGATTAGTGAATTGTCCGTAATGTTGGTTCTCTGCATTCTGGTAAGTGCCTCCACTGCTTTTGCTGATCCATCTCCTACTGATGTACCCTCAAAAGGTTACGTTGAAGCAATTATGTATTTTAAAGTATCTTCTGTTATCGACGGATACGGAACGAAGAAGAAACCGTTTAATGATAAATCATTTAGACCTATACCTAATGCGCGTCTAATTATAATTGATTACAAGGGAAATATTGTTGCAAATGGTTTAACAGATAGAAAAGGGCAGTGGAGCATCAAAATAAATACTCCGATCGATCCACGTTTTCCAACTAAGAATATGGCTCTAGTGACTGTGATTACGGTGGCAGATGGGTTTAATGAATTTATTAACTTCAATGTCCCAGTAAACGAGCATGGAAATAGAACAGGTGAGGCAGCAATTACTCTTAGACCGATTAAACCTGACGCTCGGAATGAACCGTCATTCGATGCTGGGTTTCATCGGTTTACGGTATTTGAAATGTTAGATTACTATGCGAAGCAAATTGGACTTGTAAAACAGAAACAGATTCAAGGAGCAGAAGGCTTCGGTGAGGTCGATATGCCATGGAGTGCAACATCGAAAAAGAGCACCGTTAAAAAGGAATAATAGTTTAGCTGGAGTAATTACTTTTGCTCTATATTCAAAGAGGCACGACACGTTAAGCTAACGGTGAATGATAGTTCAATATAAAGCCAACACCGCCATCCACTGGTTGGTGTTTTTTGTTCATCCAGCTAGAGAGAAGTGGAAGCGGTGGTAAGAGTTTTTAGTTAATTTCCTTGATTTCCAATACATCTTTTGTTTTCGCATCAATTTCAACATTAAATTTCCGATGTTGAAATCCTGATTCGGTTTTAATAGTAATCACATTTAACCTGTAAACGGGATTAGTATTAAAAAGAAACGACCAATTATTTCTGCCACCTATCTGACTTATACGATACCCGTCTGATATTGGAGTTACCTTTTCAGCAATTTGAGCGGCTTCTTGGAATGATATTGACGGTGTATTGAATATGGACAAAACAATCAAATAAGCGAGAAGGAAAAAACCAATGCGTAAAATAAATCTTTCCTTCATATAGTAAACCTCCAAGAAAAATGATAATTTTTTTAATCATATGCAATTCCATTACAAAGGTTCTTTGGATTGACTTAATCAGCATTCGTTTCTCAGCTAACGGGGAACGAAAAAATAACGGTATTTGTTCAAGTGTACTGCTGGGCGTTAAGCTAACTGGCAGGATAGTTGAATAAACCATAATGTTTAGAACATATACTTAGTGGTGAATTATTCCGAAATGAAGGAGTTAACGAATAAATGGAAATAAGCCATTGGCACTTGGGGTATTACAAGGATGGCAATGATATAGAAGCTGTTGGTTTTTTTGAAGATGGCAAATGGGTTGTTTACTACGATGATAGTCATGATACAGGTTTGTTTGCAAAGACTCAGCCAAGACATGAATTGTTTGGTGTTGTGATTTTAAAGGTGCATGACTACGAAGAAGCAGAAAATAAATTTTATGAATGGGTAGAAAGCATTCTACTTCCATATAGAAAAAAACGCTCGTGCAGATAGCGTAGTTCTTCGACTATTTCATAGTTTTCTCGCTGACCTGGAGCTTCTCCTTTACTAGATTTGGATACCGCTTTTTAAGTAATCTACCTGCGCTTTCAGGTAATCCCGTTCTTCTTCTACGGTACTGAAGACCGTGCGAGGACGTCCTGTAAGAGGGTTTGTTGTCTTTTCTGCGCGTACGTCAAAGGCCTCTCCTTTTTGCCATTTACTCACCCACACCTTCAATTGGCTACAGTTTCTGATTTCTAACTTTTCAGCCACTTTCTTATAGCTGGATGATCCCTTCATGTATTCCTGCACCGCTGCCAGCTTAAATTCTTCTGTATACTCCTTAAATGTTTGTCCCTTTATAGCCATAGAAAAATCCCCTCCAATTTGAACTCATCCCTTATGGTACCATAAGGTTTTTTCTGAGTGTCTACCTAAACGGGATAATACCACATTCCTTGACGGAACTGGCTTTTTTGCTTCTACATTCAAAATTTTATAAGCGGCCCGATTGAGTGTGGTTTTTTAACAATTGTAGCATCCATGTGACAGCACCTTATCCGGGACATCGACATTTCATATCTATTATTCTTATTTTGAGGGAGGTATGTCCAGAATGAAAGAATTGATAGACTCTGATTTTGACCCTCTAAGTGAGAGCCGAGAATCGATGATGATAATTGGTTCAAACTTACGACCTAACCGAAACTATTACCATTTTTGTGCCTGAAGCTTTCCGGTGTACAGCCCACATGCTTTTTAAACGTTTGATGAAAGTAAGAAACACTGCTATATCCACAGGTATCTGCGATATAAGATACGGTAAGCTCCGTTTGAATAAGCAGCTCTTTGGCTTTGATGATTCGTTTTGCTCCCAAATAGGCAGGCAGGGTAAAACCGGTAACTTGTTTGAAAACCCTGCTGAAGTGCTCCGGACTTACCAGCGCCTGGGAGGCTAGAAGATTCAAGGTAAGCGGTGTTTTCAAGAAATGATCATTGATGTACATAAGCACTTCTTTCAGCCAAATCTCACTTTTGGTAAGCTTACCCATGGTTAGAGAAGTGTCTTTATGGTTCTGTCCGCGGTTGACTTCAAGCAAAACTCGATGCAGCAGGATCATTGCCGCATGCCGGCCTCCACTTCGCCCACTATGCAATTCCTCATTGATTTCATCCAGCAAAGATTCGCAACGACTTAATTCATTTTCCGATAGGGTATGCCGGTAGCCTGTGTTATCTGTTTTTCTTTCGAATGGCTGCAATAGCGTAAATACCTCTCCGAGGGAATGGGAGTGGATGAGGGAGGGGTGGAATAATATAACGCTGCAATCATAAGGATCAGGTTCAGATGGAAGAGGTTTATGAATGACATCCCCCGTAATGGTGTAAACATCCCCCTTTTTCATGGAATACCATTCCTTGTCAATAAAGAATGTGCCACCGCCTTCATGCACGAATACGATTTCATACCAGTCATGAAAATGATAAAAGTTCACTTTGTGCGCAGGATTACCCCTCATATGATAGAACCAAACAAATGGAAATATAGGATCGTATGAATGCTCTTCTCTAATGATGTTATGCATATAATACCTCTTCCTTCATAGAGATTTTTGATTGCCATGATTATAACAAAATAATCAAGAAAAGATCAAAAAAACACACAAGTATCTTAATATAACTAATCTTGCTGCCATTCGAAATAGTTATAATAACCATTACAAGCTGCAATTCATAATAGGAGGAGATCCACATGCAAAATGCTCAAAAACAACCGTTGCCGGAGTTAGCGTCGAATTACGATATTTCCATGGAGCAAGTCCGGCATTTTGAGAAAACAGGCCATATTTGTTTAAGAGAGGTAGCTTCTTTGGAGGAAGTTACGGCTTACAGAAAAGTAATTGGACAAATTGTTCAGCAAAGCGCGATACAAGCCGATCCAATCTCAAAACGAAATACGTATGGGAAAGCATTCATACAAGTTATGAACATATGGGAGCGCTCGGAAGAAGTAAAGAAATTTTCATTTGCCCGCAGATTTGCTAAGATTGCTGCAGAGCTTATGGGTGTTGATGGGGTGCGGATGTACCACGATCAGGCTCTGTACAAGGAACCCGGCGGTGGTCACACACCTTGGCATCAGGATCAGGTGCTTTGGCCGATTGATGAGAAGATGATTACGATGTGGATGCCTTTGGTTGATATCTCTGAGGAGATAGGCTCCATGACTTTCGCGTCAGGTAGCCAGAAGCTTGGATATGCCGCAGATTTATCAATCAACGATGAATCCCACACCACATTGAGAGACCTGATCAAAGCCAAAGCAATTGAGACCGTCACATACGGTGCTATGGCTGCCGGAGATGCTACCTTTCATAATGGATGGACGATGCACACCGCCCCCGGCAATCCGACAGACCGAACACGCGAAGTAATGACCATCATTTATGTAGCCGATGGGACCAGAGTAGCCCAGACGGTAAAAACAAGGCCACGCCAGAGTGATTTGGCAACTTGGATTCCTGGTGCAAAGCCCGGGGATTTGATCGAAAGTCACCTAAACCCAATTATTTACAAAAAATAATAAAAAAAAAACGGCTTCCTTCCCGCCACTGAGGCGATGGGCCTTGTGGTGTATCCACTATCAAAAGCATCTATTGAATTTCGGGGAAGAAACGCATACATGTGGTTTCTCGTTTTTACGATGCTGTTCAGCGGAGGGCACATTCCGTGGTACTTAACGATCCGCTCGCTTCATCTGCTTGATACGATGTGGGCGCTTTTACTTCCTGGAGCCGTACCCGTGTTTAGTGTGATCCTTGTTATGAACTTTTTCCGCAGCATCCCGAAGGAATTGGACGAGGCGGGTCTGATGGACGGAGCAGGACCCAGGTAAATGCAGTTAAGAGTCTATTTACCGCTATCGGTTCCGTCGCTTGCTACTGTGACGCTCTTCAGCATCGTTAATCATTGGAATTCTTTCTTCGACGGACTAATTCTGATGAATAAACCCGAGCATTATCCGCTGCAAACGTACATTCAGCAACTTGTCGTGCAAATCAAACCGAAACTCTCGACCTCGATCAAATCAAACACTGCAAGCAGCGAAAGTGTTCGTTTCGATGATTCCGATAGGTTGTCTATCCTTTCCTACAAAGATACTTTATCAGCGGGATCATGCTCGGATCGGCGAAGGAGTGATGCGCGTTCCCGATCGTCTACCTATGAATTAATCACAAAGTTACCACCAGTTTTACGCTTGCAGGAAGGTCCAAATAGAATCTGACATCAATGAGTTCTGGGTGGAGTTTCCGTATGTTGAATCACTCAATAACAAATTGTGTTGCCTGCTGAAGTGGCCCTAATAATTCCTGAAGCAATTAGACAAGGGTGGAAACCTAGAGAAAAAGGAGCGTTATTAAGTTTCAAAATGTCTGGAAACAAGCTCGGGTCGTTAAACTAACGGTGAACGTTAGCTCAATAAAACATCGGCAGTCTAGGACTTTATTTTCTTGTCCACGGCTACCGCTGTTTTTATAGTTGGGGCAAGTCTAATACCTTCATGAAGAACTTCCAGCCGACCTTGTAACTTTTGATTATTTTGTACATGTTTAGATTAGCATTTGTAGTCAAACTTTGTGGAAGGAAGATGGTTGAGGGGGGAACCTGTAAAACCGATGAGAGTTATCACTAATGGACATTGACGCTGTATTTTTTTAAGTAACTATTACATTAATCGGTGACCGAGCAGTACCTGTTTAGGTAGGGGGCTAGTCGCCCCCTCCTACTCGATTTCAGTTACACTCTTGAGAATAGAAGCGGGAAAAACTCGTTGTCGTATTTCTGTCCGCTATACGGACGGGGCCCAAGTAACTTGACGTTGGTATGTTGCTGTTCGTTTTCCTGGTAAGCTGTATTTCCAGGCATGAGATGGGCTACAAGCGATAGCCGCGGATCAGCCGTATGATTCGGTCCGCTGCCGTGAAACGTAAGCGCGTGATGGAAGCTTGCTTGACCGGCTTTCATGATGCAGGGCTCCTCGACCCACTTCCTATTCTCCGTTGCGAATTTATCACGCAGTATATCCAGATTTTGCTCGAAGAATGTATTGCTGTCTTTGATTAATCCCCACTTATGAGAACCGAGGATCGTCATCATTCCGCCATTCGTCAAATCCGTATCCTGGAGCGCAATCCACACCGTCATCATATTTGTCGTGTTGGAGCTTCCCCAGTAGCCGTAATCCTGATGCCATCCAACATTTCCGACATTCGATACTTGTCCGTTGAGACCGGGCTTATATAATACTTGGTCATGCCACAGCCGGATCGAATCTTCCCCCAATAAATCTGCCGTGATTTCACCTAATAACGGGTTCGTCACAATCTCGTGAACGGTATCGTTAATCCACCAGCCGTTATCAAGCTTGCGCAGCTTGGGGTTTTCTTGGGTGTAAGGAGTGAAATTGTGATAGAGAGGCGATCCTTCCCTATCCCAATCACCAGCCCATATGCGCTCATGCGCCTCGCGAAGCTGGGCGATTTCTTCGTCTGTAAGTAACTTCGGGCTAATCCAATACCCGTCTCGGTTAAATACATCTTTGTCTTCCTGCGTAACTTTAATGTGATCCATCGTCTGTTGCCTCCTCGATTGGTTGGAATTCATGGAATTCATCTTGAATTATCCCAATCATAATCGGTTGAAAGCGCGTTGACGTTCGGAAAATTGAAGAGTAATATTTTGTACATGAAAATAAATAATGAACAAATCCATTCCATGCGATGGGGACGAAACGGCGCAGATTTTGGAGTACCGGAATTGGAGTCGATAGGCTTCGACCATTTAAAGAAGGCGTTAACACTTACGGAGCATTATCATGAAAACTGTTATGAATTCGTAATAATTGAGAAAGGAAGGGCCAGCTGGGGCGTAGGCGAAGATATATATGAGACGCGGACAGGGGAAGTGTTCTATACCCTCCCGAATGAGAAGCATCGCGGATCATTCAATGTAATAGAGCCATGCAGATTGTGGTGGATTATTCTCAATATACAACAACGCGATGAAGACGGAAGATGGCTAGGTTTAAGCAGATCGGAAGAATTAAGTTTGCTTCATCTGTTACAGAATGTTCGGCGTGTAACTCAACTGGGGATACAAGCTGCCCGAAGCGCGCGTCGAATAAAGCAAACGATGGAACATGGCAGTAATCTCCCTGCCTTAAACATTCGGCTGGCGCTCTTGGAGCTGCTGTTAAGCCTCACCGATTTTCGCGAACGCAAAGAGCTTTCCCCTGAATTGATTCAAAGCATGGATCTCATCCTGCGCGAAATGACGATAAGGCCAGAATGGAACCCGCGGCTGCATGAATTGGCGGCGATCGCTAACGTAAGTCCATCATATTTTCATCATATATTTCAAGAGCACACGGGACTTACGCCTAAAGGCTACATGGAATACATTAAAATATCGGAAGCGACGAAACTGTTGAAGGATACGGAGATGTCTGTCACAGAGATCGCATTGCGGCTTGGCTACAGCTCATCACAGCATTTTGCCACCGCTTTCGGAAGAGCGATAGGTCAAACACCCACGCAGTGGAGAGGGTGAATTTGCTGTCTGCATGTTCGCAACCCTATTTATAAAAAACGGTTAATAATCAGAATAGATTTGTGGGAGTAGTTTCGATGATCTGGTTGCAAGGAGTAGTTTACTTCAGGCGGTATTACAGGGCATGGCTCAATATAAAAAAAGGGGACGAATAACTTGGAGAGCAGATTAACTCCTAAACAACAAAAACGACAGCAAGAGCGTGAGATTATTGATGAGTATCATAAATTTGTAACTGAGCAAGCTCTAGAACCCTTGTATCAATCTTTTTGGAATGGAAATCAGGGTCTTTGCCTTATTTCGAACTAACTGAGCTAATCCATGTATTCCATAAAAAGAATCAGGAGATCTACAAGGATTTTACATACACAGATCATAAAGACATCCTTCTACTTGCAAAAATGAAATTGGGCCGATTAACTGAGGAGGATATTAATGATAATAAGTGGCTACTGGAACGATGGGGGTTTGAAGATAAAACCTAAATTATAATAAGCTAGACAGAAAAGTCTCCCTCGGACCAACATAAACGTCAGCTACAGGGGGAACAGATAGCGAGACTCTATTAGAACTAGAGCCAGGTCTTTTAAATGCTTCATGGGATTGGGGCAACGGTGATTGGGAAACTGCACTTGGTGCTGCTGCACATATGGGAAGAAAGGATATTGCAAATTATTTACTTACTGCAATGTTAGATAAGGTCGAAATTGTAAAAGCAATAATCTCTGATAACTCTGCCTTAAAACATAGTTTAGGACCTCATCAAATCCCGTTAATTAATCATGCCGAAACAGGCGAAGCAACAGCTGTAGTTAGTTTTCTCAAGTCAATAGAAAATTGAGACCTATTAAAAACTAACGTGACACGTTGGTTAAACACAAATGGAGCAGTTGCAGTCGGCAGCAGCTCCATTTTTTATTACTTTAATTGGGAGTTAAGATAAATAAGGAGTGCAACCATAAGCTTATCTTAGGCGTCTGTTTTTAAAACCAGTAAAGGAAAATAGTGAGGGGAAACGTTAAAAAAATCCAAATCACGGATTGGGGTGGTCTCATGCATTTAGAATTGGAAGAGGGAACATGGACACTTTTTATCACTTGTATTTCGATCATTTTTCTTTTAAGCGCAATTTTTTTAATAAGAATGTCGATTATTCATAAAACAAAAGCTTTTGTATGGATAATCTTTTCCACTATCTTTCAAACTGGAGCACTAGTACTTGGACTAACATTATTTCCGCAGGATAATGAATTAGGAACTATGCTGTCAGAGGAAAACTCTTTGAATCTTGGAATGATTGGTCTAACGTGGGCAGCAAGTATGCTATTTCTCCTTATTGGAATTTGGCAAATAATCGCTAAGCTCTCAAATAAGAAAAAAGATAATGCTTAAGCTACGTTTAGTAAAACAGCAGGTTTAAGTTAACCGGTTATTCCGCTGTCTGTCATGTTTTCCAGATCGGCCGACGTGCTGGAGCTTGGCGACGAGACGGCTTCAGGACTAGGAGTAAGGGTGCAGCTGCATCGCTTTGGCATGATGGCTATAAGCGTTGCCTTGGCTGGCTCGGCAGTCGCGTTTGCGGGAGGAATCGGCGAACCGAGTCTCTGCCGCCACCTTATGGGAGAATACAGAAGTCAATTTATATTGGCTGCACGAGAAGAGGATCGGTGAAGAAGCCAGTCCGATTCAGCAATTGCGCATCCAGGAGGATTACAACTATTTGCTGTCGGCACCGGGTGTTAATCGAAAAACTACGACACAAAACTGTTTTTTAAGCAGTTTTGTGTCAACGCACAAGTCACTCACGAATAGAGTGGCTTTTTTTATCTAGTCGTGAAGGGGATCCGAGCCTTCAATGAAGGTAGTTCGCCGGAAGACGGATAGTAATCGTCGTTCCTTCCCCAAGCTGACTGTCGATGCTTATGCCGTATTGCTCCCCGAAGTAAAACAGAATGCGATCATGTACATTTTTGATTCCAATATGTTCCTCGTCCAGTGTATCCGATGGTTGATATAGTCGCCTGCGGAGCTCTTTAATCTTCTCTTCACTCATACCAACACCGTTATCCTTAATCATAATCAATATATCGCTTCCTGATCTAGTGGAGGATACCTCGAGCAAGCCGGGTCCGCTGCGGCACTCTAATCCATGTACAATGGCGTTTTCTATTAAAGGCTGCATCGAAAAATGCATAACTTGAATACTCTCGCTATTCGCTGCCAATCGTTCGACATACTGAATTTTATCTCCAAAGCGCAATTGTTGTATTTTTACATATAGACGTATATGCTCAAGCTCTTCCTGAAGTGTAACGGTCTCCTTGCCAGATTGAATATGAACCCGGAATAATCGTCCGACAATCCCAACCATCTCGCCGATATCACGTTGTCCATTTATGACTGCTTTCATCTGAATGGATTCGAGTACATTGGCAAGGAAATGAGGGTTGATCTGGCTCTTTAGAGCGCCAAACTGCGCTACCTTTTGCTGAGCTTTTGCCATAGAGGTTCGCTCGATATAATTCTGCAAGTCTTCGACCATTTTGCGAATGCCTTGATAGAGAACGCCGAATTCATCTTGACGGTCACTGCTTAAATCAACGTCAAATTTCCCCATACCGACCATTTTGACCTGCCTGCTTAAGAGGATAATAGGTTTCGTTACACGCTCCGATAAGATGTACATGAACAATATAGCAGTGCCAAGCGAAAGGATGGCTAGCGTTAAAATAATTTTGCCGAGAAACGCTGCCTGCTTCGTCATTTCTTTCTCTCCAATATACTGAATGACCTTCCAATCGGAATAAGAGGAGGTCACAAAGTTAATATACGATTTGGTATCGTCAACATCCGCATAAAAGCTTCCTGAGTCTTTGTTTAGAAAAGTACGAAGCACTTTATCCCTTATCGGAAGTGTGTGGGCGGTGGCCGTAAGATCGGTATCCGAATTGTAAATGACGCCGCCCTTATCGTCGATAATAATAAAATTGCGTTCGCTCGTTTCTGAAAGTTTCAAGATTTCCCGCAGCGAATCAAGCCTAATATCAATGAGCATGACCCCTAAAGGTTGTTTGCTGCCGACTTTGTTGATGACCCTTGCGATTGAAATGACCAGCTCTTTGGAATTGGTTCGGTGGAAGGGGATATGGCTGCCAAATAGAATGATTCCCCCTTTTTTTTGCTGCGTCTGCAAATACCAATCTTCTTTAGTGAAATCCTTGAAGTCGTAATCGGCTCGGTTAAAATTTGCGGAATAAAAGACGCGGGAGCCAGCATAGATCTGGACGCTATCGACATTCTTGATCGTCATCTCAATAGCGCTTATGAAATGCTCAATGGTGTTTCCATACTGAATACTCTGATCATTCCCGCTGCTATCCTTATTGTTCGTCCAATGCTCAAGCGCAGCTTGAAGCTGGCTATCCATTTGCGCATTGAGCGTGCCTTTCTCGATGCTTTGAAGGTACTGGTCGATATTGAAGGATAGATTATTGAGAATGAGATTAGAGCTGCTTTGATATTCATTTTTGACCGCTTGATTTGAAAAGATATAGATAATGGCCGATATAGCAAGCAACGGAATGGTGATCGTCAGGACCATAAGGACAAAAATTTGATGATTAACATGCTTCATGCGATAGGAGTAGACGGGCCTACGTAATTTGTTCACAGCTTCACCATCCTGATTGCTTTCTATAGTCAGTTGGCGTCATATTCGTCATGCTTCTGAATGTTTTTACGAAATGCTTATAACTCTTATATCCGCACATCGTGCAAACATCAGTCACCAAATACTCTGGTTTCTTCAAACATTCCTGTGCAAATTCCATGCGAATTTCGGTGACGAAGCGCATGTAGTTTTTATCTAATTTACGTTTAAACAGACGACTTAAATAGGATGGATTATAGAAGAAGCGGTCTGCAACCATTTGCAGTGTCACCTCTTGATCGATATGCTGCCTGATAAACGCTTCGATATGTTCAAAGATGATCGCATCCTGTTGGTGATGCTGCGTTATACCTTCTGTATAAACGATACCCAAATGAACCATCCACCTGCCCAGCCAGTCGAAGAGGGCTCTGAGCGTTGGAAAATCATCCACAAACGTAAGGTTCAATAGCTTTTCGCTGTATACACCTTCAATGTGAATCCCATTTTTATTGGCAAATCGAATAATTACACTGATCATTTCCTGCAAAAACGCGAGCCATTTGTCAGGTGAGGAATAGGTTGTTTTACTCAAAATATCTTGGGTAAAACGCTGCAACAGCACCTCTGTCTCCGTCTTATTTCCACTTTCGAGACAGGCGATGATTCGTTTTCTATCATTCTCATCCAGCTGGAAAATCGCTGCTTTAGAAGATGGTGAGGTTTCACTGAGCTGATCGGCGATAAATAAAGAGCGATCTGTTTTGTAAAATCGCTGATACAATGATTTACCGGTATGATGAAGCAGCTTATTAAGCTCGGATAAATGAGTCGTTTGCGTGCCTATCACCATAAATAGTTGATATTCGTTACTGGCGGTTTTCAGCATATGATCCAGTTGGCTGTGGGCATGCTCCGCAAGCAGAATACCGTTATCGCTATCTTCTGTTGCTGCCATAACAAATATTCCATAAAGCTTGGATTTATAGGTGTATGTAAAAATATGATGCGGGGTAGGAACAGAAACTAGCGGCTCTACCATTTCTGACACAAAGGATTCCGCTTGCTGTCTGCCCCATCTGCTTGACTTAGAATGCGCTTCCAAAATAGGTAACCAAGTCAGCACAAATGGTTGATAGATGTAAGTGACACTCTTAAATGCACAAAGAACCTCGATCATAGATTGGTCTATTGCAGCATGCTCATCTTCCAGCAGGTGCTTCACGAGCTCACTCCCTTTGAGCTTCCAGCTTTGCTTCATTTCTTGTTCCATAGTAGAACGACTTTGGATTTCAAGACGTTTTTTCTTAAGCATACTCATGCAATTTTGCAATGTTGTAAGGCTTTCCTCGTATTCCAAAGGCTTGAGCAAAAAGGCGTGGACACCGCCGACCTGAATCGCCCTCTGGGCATATTCAAAATCATTAAATCCTGTCAGAATGATAAATACAGTATCAGGCAGTACCATACGGATTTGCTCAATCATCTGAAGTCCATCCATCACTGGCATACGGATATCGGTTATGACCAAATCGGGCACTTCCCTGAGTGCGACTTCAAGCCCTTCCATTCCGTTCTCAGCTTCAATAATGGAATGGACCTCAAGCTCCTCCCAAGAAAAATAATGTTTAAGACCGAGGCGTATAATGGGTTCATCCTCAACAATCATTAGTTTGTACATGATAGTCCCTCCAGAAGGTAAATACCTATTTTGGATTTCACTAAATGATGTAATGAATTATAACATTACCTCTGGACATGTAGTAGGAACATGTCAGAAAACGACCATGAATGTAAAGTGAGAGGGATTCTTCTAAATTTACAAATGTTTTATGATTAA
This sequence comes from Paenibacillus sp. J22P15, assembly GCF_056269345.1. Lineage (NCBI taxonomy): Bacteria > Bacillati > Bacillota > Bacilli > Caryophanales > Paenibacillaceae > Paenibacillus > Paenibacillus sp. J22P15. The sequence continues at coordinate 82,710 of NZ_JBWDNT010000012.1, forward strand.
CGCAAGGAATAAAACGCTAACAACTATTCCGAAAACAAAATGGGGGGCATTTAAATGAGTGTTATGAAAAAAGGACTTATGACGATAGCAGGTGTCGCTTTGCTAGGCATGCAGCTCGCTGCATGTGGGAACACGAACACGAACACGAATTCGAATAACGAGCCTAGTAGTAACGCTGGTAATACAAAACCAGTTGCAACCGAGACTGCCGCTAAGCCAGTCGAGATAACATGGTGGAACTTCCCAACCTTCCAAGCGCTTGACGGTGAAGTCGGTAAATACGAGAAAGAAATTATTGCAGCCTTTAATGAGAAAAACCCAGAAATTAAAGTAAACCTTGAAATGATTACTTTTGAAGGCGGCCCTGAGAAGCTGAATGTCGCAATCGCTTCCAACACAGCCCCTGACGTTATCTATGATGCACCTGGACGAATTATTGACTGGGGCAAAAAGGATTTGCTTGCACCGTTAAATGATTTGGTAACGGATGAAGTGAAAAACGATATTGCACCAGCTTTCTGGAAGCAATCGAGTGTAGGCGATGAAATATATATGTATCCGATTAATACCGCGCCGTTCATGATGGCTGTCAATAAGACGATATTCGAGAAAATCGGTGCGCTAGACCTGCTTCCACTGGAAAAGGAAGATAGAACATGGACGTTTGAAGAGTATAAGAAAGCGCTTCAGGCTGTTAAAGAAAAAGCGCCGGAAGTCATTCCTACCGGATTTTTTGCAAAAAGCCAAGCAGGAGATCAAGGGACACGCGCTTATATCGCTAACCTTGGTAATTCCAGATTTTTGAATGAGGACAATTCCGCAGTTGCCATTAACACAGAGGATGCTGCTAAAGCGCTCGACTGGATTGTGCAAGCTACAAAGGATAAAGTAAGCGTTGCAGGTTCGGCTTCACTTGCTGCCGCTGATGTGAATGATTTGTTCCTGCAAGGGAAACTAGCTTTTACACTTAACTATTCTGCTGTTCTTAAAGCGCAAAACGTTTCTAAAAAAATGGTTGAATTTGAAGATATTTTACTTCCTTTCCCTACATTAGATGGATCTGAGCCTAAGCTTGAGCCGTATCTAGGCGGCATGGCCATATTCAACAATGGTGATGAGGATAAAATTGCAGCATCGAAAAAATTGATTGATTTTATCGCTAACGACGAGGTATATGGCAAGAAAAACTTGATTCAAACGGGTGGATTGTCCGTACGCAATTCCATTACAGGGCTATATAACGATCCCGAGTACACCTATGCTGAATATGCACGTAAATTTACGACTGATGCGCCAACAATTGCTGACGGCTATGCCGAAATCCGTACATTCTGGTTCCCTGAATTGCAAAACGCACTGATTGGCGGAGCAACAGGCAAAGAAGCTTTGGATAGCTTTGCGAAAAAAGCAGACGAAGCGATTGCGAAAGCAAAAGCAGCAGCTAAATAAATTATAAAGAACAAGGCGGCCATGAAGGAGTAGAGTGCGCAAGTGCTCTACTCTTTTCAAATCATCGAAGAATGGGGAGAGGGAAATGGAGGTAGCGGTTCGCAAAACAAAGGGCTATGTTATACGCGATTGGTTGATGAGCTATATTTTTTTATTACCAGCGTTTGGGTTTTTCCTGCTTTTTGTTGCTTATCCGATGGTCAAAGGGGTTTATATCAGCTTCTTTGATTACTCGCTCAGAGATTTTAACTTTATTTGGTTCGATAATTACATCTCATTAATTCATAACGAAACCTTTCTGAAGTCCATGAGAAATACGCTTTTGCTTGTTGTCATTACCGTGCCTATCGTAATCGTCTTCTCTATTTTTGTTGCGGTCAATATTTACAAGAAGAAAGAGTTTGCAAGATCCTTCTTTAGAGGCGTTTTCTACTTGCCGGCCGTATCCTCCGTCGTTAGTATTACGGTGGTATGGGGCTGGATCTATCATCCGAATTATGGCATTCTCAATTACTTAACAAGCTTGGTTGGGGCCGAACCCATTTCTTGGTTGGGAGATACAAGGACTGCACTGCTTGCCATTATCGCTGTATTAATTACGACATCCGTTGGTCAACCGATCATCCTATATGTCGCATCACTTGGCAATATTCCGACCTCCTACATCGAAGCGGCGGAGCTGGATCGCGCAACGCCTTGGCAAATTTTTCGGAAAATTGTATGGCCTATGCTGATGCCTACAAATTTGTATATTATCGTGATTACTACGATTAATACTTTTCAGTGCTTCGCTTTGATTCAGTTGCTTACCTCAGGAGGACCCGTCTATAGTACATCGACTGTTATGTACGGCGTATATGAGCAAGCATTCGTGCTTGGCAATTTCGGCAATGCTTCTGCGATGGGGGTTCTGCTCGCGATCGTTATTGGCATCATCTCTATCATTCAATTCAAATACTTTGGCAGCGATGTTGAGTACTAAGGAGGGGACATCATGAATACAAGCCATTCATTAGAAATGAAAACATCTATGCCGCAGCCAAAGCGAAAAAGCGCATGGAAAAAAGAGTTCACGCCCTCGAAAGTGCTGGCAGGAATCCTTTTGATACTAGCGACAATATTTTTTATGTTTCCTTTTTACTGGGTTGTCTCAGGCTCGTTTAAGCTCCAGACCGTCGCTACCACTATTCCTCCAGAATGGTTTCCGCTCAAGCCGACCATGCAAAACTGGACCGAATTATTTAAAAACCCTGTAGAGCGCTGGATGTTCAACAGCTTTATCATCGCATTGGTAGAGATGATAGCGATATGTGTTGTTTCTTCTCTTGCTGGATATGTGCTTGCCAAAAAAACATTCCCTGGGCGAGTGATCATTTTTACGATGTTCGTCGCAGCGATGGCGCTGCCTAAACAAGTTATTCTCGTGCCGCTCTTTACGATGTTAGCTGATTTTGGCTGGGTGAATACCTATAAAGGACTTATTTTACCAGCGATCGGCTGGCCTTTCGGTGTGTTTCTCATGAAGCAATTTGCACAAACCATTCCGGGAGAATTGATTGAGGCTGCAAAGATAGACGGCTGCTCGGAAATACGATTATTCACTACCATTATCGTGCCTTTACTTAAGCCTGCATTAGGCGCGCTTGCGATCTTTACGTTTATTACTTCTTGGAATGATTATTTCAGCCAACTCATTATGACAAGATCAACATCAATGATGACGCTGCCGCTTGGCGTAGCTACGCTTAGAGGCGAATTTACAACCAATTACGGACTGCTTATGGCTGGTGCGGCATTAGCTTCTATTCCAATGATCGCCATCTTCCTTTTATTCCAGAAGGCTTTTACACAAGGGATTACAATGGGGGCAGTCAAGGGTTAACAGGCATTATGATCTATTTCAAGCACTTTAAAATTCGACTTTCTAAAACGGAGGCTATTTTACAATGAAACGCTATGATTTAGAACGGTTTAAAGGCATTACGATCGCGATGTACTCCAGCTACAATGAGCAGGGGGAGATTAATAAGGAAGCAGCACGGAAGCTAGCTCGCCATTATGCTTCTACTGGTGTGAGGGGTCTGTATGTCGGGGGAAGCTCAGGCGAGGGCATGCTGCAATCTGTAGAAGAGCGCAAGCAAATGCTGGAGGCGGTTATTGCTGAAGTTGGTCAAGAGCTTACGATTATTGCTCATGTTGGAGCTCCATCAACCAGAGACAGCGTTGAGCTTGCTATGCATGCGGAGCAAGCGGGTGCTCATGCTGTGTCTGCCGTACCGGCAATTTATTACCGATTATCTCCACAAAGCGTAGAAGCTCATTGGCAAGCCATTATTGACAGCACTTCACTTCCGTTCATTATTTATCATATTCCCCAAACAACAGGCTTTCAACTATCGAAGAGCCTCTTAACCAAAATGGCTGCTCAGGAAAAAGTAATTGGCGTAAAAATATCAGCAGAGAGTACGTTTGAACTGCAGCAATTCAAGGCTGCCGGCGGCAAAGAGTTTCTCGTACTAAACGGTCCTGATGAGCAATACCTTGCCGGACGCAGCATCGGAGCGGACGGTGGAATCGGCGGTACGTATGGGGTCATGCCAGAGCTTTTCCTTAAGATTGAGCAATGTTATGTTCAAGGTGACATGGCCGAAGCGCAGAAATGGCAGTTTATCGTTAATGAGCTTATTGTGGAATTGTTATCATTCCCGTCTCTGTATGGGGCTTGCAAAGCGATTTTGAAGCTGCGTGGTTTCGAAACGGGCGAGCCTAGAATGCCATTATTGCCTGTTGCAGCTTCCGATATGAGTCGCATTGAAGGGCTGAATCATAAAATATTGACATCGATCACGAATGCAAAAGGCTAAGTGTAGACATAGATCTCCCCGTAAGCCCGCCCGATATAATTTTCGGGCGGGCTTTTGCTCGTTTGGCAGTCATTTATCCGCCAGTATAGTAAATTCCCAAGGAATATTTTCATTATTCCATCCACGATGTTCATCAAACTTACGCAGTCTGAAGCCTGATGCAATGACCGAATTGATAATGTCGCTCAGAGTGTACGATCGAATGGAGACATCAGGAAAATCGGGCTGTGATTTGCTTTTTCCTCAGGAGAACCTTCTCGTTTATTCCAAAATTCATAAGCTCGATACTCCCAAGCCTTTTTTTTTGGTGATTCCGTTTGTCATCGGAACGTTAAACTTAAAACGAAAGAAGTCTTAAGATTTGCAATCGTGTTAGTACATCGGCAAGGAGTAAGCGGTTTCATTACAATATCTTTAGTTGTAATTGATTTTGACCTTACAATACAACCTTATTATTTGGAGGTAGAACGGCTAGGCTGTCCGTCCTTAAGCGGTCAAACTAACATGATTCCAACAAAAAATGGTAGAAAAGGAGATTTGTAAATGAACATAAAACGAAATCCAAAAACGTTACGACTAATAGGTTATTTTACGTCAGTCATGATGTTAATTTTCACCTTGTCTGCAGTATCTTTTATGCCTGTCGTTGGAGCAGCTTCCGATCAGATGTTAACAATGGACAAACTTCAGTACCTCAAAGGGGAAGCGATCACGCTGTCTTACACAGGCGCTGGCGCAAGCGGGTCGGATTGGGTCGGAATTTACAAAACCGGAGATATTCCTCCAGGTGCCGGTGTGTCGCTGACATGGACTTATCTAAAGTCTGGAGACGGAAAGGCTAGTCTCAGCAATGGACTTGCCCCAGGTAAGTATGATGCTCTTTTCATGCTAAATGACGGATATGAGATCGTAGATCGCAAGACATTCGAAGTTGTTGACCGGGTTCCTGTTAACGGGGTAACGCTTGATCAACAGAACGTCATCATGACTGAAGGTCAAACCAAAACCTTAACAGCTGTGGTTACGCCGGATAATGCGAACGATAGCCAAGTTTCATGGGAAAGCAGTGATCCTGCTGTCGTATCTATAACCGCAACAGGCAGCAGCGCTTCGCTAATCGCTCATACTCCTGGGAAGGCGACAGTGACGGTCACAACTGCTGATGGAGGTTTTACATCTTCCGCCAATGTGACAGTAGAGCCCAATCTAACATTACCAAGCATAATCGAAAGCGCTCATGCTAAGCACGATGCAGCAGTGGAAGGCAATGAGGACGGCCTTTATACGGCTGGTTCCAAAGCACAATTGCAGTCGGCTATCGATGCAGCTAATGAGACAGCAAACAATTCGAATGCTACTGAGGAGCAGGTGGATAGTGCGAAAGCGGCATTGAAAGCGGCTATTCAAGCGTTTGACAAGCAGAGAATCACAGCAGATGTCAATGGAGATGGTAGACACTCTGTTGGAGACGTGGCTATTGTTGCTGGGGCATACGACAAACAACAAGGTCAAGAGAACTGGCATGAAAACGCGGATGTGAATCATGACGGTAAGGTTGATATTGTGGACCTTGGAATCGTAGCCAAAACGGTTGTGCAATAAAATTACTTTGTATTTGCTAGCCGATAGTGTATTCGGACTCGGTGGCGGCTCTTACTTAAATTAATGGAGGTTTTTCTGTAATGAAGAGAATTTTATCCGTTACGCTCGCACTTACGATGTTATTCACTATGTTATCGACCAGCGTATACGCAGAAACAGAAGCTGCTGACGCCAATGCAAATCCCCTTATTGCATCGATGAAATTCGATAATAATTTAAAGGACGATGCAAATCAAGAGGATTTGAAAGGTAATGGAAATTATAGTTATGTAGACGGTGTATTACCCGGGACCAAAGCTCTGCACTTAGAAAGCGGAGACGACAATTATGTCGGAACGAAGGATAGCTTGAAGTTTGGTAGTGACAGTTTTACCACATCCTTCTGGTATAAGGGCGACACTAAAAATGATCAGGTCATATTATCAAACAAGGATTTTACTAAGAGCTCTAACGAAGGCTGGGCGATTTATACATCAGGCAATTCGGTCAATATGAATTTAGGATTCCCGACCGCATCAGTAAAATTTGGGCGCGACACGTTTAATGCTTCCGTTTGGCGTTACGTAACATTTGTTGTAGACAGAGATAAAATGCTCGGATCGTTGTATATTGATGGTTACAAAATGACTGAAACTTCGCTGGGGGTAGGTACTTTAGATACACCAAACCCATTAAATATAGGCAGCGACGGATTGGGCAAAAATGGCGGTAATTCATTCGATATCGCTGATCTGAATGTTTGGAAAGGCGCATTAAGCAGTGATATGGTTCAAGCGAATTATAATAGTTACGGTGTAAATAAAGTAGATATGAAAGCACTTAACGACACCATATCAGAAGCAAATACAATAGTAGCAGGCGGTCTCGGCGACGGCTTCAGCGAAACCGATTTTGAGTCTTTGAAAAAGGTTTTGAATACGGCAACTACGGTTGCAACAACGCAAAAAGTAAAATTATATACACAGGAAACTATCAATTATTATAAACGTGAACTCAATAACGCCTTATTCATCTATCAAAAAAGCAATAAAACATTAACTCCCGCCGATTTAAATATGATTGTGGACAGTGATCCGGAAGTTAGTAGCGATCCCGCAAAAATAGCGCAAATTGAAAAAGGCTACAGAACAGAACTGAGACTATTCCCACAGGCCGATGTACTCTTTATTCCTGGCGACGTTACCGGCGGTAACAATGCCGATGAATATGTGTGGATGAAAAATCTGACAGCCATACACACTAAACTTACAAATGAGGGTTTGTTAGACAATACGAAGTTTTATATGGTAAGAGGCAACCATGATATGGGTGGCGCCGAACAATTTATACCTATCGGTTCGGCAGGCGCGTGGAACGAGTCAACGAATTCATACGATAACAATTTCTTTAACGATTCTTATAGGGTAAATGTAAAAGGATATAATTTTGTAGGTTTTGACGGAAATTATAACAACGACAAAACGGTGGGGAAGGCGACCAATTTCCTCAACCAAATTAAAAATGAAGAGGATTACGATCCAACCAAACCTATATTTGTATCTTCTCACTACCCTATAAGCGGGACCGTGTGGTCAGGGCAATGGAGCAGCGCGGGAAGTAATGCTGTAGGTAAATATATTGCCGAAAATAACTTCTCGCAGGTGGTATATATGTCAGGTCATACGCAATACGACCCGACCGACGAACGTTCTCACTATCAAGGTTCGGCAACGTTTCTCGACAGCGGTGCAAGTTCATATTCCAGTTATATTGATGGCGGTCCGTACGGCGGATATATAGAAGGCTCGTATATCAACTACAAAACCACACCTCGCATCGTGAATTTCATAGAGGTTTACGGTCCAAAAATTATTATCAAACAGTATAATTTAGCTACAGATGAATATGTAGGCATACCTTCTGTGAAAGTCGTAGGTGAAGGCAAAGAGGCCTTTACCTATAGCAGGAGCGATATAAGAGAACTTATTGCTCCGCAGTTTGAAGAGGGTATTAAGATCGATTCCTACAATAACAACGAAGTTGCTTTTACAATAAAACAAGCAAATGACAATGTTCGCGTCTTGGAATATAATATTCAGCTTATTAACAAGCTCACGGGGAAAGTGGACAAATCGTTTAATAGCCTTTCGCTGCCGCTAGACAAACCATTCGATGAATACAGGCAGTATAAGTTTACAGATTTGTCGCCGGACACTCCATATATGATCAGGGTATTCGCCGACGATTCCATGTATAACCGTTCGTCGATGGACATTGACCTTATGACTAACAGTGGTAATTTAAACAGCATCACAGCGCCTGTTGACATAACAGAGGCAGCAATCGGAACGGCGAAGACAGCGGATGCCCTTGGATTGCCAGGGACAGTATCCTTGGTTACCGATGAAGGTTTTGGGTATGCCGAGGTGACATGGAATGTAGAAGCTTCAAACTATGATCCCACTGTAAAGACTGAACAGACCTTCACTGTAGATGGAACTGTAACTTTGCCAACTGGGGTGGCAAATCCCAATAACGTGCCTTTGACAACAAGCATTAAAGTAACTGTTAATAAGATCCCGGCGTGGACCGCTGCAGTTACCGCTTCATCGCAATTCAATGCCAATTATTCTCCCGACAAAGTATTCGATGGCATCATTGGGCAATCAGGCAGCGAATGGGCGTCCAAGGGAGAACAGAATCCATGGATTCAGCTGAATTGGACGACGAATCAAACGTTCAACAAAATTATCTTCAATGATCGGCCCAATTTAACGGACTGGGCGCCCGGCGGAACGCTTACCTTTAGCGACGGAAGCACTTTTGAGGTTTCAGGAATCCCGAATGATGGGAGCGCTTATTCTGTAACTTTCCCTGACAAGACGGTGACATGGGTCAAATTCCAGGTATCCGGTGGAAGCGGATCAAATATCGGTTTGTCGGAAATGACAATTTTCGCGCCGGCGCTTCCGGCTGCAATGCCTCAGACTACATTGACAGGTTTACAGCAGGTGAACGCTGGTGAAACCTTCAATCTTACGATGGGATTGACAGGCGTAACACAAAGTGTATACCAGTCGGTGTATGCCCAAGATTTGATGCTTCAGTATGATTCGGCGATTTTGCAGCTCGATTCGATCGCATCACTGAAAGACGGATTCCAAGTCATCGCTCAAAAGGAGACAGCGCCGGGACAAATTCGAATTATGGCTGCCAGCGTTGGGGCGAACGTGCCCGCACAAGGTGATTTGCTTTCATTTAAGTTTACGGCAAAAACGGTAACTACCGATAAGACGACAATTTCTCTAGATCATGTTGTAATTGCAAACGAACAGGGGAATGAGCTGCAGGTAGGCAGTACCTTCCATGATGTAAAAGTGTCAACCGGTGACGGTAACGTCGAGCAAATTCCTGCTGTTCCAACAGGTTTGAAAGCAACAGCAGAAAGTAAGTCACAAATTAACGTATCCTGGAACGATGTAACAGGCGCAACGGGCTATGACCTGATGGTGGATGGTGTTATTCAAACGGATCTTTCAAGCTCGTTCGCACACACAGGGCTTGCAGCAAATACTAGCCATACCTATAAGGTGAGGGCTAAAAATTCGGCAGGAGCTAGTGAATGGAGTGCACAGGTAATTACAAGCACTCATAGTGAAACGGCGCCGCCAATTCCGACTCCTGAACCAACACCTAAACCGACGCCGACACCTGAACCTACAGATAATGTATTCAACAGTAATATTATTAATGTAGTGAACTTAATTGATGCGATCGAGTCCAAGGTGGAGGAAGCTAAGAAATCTAATGTTGAGATTAAACTAGCTGATATCAAAGGACACTGGGCCGAAAAGACCATTGGAACATTCGTGAAATTGCAGTTTATCGTTGGTTTTGAGGATGGCACGTTCCGTCCAAACGGTAAAATCACACGCGCTGAGTTCGCAGCGATCATCGCTAGTGTATTCGATGTCAATGGCGGAGTTAATAATGAGATTGAACTGAAAGACATTAACAGCCATTGGGCTAAAAACGCAATTATGAAACTTGCAGGCGCAGGAGTTATTTCTGGATACGGAGACGGAACATTCAAGCCGCACCAAACGATCAGCCGCGAGGAAATGGTCATCATTCTGTCCCGTATTGTCGACTTGAATAAAGTTGATAAAGATGTTTCCAAAGGCAACTTCACGGATCTGTCAAGTGCAAGCTCTTACGCAGTGAAGCAAATAAAAGATGCGGCACAAGCTGGCATCATTAACGGCAAGCAAATGGGGGTATTTGATCCGAAAGGAACCTCTACACGTGCTGAGGCTCTGACGATTATTCTGAATTCATTGAACCTTAACCCTCAAATTAAAACACTCTTGGACAGCTTGAATTAATACTCTTCTACTCGGGGAGTTAGATTTAACCAAAAAAGAGATGGTGTTCTTTCGACACCATCTCTTTTTGATGTATTAAAATGTATAGGTTTCGGGTCCTATTCCCCTTGATAAGGAAAATAATTGCATTTGTTTTCGTAATATTAAACTCAGAACAAAAAAATTTACTAGATTTGCAATCATGTTGGAATGTCAGGGGTTAGTAAACGCTTTCGTTACAATTTCTTAAGTTGTATTTGATTTTGACCTTACAATACAACGTTAATATTGGAGGTAGAACGGCTGGGCTGTCCGTCCTTAAGAGGCCAGACTGACACGAATCCAATAAAGAGAAGGAACAGGTGATCCAATGAAACGGCGAATGTTATTTACGAGTCTTATTCTTGTCATGATGCTATCAGCATGCTCGAATGCAGGAAACGGCGGGAATGACTCCGGCGCTAAGAACGGCAGCAGCAACAAAGGAAAAGATGATTCCAAGCAGACGATAACAATCGCTTGGCAACCGAACGAATCAAGTGGGGACTTGCAGGAAACGCGCGACGCGATCAGTAAAATGATCGAGGAAGCGACGGGTAAGAAAGTGGAGCATTTCACTACGACGGATTATATTATTTCGATCGAAGCGCTAACTAACGGCAGCGCAGATATTGCCTACATGGGCGCGACCTCGTACGTCGAAGCCAAGAAGAAGAACGACAATCTGGTTCCACTCGTCGTGAACTCTGGTGAATCGGGTACGCTGGACGATGCCAGCTACTATGGCTGGTTGGCGGTGAGACAAGCAGACGAAGCGCAGTATAAGGAACAGGATGCGTATTCGATCGCAAATATTGCTGGTAAATCGTTCTCGTTTGTCTCCAACAGCTCGACCTCGGGCTTCAAAGTGCCTTCGAATGCGATTGTCTCGCATTTCTCCAAGCAGGATGCTTATAAAGACTTGACGGTCGAAGATCTAATGGAAGGCGGAAGCGGCCAGTTCTTCAGCGATGTCGTGTATGGCGGCTCTCATCAAGGCTCCGCAGTCAATCTTCTGACGAAGAAAGCTGATGTCGCGGCTTTCTGCGACACATGCGTCGGCAACTATGTCGAGCTGGCCGAGGGAGAAGCGAATCGTCCAGGCGCATTGTACAAGGTGAAAGAAAAGGCGGAGCAGCCTTTCGACAAGCTGTCTAACGAGCAATTCCGTCTGATCTCCGTCACGCCTGTACTGAATGGTCCGTTCGTGGCCAATCGCGACACGATTTCGGATGAAGATTTCAAGGCAATCGTAGATATCATGACATCTGAAGCAACGGCGAACAATGAAAGTGTGTTCCTGCCAGAGGATTCAGAGAAATCTGGACTGTTCTGGAAGTCGGGGGATGCGAAGTTCCTTCCGGTAGATGATGCTTGGTATAACCCGATCCGGGAGTTGTCTAACTGATGAGAGAGCATATCCGACAGGATGAAGCACTGCTTCGGGTTGGGGGCAAAGCATATCCCGTTAGAGCAATTTTATTCGATAAAGACGGAACGCTTCTGGACTTCATTGGCTTGTGGGGCAGCTGGAGCAAACTGTTGATAGGTAACATCGTGATGCTGCTTCAGGAGCAATACAAGATTAACGCATCGACGGAATTAATGATGCAGATGCTCGGCATCAGCTGCGACGAAGACGGCAACGTGGTGGACTACGATCGGGCGGGACTACTGTCCGTCGGCACGAACATCCAGGTGAAGACGCTGTTGACCGAACATATCTGCGATTTGGGGGTACCTGCCGAGGAAGCAGACCGCTGCATGGAGGATTGTATCCGCCGGACGAATAGGGAGATCGACATGCTCCGGCCGGTACAGGCCCGCCACAGACTAGTCAATTTTCTCGATCAATGCATGTCCAGAAATTTGCCGATGGCGGTCGTCACTGCCGACGACACCGACGATGCCATCAAGCATCTAGAGTGGTTGGGTATTCGGCATTATTTCCGGGAAGTGATCGGCAGTAATGCCGTTCTTCGCGGCAAGCCTCATCCAGACATGGTGGAGATGGCCTGCGAAAGGATGGGCATCTCGCCTGCGGATGCCGCCATTCTGGGCGACACCGAGCACGATATGCGCATGGGCAGAGCGGCTGGAGTCGCCGTGACCATTGCGGTTTTACCAGAGGAAAGCACGGATGCGGACATGATCCGGGAGCGCGAGGTCTACTTGAATGCAGATGCATTCATTACTTCGTATGAACAATGCAGCATTGATAACTATTTTATTTTGGAAAACGCAGACTCACATTAAGGTTGCAGACCCTGTTCGAGTTTCGATACAGGGTCTGATTTTCAGTTTTTAACTAGCAAAGGAGCATCTTATGTCGACATTACTTGCTTTGGATAACATATCCAAACGTTACAATAAAGACGCCATGGCCCTGGAGGATATCAGCTTCTCAATTAAGAATGGTGAATTCGTAAGCATTATCGGTCCTTCCGGAGCGGGCAAATCGACCTTACTCCGGTGCATCAACCGCATGGTCGAGCCAAGCAGCGGCCGGATTTTTTTCGACGGCAAGGACACCTCTCGTTTGAGTCGGGGAGCGCTGCGGCAGTTCCGGACCAAGATCGGTATGATCTTCCAGCATTACAACCTGGTTGATCGGTTAAGCGTCGCGGAAAATGTTCTGCATGGTCGGCTGGGTTACAAGAGCGCCATTGCGGGCGCGTTCGGTATTTATAATGAGCAGGAGAAGCGGCAGTGCCAGGAGATCCTGCAGGCGCTTGGTTTGTCGGAGCAGATGTTTAAACGCTGTGACCAGCTGAGCGGAGGACAAAAGCAACGAGTCGGTATTGCCAGAGCGCTCATCCAAGAGCCGCAGCTGATGCTTTGTGACGAGCCAATCGCCTCCTTAGATCCGAGCTCCTCGAAGGTCATTATGGACCATTTGCGTAACATCAACAAGACAATGGGCATCACGGTTCTCGTCAATTTGCATCAGGTCGATGTCGCATTGAAATATTCAGATACAATTATCGGGGTCAACAAGGGAAAAATTGTGTTCAACGGGACGCCACAGGAACTAACGACGGATCGTATTCATCATATTTACGGGTCCGACAAGGGGACGCTGATTATGGATGAGGCTCCCTCCTTCAAGCAGGAGGCGCGGTTATCGTATGAAATTGGATAAGTTCTTTTTACGTAAGCGGAGACGGACGTTTTTCCTTTTGTTAGGGGTTGTTATGATCGTCTGGGCGGCGTCCGCCTTGACTCAGTTTAATCTTGTGAAGGGCGTACTCTCTTTCCCCGAAGCGGTGAAGTGGGCAGCATCCAACTTCTATCCCGATGCAAAGGCGATATCTAAGCTTCCGAAAATTATGTCGAAGCTATTGGATACGCTTGTTATGTCCATCGCAGCTGCTGCTGTTGGGGCCGTCGGCGCTGTCGTGTTTGCTGTACTGGGGTCGGATACGACCAAAGTTAACGGGTTTTTCAGTACGGTTTCCCGCTTTATCGCAACCTTGTTTCGGAATGTCGACGTTTCAGCCTGGGCGATGGTGCTGCTTTTCTCATTCGGACAGAGCGGGCTGACCGGTTTTCTGGCACTCTTGTTTGCGAGCTTTGGATTTTTGACACGGGCGTTTATGGAGACGATCGACGAGGTCAGCGGCAGCTCCGTAGAAGCATTGAAGGCTTCGGGGGCCGGATATTTATCGATCGTATGCAGAGCTGTTCTGCCGTCCGGCACGCCTCAGATGATCAGCTGGCTGCTGTATATGGTAGAGACGAACATTCGAAGCGCTACGCTGGTGGGAATCTTGACCGGAACGGGGATTGGGTTCTCGTTCGATCTTTACTATAAAAGCTTGAACTATGCTTCGGCCAGTTTGGTCGTACTCGTCATTGTGATGGCTGTGCTAGTCATCGAATTGATATCCAATGCCATTCGAAGAGTTATCGTGTAGGGGGATTAATATGTTGATGAACAACTCAGAAATGGATTCATCGCGCATCGCCGCTCGCGTTTCATCGGAGCCGCTGCGCAGGAAGCCGTTCAATAGAGCGAATTTCACAGTCAAAGCCACTTTGCTTGTCATCGCTGTCATTACGCTGTACGCCCTGTTCAATCTAGAGAGTAAGTACATCCCGTTTGACGAGGGCATGGTACTGATGCTCGATAACTTCAGGCTTATGTTTCTGGAGCCGCATTTCAAGCATTTCACCTTCGGGAAGGCCGTCTATTCCGCATTCATTACGTTGGGGCTTGCCGTATTGACGACGATTCTTGGAGCCATTATTGCTTTCGGACTCAGCTTGCTTGCGGCACGCAATTTAAGCGGCAATAAAGTGTCAGGCTTCGTCAGGGCCTTAGTTGCGGTCATTCGGGCAGTACCAACCATATTGTGGGTCCTCATCTTTGCCGTTTCATCGGGACTTGGGAGTGTGGCCGCAGTCATCGGAATGACCTGGCATACGATAAGCTACTTGACGAAAGCTTATTCCGAAGCATTCGAGGAAATCGATAGCGGTACGCTCGAGGCGTTGAAAGCAAGCGGCGCCAACCGAATACAAATCGTATTTCAAGCTGTGTTTCCATCTTCCCTGTCCTATTTGATCTCGTGGACGTTTCTGCGTCTGGAAATGAATTTTTCCAATGCGCTAGCTATGGGAGCTGCGGCTGGAGCCGGAGGACTAGGCTACGATTTATATATGGCCGGCAGTCTGTATTACGATATTAGGGAGATCGGTGCTCTGACGTATTTCATTCTTTTCTTTGCCATTGTGCTGGAGATTAGCTCGACCCGGTTGAAGCACAGGCTGAGAAAGGGCTCATTAAGTACCGGGAAACACGGCTAAGGATAAGAAGGGGCTGGCAGCATGTCGTTTATTGGAGAAGAACGTAAGAAGATCATTCTAGATACTTTGGAGCTCGAAGGTTTAGTGCGCACGTCAGATTTATCCGAGAAGCTGAAGGTTTCGGGAGAGATGGTCCGCCGGTATTTGGAAGAACTGGAGAGGGAGAAACTTCTGAAGCGGATCTACGGCGGTGCGGTCAAAGTCAACGTCTCCCGGGCGGAGCTGCCGCATCTTAACCGGGAAGTCGTGCGTGCTGAGGAGAAGAAGAAAATCGGTATGGCGGCGTCCGACTTAATCGAAGACAATGATGTTGTCTTCGTTGATGACGGTTCCACACCGATGCAGGTGATTTACTACCTGCAGGATAAGCAGAACATTACGGTTGTCGTCTATTCCTTTGATTTGCTGCGCCTGGTTATGGATTTATACGGCAAGGGATTGTTTAGCGGTCACATCTATTTGCTTGGGGGCCGGGTTCTGCCCCGGTATTCCAGGGTTGGCGGCGGAATGGCGGAGACGATGGCTGAGAACTTCCATGTCGACAAGGCACTCATATCGGTGGACGGATTTACGATTGATAAGGGCATCACGGGCTTTGATCTGGAGCGAGGTTATCTGCTGCGCAAAGTGGTAAGTACGGCCAAGCTGACCGTCGTCATGACGGACCATACGAAGTTTGGCAACAGCTGTCCCTATAAAATATTAGATTTGAAAGATATCGACGTCATCGTTACCGATGTCCCCCAACCGTCGCAGTGGATGCATCATCTGGAGCAAAGAAGCATCACCTGGATCAATGCCATGACGGAAAATTCGGAGAAAGGAGCGCTGTACATGTAGATCGGCCTTGCCTTCCAGCGCAACAAGCCAGCAAATCAGGTGAGCGATTAAAAACGGCAGAAAGGCTCCTTGTAGGCACAACTGGGAGCCAAACTCGTTTTTCTGAAACTCTTGATACGCACTAGTGGCGGATGATTCGAAATGTTATTTTCTTCTTGAGACGGGGATCCATATTTCGCTTCTAAAGGTAGGTGAAGAAACGTCCTTGTGCTCGTTCCACAGGATTTCCGGGCCTTCCGTTTGTTCATAATTAGAGGATGGGAACCATTCTGAATAGATTCGTCCCCATACACTTTGAAGGGTATCCGGAAAATGTCCAACTGCTTCGAAAACAGCCCATGTTGATGCGCGAACATCAAGTTGTGTGAGATCAGCAGGGCAATCCTTTGTAGTTGCAACACCTATATAATGATCAAGCTCCCCCTGTTCATCCATTCTGCCTTCAGAGAAATTCGTGGAACCGCTAAGTAATCCGAGTGGCTCCACATTTGAAAGTTTCTTTAAAGTATCGATTCTCTCGGCATCTAAACTTTGCCACATAGAAGCAATCTCCGCATTTACCCCGTTGAATTGGATAGGCACTCTTTTATTAATTCCTACAATGCGAAACGCCTCTTTTTCTTCAATGCGATAGTTCATTTGATCTCCTCCTTTAATTGCCAATTGAAAAGTCATGCGTGAATAAGATTTAAGAAATTGACCGTTATGTCTAGCTTCAGAAGGCGTCACACCGTGCATATTCTGGAATGCTTTTGTAAAAGAGTCAGGTGAGCTGTATCCATACTTGACAGCAACATCAATTATCTTTATGTTGCTGCTAATAAGCTCGAACGCTGAAAGAGTAAGGCGTCTACGACGAATGTACTCTGACAATGTTACACCAGCAAGGAACGAAAACATTCTTTTAAAATGGTATTCTGAACAAAAAGCCTTCCTCGCTACCTCTTTAAAATCGATCTCATTCGTAAGGTTATCTTCAATATAACGCAAGGCATCATTCATCTTTTCAAGCAAAGTTATGTGCACCTCCTCTCACAATTAGAATATCAGGTTTTGTAGGTATTAATCCGACATTTGGTGCACCAATACATCGGTAATAATTATGCCTTTGTCATTTTCTTCATCCGGGATGGTGAAGTTGTGATGGAGGATGTAACTCCCATAGTGTCCAAACCGTCGCTTGCTACACTTGTCTTATTTACCTATATCTATTGTCGTTTTTACCGCTATTCGAGTGAGGGCTACCGGCTATAATGAGTGATATATAAGGGTTTTCATAACTGGTAATTCTATTGAAAAGAGGGATGAACTTGAGCAAACAATATGACGTCGCAGCATATATATGGCCTGCCTATACGGGAGACGAACCGCGTACGAGAATGTTCTGGCCAGAAGGCATGGGCGAATGGCAGTCCGTCAAGAATGCCGTTAAGAAGTTTCCCGAGCATAATTGGCCTCGTAAGCCGCTATGGGGGTACTGCAACGAAGCAGACCCATACGTGATGGAGATGCAGATCAACGCGGCGGCGGACCATGGCGTTAACGTATTCATTTACGATTGGTACTGGTACGACAAACGTCCCTTTCTGGAAAATTGCCTCAACGACGGTTATCTGAAGGCGAGAAACAACGATAGAGTGAAATTTTATCTGATGTGGGCCAACCATAGCGTGAATAATACATGGGATATCCGTTTGTCGCACGATATAGATGGCTCCATGATCTGGGATGGCGCGGTCGACCGCAAGGAATTCGAGATCATCGCCGATCGCTTGATTAATCAATATTTTAAGCACCCGTCTTACTACACGATCGAAGGCAAACCGATTTTCAATATTTATGATCTTGCCAATCTGATGAGAGGCTTGGGCGGCGCCAAGGAAACAAAAGATGCATTCGCTTGGTTCAGAGCCAAATGCATCGAAGAAGGCCTGCCCGGCTTGCACCTGCAGCTCACTTTGTGGGGC
The DNA here is from genome assembly GCF_056269345.1 of Paenibacillus sp. J22P15. Taxonomy (NCBI): domain Bacteria; kingdom Bacillati; phylum Bacillota; class Bacilli; order Caryophanales; family Paenibacillaceae; genus Paenibacillus; species Paenibacillus sp. J22P15. Next base: position 100,623 of record NZ_JBWDNT010000012.1, read on the forward strand.
GAGCAGAACTTCAATCTCAGCTGTGTTGACGGTGGGGAGAAGGTATCTGCGAAAGAAATTGTGAAGCTGCTCGGTTTCGACAGCTTGACTCACTATCAGTACGTTCATTTCGTGAACGTGGACCGCGATTACAATGAAATTATGGTGGATGTCGTTCAAGAGTGGTCGCGTATCGATGCTGCGTACGACATTCCTTATTATCCGCACATTTCGGTTGGCTGGGACAATAATCCGAGGTTTAAGGAACGCGTAATGCCTGTTGTTCAGAACAATACGCCAGAGAACGTTCAGAAGGCGTTCGAACAAGCGAAGCAATATGCGGACGCGCATCCGGAGCAGCCTCCGCTCGTCACGGTGAACAGCTGGAACGAGTGGACGGAGACGAGCTATCTATTGCCGGACGATTTGTACGGCTACGGGTATTTAGAGGCGATTAAGAAGACGTTCCTCAAATAGTATTTCAAATTTGAGTTTTATAGTTGAACAACCATACCGATAGAGGATGACTGGCATATTTTGAAGTAGTCCTATTTCAACCTTACTGAATAAACATTCGGTTAATATTAAAGAGTAAAGGAATGTGATTCGAAGTGGAAAGAAAAAAAAGAGCTCGTATTAGCGCGATTCTTCCTGCTGTAGATGAACCATTTAATGGCTTTAGTCAACCGGTTGAATCTACTATTGAGCCTAACTTTGAAAGAGCAGGCTCTATGTTTAGTCGAATCGGCGGTATTGATGGAATCATGTCCATGATGGGAAGAATGCAGCAGTTGTTTGGCTTCGTTCAACAGATCCCTCCAACTTTTAAAGTAGTGGGCTCATTCTTTGGACCGAAAGCAACTGTAAGCAGCGTATCTAGTAAAACAAGAATGAAAAATAAAAAGTACGACGCAAAACCACGGGTATCCGCAGCTTCGCGTCGCACAGCAAGAAAGTAAATAGTCTCGTCTATGCAAATGAAACTTCCAAACGAATAGGTTTAGTTAATCCCCATCTAACTTGCGAGTTCAAGCAGCCGCAAGATTATTTGGGTGTTTTTTTAATTTGCCGATAATCGGGAGAGTCAGCAATAGAATGAAGCTAGAAGTTCCGTATATGAACACCAAGGACGTCGCTTCTTTCAGAAATCCGGAGCAAAAGTGAAAGGAATGAATCTCACATTGAGTTGTAGACCCATTAACGTTTATAATAAAACGATAATATTCCAAAAGAAAAGGTGTCATTCATGAGCATATTAAACGTAGAACGACTAAGCCACGGCTTTGGGGATCGCGCGATCTTCAACGACGTATCCTTCCGCCTGCTTAAAGGCGAGCATATTGGACTGATTGGCGCGAACGGCGAAGGCAAGTCCACTTTTATGAACATCATCACAGGCAAACTCCAGCCGGATGACGGCAAGGTTGAATGGTCCAAGCGGATGCGTGTAGGTTATCTCGATCAGCATGCAGTTCTTAGCAAAGGAATGACGATGCGGGACGTGCTGAAGGGAGCTTTTCAGTACCTGTTCGATATGGAACAAGAAATGAACGATATGTACGGCAGGATGGGCGATGTTACTCCTGAGGAATTAGAGCAAATGCTTGAGGATGTTGGGACGATTCAAGATACGCTAACGAATCAGGATTTCTATTTGATCGATGCGAAAATTGACGAAACTGCCCGGGGTCTTGGGCTTACCGATATTGGACTCGATAAGGACGTTCATGACCTTAGCGGAGGTCAGCGGACTAAGGTGCTGCTAGCGAAGCTGCTGCTCGAGAAGCCGGACATTTTGCTCCTCGATGAGCCAACGAACTATCTCGATGAGGTGCATATCGAATGGCTCAAGCGTTACCTGCAAGAATACGAGAATGCATTCATTCTCATTTCGCATGATATTCCGTTCCTTAACAGTGTAATTAACCTCATTTATCATATGGAAAATCAAGAGCTGAACCGTTATGTTGGTGACTATGAATATTTCCAACAGGTTCATGAGATGAAGAAACAGCAGCTTGAATCCGCATATAAACGTCAGCAGCAGGAAATAGCTGACTTGAAAGACTTTGTTGCACGTAACAAAGCGAGCGTAGCGACGCGGAACATGGCAATGTCAAGGCAGAAGAAGCTCGATAAGATGGATGTTATTGAGATAGCGAAGGAAAAGCCGAAGCCGCAATTTAACTTCAAGGATGGCAGAACCTCAGGCAAGCTCATATTTGAGACGAAAGAGCTGGTTATCGGTTATGACAGTCCTTTGTCCAGGCCGCTCGACCTTCGTATGGAACGCGGTCAGAAGATTGCGCTCGTAGGTGCGAATGGAATTGGTAAAACGACGCTGCTGCGCAGTATTTTAGGTGAAATTCAAGCTTTGTCGGGTACCGTTCAGCGCGGGGAGCATCAACAAGTCGGTTATTTCCAGCAGGAAATTAAGGATACGAATTATAATACTTGTATTGAGGAAGTATGGAAAGAGTTCCCTTCACTCTCACAATTCGAAGTACGCGCGGCACTCGCCAAGTGTGGGCTGACAACTAAGCATATCGAGAGCAAAATCGCTGTGCTTAGCGGTGGAGAGAAGGCTAAGGTTCGCCTATGCAAGCTGATCAACAGTGAAACGAATTTGCTCGTACTCGATGAGCCTACCAATCACTTGGATGTGGATGCGAAGGATGAGCTGAAGCGCGCCCTTAAGGCGTACAAAGGCAGCATCCTGCTTATTTCCCACGAACCGGAGTTTTACCGTGATATCGTAACGGATACATGGAACTGTGAGTCGTGGACGACGAAAATGTTCTAAACTGTCCAATCACCAAAGCCAATCTGATCGTTAGTGATTAGATTGGCTTTTTTTTCTATAAAAATATGAAGAGAAGTAGGTTTTGAAGAATGACCAATGACAAGGAGCTAGCGTATCGATTTAGCGAGGCGCCCATTTGGGAGCTGCAGCGCTCTTATTTTGAAGAGCAGGGCATAAAGGCATGGCAGAACGATGAAGTGCCGCAGTATATTACGAATAATCCAATTATCGCATCAGCCTATGCTGAAATCGTATTTGGATTTTTGCAGGACCGTGCGCGGCAGGGGCATTTAACGGAACCGGTTACGATACTTGAGCTTGGGGCGGGATCGGGCGGATTGGCGTTTCATGTCATTAAGGAACTGCAGGAACTGATCGATTTTGCAGGAATGGAGCTTCCTCCTTTCCGCTATGTCATGAGTGATTTGCCGATCAAAAATATAACCTATTGGCAGCAGCATCCGAGCCTGCAACGTTTTGTGGAGCAGGGGTTGTTGGATTTCGCCGTGTTTGATGCGGTAAAGGATACGGAGCTGCATTTGACGCAATCTGGTATCACAATAGGGACGAGCGATCTGGCACAGCCGCTGCTAATCATCGCCAATTACTTTTTTGACAGCATCCCGCAGGAATTAATTTATGTGGATGAAAGCAAAATTTATGAGTGTAGAGTTTCTCTGAAGTTTCCTACTCGGGATGGTGAGCCTACTAAGGCGGACATACTGGGGCAGGTCGTGCCCGAATATCATTATCAGAGAGCTGCTGAATATGAGCAGGCGTCGTTTCCTTACCGATCTGTCATTGAGCTATATCAGCAAAAGCTTGAAGATTCACATATTCTTTTTCCGACAATTGGGCTGGAATGCTTAGAACGACTTGGACGGCTATCTCAAGCGGGATTTGTTCTGATTACGGCAGACAAAGGCGATCATCGAATCGAAAATTGGGAATTTGCTGAGCCTCCGAAGCTTATTCATCACGGCAGCTTTTCCTTAACAGCAAACTATCATGCGATACAGCATGTTTTTGAGCAGAAGGGTGCATTGACTTATTTTACGGAGCATCACTATAAAAATTTGAATGTTGGCTGCATTATTATGCTGGATCAACCTGTAAGCTACGCCAACACACGGTTAGCCTATCGCAGGTTTGTTGATTGTTTTGGACCGGATGATTTTTTTAGCATGAAGCTATGGTTTGATGAGAATCTGGAATCGCTAGAGCTGTTTACTATTTTGGCCTTTTGGCGATTGAGTCGTTATGATGCTCAATTGTTCATTCAGAGTGCTAAGCGTATCCAGTCACTGCTGCTAGACTGCGGCGATGAAGAAGCGGAAGATCTTCGCCACGGCATACACTTAATGTGGGCCGGCTATTATAAGCTGAACGAGCAGCATGACTTGGCTCTGGATTGCGGCAACCTGTTCTTCGAGCTGGAGCTGTATGACGATGCACGACTGTTTTTTGAACGTTCACTGGAGGAGTATGCGGTATCTGTTGATGTTGATATTCTCTACAAACTGGCGCTTTGCTGTTATGAGAATGGTGATGAAGCGGATGCTTCGGAATATGCCCATCGGGTCTTAAAGCTTGAGCCGGAGCATGAGGAAGCTGGAGCGCTGCTGGCTTACATGGGGTAGGTGGGGGCTTGCAGCCATATTTCGAGGTATCGCATACGCCGAATTGGTGCAATAAGCACATATGTGTGCTTACAGAAGAGTAACCTAGGTTACTTTGAGGCTGTAAGAGCAAATACGCGCTTACGGTCATTTTTCATGGTCTCGCACACATCGAAATGGTGCAATAAGCACATATGTGTGCTTACAGAAGAGTAACCTAGGTTACTTTGAGGTTGTAAGAGCAAATATGCGCTTACAGCCATTTTTCGAGTTATCGCATACGTCGAACTGGTGCAATAAGCACACATGTGTGCTTACAGAAGAGTAACCTAGGTTACTTTGAGGCTGTAAGAGCAAATATGCGCTTACGTCCATTTTTCATGGTCTCGCACACATCGAACTGGTGCAATAAGCACATATGTATGCTTACAGAAGAGTAACCTAGGGAAGTTTGTGCTTCTAAGCGCAAATAACGCTGTTAAGTATCATTTGACGTTGTTAGTCTGGGGTTTTCTTGTTATTGCTCCATATTGCGGTTTTTGAACAAATGGTAAAGGAGGGGTATAGTGGGTATAAGTAAAAATGAATCGGACCTTGAACAGCAAGGCATACAGGGGGTTGCCAAGTATGGAATCATGGAAGCGTACAATGTGGATTTTATGGTTCGGCGTTCTGTTTTGCAGCTCAAGCTATACGATGTCGGTTCCTTTTCTGCCGCTGTTCCTCTTCGATTTGGGGGTGCCGGAAAGCTCTGTTAACCTATGGGCGGGCATTGTGCACTCATCGGCTTTTCTCGTCGGAGCAGTGATGGCTCCTCTATGGGGATTGCTTGCAGACAAATACGGGAAGCGAAAAATGGTCATACGAGCAGGGCTCAGTCTGGCCATTATTTATGCCTTAATTGCCTTCGTGCAGACGCCTTGGCAGCTTGTGGGTGTCAGAATGCTGCACGGTTTTGTAGGCGGATTCGTCCCGGCCTCGATGTCGATCGTAGCGTCGGTTGCTCCGAAGGAGAAGCTTGCTTGGAGTCTCGGGATGATGCAAGCGGGTACGATGACAGGCGGTATTCTCGGACCATTGTTCGGAGGGCTGCTGGCAGAAGCATTCGGACTGCGCAGGTCCTTCGTCGTTGCAGGTATTATTATTTTGGCAGCTACAGCAGCGGTTATTGTATGGGTTAGGGAGGGAAAAGCTGAACCAACGGAGGGTACGGCAGCCGGGAAGAAAAAAGCGGAGCCAGTCACTTATCGAATGGCTTTTCGCAACCGCGCACTCATGAGTATGCTTCTGTTGCTTGCGCTCGTTCAGCTTTCGGTCAATATGATACAGCCGCTGCTCACACTTCATATCGCCAAGCTTCAGGGCGGACTGCAAGGAGCTGTGCTGTCAGCAGGTTTGGTGCTTTCTCTTATCGGGATTGCTGGTATTGTGGCATCTCCAATCTGGGGAAGACTTGGCGAGAAGAAGGGCTATTACCGCATACTGATCATTTGCTTGCTTTGTGCCGGATCAGTCATTAGCATGCAGTTTTTTGTTCAAGATTTATGGCTGTTTGCCATCGTACAATTCGTATTCGGATTGTTTATGGCGGGCATCGCTCCCATCGTGAATACGCTTGTTTTGCAAAGCACAGGTGAGCAGTTTAGAGGCAGATCATTTGGTTTAACGACGAGCGCGAATCAGTTCGGTGCCATGCTTGGCCCGCTCATCGGCGGCCTGCTTGGACTAGCTGTGGGTATCCACTGGATATTCGTTGCGACCGGATTAGTGATGGCAGCAGCTGGTGTGAGCGTATGGTTTAAGCGGAGGTATGAACTGGGGCACATGAAGTCTGTTTCAAGAGGCTAATCTAGGTGAAGTGTATAAATGAGCAGGATAAGCCGAGCGGAATGTAGAGAGATCATCTCTATTTCCTATCGGCTTAACTTGTAAATAAATAGGAAAAGTCCGTTTCTATTTAATCAAAAGTCTGTTATTCTACTGAAGCATGGAACTTTTTGTCTGAGGAGTGAGCAGCTATTAAGCCGGTTACTGTATATGATATTGCTAGGGAAGCCAACGTCTCAGTAGCTACTGTGTCGCGGGTAATCAATAATACGGCTCCGGTAAAAAAGTCGACAAGAGAGCGAGTTATGGAGTTAATTACGAAATATCAGTTTCAGCCTAATGCGCTTGCTAGAAGTCTGTTTAAGAAGGAAACAGGGATGATAGGTGTTATTTTACCCGATATAACCAATCCTTTTTTTCCTGAGGTATTGTCTGGTCTTGATCAGGAAGCACGGAGCAAGGGGTATACTTTTTTTCTTTGTGATACCGTTTCAACCAATGGAGATTCAGCAGAGCAGTATGTGAGAGAATCACAATATTTGAGTATCCTGATGGAGAAGCAAGTAGATGGGATCGTGATGATAGGCGGTCGAATTAATCTAGCAAGACCGGGTAAGGAGCTGGTGGACGAGGTTGCCGAAGCTAGTAAAAGGGTTCCACTGCTGCTCATTAACGGCAATCTTCCTGGTGAAGGGATGACGCGGGTATATTCCGATGAGCTGGAGGGTGCCGAGCTGGCAACGCAGCATTTAATTGATTTGGGGCATACAGATATAGCCTTCGTTGGCGGTTTCAGAAATATGTCTAATACGATACAGCGCATTCGCGGTTTTGTGAAAACAATGGAGAAAAACGGTCTGAACACGCGTAAGGAATGGATATGCGACGGAGGATTTTCGGTAGAAAGCGGAAAGCTGCTTATGACTCAGCTCCTAGCACTGCCCGAGCGGCCAACTGCCATTTTTTGCGCGAACGATTTAGTCGCTATTGGCGTAATGAAGGTAGCTCACAAAGCAGGTCTTCGTATACCGCATGATTTATCACTAATTGGGTTTGACGATATTCCTTATGCCTCGAACAGCATACCTGAACTGACGACGATTTCTTTAAAATGTTATGAGGTTGGAAGGCAGGCAGCTGAATTGCTCCATCAAATGATTACGAAAAATAAAGTCAGCAAAAGCACGAAATTAAGGCCAGAGCTCATCGTTAGGGAGTCTACAGCCCCGCCGCGGGTAGAAATTAAGGCATAGGAATGAGTTTATAAATAAATATTGACAACGCTTACATTGTTGCATACAATCTAAATGTAAAAACATTACAGGTTATCATCGATAAGAATGTAACCCGTTACATAAACTTCCTTGCTACTTCAACCTAGAGGGAATGACATAAATACACATCAGTGAACCGTACAGAATTGCGATCTGTTTACCTCGGTTATGACGTGTATTTATTTTTGTTTATTTATGTAACGGGTTACATGAAACGGGTTACATATTTCGTGCTTTTAGCCTAATTCGTTGGAGGTTTTGACATGATCATGGACATTGGAGCAAGAGCAGCCGTAAGGTTTGATGCGGATGCCGTGAAAATTCAGGAGACCCCTCATATTTTGCTATGTGCTTCACTGTTTTACTTCCGCATACCAAGAGCGCATTGGAAAGAGCGGATGGAGCAGCTGAGAGCATTCGGCTATAACAGCATCGATGTGTATTTTCCGTGGAATTATCATGAAACGGCAGAAGGGGAATGGGATTTCAGCGGTGAGCGTGACATTTCCGCATTTCTGGAGGCTGCTGCGGAAACAGGCTTATATATCGTTGCAAGACCAGGCCCATACATTTGCTCAGAATGGGATGGGGGCGCTCTTCCAGCTTATCTGCTGACCAAAGGACTAAAGCTTCGCGATAATGACACGAGCTTCCTAAGCTATGTTTCGAAATGGTTTGATCACATCATCCCCTTGTTAAAACAGAATCAAGCAGGAGAAGGCGGAACGGTAATCGGCGTTCAGCTCGATAACGAGCTCGATTTCTATGATTGTCATGACCCGAAAGGATATATAAGTGCACTGCGCGATATGGTACTTAATCACGGTATCACAGTTCCGCTGTTCGCTTGTGCCGGGCAAGGAGGATTGCTTCAAGCTTCGGGTCTCGCAGAACAAGTAGTGCTAACCTGCAACTTCTATCCGGATAACCGGGAGGCTGGATTTGAGCAGAAGGTGCTCCACTATACTGAAACATTAGCGGGGCTCGGCTATCCGCTGCTCGTAACGGAGACAAATCGAGCACATTATCTGCTGCGTAGATTGCTTTCTTGCGGGGCTAAGCTGCTTGGTCCTTATCTGCAAGTGTCAGGTACAGATTTTGGCTTCACGAATGCTACGAACAACTGGGGCAAGCCACTGGCATTTTTAACCTCGGATTATGATTTTGGCGGTATGATCTCTCCGGAAGGACATCTTCGCGAGGAAGCTTATGAGGGCAGGCTGCTTGGACGATTGATCGCAGCATACGGAGCTCCGCTTGCTGAAGCAATACCCGGACATGGCCTGTGCGCGGACAGTAAGTTGATTGGAGAATGCGATAGAGTAGTCGGCCCTTACACCTTGAAGCTAAAAGGCGGCGGAAGTCTTCGATTCATAACGAATTTGGATGATCAAGACAAAGAAATAGCCGTTGAGATGGTCAATGATTCGAATACAGCTCCTAAGCGTACTTTTACACTTAGAGCGGGCAGGTCTCTCGCGCTTCCGTCCCAAGTTCCACTCCAGCTATGGGGTGTAAAAGGATTATTAGAGAGCTCGACAGCTGAACTGTATATGGCAGATACGGCCAATGCTGAAACATGTCTCGCCTTTCATACGGAAGGAAACGGTGAAATTATTTTGCTGCTGGACGCCCCGCCGCTTGAGGTGAAGGCTGAAAATGCAGAAGTCGAAACGATAGAGGAAAGTAAGGTGAGGATCTCCTTCGACGGTAGTGAGGACAGCATCTGTTCGATCATAGCTTCGGATGGAAGTGAGCTAAAGTTATTTATAACGGACAGATTGAAAGCGCTTTATATTAATGATATGAGCAGCGCAAACGGCACGATAAACCATGGAAAGCCGCTGCAATACTCTGATCGTCCCGAAATTTCCGCAGCGGAGTGGAGTTTACATGTTTTTGATGCCGCATCACCTATGAACGAGATGGATAGGAAAGGGCAGTCTGCTTCTAAGGAAGCAGATTACTTGGAACAGCTTGAAATTTATCGCGGCTATGCCTGGTATGATGCGACTGTTCAGCTGGCAGAAGCCGAAGCGGTGAAAGGTCTTCTAATTCGGCAGGGCAGTGATGTTGTATCGCTGTATGCTGGGGGGCAGTATGCCGGAACGGTTGCGCCTGGCGGAGGCAGCTCCTATCTTCCGCTCAGCAGCGGACTGCAAGATGGAAGACTGCTTGCAAGAGTAGAAATTTGGGGACATTCGAACTTTGACGATGCGAGACTTCCAGCACTCCGATTGCATGCGTTGAAGGGGTTGAAAGGTTTGGCGGCAATAACGGAGGTTCAGGACCTTAGCCATAGCTGGAGTGTATATCGCGCGTCAGATCGAGTTCTTCGCAGTGAGCTAACGGAGTCGCCTGATTGCAGCATGTGGCCGATCGTTAACTTCGGAGGCTGGTTGTCTCCAGATCATCCGGCATTTGAATATTACCGAAAAACCTTTCAAGCATCTGATTCAGCCAACTCATGGACGCTGCATTTTCAAGGCATTCAGTCACTCGCTCGGCTGTTTGTAGACGGCAAGGACATAGGAGCGATACACCCATTTGATCCATACTTCGACATATCCGATCACGTGTCAGCTGGAGCAACGGTAGAACTGACGGTATACGTTGAGCGGGTACTCGGATTGCCTTCCGGACAGGTGTACTTGTATGAAGGTCAGGCTGCCGATAACTTCGCAGTTTATGCGGCGGAGGAGAAGGAGCTTATCGCTCATGCAGAAAGCCTGAGAGAGCAAGGGGAAATGAACGAGTTTCCAATCACGTTGGAGAGAGGGCAGACCGCATGGCTGTACACCTCAACCGTCAATTCGGAGGCAGGTAAGGGGTGGAGAGCGAAAGTTTCAGGGACTGGGCTGAAAATGACCGTATTTTTGGAGGGGAAAATCGTTGGGCGAATGTGGCTTCCAAGCGATGCCCATAGACCTGTAATGTCAGGCGGCAGCCCCGATTCCTTTTATTTGCCGGGCGCTTGGTATGAAGCGGGGCAAGGGAGCTTAATGATTTTGCTGGAGGCAGTGGATCGAGTGAAGCAAGGTCGTTTGGAATCGATTGAATTCATATCCGTCTAGCATTTGACGACAAGGGGGGAAAAAGGATGGAAACAACCATAGTCGAGAGGACGGCGCAAACTAAGCGGCAGCAAATGAACAGCAGCAAGCTCAGACGATTTTGGAACAACAAAACGCTTCTCCTTATGTGCTTGCCGGCCATTGCCTTCTTTATCATTTTTGCATACTTGCCGATGCCCGGCTTGTATCTCGCTTTTATTAACTACAATTACTCCGATGGCATCTTCAGAAGCCCTTTTGTTGCGTTTGATAACTTCCGATTTCTCGTTATGAATGGCGACCTATGGCGTCTATCGTTCAATACGGTTGCTTACAATCTGGTATTTATCGTGTTGGGAAATGTAATGCAAATTTTTGTAGCCATTCTGCTAAATGAGATTCGTAAGAAATGGTTCAAGAAAATAACACAAACGCTCATGTTTCTGCCTCATTTTATATCCGCCGTTCTGATCGGTCTTATTGCCTACAATATTTTGAGCTACGACTACGGCTTGCTGAACAGCTTGCTCGAGTCGCTGGGCATGGAGCCCGTCAAGACGTATTCTGATCCGAAAATATGGCCGATTATTATCGTCCTAACTTACCTATGGCAGTCAACCGGGTACGGTTCCATCATTTATTTTGCAGCGATCATGGGTCTGGATAATGAGATTATCGAGGCATCAGAAATTGATGGTGCCAATGCCTTCCAACGCATTATATACATCGTGCTTCCTTGGCTGAAGCCAACCTTCATCATCTTGATGCTGTTCTCGCTCGGCGGCATTCTCAAAGGGAATTTCGGTCTGTTCTTCAACCTAGTAGGCGCTAACAATACGGCCCTCTATCCGACGACCGACATTATCGAAACCTATGTGTTTCGCTCCCTTATGACGAACTTTAACTTCTCGATAGGCAGTGCTGTAAGCCTGTATCAGTCGGTATTTGGTTTTGTTGTCGTCTTGACTGCGAACTGGCTTGTGAAGAAAGCTTCGCCCGAAAACTCGTTATTTTAGGAGGTGTCGAATTTGGAAAATAAGGGAGAATCAAGCAGCATTCGAACAGACATAAGCGGAATCATCGTGAAAGGTTTCGGATATCTCTTTATTTCAGTATTTTCCCTGTGCTGCTTATTGCCTTTCCTGCTCGTACTCGGCACCTCGCTGACAGCGGAGGGTACGATCAAGAAATATGGCTTTAACCTGTGGCCGCGCGATTTTAGTACATTTGCCTACAAGATCGTATTTGAAAATCCTGATCTGATTATTGGCTCCTATCTTGTCACGATGGGGATCACTATTGTGGGGACGGCCTTTGGTCTCTTCCTCGTAGCAATGACGGGCTACGCGCTTCAGCGTCCAGACTTCGGCTATCGTAATGGGATATCGTTCTTCATTTATTTTACGACGCTGTTTTCCGGTGGACTTGTGCCGTTCTACTTACTGATGACGCAGTATTTGACGCTGAAGGACAATTATCTGGCGATCCTTCTTCCGGGTCTGCTCAGTCCTTTTCTCATTATCATGATGAAAAGCTTCGTACGATCCATCCCGCATGCAATTACCGAATCGGCCAAAATCGATGGAGCCGGCGATTTTACGATTTTTTTAAAGCTGATTCTGCCGATGACTACGCCAGCTCTAGCTACCATTGGTCTGTTTATCGCGCTCGGCTACTGGAATGAGTGGTATAACTCCATGCTGTTTCTTTCGCCGGATATGAAGTATCGTCCACTTCAGCTGTTCTTGTATAACGTTGTGACCAGCGCTGATTTTATCCGAAATTCGTCTGCAGCCTCTAATGTGCAGCTTCGTGATATGCCTTTGGAGTCGATGAAGATGGCTACTGCTGTAGTGGCGACGGGTCCGGTTATCCTTTTCTACCCATTTGTACAACGGTATTTCATTAAAGGAATTACAGTTGGTGCTGTAAAAGGCTGATGTGCCGCAGGCCGATATCTGGCCTCTTCACATAGCGGGCTTTGCCCGAATTATGAAAACAAAGGGGAGAAGTGAGATGACTAACTTCAAGAGGATTTCCGCTCTGCTAATCGCGGTTATAATGATCATCAGCCTTGCAGCCTGTTCTGGCAACAAAGAGGATAAAAAGGAAAGTAGTACTAGCGGAGCGGATACTTCCAAGTTCGTGAAGATCAGTTACGTTGTACTTGGCGATAAACCAAAAAACGGTCAGTTTGAGAAGGTGCTCGCAGAGGTTAATAAGCTGATGAAGGAAAAAATTAACGCCGAGTTGGAGTGGAAATGGGTAGAGTGGGCGGATTGGCAAACGAAGTACAACCTGCTGCTGGCATCCGGCGAAGCGGTGGATTTAATAACGATTGGTACAGACTGGCTTGATACATGGGGCAATGCGCAGCGCGGCGCATTTATGAATTTGGATGATTTACTTCCAGAGTATGCGCCTCAGACTTGGGATGCCGTTCCGGAAGAGGACTGGGCAGAGAGCAAATATGAAGGAAAGATCGTTCTGATTCCAGAAAACGATTATACGCAGTGGGTTAACCATGGCTTCTACTACCGTGGCGATTGGGCGAAGGAAGCGGGAATTACTGATCCGATTAAGGATTGGGAAGGCATTGGCAAATACCTGCAATATATCAAAGATAATAAAGAAGGCGTCATACCTTGGGATGCTGTTGCAGCAACAAGCACATGGGGCGGGTATGCAGCGTCCTACACGGATCAATTAGAGCTTCCGATCTCTACGGGCTATTTGCCAGTGTATACGACCAAATCATTTGAGGAGAAATATACGGTAGTGAGCCCTGTATTCGAAGATACATTCCTTAATTTCGCAACTTTAATGAAGGAATGGGCGGATAAAGGCTACTGGCGCGAGGATGTGCTTAACAACAAGAACGATAACCGCTCCGCATTGCGTGCTGGATTGTCGGGACTTGATCAGCATCATACACAAACCTTTGGCGGACTGCGCGTCAATATGGATAAGGATCAGCCGGGCTCCGAGCTGCAAATGTTCCCATTTGCTCGTACAGGAGGCAATAATCTCACTGAGCTTTCCATCACGCACGGTGGAACATCGCTTGGGGCGCACAGCAAAAACCCAGAACGCGCTCTAATGGCTTATGATTTAATTCGTAACGATGAGCAAATTTATCATCTCATTAACTACGGCATTGAAGGCGTTCAGTACGAAGTTAAAGATGGCAAACGCCAGCTGCCGGAAGGATATGACGAAACCAAAGATTCTTTCTATGCCGATTTCTGGGGTGGACGTGTCGATAAATTTGAAATTCCGAGCGTGACGACATGGGATCAGCTAGAAGAAACGTTGTATGCGGAATATGACAAAATCAAAAAGCCTTACCCTTATGGACAATTCGTATTCGATAAAACACCTGTGGAAGCTGAGCTAACCGCGATCACGCAAGTCTCAGGTGAGATGGGACCTGCGATTACGTATGGTAAGGCAGGTGATCCGGCTAAAGCGGTAGAGGAATTCCGCAGCAAGCTAAAAACAGCAGGCTACGACAAGGTGCTTGCTGAGCTGCAGAGTCAGATGGATGCATACAAGAAGATGATCGAAGGCTAAGCGAATAAACTACTAAGCGCAATAGGAGTTGCCATGCACGAAAAGTGCAGGACTCCTATTGCGCTTGTTTTTGGTCAATTATAATCAATTGACGGCTTATCTAGGTTAACCTCAGTAAAGTAGCGCTTTCATTAATAGTGATACAATTAACCCATGACAATTTATATTAATCCAATTATAGAATAAAGGCGGCGGAGATATGAATTTATCCAACATTGCAGTACAGCTATACACTTTGCGGGACTATTGCCAGACAGAAGCTGACTTGGAGCAGACGCTGCGCAAGGTAAGGGAAATCGGTTATCAAGCGGTTCAGGTTTCAGGAATCGGCCCTATTTCTCCAGAGAGAGTAAAGGAATTAGCAGATGCAGAGGGACTGCGCATTTGTGCAACACATGTTAGCCTTGATTCTATAGTTAATGACTTTGATAATACGGTACAGAAGCATAAGTTGTGGAATTGCTCTTATGTCGGATTAGGATCTATTCCGGATGAATATCGGACGAGCGCGGAAGGATACTCTGCCTTTGCACAGCAAGCCACTGAAATCGGAAGAAAGCTGAAGGAGCATGATTTGCAGTTTATTTATCATAATCACCAGTTTGAGTACCAGAAGTTTGAAGGCAGAACGGGAATGGATATTTTGCAGCAAGAAAGTGATCCGTCTGCGGTTGGCTTCGAGCTCGATACTTACTGGGTGCATGTAGGCGGAGTAAATCCAGTTGATGCAATTCGTCAGGTGAAGGGCCGTATGGGGGTAGTTCATCTTAAGGATTTGGAGATTGTAGAGTATAAGCAGGTGTTCGCAGAAATCGGCGAAGGCAACTTGAATTTCCAAGCTATTATTGAAGCATGCAGGGAAATTGGAGTGGAGTGGTATGTGGTCGAGCAGGATGTTTGCAGACGTGATCCATTTGAGAGTTTAGCCATCAGCTTCCGCAATTTACAGCAATTTCTATAGTAGAAATGCTAAGATAGAAGCGAGAGGGTGAAAACGATGCGAATCGGCATTATTTGCGATGATTACTGGCATCCGAGTAAGCTCATAATGGAAGGTTTGGAGCAGCTCGGCAGAAAAGATTTTCAGCTAGATTATATTCAGCATGCATCAGACTGGTCACGTGAATGGATGGATAAGCAGGATGTTGTTGTGCTTGCGAAATCAAATCAAGTTTCAGCATCAGATAAAACGCCATGGCTTACAGAAGAAGTTCAACAGCAGTTTCAACACTATGTTGAGCAAGGAAACGGATTGCTCGTGCTTCATGCCGGGACGGTAGGCTACCGCAACGAGCCTGTTTTCTTCAATCTTGTAGGCGGTGTATTTCAGCAGCATCCGAAGGCATGTTCCGTTTCAATCGTTTATTCGAATACAATACCGTGGGATAATGCGGATTCTCGAGGCTTTTCCGTTCATGACGAGCATTATTTTGTAGAGGTTATTGAAGATCGTGTTCAAGTATTTATGACCTCAGTATCAGAGCACGGTACACAGCCAGCAGGCTGGGTACGGGAGCAGGGTGAGGGCCGGGTCTGCGTGCTAACGCCCGGGCATCTCCTATCTGTGCTGCAGGAGCAACAATATCAGGATACGATTGAGCATGCTTTAAGATGGTGCGCTGGCAGCAAACAGTAAAATATACAGTTAGATGAAGCTGGATGGAACAAGGCGATTAAACAATGGCGCAGCAACGGCGGCGACCGAGTAATCTCGGAATATACGGAAGCTTATGAGAAGTTGAATAAGTAGCAGGAGGCGTGTCGTGCAAAGAAAAAATATATTGCTTATTACGAGTGATCAACAGCATTGGTACACGCTCGGTGCTGCTAATCCAGAGATATCTACACCAAATTTAGATCGTCTGGCGCAGCAAGGAACGACCTTCAGCAGAGCATATTGTCCGAATCCAACTTGTACGCCTACCCGTTCTTCCATCATTACCGGACAATACCCAAGTCAACATGGTGCTTGGACTCTTGGGACGAAGCTGCCAGAGGACAGTCACACGGTAGGTGAAGATTTTATGGATGCGGGATATAGGACGGCTTTAGTAGGCAAAGCGCATTTTCAGCCCTTAAAGTCGACGGAACAATACACTTCGCTTGAATCTTATCCGATATTGCAGAACTTGGCGTATTGGAAAAATTTTAATGGCCCATTTTATGGTTTTGAGCATATTGAGCTGGCAAGAAACCACACCAACGAAGGCCATGCCGGTCAGCATTACGGGGTATGGTTGGAGGAGAAGGGGTGCCATAATTGGCAGGATTATTTTTTAAAGCCTGCCGGTACAATGGATCCAAAAGAAATTCACAAGTGGAAAATTCCTGAGAAATATCATTATGACACTTGGATTGCCGAGCGGACGAACGCGTTGCTGGAGCAGTATGCGAAAAATCAGGAATCATTTTTTATATGGTCCAGCTTTTTTGATCCGCATCCTCCTTACTTGGCACCAGAGCCTTGGGATACGATGTATGACCCTGATCGGATAACGCTCGAATCGGTTACCCCGGGCGAACATGATAACAATCCACCGCACTACAAGCTTACGCAGCAGCCGAACCCTGATTTTTCAGCGTATAAAGAGTCGGGCTATGGTATACACGGAATGCATTCTCACTTGCGGGAGGAGCTGAAGCTTAAGAAGGATGTTGCCGTTTACTACGGAATGATCAGTTTAATGGATAAATATATCGGTGTTATTCTAGATAAACTGGAAGAGCTTGGACTGGCAGACGACACGGTTGTTGTATTTACATCCGATCACGGACATGCTTTCGGACATCACGGACTCGTAGAGAAAGGGCCATTCCATTATGAGGACTTGATTAGAGTGCCGATGATCGTTCGGTATCCTGGACAGCCGGAGCAAGGAATCGTATCGGAAGCCCTGCAATCCTTAGTCGATTATTCCCCGACGTTTCTTGGACTCGCAGGACTGACTATACCGAGAACGATGACAGGTGTTGATCAAAGTGATGTGTGGAAAGGAATAAAGCAGCAGGCCAGAGATCATATCATTTGTGAAAATCACCATGAACCAACTGCGATTCATTTGAAGACATTTGTGGACAAGCGGTACAAAATTACAGTTTATTATAATCAAGAATACGGTGAGTTGTTTGACCTGCAGGAGGACCCTAAAGAGCTGCGCAACCTATGGGATGACCCAGACAGCGTAGAACTCAAATCCAAGCTTCTGCTCAACTATATTTGGGCGGAGTTAGGCAAAGAGCCTATGTGGATGCCTCGAATATGGGGGGCGTAATATCGTTCGTAGATGCTCGGAAATTCGATGGGTATGTATTCGAGACTGAAGCAGCAATGAACACGCTTGATACGATTAGGAAGCAGTGGGGCCTTCGTTACCCAGCTGACGAATAAGGGAATAGAAGAAGCTAGAGGGGCAGGTCGCATATGCGGCCTGCCCCTCTAGTTATAGGAGTGAAAATTGTGATTTTTATCCCTTTACAGCTTGCAGCCAAGCTTCAGCGATGAGCGCAGAGCCAGCAGGTGATGGGTGAACGCCATCGGGAGCCCAATAAGCAGGGCCTGTCTGAGTAGCGGCCTGCGCGAATAAGCCATCGAGCGGAACATAAAGAGCTTTGAATTCGCTAGCCAGCTCACGTACAGCTTGAATTTTTGGATCAAGATCTTCACGCCATTGCTTCTGACTATCATTAACGGGCAGCACGAAAGGCTCGACTATAATAAGCTTTGCATTCAACTGCTCTTTTGCTTTGCTTAGTAAACGGCGGTATGTCGTATAGTATTCCTCGGTGCTGAGTGGATTATTGCTGTCATAGCGGCGCCAAGTGTCATTAATTCCTATGTAGACTGACAGCCAATTCGGTTTCAAATCAAGGCAATCCTCTTCCCATCTCCGTTCTAGATCGACGACACGGTCGCCAGATATTCCGCGGTTCAGAAACGTTGCTCGCTTCTCTGGATATTTACTCGTAAACAAAGCCGTTACAAGGTTTGCATAACCCGATCCGAGGTTAGCCCCGTCATTTCGGTTACGGCCTGCATCGGTAATGCTGTCTCCTTGAAATAAAACAACTGCGTTTTGATCGATTAATGTCATCTTTTAAACCCCCAATGATTATGAATGATGGTCTTCACAAGATAAGAAATTATAAATATCCTGAAGCAGGATGTCAGAAAGAGGCATCACGTCGTCAGCAAATTCATAATACCTAGTAACCTGTTCTCGGGTCAATAAGCAGATGCAATAAAACTAGAAACAATCGTTTAAGAAGTTTCTATTTAAATATAACGTTATTTGCTATTTAATAGTAGAAAGAGGAAGTTTAGATCGTTAATTACTTAATCGCCGCCGCCACCGCAGCTCGAATCGCTGCTGCCAGAGCTGGAGTCATCAGAAGTGGAGGAGTCGAAGTGGGTGCCGCCGCTGTACCGACCGCTCCTCCTTTGATTCCGGGGTGAGGTGACTGCATGGATGATGGATAAGGCGATGAATAGGATAATGATGGTGATTATAATCATTTCCATGAAGTGTTCCTCCCTGTTCGGTAAGATTCCTCTCATCATAACAGTCCATTGTTAATTCTGAGTAAACATTTTTGGGAATATTCTGAAATTTTAAAATATACAATGAGGAAAAAGTTTGCTAGAATTACCTTATACTTTTTTCCTTTTTTTTCATAAATTTTTAATGTTCTTGCTCTATAATCGAATTAAGGGAGTGATGGGTATGATCTCTTCTTACTTCAATGAATGGCTGGACGAATATAATGATTATATGAGACTATATACGCTTTTTGGCGACGAATACTATTTAGAGCAGGCTGGGGAAGCATTAGCTGCACTGGAGGCATTTGTACTTAGGGCCGAGCGTCATAAAAGTATCCTATGGAAAATGATGAGCAATAAAGTTCATGCATATTAAAGATGAATCATCATCGAGACCTGTTTTTTTAGCGGAATTTCAAATTAATAAGCTCTCGTAAGAATCTAGGAGCAGGATTAATGGTATACTGATAAGTAATGATAACGAGGAACAAGATTCTGATAGATGCTGTTGCTGCATTTTATGAGGTTAACTCGGCATAGAAGACATGATGGAGTGATGATATGAGCAGTACAAAGGGTAAGGGCGGAACCGGCAGAGGAACGGGCAAAAAGGGCTGGAATCGCTGGCAAGCTGGGGAAAAGAAGAAATTAGCGAAAAAAGTATTCGGCAGAAACCAAGGCAATAAAGGCGCTGAGGGTGAAAAAGGAAAAACGGACGTTAACAATACGGGAAATGCTAAAAGCGCTAACATGACTAAAGGAAGTACCGCATTTAAAAGCGGAAGCGCGGCTAAGGATAGAAAATAATAAATGGCTATGAGCGGACAGGCTTGCTAGGCAATGGGCTCTGCCTGTATGTTCACATATGATGTTGTAAGTTTGCTTTGCAAAATGAAGACGGTCAAACAGGGAGTAACTCTGTTTAACCGTCTTTTTTTACTTGAATTAAATCGGAACATGGATACCAAGCGCATCGTTGTGCAGCAGCTTTTGCGCTTTATTTCTGGACACAGCGGCATACGCCCAAACCCCAAGCGCTTCCTTGGCATAGGCTGTTATCATCACATGAAATCAAGGAGCTTAATCCGAATGCCAAAAACAAGAACAAAATCGGATACGACCGAAATATCGGCTGATGATCTTGCTATATGGGCTGCAGTTATTTTAGTCATTGGCGATTTATTTGGATTGTTTGCTGTCGTGAAAGCGAAATATGAAAAGGAAGAGCTCTGAATCCTTAGACCACGATGATTTGACTTATCACATAAATGCTACTCCGAAATTTGAAGTGAAAGGAGAAAATGATGGCTGATAATAAAGAGATTACGTCTGATGATCTTGCTAAGGTTGGAACATCGCTTTCGATAGTTGGTTATAGTTTAGCCTTGCTGGCGATTGAGAGAGCAGAACAGGAAAGCTTGGAGAGCAACGGGAAAGATAGAAAGAAAATGTCGGCAGCAATCAATAAGCTTTATAAACGCTTCAATGGATAACACAAATTGATCACAAGCAAGTTTGGACGCGTAAAGAGCCCCTAAGCATGCAGCTAGGGGCTCTTCCACAGAAAGCTTACAGAAGCAATTCCATCCACTGTTCATTCGTTATTGGGCCAAAATAATAGGGCAGGTCGATACCATCTGTCAGCTGATTCAATGCGGAAGCGTCATACCGAGTACCAATAAGCTGAAGAGCAACCTCATTGCTATCACCACGGCCGAAAAAATCACCATAAATAGCAGCGCCAACGATAACGCCTTCCTCTACCTGCAGACGAATATCGAAGGTTCCGACACCTTCAATTCGCTTCTTCTGCTGTACATTAAAGGCGGGTGAGCGGCCGTAGTTCCATTCCCAGCTTCGGTATCGCTCGTCTGCAAGTTTACGCACATTGTCCCAATCCTGTTCAGAGAGCTCATAGAATGGGATCTCATCTAACTGCTCGAAGATCGACTGCAGCAGCCGTTGTCGGAACTGCTCTATCGTCATAGGTTCCTGCAGAAACTCTGTAATATTCGCGACACGGCTGCGAATGGATTTGGTTGATTTCGATACATATTTCTCGGCATTGACTTTAAGTGCAGATACAACATTTTCAATCTCGGAATGGAATAGCAGCGTACCGTGACTGAACATTTTACCCTTCGTTGAAAACTGCGCATTACCGGATATTTTTCGCTCGCCGACCTGTAGGTCATTGCGGCCTGTCATTTCTGCATCGACGCCCATCGCTTGAAGCGCACGTACAACGGGCTCAGTGAACTTCTTGAAATTATGGAATGACTTACCGTCATCCTTCATGATGAAGCTGAAATTCAAGTTACCAAGATCGTGGTATACGGCTCCGCCTCCGGAAAGTCTGCGAACGACGTGCAATCTGTTATTTTCAACGTATTCTGCATTGATTTCTTCAACGGTATTTTGGTTTTTGCCAATGATGATGGACGGCTCATTTATATAGAAGAGAAGGTAGTCGTCGTTATCTGGCAATGAACGCAGTATATATTCCTCTAACGCCAAATTAAGAGAGGGGTCCGTGATGCCATTATTACTTACAAAACGCATGATAAATGTCCTCCTATGCAGTAGCTCATAAGGGCATTATACCTGCACGACGTATTCTTTTTCAAATTACTGCTTCATATTAATAAGGTACAATCTATGCAGAATCTGAAATAATTCGTATAATCGAAGGATATAAACGCTTGATACAGAGGTGAAATATTTGGACGCGAAATTTTGTATGTCGTGCGGTCATGCACTGGAAACCCGTGATGTTGATGGGACGATGAGACGAGCATGTACGAGCTGCAGCTTTGTTCATTGGGGCAATTATAGCATTGGTGTCGGAGCACTGGTCGTTAAGGATGACAAAATCCTGCTCGTACGAAGGGCGCAAGAGCCTGGAAAAGGCAAATGGACGAATCCTGGCGGATACATTGAGCAGCTTGAAGCCATTCAAGACACGATTGAAAGAGAAGTTATGGAAGAGAGCGGCGTGCAAGCGATCGTCAAAAATGTCGTAGCTTTGCGTGATCAGCCAAGGAGCATACATAATCTATACGTCGCATTTGAGCTGGAATACGTAAGCGGTGAGCCTACTCCCGATAACGTAGAGGTGGATGCTGCTGGATTCTACACGTTGCAGGAGCTGGAGTCGATGGACGTTGCCAGCTTTACGCAATGGCTTGTTGATGTTGCATTCCATGGACGATCAGAAGGCCTTAGGTTGGATATCGATCCCGTTGTGCCATTGAGCGGATATGGATTATTTCGAGTATAAAAGATAATGGTAGAGACCTTCTTTGATGAAGGCCTCTTTTTTTTCTGATCAGAACACCCAGGTTACCCAATAGGATAAAAGGATCAGCGTCACAATTAGAGTAATCGGAATGACGACTGTGGTAACCTTCAAATATTGGCCCCAACTTATGTGCACTCCGCCCTTGCGTACAATATGCATCCACATCAGCGTGGCGAGTGTGCCGATTGGCAATAGGAGCGAACCGATGTCACTGCCTATGACACTTGCAAGATAGGCGATCTTTAACGTCAGAGGATCGAGGCCCATATTCATAAGCGTAATCGTCCCTACCATCAGAGCGGGATGGTTGTTGAATAGATTGGATAGTACGCTGAGTAGTCCGCCCATCAGGACACTGGCATGAAGCAGGCTTCCTGAGACGAGTGGCTGCATCAGATGAATCAGCCAGTCCGTTAGACCGATGTTATTAAGGCCATAAATAATGACGTACATGCTAAAGGCAAATATTAAAATATACCAAGGCGTTTTTTTGAGCATATCGGCAGGTGAAACCTTCAAGTAGTACCAACGCCAGCCGAGAAGCAGAGTAGATCCGATAACGGCCATCGCAGAGACAGGGAAGTGGATATAGGATGCGACAAAGAGGCTGATTCGAACGCAGAATACGAAGATAAGAACATAGAGCATGAAACGATTGCGGTTTTCTTGAGGCAAGGTTTGCTTTAGTGGATGGCTTCCGGGCATGAGAGACCATCTGGAAACTGGCGGCAGTTTTTTGGGAAGCGTGCGATAGAAAACGGCAAATAGAAGGAACGCCATTAGGATAAGCCCGATCGAAGCAGGAACGAACATCATGGCGGAGTGCATGTAGAGATCCATATGGACGATCTTTAAGGCAATTAAATTGACGATGTTGCTTACGCCGATCGGAGCGCTGGATGCTGTTGCGATCAACGCGCCGGATATGAGATAAGGTATTTTTTGATGATTTTTTAGCCCCATATTTTGCAGCAAGAGCAATAGAATCGGGGTCGTAATTAAGATGCTTCCATCATTATTTACGAAGAGTGTCATGAGAAAGCAAAATAGATTCGTTAGCCAAAAGAGTCGAATACCGGAGCCGCGGGCTTTTTTGGTAATTAGCTCGGCCGCCCAGTAGAAGAATCCGAAGCTCTCTAGTACAATCGCCATAACGATGGTTGCGATGATGGTTACTGCGGCGCCGCTTATCGTTTCGGTTATTTGGCCGAGATCAGCGAACGTGACGCTTCCGCTGAGGAGAACGATCGCAGCGCCGATCGTTGCAGGTATTGCTTCATTGACATGCGGTCGCCAGAAGATGAAGCCGATCGTTAACAAGAAGGCAGAAACGGTCATAATGATCATTAAATCATTCATACTTTAACCTCTTTTCAGTTATGAAGCATTTTGCATAATAGAGCAGCACTCCTTTTCCGAAATAAGCATAAGGCTATGTTGTATACTAATGCCTTAACGGGAACACCTCCTTCTCTTAAATGATTTAGTAGCTTTGTAATGTAAGTATACGTACAAGATAGAAGGTTCGTACTGGTCAATATCCCTATCTCTATTAAAATCTGCTAGTATCAATTGGAGACAAATATCCCCTAATGATAGATAGCTTCAATGGATTATAGCCCGCAAAAAAAACCTCTAAACGGCATTCCGTTCAGAGGGTTTTATTGGTTGCTAGGTTTGATTTATTCGATCATTAGAATCTCTTTGATGTCTTGCTCCGATAGAGTAGACAACGCCTCTTGCCCTGGCTGGATGACCTCGTCGATCAAGTTTTTCTTCTTTTCCTGGAGCGCATACATTTTATCCTCTACCGTTCCCTGAGTAACGAGGCGAATAACTTGCACGACGTTTTTCTGTCCAATGCGATGTGCTCGATCTGCTGCTTGCTGCTCAACGGCTGGATTCCACCAAAGGTCGTACAGAATTACTGTATCTGCTCCCGTTAGGTTTAGTCCAGTACCTCCAGCTTTTAACGAGAGCAGGAAGAGATCCCGCTCGCCCTCATTGAATCGATTACACAGCTCGACGCGTTCGGAGGCTTTCGTTTGTCCGTCCAAATAGAAATGCGTAATGCCGCGGTAACCCAGCTCTCTCGCTATTAGGCCGAGCATCTCGGTAAATTGTGAGAAGATGAGCAGGCGTTTGCCCGCACGCTGACATTCCTCGATAATTTCAAGGAGCTGCTCGAATTTGGCGGAGCTGCCTTTGTAGTCTTCAACGAATAATGCAGGATGGCAGCAGAGCTGGCGAAGCCGAGTTATACCTGCCAAAATTCGAATTCGATTTTTTTGGAACCCTTCCTCATTCAAATGCTTCACCGTTTCCTGCTGGAGCTTAGCCAGGAAACCTACATAGAGCTGCTTCTGCTCAGGAAGCAGCTCGGACGCCTGAATCGATTCGATTTTGTCAGGGAGCTCCCTCAGTACATCGTTCTTCAACCTGCGCAGAAGAAACGGACGAATCCGCTTAGCAACTGCTTCCCGTGACAGCTCATTAAAGGCTTGTCTGCTAGGGAATAACGCGGGGAACACGGCGCCAAAAATCGACCAAAGCTCCTCCAATGTGTTTTCGACCGGTGTACCAGTCAAAGCAAAGCGATATCCAGCATCAATAGCCTTAACGGCTTGCGCAGTTTGGGTCGTATGATTTTTGAAATATTGGGCTTCGTCCAAAATAAGCGTATGGAAGCTTTGCATCATATAATCCGCAATATCTCTGCGCAGCAAGGGATAGGAGGTTATGATAACATCCGCAGTTGTATCGCTTGTCAGCACTTCGTTACGTTCCGACTTGCTTCCGTCTGCAATAACGGCCCGAATCTCGGGGGCGAATTTCTTCAGCTCATTCAGCCAGTTATATACGAGAGAAGCGGGAGCAACGATTAATGCTGGCTGCTCTCGCCTGCGAATCTCGGGAAGTACAGAGACGATAAACGCAATCCCCTGCACGGTTTTTCCTAGTCCCATATCATCGGCAAGAATACCGCCGAAATGATAGTGAGCGAGTGTCTTCATCCATTGATAGCCGTATTGCTGATAATCCCGAAGTACGGACGCGAGACTAGTTGGTACAGGGAAATCTAAATTATCTGGGTTACGCATGTTTTCTAATAGACGGCGGAATGATTTGCCGAGCTTTATCGCATTGCTCTTCTCATGCGAATCAATGAGATGCAGGCCGCGGACTGTAGGAATACGGAATTCGGATCCCAGAACATCGCTTTGGCTCAGGCCAACATCATTTAAGAATCGGATGATTTCTTGAAACTCAGCGCCATCAAGCGGCAACAAAGAGCCGTCCGGCAGACGGTGATATTTACGCTTCACCTCAAGCGATTTCAGCAGGTTGCGAATTTCAGATTCGGGAATGCCATCCATATCGAATTTAAATTCCAGCCAATCCGTACGTTCATCTATATTAACAGTTACTTTCGGCGGTGCATGTTTGGTTACGATTCGCACCTTGACGGCGGAGGTAGCGTATACGGCTAGCAGCTTCTCAAGCTGTGGGATGATGTTGTGCAGAAACTCAAATTCTGAATCCTCATCTTCCATGAAATAACCGCCTTCGGTTTTGGCGAAGGGGACAACCTCCATCAGCTCTAGTATGAGCCGCTCCTGTTCACCATCTCGCATAAGAATGCGGTCAGAGCCGCGTGATTTTTCGCTTCCCTCTAATGGGTTTATAACAATGTCGCCATATTGGAACTCAAGTCCAGCGACCAGACGATCTCTTACACGATCCAGATAGAGCTTTGCTTTGAGTTGTGTTTGCAGCACGCGGTCGGATATAGCCGCTGCGATGCCAACACTGCCCAGCTTCATTAATCCTGGTATTACTCTCTCCATGAAAGGCTCCATTTGCTCAGGAGCGATATGGATTTTGGGTTTGCGTGAGGTGTCGAGCAGTTTTTTCAGTTCCACGAGGCGCATGCAGGAATCTGTCTGCAGCCGCAGCAGCTTTCCTTTGGCAACAACCAGCTCATAATCCTCCATAGTGACGATTTGATCGAGGCCTTGAATGTCCAATTGATAACCGTCGCTTGCCGCTTGATCGAATGCAAAATGAAGCGGGATCGCCTCGTCGCTCAGCTCAATACCTGCAAACGTTTGATTGCCATGGATCAGCTGTGCGGATGGAGCAGCGGTTAGCAGAGGAAGCATCTCCTCCCAAGAGGAAGGAGGCACGAGCAGCATGCGGTCACCGCTTGCTGGTGCTTCTCTCAGAAAAGACCGCGTCAGCGATTCACGAAACATTGACTCGTTTCGATAGATTTGAATAAGCTTCGCAATAACCGCATCATTCTCGGACTGAAAGTTATGGATAACCGGATCATATGTAAAATGCTTCGAAAAAACGAAAGGCTCCCGTCGGTCGACCTTTTCAAGAAATTCTCGTATATGCTGTACGATATATAATCGTTTCGGCCCTACCTTCAGCTCGATGCCGAACATATGCTTACGGTAGCCGTACGGGTAGAGCTTGCAAGTAATCTCCATATCGAGCGGAGTACGCGTGTCAAAAAGCGACCGATTGCCGCTCATTCGCATCGGACGACCGTTGAATAAGCCTAACATGCCGTTAGCAAGCCGAGTATCTGTTGCTTCGAGTCCAGCATGCTTCGCAAACCTAGGTTGAAGATGCTTTGCATCCTCTTCAAAATCCGCCTCATCGTCATCGTATGGTTGATCCTCTGGATGAAGAAGGGAGGGATAGGTACGAGCAGGTTTATCATAATCATTCTGCAATTGATGAATTTGCAGCAAAACAGCAGCTACATGCTGACAATATTTATCATAGGTGCTGAAAGCGAGGCAAGAGCATTCCGCTTCGACGTCTCCGTCTCGATCAATAGCGATCGTGACCTCATAGCGCTTATTTCCCAGTACGATGGCTTTATAGCTTGTTGCCACCTTGTCATAGTCTGCAAGCGTTACTTTTCCATCTTTATAGTAGGCTTCCCCACGTTCATAGAAGGTATCGCCGCATAGTAATTTAATGACTCGCTGGGATAACTGGACACTCATGATCTGATCGGATTCCTTTCGGCTAGCGGAACGTCTGTTCCGATTAATAAGTTAATTCTTATCATATCAGAATATGTACGTTAGGTCATAATTCAAAATGTGGGGGCGCTGCAGTTTCTACAATAGAAACCTTACATGAAGTATGGGAGAGGCAGCTACATTGCAGAAATGCAATAGAATTCCGGCATAATTCTCACTTTGGATGCCGATGGAGCGATTCTGCTGCAGAAACTGCAATGTAAGCGTCAGAGAAGCAAATGCAGGCCGATTCTATTGTACAAACTGCAACGTAGCAAGCCGAATACTTTCCCAAACGCATCAGCATATTGCACGAGCTGTCCAGATTTCTCTTACATATGGTCCCAAAATATCTACTGTGCATCTATTGTCTTCCCATACTGAAATGGAATGGAATCAAGGCTATAATAGATAAATAAAAGCTTAACTATGGAAAAAGGAGCTGGGCATTATGCAATACCGTCGTCTTGGCAATAGCGGTCTTAAAGTATCTGCGCTCGGTTTAGGCACCAACGCCTTTGGTAAACGTGCAGATTACGAGGCATCGAAGCAAATCATTCATTGCGCGATAGACAATGGAATCAACTTTATTGATACAGCTAATATTTATGCAGCAAGCGAGTCCGAAAAAATAATTGGGCAGGTGCTTGAAGGGCAGCGTCAAAATGTTGTTATAGCTACAAAAGCGGGGCTAGTTCGTGGAGCAGGTGTGAATGAGCGTGGCTCGTCCAGGTTTCACTTGCAAACGGAACTGGAGAACAGCTTGAAGCGTCTAAAAACGGACTATGTTGATCTATATCAGATTCATACTTTTGATCCAGAAACACCGCTTGAGGAAACACTGCGTGCTCTTGAGGATATGGTGCGCTCAGGCAAGGTACGTTATATCGGGGCCTCTAATTACTTCGCTTGGGAGCTGATGAAGGCGCTTGGCATCAGTGATCGGTTGGGACTAAACCGATTTGTGTCTACGCAAGTAAGCTACTCATTAGCGGATCGAACGCCTGAACAGGAGCTCGTCCCGCTGTGCCTTGACCAAGGGGTTGGCATTATACCGTACTTCCCGCTGGCGGGCGGTATTTTGTCTGGTAAATATAGCTTAGCGGATCAGGCACCAGAAGGCTCCCGTGCTCAGACAGATCCGAATTTCCAGAGATTTATTGATAGCAAAACTATCGCGCTGGGTGAAAGTGTAGGAAAACTTGCTGCTCAATTGGACTGCACGCCAAGCGTATTGTCCTTATCTTGGCTCATGCATCAGCCCGTCGTATCGACGGTAATTGTAGGGGCAACAAAAGTGGAGCAGCTCAAAGAGAACTTAAAGTGCGTGTCCTTGCAGCTAACCGGAGAAACAGAGGAGGAGCTGCAGAAGATTAGCCGCCCGTTCCGGTATGGAGAGCCTTTCGCGTGGTATCGCTTGCCGTGACGGAGGCAGACGGTGAAGATTAGCTCCCCTATCTATGCTAGCCTGCAACAGAAAAGTAGATAGATGATTACACGGGTACCCATACACTGGACACTTTGAAAAAAGGTGCGCAGCGTGTGGGTATTTTTTTGTAAACCAGAGTCAGCAAGTGGGATTCCTATCCAGTGAGGTATACTTGTCAAAAAAAATTCCATGGTATGAGCTAGAATGTTTTGATAATGAGAATGATTATTAATATAATAGAAATGGTGGGAATTGTAAATAGATATGGAAGGTGAACGTGATGACGTTAAAGGAACATTTGCCATTATGGAATCATGCTGCTATAAGGGTGCTTGATGTTCGTCGGTCTATTTTGCGATCGAGTGAGAGCGTGCAAGGGTTCCGATTGCCAGCTAGTGCCTTCCTATTCGCTGCTGCTGGTGATGCAAAAATTCTCATCGACGGAATGGAGCATGTGGTGAATCGTTTTTATGTGTGCCATGCCGGAAAAGGCGCTACAATTGACATTGTGCAAGTTGATGAAAAACTCGATTATTATTTTATTTTTTACAAAGCAGTTCTCGTTTTACCAGCTCGTAAAGAACTGTTAAATGTATATAGAGACAATAGTCCTTTTCAAATGCAATACGGTTTTGCCCCTGCATATCCGCTAGGTCTCCTAACGAGAATCGAGCAAATGTATTCGCACTGGATGCTCGATATTCAATTGGAAAGATTTCATGTGAGAGCGTTGTTTCACCAACTGGTTTACGATCTTATGAAGCAGCTCCATGCCGCTGAGGGTACTGCTAAGGATCAGCCGGATTACGTCAGCCAAACGATTCGCTTCATGGAGGAACGTTATGCTGAGACCATTAGTCTTCAAGAATTGGCGAGTACCCTTCATTGCAACGAGAGAAAGCTACAGCGATTATTTAAAGCGCAGCTTCAGATTGGGCCTTTGGAGTATCTCATTCAGGTTCGGATGGATCATGCGCAAACTATGCTTTTGAATACGAATATGCCGCTTAAAGCAATTGCAGAATCAGTAGGTTATGGTGATAGTTATTATTTTAGCCGAGCATTTAAGAAGCATTTTGGCGCTTCTCCTCTTTATTTCAGAAAGCATCGTCGGATAAGTTCATCAACTATGTCGCAAAATTCCATTGTCGCAGATAACTCTCTCTCGTATGATAGTGATTGTGATAATCATTATCAACAATTAGATGGGGGAGTTATACGGATGAATAGAAGTAAGAGGTCGGTTTTAGCGGTTAGCTTGATGTTGAGCTTGATTTTATTGTTGAGTGCATGTTCGGCAGGCAATAA
The DNA here is from genome assembly GCF_056269345.1 of Paenibacillus sp. J22P15. Lineage (NCBI taxonomy): Bacteria > Bacillati > Bacillota > Bacilli > Caryophanales > Paenibacillaceae > Paenibacillus > Paenibacillus sp. J22P15. The sequence continues at coordinate 130,374 of NZ_JBWDNT010000012.1, forward strand.
CACGGGAAACAATACGGGAGGGGCTAGTCCAACTGGAGCTGAATCCAATGTAAATTCTACAAACACAAACGTATCGCAAACAGCGCAACAGGCGTATCCTGTTGTTATTAAACATATGAAGGGCGACACAACGCTGGAGCAGCGTCCACTTAAAATTGCGGTGCTTGATACAAAATTTGTGGATCAATTGGTAACCTTAGAAGAGCAGCCAGCGGGCAGCGTAAAAGCTGCGGCAGATAAAACAGACTTCCCGGCTTATTTGATGGATAAGCTAAAGGATGTTAAATTGCTTGGTACAAGGGATGAGCCTAACCTTGAAGCTATTATGGCGGTGGAACCCGATTTAATTATTTGTACTGAATTCCAAGAAGAAGTGTATGAGAGCTTGTCCAAAATTGCTCCAACGATCATGCTCGAATTTAATGAGGATTGGCGCGTCACGTTAGATACTTTTGGAAAAATCGTAGGGAAAACTGAAGAAGCGGCGGCTGTCTTGGAAGCCTATAACGTGAAAACAGCGAAGCTGAAGGCAGATCTAAAGGCCAAGCTCGGAGATCAGACTGTTGCATTAATGCGTCCACGTGATGAGGGGATACGTATACATACACCAATCCACCGCACAGGAGCTATTTTATACAATGATTTAGGTTTGAATGCCCCAGAATCGGTCTTGAAGGAAAAGGATACAGCTTATGAAATTGCATTAGAGGCTTTTCCGGAGGTTGGCGCCAATCATTATTTCCTCGTAAAAGATGAGATGTTCAAGGCGGCAGTGGACGAAATTCAGAAGACGGAAACGTGGAAAAGTGTTGAAGCTGTGAAGAACAATCAAGTCTATGATGTTGATTCAAACATATGGATTGCCTATTATGGTCCGATTGCCATTAATATGATTGTTGACCGGGTAGCTGAAATTTTCCTTGGTAAAGCATAACATGTCAACAAAGCTTTCAAGATCTGAGTGGGGTTGTGATGATTGATGTTCCGGAAGTAAGCGAAAGAGGCGCTTTTTTGCGCCTCTTTCGCTTATTGTAAGCCCAGATTGTCCGTCATTATTAGGGTGAAAGCTCCGTATGAGTAACTGCCTCCTTAATAATTACATCGGGATCGGCTGACCTTCCCGAAGTGACTGGTACCCGGCCAGCGCCACCAGGGTGGAGCGTAAGCCGTCTTCACCTGAGACGGGAACGGGTTCGCCGTGGAGGAGCGCATGCACGAAGGAGCGGATCAAATGATCATCCATGCTATCCCCCCAATAATTCCACTGGCCTTTACCGATTTGACTGCTGTAGAGCTCATTTATTTGCGCCAGCCCATCGACCGAAATGACGCCTTGCGTTCCGATGATTTCCATCGTCACGTCTCCCCATGTCGGGAAAGGCGGCCTCCTGGACCAGCTCGTATCGATAACGCCGAACGCACCGCTTGCAAACTTCACGTGGATCATTCCCGCATCATCGACTTCCAGGTTTTCATTGAACAGTGTGGCTGCGTACGCATAAACTTCCTTCACCTCGGAGCCGGTAAACCAATGCATGAGATCCATGACATGCACGGTGTGGTCAAATAAAGCGCCGCCTCCGGAAAGCTTAGGATCGACGAACCAGCCGCTAGGGAGGCTGCCACGGTTCGTGCCTTTGATCGCAACGATCTCGCCGATTTCCCCGCGGTCAACCGCTTTTTTGGCTTGAATGACGGCGGCCAGATAACGGCAGGGGAACGCCGTCATCAATTGTACGTTGTTCGCCCGGCAAGAGGAAGTCATAGCGTGCATCTCTTCAGCGGAGAGTCCGAGCGGCTTTTCGCAGAGTACGTGCTTGCCTTTATTGGCGGCATCGATCGTCATCACGGCATGGTGGACATTTTCCGAACAAATGATGACGGCATCGATGTCGGTTTCCAGCATGTCCCGGTAATTTTCGTAATAAGGTAACTGATATTGACGAATCAGATTTTCCACCCGGCTATGTACCGGATCGGCAATCGCCGTCACTTCAACTTCCGGTAAAGCGAGCAGGGAATTGAAATACGAATACGCATGACCGTGCGCAAAGCTGATCATTCCGACTTTAAGCTTATTCATCGTCTCATCCTCCTATAGTAGTTGTAGCAAGTGGAAGCTGAACGGCTCTTCCCGTAACCGCGCTCTCACGTGCGGCTAGCGCCAGCTCCAGAGCCTTGTACGCATCTTCAGCGGTCACGAGGGCCTCTGTGCCTTCACGGATACAGGCGATGAAATGCTGAAGCTGCAGTTCGTACGGACTGTGAAAGCCGGGACTTTGCGGCACGGCCACGAATGCATCGGTTTTCTCTGCGGCGGAAGGAGCCTTATGAATTTGCAGCGAGCTGCTTTTCAGGCTATTTGTCATGACAATGCCTTCGCTCCCGGCAATTTCCGCTTTGGTATGAAACGGCCCGGGAAAGCCCCAGTTCGCTTCGACATTGGCAACGGCGCCATTTTCGAATTGCAAGGTCACCAATGCGTAGTCCAGCTGTTCTGTGCGACGGTTTATCCCGTATACGCTTTTGACCTCACCCAGCGCCCATCGCAAAAAATCCAAATCATGGATCATCAGATCAACGATTGCCCCACCGCTTTTATCGATGTCATTGTACCAGGATTTCGTATTCCCGGGGTGTGGGCCGATGCGGCTGGCATGCGAGACACAAGGTCGGCCTAATTTTCCATCGTCCAACGCTTGCTTCATGTTCACGTAGTCCGGAAAAAAACGCACCACATGTCCGATGAACAAACGTACGCCGTTTTCTTCACAGCAGCGGATCATTTGCTCCGCATCTTCCAAACGGAGTGCAATCGGTTTTTCACAAATTACATGTTTGCCTGATTTCGCGGCACGAATCGTATACTCTTTATGCAAAAAGCTCGGCAGCGTGATGCTGAGGACATCAAATTCAGCCTGTTCCAGCATCTCCTCGAAGGAGACATAGGCTTGAGCCCCCGTTTGCTCGGCAAGCTCGCGCGCCGCCTCGAATTGCTGATCACAAACCGCTGTCAGCTCCAAGCCGCTCATTTTTGCATAAGCATTGGCATGTACACGTCCTAACCCCCCGCAACCCAATACAGCTACTTTCATCCTAGCATCTCCTTTTCCAAATCTTTACTTGCTCCTATAAAAATAATACAATCGGGAAAGACATGCGTATATGCGGGTATTTATCTGTTTTGTATCCATATTTATTCTCGGGATTAGCGAGGGAGGTTGGCGCTGTGGAAATTTTTCAGGAACCGATTGAATACCAGAATCCTCAGCTCTGTATCAAAGTATGGAAATTTACTCAGAGCGGTCATGAAACGGAAGACAGCCTGAAGTGGCATTATCATAAAGAGGTAGAGTTCATTCTGGTTCTTGAAGGTGTGCATGAGATGTTTACGCCGACTAGAAGATACATGCTGCATCCGGGAGAAGTGATGGTGATCGGTTCCTCGCAGCTGCACAGGAGCCGTTCTCAAGCGGGGGAGAGGGTCACATATCTCGTGCTGCATGTGAATTTGGAACCTTATTTTGATCCGGCGATGATGCACTACACGAGACATTTCATGGAAATATTGAACCCTCTAGAAGAGTTGAACTATATCTTTCAAAAGTCTAGGAGCGTCCAGCAAGAGGTCGGATCGATTCTGCTGCACCTCCATGAGGAAGTCATGCATAAGAAAAAAGGATACGAAATCGCCGTCAGTATGCATATTAAACATCTGCTTCTAACCCTGCTGAGGAACGACGACCTAGAGCTCCTGCTGGCGCACGAAGATGTAGATGCGGATGTACTCCGTCCCGTTGCGGCGTATGTCGAGGAGCATCTGGCCGAGACAATCAATATGGCGGAGGTCAGCCGAATCGTCGGCATGAGCTACGTTTATTTCTCTAAATACTTCAAGAAAAAGGTCGGGGTATCCTTTACGGATTTCGTCAACCGCAAGCGAATCGCCAAAGCGGAAAGAATGCTGGTGACCGGCAGTAAGAATGTCACGGACATTGCCAGAGCTGTGGGGATTGAAAATATGGCCCATTTCTACGAGCTGTTCAAACGATACGTCGGCTGCACCCCAAGGCAATATAAAGTGAAAATGAGGATAATGGGGAACGGTTAAAGGTGTTTTAATTTGTCTCACGCTATGGGGTCAGTCCTGTTTACATTATTATTTCGTTCAAAAGCAACGATCCAATCCCCTTGGACTGCGGCATATCCTGTGTCGCCCTCTACAACTAAGCCGTACAAATTTTTGACGTCTACATACTCTTTACGAACGCCGTTATCGAATTCAAGCGTAATGTAATAATACGTACGGGATGAATTGCTGGTATGCAAAGCCCCATCGTGGTTATGGTGATTCGTATGATGGCGAACGTCCATGAGGGGTGACGCCGGAGGATGTTGGAGCATGAAGGGATTTACGAGTAGGTTTGCGCAGAAAAAGCGGCTGGCCGCTGCGAACGCCGGTAGCCGCTCTGCTTGATCATCGTTATTTCGACAACAGTTAAGCCTCATTCATGCTTGATTAACGGAAAGCGATCAATGACCTCATACATAGGGGACTCGTTCATATGGGTAAGCATGAGCACAAACTGATCGATCTCAAAGCTATGCGATGAGGCAATAGACGTTGCAGCTTCAATCGGCATTTTGTTAGAGTCAGCGAAGCCTCTGGCAAGCGTGATATGCGGCGAGTAGGGACGATCTTCCGGCACGAAGCCAGCGGAGCTCGTTGCTCTAACAATCTCTTTGTGAAGAGCAGAAAGTCCTTTTAAGTCTCCACTAACAGCACCCCAAAGAACGCGTGGAGAAGCGGGCGAGCCAAATGTTCCGATTCCGCTCCAAGTTAATGTAATCACATTTGCCTGTACTTTCTGTAGAGCAGCTACTAGCTCTTCGCGCTGCTTAGCAGACGTTTCGCCTAGAAACTGAAGCGTAATATGGTAATCACTTGGATGTGTCCATTTACGGAAAGGCAGATCGTTTTTATGATCATTGGCCCAGCCTTCAAGCTCCTTAGAAACAAATTGCGGTATCGGTATTGCAACGAACAAGCGCATTATATTTTCCCTCCTATTCTCAGTATGCAGCCATAGAAGTTGAAACATTCATCTTAAGTAAACCAAATATCGCGAAACCTTACCCAGCCTAGCGATTCTAGTGAAATGCCGCGCACAGAAGGATGGAACGCCGTTTTCAAATGCTTGCGGTAGAGGAAATACAGGCTATGCCTGTCCTTAAGCTCAGCTTCAATAGCGATGAATATCGCTTCTCGACGTGCTCGATCCGGCTCGCTCAATATCGATTGAATGCTGCGCTCCAGCATATCGTGAACCTCCGGCAGCGCATGCTGCTGCATGCTTTTGTACAAATCGATGAGCCTAAGCTCGCGATGCTCGTCCAGCATGACAGCGAAGAGAAGCAGATCGGCGGACATGCGCGCTGTCCCTTTAAATTGTTCAGCAGGAATGAGGCTAATTTGCAGCGGTATGCCTGACTTGGCACATACCTGCTGAATGATTTCTGCATCAGCCGCATACTGCGGAATCGTAGCTAGAACTAGCGTCTCCCCATCGTAACCGGAGCGGGCAAGCTCGCACTTAATTGCGCTCCAATCAGCAGGTGCTGCATCCAGCAACTGCTCCGCTTGATCAGGCCAGAAGCTGTCAACGCCCTCGATAACATCGCCGGACAGCAGCTTGAGAAGCTCCGATCGTTCAATAGCAAGGTTGATTGCCGCTCGAATCGCGGGATTTGCGAGTAAACCGTGCTTTTGTTCATTTACGGTGATGAACTTACAGGTCATGCCAGACTGTCTGACCTGCTGCCATCTTTCAGCTGCTCTATCGGATAACCTTGCATTGTGCATAATCTGAAACGATTGCAGCTCTGCATGCTTCTCACGAGTGGCTTCCTCTGCGTGCGTCCACACTTCTACCCGATCAAGAAAGGCTCTGCCATGAAAATACGCGGCGAAAGCCTCTAATATCCAAACGCCTTGCTCGTTCCCAGTGAATCGAAACGGCCCCGTACCGATCGGTTTGGCGCCGAATTGTTCTCCAGCCGCAGCGCAGGCATCTTGAGGAACGATGGAAGCACGATTGGTCGTCAGAAAAGCGAGAAACGCCTCGTTGGGCTCGGATAATTGAATACGTATCGTTGTATCATCCGGCGTGTCCATTGAGACGATATCGGAGTAAACCCAGCTGTAAAGCCCTTGTGGCGCCAGCCGTTTCAGCCGCTCAAGCGAATACTTGACGTCAGAGGAATCAAGCTCACGGCCATGATGAAACAGAACCCCTTTACGCAAATAAAAGGTCCAGCGCGTTCGCGAGTTATCGATCTCCCAAGCATGCGCAAGCTGCGGCATAATCTGCTCGCCTCTTGGATCGATGCGAACGAGACCATCGAAGATTTGATTAACGAGATGTGACTCGCCCGTATAATGGATGGCAGCCGGATCTAGGGAGTAGATCGTTTGCGGCAGCGGGAAACGCAATATATCGGTGCGCCGCTTGCCTTGCACTTCGGAATGAAATCCGAATTGACCGGATAGCCATTCCTGAAATTGATCACGCAGCAACGGAGATTCTTCGAGCTGCTGGAGCAAATCCAGCGCCGAATGCAAATCCTGCTTTTGCATCATTTCTTGCGCCTCCTCCAGCGCGACTTGCTCCTTGCTTACGAGGAAGGAGAGTGCTGAACGATTGCCTCGCCCCCTCTTCGGCTCCCAGACCAGCCATTCCTCCTGCTGCATTCGCTTCAAAAGAAGTACCATATTCCGATGTGTGCAATCGAGCAAATCTGCAAGCTCCTGCGTCGTGACCTCAAAGGGGGAATTCTCTTGAACACTAGGATATGAACGCCTAAGTGCAAGATAATGCCTACGGATTTTCATGCAAAATACCCCTATCTCAAAAATATGAAATTTTCCAATTATAACTTACACTTTTTGTTCTTGTTTTATAGGTTACAATAAAAGGAGATATTTAACAAATTGATTGTGAAGATGGAGTGAGTGAAATGAGAGATCCGGCACCATGGCAAAAAAAATATGAAAAAATGTTTCTTCTTGCCCTTTTGTTCGGTCTAATTAGTCAATATTTATTTGTAGGAGCTTCTGCGGGCATTTCAGTTATGGTGTTCATTGCTAGCTTTTATGGCTTGTTCTTTTACTCTGTTAAAGGGAGGATGGGCGGATTTGAGAAATGGCAAGGGCAAGTGAGATCAGGCTGGCTGCTGTTCATTCCCATTTTTCTGCTGACGCTAACCTATGGTCTCTATGATAATCATCTGTTTCGACAGTTAAATATGTTTGCTTTATTTGCACTGATCGTTTCACAAACAGCACTCATGACGAGCAGCAGTGTAAAGCCATGGTACAGAGGAATATTTTATACGGAGCTTTTATTTCTTGCGCTAGTGAAGCCTTTTGCATTTATCGGCGTGCCCTTCAACATGCTTAATGATCGTCTGAAAGGGGAAGAGAAGGGGGAGAATTCGGCGAGAAGCAAGCTCGGTAAAATATCGTTAGGCTTGCTGCTATCGGCACCGATACTCATTGTCGTCGTTGCATTGCTGGCGTCAGCGGATGGAATTTTTCTCTCATGGCTGCTTGAAATTCCAGAGGTGATGGCTCGTTTCTCCTTAGGAAACAGCATCTGGCGCATTGTAGTAGCTGCATTTTTTGCATTTTATGCTTTTTGCTACATATGGGGCTTGCTCTTCAATAAATCATCGGATACAACTAGTGAATCAACCACAAATCCACAGGCTGCCGGGACTCAGCCAAACGGACGAATTGAAATCGATCCTATCATTGCAGGCACTCTGCTTATCAGCATCAATCTCGTTTACGTATTGTTTGTCGTTATTCAATTCTCTTATTTATTCGGAGCGGCAAATGGCTTGCTTCCGGAGGGAGCGGCGTATGCGGAATACGCACGCAGAGGTTTTGCGGAATTAGTTATGGTTGTGCTCATCAATGTCGGTTTGCTTATGTGCGGCTTGCATCTCATCAAGCGAACAAGCGCAGCAGCGGAGTGGATTCGTAAGCTGTCGCTAACCGTGCTTATAGGCTGTACAGTCGTTATGCTTATATCGGCGTACAGCAGACTTTCATTATATGAAGAAGCTTACGGCTTCACACAGACGAGATTGCTCGTGCATGGATTTATGGTATATTTGGGAATTTTGCTCGTCATTGCATTGTACCGTATTTGGAAAGAGAGTTTCTCTATGGGAAAGGCTTATATATGCGTATCGATAATAGCTTTCGTCGTTATGAACTATGTCAATCTAGATGCGCGAATTGCTGCGAATAATGGTGATCGGTACGAGCGAACGGGCAAAATTGACATCGCTTATCTTGGCACGTTATCCACAGATGCAGCGCCGGCGCTGTTGAAGCTGCAGTCCAAGCACCCGCAGTTGAAGGGGCTAAACGAAGTAATTGATAGGCTTCAGGATAAGGCCCATAAGCATAGTAAGTGGCAATCATGGAATTTATCGAAGCAGAGAGCGAAATAATTGGAGCAAGGAGAAGTCGTTACTAAAAGGTGGGATTGGCTGGTGAGCCAGCTCGAAATAACGCTATAAGCGCACATATGCTCTTACACCACCAAAGTAACCCGAGTTTGCTGCCTGTAAGCACATATAGGTGCTTATTAGGGGGAATTAGCTGGTGAGCCAGCTCGAAATATCACTGTAAATACACATATGCTCTTACAGCACCAAAGTAACCCGAGTTTGTGGCCTGTAAGAACATATAGGTGCTTAATAGGGTGCGTTGGCTGGTGAGCCAGCTCAGGAATATGCTGTAAGCGCACATATGCGCTTACAGCACCAAAGTAACCCTGGTTATCAGACCAAGGCTTATAGGGCCGTATACGCAGAGCTGCTCAGTACAACAGAAAGCAGCCTCCAATTAAAGGCTGCTCAGCCGCTGAAGCAGGACTGGCCTGTCATCGTATTAAGTGCAGGCAAACAAAATGAGGAATGGCAGCAGGGTCAACAGAAGCTGGTACATTTGACCAGCCACACAAATCAGATTATAGTCGAGGATAGCTGGCATTTTATTCATATTCATAGACCGGATGCGGTTATTCATGCCGTTAATAGTCTATTAGATGAAATAGATTCGACCAGTCATCGATAAGAAGTAAGGAGTTTTGCACTTATGCGCTTAACCAAAAAAAGATTATTATGGATCATACCGCTGTTCATTGTTGTTGTCGTTGCTTTTCTCTACTTTGAGAACAATGCGATCGGAATTACGAAATATAAGCTGAGCTCGGCTAAGCTTCCTGAGGGAGTCAGCTCATATCGAATTGTTCATTTGACGGATCTTCATAACAAATCCTTTGGCAAGGAGCAGGCGACGATCACCCGCAAGGTGAGCAAGCTAAAGCCTGATCTTATCGTGATGACAGGTGATCTGGTCGACAGCCGAAAGTACAATGCGGAAATTAGCCTTACAATGATGCGGAAAATGACTGAGCTTGCCCCCGTTTATTACGTAACAGGCAATCATGAATATGGCTCTAGGTTTCCTGCTCTAGAGAAGGGGTTAAAGGAGCTAGGCGTCCATGTGATGCGTAACACTAGCGAGGTAATAAAGCTGGGAGAAGGCGAGATTCGTATCGCCGGCGTGGATGATCCGGTGTTCAACCAGCAGGCGGATGGAGATGTCGCCAAGCTAAATGAGCATATAGCAACAGCGCTGCAAGCAACAGAAGCGCAGAGCGGCTCCGATATGCTCACCGTTCTTTTGTCGCATCGTCCTGAGCTTTTCTCAGTATACAAGCAAAATAACATCGACTTTACTTTCTCCGGACATGCACATGGCGGTCAGGTGCGGCTGCCTTTTCTAGGTGGACTGGTTGCTCCAGGGCAAGGCTTCTTGCCGAAGTATGACGGAGGCAAATACGTAGACGGCAATACAACGATGATTGTCAGCCGCGGCCTTGGTAACAGTATTATTCCACAAAGGCTGTTTAATCGTCCGGAGGTTGTGCTCGTCGAGCTTACTCATCCTTAGCAGTACAACAATTCGACGTGAACCTGAATGACGAAATAGAAAACAAAAAGAGACCCACAGCATTCGGTGCTGTGGGTCTTCATTATATATATTACAAAAGGGGGTTGTTTTTATTATAGTAGGCTTTCATTAAAACAAGATGAAAATTAGATTTCAAGTTTATTACAAATGATGGAGAAAGCCTGTAACATTCACCTGCATATCGAAGAGAAGCGTTGAATAGACTTGTTTTAAGTAGAAAACTTGTCCGTTTAGACTTTACCAGAGAGGGTGGGATTTTTCAATATGGAACATTCGCAATCATGCATAGCGATATTAGGGATTGGTACAGCAGTTCCGCCATATCTCGTTGATCAAGCAGATACTGCGCGGAGGCTGGTGGACGCGTTAAGTGATAAACCGGATTCAGCCCGCTGGGGGAGAAGGATTTTTAAGCAATGCGGTGTGCAAAGCCGCTATACATGTGAACCGAACCTGCTCGCCGAAGCGGCCGAATGCCGCTACTTGCCGAGCGTTTCCGCTGAAGCTGCTCCTTCGACGGCGGAACGCATGGGTGTATATAAGCGTGAATCCGTTCCGCTTGGGCTTCATGCAGCTAGACAAGCCTTGGCAGATGGAGAGGTTGACACTGCTGCGGTAACGCATCTCATTACGGTTAGCTGTACCGGCCAGTTTCTGCCCGGCATGGATGCAGCTCTCATTCATCATTTAGGACTGGCTCCTACGATAACCCGTATTCCGCTTAATTTTCTCGGTTGCGCTGCCGGTCTTAAAGCGATTGGCTTGTCGCGCCAAATTGTCTCGAATGATAGCTCAGCTCATGTACTTGTTGTCTGTGTGGAGCTATGTACACTCCATATTCAGCCATCAGGCGATAAGGAATCTTTATTCGCTGCTTCTTTCTTCGGAGACGGAGCCTCCGCCTGTGTAATTGGTGCGGCCAAGCCTCATCACAGTCCTATATTTGCACTCGGTGAAGAACGTTCTGTTCTGCTGCCAGATTGTGAAGAAGAGATGGTGTGGGAGGTAGGCAACCACGGCTTTGATCTGTACCTCTCTCCGCATATTCCAAAGCTAATCGGCGAGTTTATACCTGCGCAAGTAGAGCAGCTATGCGGTGATGAAGAGCTGGAGCTTTGGGCGATCCATCCGGGAGGCAAAGGTATTATTGATATTTTGCAAAATAAGTTTGAGCTGACTGATGAACAAACCAAGCATAGCCTAGGCGTGCTGCGCGATTATGGGAATGTCTCCTCTGCGACGATTCTATTTGTATTGAACGCGATGAGAAAGCATCTTCAAGAAACGGGCTCGGAGCCTGTAAGCGGCATTGCACTCGCTTTCGGTCCTGGCCTCACAGCTGAGATGATCAAGATTGCGTATGTTCCCGCAGTACGTACATCGGAGCAGGAGCAAATCTCGGACGGGGCGTATGTCTAGACATATGCGCGAGCGGGCCGAGACTGCTGAATTGATGGACGATTTTTCAATTGGCGGGACTGAGCTGCGACAAGCTTTGAGGCAGCTTCGTCTGCTAAATCGTATTTTTGTAGCAGCTGCACCTACTCTTTATGGCGTAAAGCAGCTGTGGGAGCAGGCGAATAAACCGAAAAGCCTGACCATTCTGGATATTGGAGCGGGCTCTGGCGATGTGAATAGACGACTCCTAAATTGGGCGGATCAGCAGGGAATAGCGATGACGATTCAGCTAGTGGATGTGACGGAGGAAGCTTGCAAGGAAGCGAGGCTTTTTTTTCAACATGAGTCTAGAGTAACAGTTCGGCAAGGTGATTTGTTTGCTTTAGATGAAGGGTGCGCGGACATCGTGACTGCAACTCAGTTTCTGCATCATTTTGCCGAGGAAGAGCTTCCGAATGCAGCCATGAGCATGCTTAAGGCTTCGAGACTTGGCATTGTGATAAACGACATCCATCGTCACTGGATTGCATGGGCTGCGGTATGGCTGACGACTCGGATTATCTCGTCAAATCGTTATCTTCTGAATGATGGTCCTTTGTCAGTTGCTAAAGGCTTTCGTGCGAAAGATTGGAAGCGTCTTGGGCAAAAACTCGGCATTGCTGCCATCTGCTACAAATGGAGGCCTTTGTTCCGATATGCGGTCGTCATTGGGAAGTCTGAGACAAGTCGATGGGGCGGAGCTGAGCACAATGACGCATATTCTTGATGCAGCCGTGCTGGGAGCAGGCGTTGCTGGGAGCGGTCTAGCCAAAGCGCTTGCCGACAAGGGATGGGAGACGCTGCTCCTTGATCGTCAGTCATTCCCAAGGCATAAGGTATGCGGGGAGTTTCTTTCACCGGAAGCACAAAGTACGCTGCAAGCGCTTGGCATCATCGAGTCTGTACAAAGCCTGCAGCCCAGCACGATTGAACGAATACGATTAGTTTTTGAAAATGGTGCTGAAGTGAATATTCCGCTTCAAAGCGCGGCATGGGGTCTGAGTCGTTATTCGCTCGATGCGGAGCTGCATCAAGCCGCCCAGCAAGCAGGGGCAAGGCTTCAGATGGGAACAACAGTGACGGCTGTGATCCCAACCGACCGAGGTTACATAATTGAAACAAAGCAAAGCGGCGAGGTCAGTTCCATTGAAGCGCGTACCGTCATCGCCGCTTGGGGAGCAAATAAGTATGCAGCATTGCCTGGTTATCGCCCCGCCCATACAGCGAAACACTCGTATATGGGGGTAAAATCACATTTTCGCGGCATTGTCATGGAGCCGGTCGTTGAGCTTTATTTTTTCCGAGGCGGTTACTTAGGGTTATGTCCCATAGAAGGCGGACTTGTTAATGCATCGGCACTGCTTGAGCGTGACGCATTTGCAAATGCGGGCAAAACAATACTGGCGATTATAAACGCTGCAGCAAGGCGAAATCCGAAGCTGAACGGGAAGCTTGCACATGCAGAGCCAATTTCTGGATCGCAGGTTGCTGTCGCACCTGTATATTTGAACCATAAGCCGCTCGCATGGGATCAAATGCCGCTCCTCGGAGATACAGCTGCAATGCTTCCACCGCTATGCGGAGATGGAATGTCCATGGCGCTGAGGTCCGCCGCGATATGCGCGCCCCTAGCAGACAGCTATTTGCGCGGGAATCTTTCGTTGGAGGCTTGGCAGCATGCCTACACGAGGTCGATCAAACGTGAATTTGAAGGACCGCTGCGGTGGGGCAGCTTTCTGCAATGGTTATTCCGTATGCCAACCGTTTCTGATTGGCTGCCGAGTGCTGCGCGAATATCGCCTCCGTTAGTGCAGAGACTTTTTCGAGCGTCTAGGATAAAGCCTTTCAGAATGTAAGAGCAATGTGTAAAGAGCACGAATGGATTCGACTACGGGAGGTGCATATTCATGGGAATGCACGGCCTAGCGCTGCTATCCTTCCGATTTCCACGAGTGTGCATCATCTTATGGACAGTTGTGCTAATAGTTATTGGCGCTCAAGCCTTTAAGCTTGATTCCGTCGTTCAAGATCATGGCTTGTATCCGCAAAAAGGTACCTATGCTCAGGTGCAGCAGGTGCTTGCCTCTCACTTTAATGTCTCAGATGCCCCAGTAATGCTGCTGTTCGAGAAAGCGGATAACGTATCAAATTCACGCTTTCGTTGGTTTATTGGACAAACGATGGAGCAGGCTAGTGGAGTAGGCGGTATAAAAGGAATTGTGTCTCCGCTTGAGCGGCAGGAGATGTTAAAAGGAAATCATGCGTACGCGCTTCTATCCTTCAATGATCCGCCCTATCGGATGAAGGATAAGCTGGAACTGCTTAATCGTCTTTTGCCGACCTACAGTGGAATTTCGATCAAGGTAACGGGAAAATCCGTCGTCCAAGCAGATGTGAATGAGGCTAGTCATAGAGATTTGGCCAAGGCAGAGCTGTTAGGCATTCCGCTTGCCTTATTGATTCTTTGGCTAGTATTTCGTAAAATCGTTCTCGCCTTGCTTCCCATCGTTATTGGGATAACGGGAGTAACGATTGCAATGGGCATCATGTATGAAATGGGTTTGAAACTGGCGCTGTCTAATTTTGTTCTAAACGTTATTCCTATGGTGGGGCTTGCACTGAGCATCGATTTTGCACTTATGCTGGTCAGTCGATTTCGTGAGGAGCTTCGAGTAAACAAGCTTCCGGAAGAGGCGCTCTCTGCAACGATGAAGACAGCTGGAAGAGCTGTTTTTGTATCGGCGGCCAGCGTCATTTTAGGCTTGTTAAGTTTCGTCTGGATTCCACTGCCGATGTTCTCATCCATTGCGCTTGGAGCGATGGTCGTAGTGGCTGTATCGCTGCTCCTCACATTTGCACTGCTGCCTGCTCTTCTTGCACTCTGTTTGCCAGTGCTGCAAACGGTAAGGAAGCGTCCGCTTAGATCCAACGGTTCAACTATATGGAATGGGATTGCAGGGTTTGTCATAGGGAGGCCAATTGTCATGGGCTTGCTGGCCGGAGGCTTATTAATGCTGTGCGTTCTTCCCTTGAGCGGGATGAAGACTGCTGTTCCAGATGAATCTTCATTGCCTATGAGCTATGCGTCTCGTCAGGCTGCGGAAACGTATGCGAATACGTTCGAGTTGCCCTCGACTTCAAAGGTATGGGTCATCGCGGAAGGAAATGCGCTGTTTCTTGAACAAGCGGATTGGATTGACGCATATGAACTGATGCAGCGATTCAAACGTGATCCGAATGTAATAAGGGTCGAATCAGTGTTCTCCGCGCTCCCTATGTCACCCGAGCAATGGTTCACCATCGTTCAGAGACCGCTGCAAAAAAAGAAGTACGAAGGTGCCCTTCAACCATTTCTGAAAAATAATAAAATGCTGCTGCAGGTTACCGTAGCGGGTGAACCATCTTCCCGAGCAGTGATGAATTGGCTTAAGGAGTGGGAGCGAAGAGGGGAGTCGTCGAAGTTATCTTTCTTGCTCGGCGGGGAGGCCAAATACGAGCAGGAAGTGTTTGATCATATTTTTAGCAGCTTGGGTTACGTGCTTCTCTTTCTATTTATTTCGAATTTCATC
Source organism: Paenibacillus sp. J22P15 (assembly GCF_056269345.1). Taxonomy (NCBI): domain Bacteria; kingdom Bacillati; phylum Bacillota; class Bacilli; order Caryophanales; family Paenibacillaceae; genus Paenibacillus; species Paenibacillus sp. J22P15. The sequence goes on from NZ_JBWDNT010000012.1 coordinate 145,434, forward strand.
GTACTCTTTATCTCTTTCCGTTCCATTCTCATTGCCCTCAAAACCATTCTCCTTAATCTTCTGAGCATAGGAGCATCTTTTGGCATTCTCGCTTGGATCTTCATGGATGGACGTATGGGGATGGCGCCGAGCAGCATCGCCATCATGATACCGGTGTTTATATTTGGTCTTGTGTTCGGTATCAGTATGGACTACGGCGTATTTCTTATCTCGCGAATTAGTGAGGAATATCACAGGACGCGCAGCAATGAGCAAGCTGTACGGAAAGGGCTGTCTTCAGTCAGTCATATCATTACCGCAGCAGCAGCAATTATGATAGCTGTCACCGCACCCTTCGCATTCGGTGAAGTAGTTGGCGTGAAGCAGCTGGGGATCGGGATCGCGACTGCTATCTTTATTGACGCAACGATCGTCAGAATGGTGCTCGTACCGTCCTTGATGATGCTGCTTGGCAAATGGAACTGGTGGGCGCCAAGTTGGTTGAAATAATAGAAATTGTAGGTGCTTCATTGAATATTAGAGTATGTAAGAGCGCTTGAATGATCAAGCACCCCAAAACGTATTACCAAAAATGTTTACATGTGCGATGCTTACGATGCTTCTTTTTACCGATAATAAGAACTTTTTCACCAGGTTTAACAAAAATAACTTTAACATTTTTTTTCTCTCTTTTATTGCAGTTGTCGTTCCACATACAAATCATCTCCTTGTTTTAAGATAATATAGAATATTCATAGATTATTAGATTCGATTGGACTCTGAGGAAATTGGGGATTGAACTGTGCTTAGGAATTATTATGAATACTCGGTGTGCATGACAGGAGACAAGACTATAATAAAAGAAACCAGACGACACAATTATTGTGTTCGTCTGGTTTTATTGTTTATTCCTCTGTGGCGACAGACTGCAGCTTAGCGCTTGTAAGCTCACGAACTGTTTTCCAATCCGTCAAATGTCTCTCTAATTGGTCAATCAACACACTAACCCCTTGAATGAAATCGACCTGTCCGCTCGCTCGAATCGCTTCAACGGATTGAAGTGTATCAGGAGTTAAGCTGCTGTGAGAAGGAAGGGCCGCAGCCAGTTCATGAAGAGCAAGCTCAATGGATGTAGCGGAAGCTGGCAGTTGGCTATGTTTTGACGATGGTGCAGACTCAGCTTGTTCTTGTTTGGCTTGCTTCTCTACTTTCGGAGCAGCTGCTTTGGGCTCGGCAGCAGGTACCGGTTTGGCACGCTCAGCTTTGTTCTGCTCATGAGTCGACCAGGTTTCGATGAGTCCGCTGCCTGATTTGAAGAGCAGCTTGTCCTTGGTACTGTCAGAGATTGTTTTATCCTTAAATAGCTTGGCGATTTTCTTCACGTCGCTTACTGGCAATTCATCCCTTGCTGCAATCAGCGCCAGCGGATCGCGATGCTCGATGGGCAAATCCTTCAAAGGGAGCAGTTGATCTTCGGTCAGCTTATCCTTCCGAATCTCGGTACCGCTAACGATCAGCTTCTTAACCGCATTGCCAAACTTCAGCAGCTCACATTTATTTTTGATATAAGATTCAGGCTTGCCCAGTTTGCCAGACAAAAATTTGGTTGAGCTCTTGAACTTTGAATCATTCAGAAGCTTATTGAACGCCTCTGCTTCTTCTATTGGAGAGAAGCCTTCGCGTGTTAAATTTTCCGCTATTTGTTCCAAGTAAATTTCCATCTCGTCCGTTACGGTCGAGACAATACAAGGAATGGTTGGCCGTCCAAGCATTTTGCTTGCTTTGTAGCGGCGGTTTCCATAAATGATTTTATAACGTCCGTTGCTCGTCGTTCTCACTTTGATCGGTGAGAGCAGGCCGATTTCTTCGATGCTTTTCATTAATTCTTGCAGCGCTTCTTCATCAAACTGATACCTCGGCTGGTCGGTATCCTCGTCAATTAAATCGGTAACAATCTCAATGATATCCATCTGGTTTCTCCTTATAGCGTTGTTTGCTAGTGTGTAGTTCAGACAAACAAATGTTCTGATTTTATTATAGCAGAAGGCTAGGAATAGCAACAATATTTCAGAAATTTCTGTAGACAGTTAAAGAATATAAAGGGTGAGAATGAACAAAAAAAGCCAAATCCCTTGAAAGGGGCTTGGCTCAGTCTCACAAATTATTTAACGGTTTTATTATAGTTTGCTATCTTTTCGGTGATCGCTTTAGCGGCGTCATCGAGTGCTTTTTGCGGTTCTTTCACACCAGTTAATGCTTCCTCGATCGCCGTTTCCACAAGCTGACGCGCTTCAGGGAATACGCCCATCACAGCGCCTTGCGAAGCAGGGGAGGGTATAGAAGCATGAAGTTGATCAACTGCCGTTTGGAACTGTGGATATTTGGCTAGATTGTCGGCTACGATTTTTTCGTCATAAGCTTTTTTTGTAATCGGGAAGTAGCCTGTGTTGATGTGCCAATACGCTTGTGTTTCCGGCTTAGCTAAAAACTTGATGAAATCCCATGCTGCCTTTTGTTCAGCTTCCGGCTTGTTATTCAGAATCCATAAGCTTGCTCCGCCCACAACGACACCGCCATCTTTCGCGTCGGCAGATTTAGGCAGGAAGCCAGTTCCTACTTCAAATTTGCCAGCAACTGAATCTACAATTCCGCGCAGCGAAGCAGTAGAATCTAACGTCATAGCAATTTGGCCTGCTGCGAAAGCTTTTTTCGTATCATCTGTTTTGCGTCCCAAGTTTAGCGCTGATTTGCTGTCAACAAGATCTTTCCACCATGTTAGTGTTTTGACACCTGTCTGATTGTTGAGATTAGATTGTGCAGCGGAAGAAGAACGTCCGTTACCGTTGTTCACATACTCTACGCCTTGATTTGCAAAAAATTGCTCCATAAACCAGCCATAAATAGCGAATGAAGCGCCTGTTTGACCATTTTGCGTAAGCTTAGCAGCAGCTTCCTTCACGGCTTCAAAAGTTGCTGGCGCTTTCTCTGGATCAAGTCCAGCAGCTTTGAACAAATCCTTGTTATAATACAAAATCGGATTCGATGTATTAAATGGCATGGAGTGAAGCTTGCCGTCAAATGTATAGTAGTTTGTAATATTTTGTTCTAGCTGAGAAAGATCATAGCTTTCCGCGTCTACAAAAGTTTGAACGGGTGTAGTTGCTTTGGAGTCGATCATGAACCTAGAACCAATCTCGTATACTTGAATGAGTGATGGTCCAGATTTGGAATCCATTGAAGCTTTCATTTTATTTAAACTCTCGTCATAGGTTCCTTGGAATACTTCTTCAACGATTACATCCTTTTGTGAAGCGTTGTAATCTGTAACGAGTTGAGTAACTGCTTTACCAAGTTCTCCGCCCATGGAGTGCCACCAAACTACTTTAGTGGGTTCTTTCGCTGTTTCGGTAGGAGTCGCTGAAGCTTCAGTAGAGTTCGTAGAAGCAGGTGACTCTGAGCTGCCCTTGCTGCCAGAATCATTGCCTCCTCCGCAGGCTGTGATTACAAACAACATTGCCGCCATCATAATCGTCAAACCAGACCTAAACCTTGCTTTCATTCTCTTCTCTCCCTCTCTACTACTTTTTTTGTATGCTGTACATATATGGAATCGTCTTTGAAGACGGAGCCACCTCATTCATTATCCTTTTACAGCACCAGCAGTAATTCCTCGCACGAGCTGCTTTAATCCAACAATGAGCAGTAGTAAGGAAGGCAGCAGTACAATAGCTACTCCGGCTAATACGATGTTCCAGCTTGTCATTTCTTCGAACTGCAGCATACTAATACCGATTTGTACCGTTCGCATCTTATCGCTGTTCGTTATGAGCAGGGGCCACAGATACATATTCCATGAATTCAGAAATACATAGACAGATAATGACGCAATTGCTGGACGAGATAGAGGCAGGACGATAACCAGGAAATGACGGATATGTCCGCTGCCATCAATTTTTGCTGCTTCAAAAAGCTCACGAGGCAGCTGCAGAAAATATTGCCGAAGAAGAAATACACCAAACGCAGACGCCAGAAAAGGAATCGTCAGGCCTTGATAGGAATCCAGCCATCCCCAGGATTTTACCGTCAAATAATTCGGGATAATCGTAACTTCCCACGGAATCATCATGGTAGAGAGGAATAAGGAAAACCAATATTTTTTGCCTGGAAAACGAATATACACAAAAGCGTAAGCAGCCATGCTTGCGATAAAAACTTGCCCAACCATAATAATGGTCGCAATAAGAAAGCTGTTCGCGATGAAAGTTCCAACGGGTATAAGCTCAAATACTGCCGAGATGCTGCCCAAATAAAGGCTGTCAGGAAACAAATTAGGCGGGAATTGAAGTGAATGCTCGGGTGTCATCAAGGTTTGCAGAAATGTGTAAAGTAAAGGAAACAGCATGGCAATGGAAAGCAATGAGAGCAGCACGTATATGCTGGAGCGACGCAGGAATGGTTTTATACCGATCATTGGTAATGCACCTTCTTCTCCACAAACACAAACTGGATAATGGTCAATATAAGAATGATAGCGAAGAGAACTAACGACAAAGCGCTTCCTGTCCCGAACTGGTAGTTAATGAACGCTTCTTTATAGATGGAATATACGAATACTTCTGTCGAACCAGCAGGTCCGCCCTTCGTAAGAAGATGGATTTGTCCAAAAGATTGAAAGGAACCGATAATAGAGATAACAGCTAGAAAAAACAAAGTAGGTGACAGCAGCGGGAGTACAATTTGCAAAAATGCTCGGAGCGGGCCAGCGCCATCGATCTTTGCGCTTTCGATCATGTCACCTTGAATACTCTGTAGACCACTCAACACGATGATATAGTTGAAGCCCGATTGCATCCAGATGGTCATCAGGGATATGGATAGTAATGCGGTGGATGGATTTGTAAGCCATTGTATAGGGGCGATTCCGAGTGATGATACAATATAATTCAGCATTCCGAGGCTGGGGTGAAACAGGATCATCCAAATGACGGCTGCCGTACTGACGGACAGCGCAAGAGGCATTGCAAACATAAATTGAAAGAACCGCATTGCTGGCAGCTTGATATGTGTAAGTGCAGCCGTTATAACACCAAGTACAATACCGGCAGGAACGGTATACAATGTGAATAGGCCAGTTACGGTCAAGCTATTCCAGAACATTTCAGATGAAAACAGCTGCGTATAGTTATCGAGTCCGACATATTCAGCAACTCTTCCTCTGGGATCTGTTAATTGGAAGCTTAAATAGACTGATTTCAGCAAGGGGAAAAATAAAAATAATGTAAATAGCACAAGTGAAGGAGCCAGAAACAAATAACCAAGTGCGTTCTCCCTCAAACGATTCGTTTTTGCCAGTAGTCGACTAGAAGCATGAGAGTTGTGTGTACGTTGAACAGGCAGAGTAAGCTTACCTTCCTGCATTTCCATGACCAACCATCCTTTCACATCGATGTTCTCTATTTAGTGTAGGTTTCGAATGTTCGTGGAATGTTTTGGAATTAATAATAAATTGTAGATCGCTTGCGTTGCAGAATAACACGGAACAAATAAACCGGTCTGCAGCGCTAAAAACGGGTAGATACGATATCGATACAAATCGCTTGATTGCACTTTTTACAGCTTGATTGCACTTTTTACAATAGAAAGCTCACATGAGAGCCAATAGTAGTGTCTACGTTGCAGAAATGCAATAGAAAGCTTGCTGATTGCTTTAAAACGAGACAGTACATGCGATTCTATTGTACTAACTGCAGTGTAGAATAGAAGCACTCTCTCCCAAGTGAGTTCTATTGCACAAACTACAACGTACGAGAGCAGCAGATGCTCCAAATGAACTCTGTTGCACGAAGGAAGTGTAATAAAACGGCGTTTATTTTAGATACACAATTTAATGTCATTAACGATAAATCATATTAAGGCGGGATTCAGTTGGAAGAAATGCAAGGAGAGCTATATACAACGGATACATTGAAGAAGGATTTCATTGAGCTCGGCATTCAGCCAGGGATGACAGTTATGATGCATACCTCCATGAAGGCAGTTGGCGGCTTTGTGGTTGGGGGACCCATTACGGTCATTATGGCGATAGAGTCCTGCTTGGGGACTGATGGCACACTTGTGATGCCGACACATACGCCCGACTTATCTGATCCGGAAAACTGGCGTTACCCTCCAGTCAAGGAAGCTTGGTGGGAACCGATAAGGGATGCCATGCCCGCATTTGAAACGGATTTTACTCCTTGTTTAGATATGGGAGTAATCAATGAATGTTTTAGAAAACAAAATGGGGTTGTACGGAGCAACCATCCACAGGTATCTTTTGCAGCTTGGGGTTACCATAAGGACATCATCACTGCAAACCAAAGCTTGGAATACAGCTTGAGTGAGCAATCTCCCCTAGCTAGGCTGTATGACTTGGAAGGCTGGGTACTGCTGCTGGGCGTTAATCATAATAAAAACACAACTCTGCATCTCGCGGAGTATCGAGCGCAATACGCGAATAAAGCTGAAATGATCAACAAGGCGCCGATCGTTGTAGCAGGAGAGAAGAAGTGGGTTGATTTAAAAGATATTGATTTTGATTCGGATGATTTTAGTCAGCTGGGCGAGGCTTTTGAGAGAGATACATCCTATGTTCGCAGAGGGAAGGTAGGCAACGCAGACGCGCTGCTAATGCCTGTTAAGGAGTTAGTCGATTACGGGGTAAAATGGATGGAAGCAAGCAGAGGCTCCTAGCGCCTAAGAACCGCTTGTGCTAGGTATAAAGTTTGGATTTTTTTCTCCTAATGTCGAAATATGGTGGTATGATGAGAAATATAACCATATTTATCATCAGCCAAAGCTTTTAAGAGCAAAAGCTTTCTATTGAGCGTACAGAGGGGAAACAAACGAATGATAACGGTATTAAAAAAACATCTGATTGTTCGTATTTTATGTGCCATGACCGCAGTTATGATTTTAATAGCGGGAGGTTATGTTGGAACCCAAGTGGTGCAGACCAATAAGGCAGTCGAAGAAGCGATTAACAGCTACAATATTCGAATTGCGGAGAATTATACAGCCACGCTTCAAACGGAACAGTTTACTGAATTTCTGAAACAGCCACAGGAGACGGAGTTGTACTGGTCGATTCGCGAGGAGCTTAGTTACTTTCGTTCGCAATTAGGCGCACGTTATGTCTATTTTGTTCGTTTCGATGAAAATCGTGATCCGCGCATAATGATCGACGGCCTGCCTAAGGATGATAGCTCCGCTTCTCCTATTAATGAAGTAACAGATATGCCGCCATCGGCGGTTGAACATATTTTTGCTGGGAGAAATGCAAGCTCACCTCTTATTGAGAACCTGGTATATGGCTCCTATTTATCCGCTTATGTTCCGATGAAGGATGCGAGCGGTACGATTATTGGAGCGATAGGGATCGATACAGATGCGGCAGTATTTCAACAGCTTGCAACGAGTGTCATATGGGAAAGTCTGCCTCTCTATATTATGATGCTAGTTGTTACTCTAGTTTTAATCGGGGCAATAATATGGTTTGTTCGACGCTCACTTCAACCTTTAGGAACGGTAACCGCTAGCGCTGAGAAGATGGCTCTAGGCGATTTAGCAGAGGCAAATGCAATTTTGCGAGCAAAGCCTGTAACCTCCATAGATGAAATAGGTACGGTATACAAAGCTATGCTCACGATGTCCGAGCATTTGAATGAGCGGGTACGCGGTGTCGTGGTTAATGTGGAAAAAACTTCGGAGCAGCTCGTTTCGTCCACGCAAACTTTTGCCGGTCATGCCGATCAAATGCTGCAAATGGGCGAAACGATGAATGGATCGGTCCATCATATTTACGAGGGAGCGCATACCCAAAAAAGAAGTGCTGAAGACAGCGCGTTTGCGATGGAGGAAATTGCACAGGGTATTGTCAAAATTGCGGAATCCTCATCTACCGTATCCAGCGCAGCGGTACAATCACTTGAAATTGCGCAATCGGGCGAACATGCGATGAAACAACTTAATAACCAGATAAAAAGCATTTCAGTATCTACCGCACAAACGTTGGAAATAGCGAGGCAATTACAGGGCTATACGGGAGAAATCGGTGATGCCATAGGCTCCGTTCGTGAATTCGCCTCCCAGACGAAGCTTCTTGCCTTGAATGCTTCGATTGAAGCAGCAAGGGCAGGGGAGCATGGCTTAGGTTTTATGGTTGTAGCCAGGGAGGTAAGTAAACTAGCAGAAGCTTCTGCTTCCTCCGTGCAGAAAATTTCGCTTCTTCTCGGCAATATAGAAATAGATTCAGGGAAAATTAGCGATGAGATGGAGAAAGCTTCGAGCGACATTAATGACGGTGTTTTATTATCTAGCGAAGCGGCAGAAGCATTCTTAAATGCCGTAGAATCATTCCGCCTCGTAAGTGAGCAAATTTTGGAGGTGTCGGTGACGACAGAGCAATTGACCGCGGGCTCCGAAGAGGTTGCCGCCACTGTAAGCAGCATTGCTCATATCGCAAGAAGTGTATCTGAGCAGACGGAGCAAATTCAAGTGCTGACTGCGCAGCAGCTGGATATGATGAAGCAAGTTCACGAAACATCTGTTGTATTAAGCTCGAATACGAAGGATATGAGACAAGCCATTGCACAGGTGAATGTTTGATTTAAGCTAGAAATAGGCTGCCAATGCTGGCAGCCTATTTTATTTGCATATTTACATAGGCTTCTATGGCTTAATCGCTTCATATACGTAATTTTGTTTGCCGTTTGATGGAGCTTGGCCATAGATGTAATCAGCTGACTCAACTACATTGGAAAAACAAATGTTTTCTAATATAAGCTTAAACTCTTCGACACCATACCAACGTATAGCAAAGCGCTGCAGCTCAGTTTGGATAAGAGCGCCGTTGTGCCATTTTCATATTTAATATATGAAATCTTATATTGATTGTATAAGTCGTCTTCAACAAGCTTGTTTTCCATGGTGATGATGTCCATCCGGCAGGTTGAATGTCGACGTACCGCTGTATTGCCCACAACTGAAATTGTTGTCAGGCAGAAACAGGTCAAGTATGATGCGTCCGCCTGGGAGTTTTTATTTATTGAGATGAAGCTTTTTGTCCAAATATTTAAGAGCTTTCTCCGTACAAACATCGCTCAGCTCTGCTTTGACGATAGCTCTAGTCTCTGCTAGATTTTTGTGAGCAACAGCCTCTTTGCCAAGTGTGGCTTGCAGCCAGTGATCTGAGCTTTCAAAGCACATACTGCTCCAACCGCCATCGAAATCAGCTTCCTGTGCTCCGGTAATCACAATGTCAGCAAAGTTTTGAAGATCAACAAGCGCCCGATCGTAGTCTTTCTTCTGCTCTTTAGCGGTTAGCCGGCTTTCCTTACGCAAATTGCGTGAGTCGATATTGCCTGCTTCCTTGATAATATGATAAATATTTCTGGCTTCTTGGGACATAAGACCGCTGCTGTAGCGTTCCTCAACGCTTTTTCCTTGGGATAACAAGAACGGGATATGAGGAAACAAGTCAACGTGAATAAAGGTTAGTTTGCTGCCAAAAAACTTGCCATATGCCGCATGCTCATCCTTTACGATTTTAACCCGCCATATCCATGGATCAAACTCAGTTTCTGTATGCCAGCTGTCACTAGGAACCACAGCAGTGAGGGACGGATGCTCAGGGATAAGATCAGAGAATGGAAAAATCTTATATTGACCGACCAGCTTTACGAACTCTGGATAAGTAGTAATGCTCATATATACACTCCTTATATCGTTTACTCCTTTATTCTAGTTTTCTCCTGTCTAATCCTTCCATATATCGACTTATTAAATTTGATTAAAAAAAGTAACTTTTTTACAGTATCTGGCGTCACTATACATGAGGTTAAGATAGAACAGCTTTTTGCTCATGAAAGGACAAAGTGAAAGGAACATTCGTTTCAGCTGTCATTACAGTGCTGCTTCTTGCTGGTTGTGCAGCCGAAAGTGTTGACCCAAAAGCAATAAATGTACAGGAGCAATGGTAAGTTGCTTATCCGAATCGATGGTGTCTTTGGAGCAAATGCACCGATACACAATTATTTTGAAATAACAGATGGTAACCCTACTCCATTCCTGCTCGTAGACACAGGTCATGCGGAAGAAGTGGATGTAGACGGAGATGGCATCGAAGAAGTAGTCTCGAAACATGGACTACCGCTGCTCACTTTTGTTTACAAATGGGAGGATAGCGCTTTTAAAGTTGGCGAAGTGGAATCGCAACAAAAATAATAATTCGCAGGAGGATTTAATGATGAAAAAATGGATAAAAGCAACGACAGCTGCACTAACAATAGCGGGTGTGCTTAGTGCGGGTACTGCAACGATGGCGGCGTCTGCACCCAAGGCACCCATAAAAATGTTCATCGATGGCAGGCTTCAGGATGATGTGATCAACGTGAACGGCAGAACGATGGTGCAGCTCAAAGCCTTTAATGATCCTGAGAAACTCAAATATTCTTACGAAACAGCTACCAAGACGATTGTGATCAAAAACCCGGATCGGAACTTGACTGTTCGATTAAAGGATGGACTAAAAACAGCTGATGTAAATGGAAAAAAAGTTCCTTTGGATGTCCCAGTTACTGTAAAGCAAGGACGTACTTACGTTCCAGTTCGCTTTGTAACAGAAACGCTTGGTGGAACGGTAGCACCAGACAGCACTGGAAAACAAATTATTGTAAGAACTCCTTCGGGTGAAGAGAGGTTTAAAACGCTGAGAAATGGTGATCTTACGGAAGCTCGGAAGCTTGCGATTCGTAATCCTGTAGTTGACAATGGCATTCATATTGATCCATATGGTGAAGGCTACACTTCCGTGTATACTTTCCCTCAAGGGGAGGCACTCCGTTTTACCTTGGAATATAGAGGGTTAATCACGTATTATGAAATCAACGATAGCGGTATTAGTGAAGTAAAATGGCAAAAGGATTTGTTGGGGAAAAACGGAGAAGCGGGCAAGGAACCAAAGCCATTTGGTGATTCCGTCTATTTCTTAGATAACTTTATGGCGGATTGGCATAATTATGGGACAATTGATAGCAACGGAAAAAAGACGGAACTAGGCTCTATCGATCGTTATACGAATAAAGAATATGCTAACGTAACCATTTTACCAATCGAGGGAGAAGTACGAACGGATATTAAATAATTAAAGGATTCTATAGGGAATTAGAGAGGGATTAACTAGCTCATTGATTTTTACGAAATACCGCCATTAAAAGACACGGTGGATACGTTGGTCAAATGCGGCGAGACCTTCTATGGTTTTTATATAAATAATGAATTATGCGGGGCCATAGCTATAACAATTGAAAGTAACATTATAGATATTCATCGATTAATTATCCATCCGAATCATTTTAGAAAAGGAATAGCAAGTCAGCTCTTGCATCACATTGAAAGTGTCGAGGGCAGTAGGAATGCAATAATAGTATCAACGGGATCGAAAAACGCACCCGCTATTCATTTTTACAAGCAAAACGGATTTATTGAAACAGGAGTCATTGAAGTCGAGGAACGGTTATCGATCACTTCTTTTGAGAAAATAATAAATGAAGCTAATTTCATACGTACTAAAGGGGATATATGATTTGCACCAGTTAGCGAAGGAGATTAGCCATCTCAAGAAATTACCGTTTACGAAGCTAATCAGTTATATGGGGAGATTGGGAAATATCGATTTTTGCAGTTCTCTGATCATGCAATTCTTCCAATTCCATGACCAATCATAAATACATTTTTGAATGAAGGGTCGTTAATCTTCATTACATGAATGATCGCTCGCGGATATTCCATCACTACTCGCTTCGGGTTCTTCAAGTCTAATGCCCCTTGTGATCGGAGACGGGCGAAAGATTCTTAAAGATCAAGCGCCCAGAAGCTTAGCGAATCCCAATATGCTGACTAGAAGCCATTGTCATGCGTGGTCGGCAGCGCCAGCTTATTTCCTCGGACGCGAGGTGCTCGGCATTCGGAGTACAGCAATGGGCTGGACAGAGGTAGATATCAGCCCAAATCCATGTGGATTAACCTCAGCACGGGGCAGTGTTCCACTTTCTGAAGCGGGACGAATCGATGTTTCATGGAAATTAATCGATGAGCATATTATTGAAATTTCTATTCAGTATCCGGAATCAGTTAAGGTGAATGTTAAAATACCGGATGGTTATCAAGGTATCATTCGGGAGAAGAAGATCTTATCGGAGTAGAAGTTAAGCACTGAATGAAAAGAAACAAGCAATGAAGAAGAAAAAATTTCCTTCACTCCATTCTTCCTATTAGTATTATTGTGGACACCCTTAGTGGGCTTAATACTGATTGTAGCCTATAATAGTGACAATAGTTGTCATAATTAAAAAAGGATGGAGAATTCATATGTCAAAATCAAAACGGCTTATTGATCTAATGATGACCGTTAACAGAAAGCGAAAGTTTACCGTTAAAGAGCTGGCCACGGAGTTTGAAGTTTCAACCCGAACCATATTGAGGGACTTACAAGAATTAAGTGAGCTGGGAGTACCTTTGTATTTAGAAGTAGGGCCTCATGGTGGATATCAGGTATTAAAGGAAAGGATATTGCCGCCGATCGCATTTACGGAGGAGGAAGCAGTCGCAATATTTTTTGCAAGCCATGCCCTAAGGCATTATTTATATCTGCCCTTTGAACCTCAAGCATCCTCAGCATTGAACAAGTTTTATTTCTATATGACTGGTGATGTTCGAGATCGTATTGATCAGATGAAAAACCGTGTTGATTTTTTCACACCGGCTAGGCAAATAAGATCCCCATATTTATCAATTCTGCTTGAGAGCGCTATTCATCAAAAAATACTGCTCATCGAATATGAATCTCGAGAAGGGCGGTCGAGCCGTCAGATACAACCGATAGGTATCTATGCAAGCAATGGTTTATGGTATTGTCCCGCTTATTGTTTTCTGCGCTCTGAGTTGCGGTTGTTTCGTTGTGACAGGATTCATTCAGCGGTTGAGGATACGTCTGATTTGAAAGCGATGGATCTTCATCATGTTCACCTAGGAAATCGAGATTCGGTTTTTCAGACGGAGGAGAAGTATGTTCGGCTCTTTGTTGAGTTAAGCAGAGAAGGTGTGCAGCGATGCGAGTCAGAGCTATGGCCGCTACCTAAGCTTCATACTCGTGATGATCGTACGGGATGGTTGGATGGGCATATGCGAGAAGTTGATCTTCAGTTCTACGCAAAGTTCTTTATAGGCTTAGGGAATGAGGTGACAGTTAAAGAGCCAGCGGAATTAATTGATCGTATGAAACAGATCCTTGCTGAAATCATGGCTAAATATGAGTAATGATGAGCAAAAAACGAAGAAATTAAAATTAATTTCAAAAAAGACTTGCATTAATGTACAAGTACATGGTATATTCTTATTCCGGCCAAGAAACACACCGGAACGAAACAAAAACAAACGTTTCAAACGAAAGAATAGATTGCTCTTTGAAAACTGAACAACGAGTAATAAACTGCCCTTACGATTCTAACGAATCGTGAGAAAAAGCGATAAAAAAGTAATGAGCAAGTCAAACACCAATTTGGAGAGTTTGATCCTGGCTCAGGACGAACGCTGGCGGCGTGCCTAATACATGCAAGTCGAGCGGAGTTGATGAGGTGCTTGCACCTCTG
>NZ_JBWDNT010000044.1:0-1628 GCF_056269345.1 Paenibacillus sp. J22P15
AATAAGACATTTGTTCAGCTATTTTACCCGCTAGATTAATCATAGGCCACCGAAACATATTCTGGGCCTATTTCGGTTAGCGGTACAGATTCTTGACATTCCCTTCTTTCACTATGTGGAAAATAGATGAAAAGCTAAAAGCGATACCCAATACTTACCTTTGCAATGTGAATTAGAAAAAGAACATAATGGTAAACGTCGTCGAAAATGTTTTAGCATTCTAATTTATTTTAGGTAAGGGGAAGAGAAAGTAATGAAAAAGATTATTGCAAGTGCAGTACTAGTAGCTCTAATATCGGTATCAGCGGTATCGGCAGCTTTTGCCGAGACAAAACCGAACTCGTTTATCGACATTGATAGTTCATATGCGAAAGAAGCTATACAAACTTTGCATGAAAAGGGCATCGTCAATGGAGTAGATACGAAGGGACATTTCAACCCGAAAGGTACCTTGACTCGCGCTCAATTCGTAACGATCATGGTAAAGTCATTGGATCTTAAAGCAGAAGCAACAACTTCTTCATTTAAAGATGTTAATGGTTGGGCGCTTCCTTATGTGGAAGCCGCTTATCAGGCAGGTATCGTAAATGGTGTCAGCAAAGACAAGTTTGATCCAAATGCTTCTGTTACAAGAGAAATGTCTGCTAAAATCTTGGTTATGTCGCTCCAAACAAAGGGGAATCTTGATGAAAAAGATGCTACCCTTACTTTTAAGGATGCAGACAAGATTTCTAAATGGGCAAAGCCTTACATAGGATTAGCTCAAAAGTATGACTTGGTTCACGGCTTTCCAAATGGAACTTTTAGCCCCCAAAGCAATGCTAACCGCGAAATGGGAGCAGCAATGGCCGCAAACCTGCTAAAAGCATTTGATGTTGTAGATAAGGAAAATCAAACAGCACCTGCTGTTAGCAACGTGAGCATTAAATCTAGCAACTCTAACCCTTCGTTAGCAAAAGCTGGAGATAGTGTAACATTAACATTCAAAACAACGGAACAGGTTACAAAACTGGGTAATTTCAAAATCAATGGAAGCAACCCAGCTACATTTACTTCCGAAGGCTCAGAAAAAAACTGGACAAATACTGCAACTTATATAATCGAGAGTTCTGATCCAGAAGGCAAAGTAAACTTCCAAATTAACGTAAAAAATAAAGCAGGACTTTATTCCGTAACAACAGAGACTACCAAAGATGGTAGTTCTGTAACAGTACTAGCCGCTCCAGTAATCAGCAATGTCATTATAGTATCGAACAATATAGACCCATCAAAGGCAACAGTTGGTGATACTATCACCCTGACTTTTACAACAAATCAAGAAGTATCTAAACTTAGCAATTTCAAGATCAATGGTGGTAATCCAGTAAGCTTTACTTCCACAGAACAACCAAATCACACTTGGAAAAACATTGCGACTTATGTGATCGATCCTTCGGATCCTACAGCTCCGATGACGTTCCAGATCAACGTGAAAAACGTTGTTGGTCTGAATTCTATCACTACTGAAACAACAACAGATGGAAGTTCTGTAACTGTATTTTAATTATCGAGAACATCAAAGAGTCAGGACTCCGGTCTTGGCTCTTTTTTGTAAATGTTCAGTGAAAGTTTGAAACTCACTGAACATT
>NZ_JBWDNT010000043.1:0-1680 GCF_056269345.1 Paenibacillus sp. J22P15
TTGACTTGCTCATTACTTTTTTATCGCTTTTTCTCACGATTCGTTAGAATCGTAAGGGCAGTTTATTACTCGTTGTTCAGTTTTCAAAGAGCAATCTATTCTTTCGTTTGTATTGCTTGTTTTGTTCGCTGTCCGCATGTGTCTCTCGACCAGAAATATAATATAACATGTAACAACTATCTTTGCAAGTCTTTTGTTGAAATTAATTTATTATATTCATTATTTTCATGTTATATCGCTATTTTATCAGGCTTTAATGCCCACTCGCAACGCATGTTAAATGATTGAGTATATAGTTCCATAAGTATAGACAATAAATATAAAATAAACAGTTGACCTTCACGTTGCGTGAAGGTGTACGATGATGTTGTCAGGAGGTGAACACATGGAATACACCATACAAAAGCTAAGTCGACTGGCGGGTATTAGCACACGCACGCTGCGTTATTACGACGAGATCGATATGTTGAAGCCAGCACGAATGAATTCTTCTGGCTATCGTATTTATGGGCAAGCGGAGATTGATCTATTACAGCAAATTCTATTTTATAAAGAGCTCGGAGTCGGATTAGAGGAAATAAAGCGTCTCGTAACATCACCAGCTTTTGACGGAGAACAAGCATTATTACAGCATCGAGAGAAGCTTTTGGAGAAAAGAACACAGTTAGACCTGTTAATCGCAAATGTTGACAAAACATTAGTGCAAAAAGAAGGGAGAATCACTATGGCAAATAAAGAAAAATTCGAAGGCTTTAAGCAGCAGCTGATTGATGAAAATGAAAAACAATATGGTAAAGAAATTAGAGAGAAGTATGGGGATGTGCAAGTAGAGCGCTCCAATCATATCGTCAAAAACATGACAGAGGAGCAGCATAATAATATCGAAAAGCTGGGCGCTGAAGTATTAAACGTGCTTGGTCAAGCTTTTACAACCGGTGATCCCGCTGGTGAGCTAGCGCAGAAAGCAGCAGATTTGCACCGGCAATGGCTCACCTTTTACTGGGGCAGCTACAATAAGGAGGCTCATGCGGGGGTTGCTCAAATGTATGTGGACGATGGGAGATTTACTTCCTATTATGACAAGAACCAGCCTGGATCTGCCTTATTCCTAAGAGATGCAATTCTAGTTTATACGGGTATGGAGCAAGCAAAGGAGGATCTCTGATTGACTTGCTTCTCCAAAACGATCAAACTTTGGCTTATCAATAAAGGATAGTATAGGAAGGCATTCACATGCCCACTTACACTGTCCTTTTCTAAATCAGATGTTTTTATTGTACATAAGGCTAACTCCTTTGACAGAAAGACAAATTAAGACCAGTCATATTCAACTTTTCATTCTTATCTAAACAACAAAAAAGCCTTGCTTAGCAAGGCTTTTTCTGTGAAATATGATGCGCGTAGAGGGACTTGAACCCCCACGGTCACCCGCTAGATCCTAAGTCTAGTGCGTCTGCCAATTCCGCCATACGCGCATATAAGAAAAATGGTGAGTCATGTAGGATTCGAACCTACGACACCCTGATTAAAAGTCAGGTGCTCTACCAACTGAGCTAATGACTCATATTCATGGTGGAGGATGACGGGATCGAACCGCCGACCCTCTGCTTGTAAGGCAGATGCTCTCCCAGCTGAGCTAATCCTCCATGGAAGCAATAAAACCCACGACTTGTGGGGTGT
>NZ_JBWDNT010000011.1:0-181336 GCF_056269345.1 Paenibacillus sp. J22P15
GCTTCACAGTGATCGTGGATTTCAATACACATCGTTGGACTTCAAAAAGCTCTTGGACAAAAATGAGCTGATTCAAAGCATGTCTCGAGTTGGTCGATGCATCGATAACGGTCCAATGGAATCCTTCTGGGGGACTCTGAAATGTGAGAAGTACTATTTACACAAGTACGAAATCTTTCAGGATCTCAAGAAGGACGTCGAGAACTACATCCATTTTTACAATAACGAACGATTACAAGCAAAATTAAACGGCCTTAGTCCAATGGAATTTAGGAACAAGGCCGCTTAACTGATTTTTATTATTTGTACTGTCTACTTGACGGGGTGCAGTTCATTTTGGGCCTGCCCTTATTGGATCACAATAGAAAGTGTATTTCGGTATCCCGAAATACGCTTTCTATTTGTCTATTAAACCTACTTCTACTAGCAGTCGCTCATTCATTTAATGCACTATATAGAGGTTTTCTCATTTTGAAAAAGTATAATGACGATTTTTAATGTCGTAGTGATTACTTTACTTATATCCAGCATTTCTTACGAAAATACACAGGATATGCAATAAAGAGCCTATTCTTTTTCGGATTCGTGAGGCTACACTGGGAACAAGAAGCATGGAAAACAATAGCCCGTTTATAACCAGTTGATGACTGTTGATAGTTAAAAGGGGGGCAAGAAATATGAAGAAAAAATGAAACAAGTAGGCTCCGTTATGGATTTCACACTCACGCGTTCGGTTGCTGCGTATAGCATTCAAAACCGTGGAGACGCCCTAAGTAGTACCGTCTTCAAGCAAAGAATCGAAGGAACGATTAAGGACTAGTAAGGATTGAAAACGAAGTCTACGACCCGAATTTTTTGTGAAGGGGGTGATGTATTTCCAGAAGGCACCAGACCAGCTATTTAGTTATTCCGATTTTTAAAAAGGGAGATGAAACACAATTGAAAACTAAGCAATCTTTATTTTTACGTTCTACCAAGTTTGCTGCATTATTCGCGACACTCCTTATGGCCGTACAGACGGTGGGTATAGGCATTCCTACAGTTAATGCCGCTTCGACTACAGTTCAATCTACTTCAGCTACAGTTCAATCCGCCGACATGCAAGTTACGATTGACGACCAATTTCCAAGGGTCATTCAATACGAATGGCTGAGCAACGGCAAAATCATTTACGGTCAAGAGGATGAGCTTTCCAAGGTAAACATCAATGGCGTTTCTTATACGCCAAAGGTACAATTCACGAAAATAGCTGCTAATAAGGCAAACTACACACTTACTTTCGCTAGCATAAATGTCGTGCTAACCGTCGAGATCGAGGTTATCGATAACGTGCTCAGCTTCAAAGTCACGAACATTCAAGAAAGCGGTTCCACGCTAGTCCGAACAGTTGAAATTCCGAACCATAGTCTGATCTCCGTCCGCGATACGCAAGCAGGCGCGCAGGAAACGGGCGTCGATGTGCGGTCGTGGAATAGCTCGAAGGAAGAATACAATGTGCTTGCGAACAAAGCGATCGATTCCTCCCCAGTCGGGAAATCGTATGTGCTTCTGAATACGAATGAGCTTGCGGCGGCGATCTATAGCAACGCATTCGAATTTGTGCCTGATAATCAAAAAATCAGCAATAATTATAATGAATATGAGCAGCATGCCGTATACCAGACTGTTGAAAAAACCGGCTATAAAAAGCTGGGCGTTTGGAGCTATCCTTGGACATACCGGGAAATTTACGGCAGCAAGCAAGAAATCGTTGAGCTTCCCTACGTGAAGGTAGCTATTAACGCCGATGCGAACTCGGACGGAGTCGTGAACTGGCAGGATGCCGGGATCGGCTACCGAAAAATTATGACGCTTCCTCTCGGCTACGACATTATCCCTAAAGTGTCGCCGCACATTGCCCACAACAGAACGCTGACGCAATGGCCATTCCTGCGTGTGCTTGATAATCTAAAGAAATTTTATCTGTATTCGGACGGTTTTGGACAGCTCTTTGAGATGAAAGGCCAGATGGATTCAAATAATCTTCAACCGGATTATGGCAGGAATTTCGACTCAAGAGCTGGCGGACAGACAGATCTGAACATATTAGCGACGGAAGCTTTAAAGTTAAATGCGTATGTAGGTATCCATATCAATCATAGAGAATTAAGTCGCGCTGCGGATTATTACAGCCCGGATAAGTCTCAAGGGACATTAGACTGGAAAGGTATTACCCCAATAGAGCACTTGAAGCGCTGGGATGATGCGATCGATAACGGGCCAACCGGTTTGGCTGCCAGAATCGCAGAAATTCGCCAGAGTATTCCCGACTTGAAATGGGCGTACATCGATGTGTATTCCGGTAATGGTTATGCTCAGTGGAAGCTGGCGAACGAATTGAACAAAAACGGCATTATGATTGGTACGGAATTCAGTGGCGCACTCGATCGCTACAGCATTTGGAATCATGTCAGTGAAAACGAGAGCAAAGTACAACGGTTCCTCAGAAACCATGTGACCGATGAGTTCATGTACGATCCGATTTTGCTTGCAGCTCGTCATGCGGGCTCTATGTCATATGGAGACGATCAAGATGAAGATCAGGGTGATAGTAACTTAACTGTTCAGGCTCAGATGAACATCTTCTTTACGAATAACTTGCTCTATAAATACATGCAGAATTACGAAATAATGAAGATGGATCTTGATTCGTCACTGAACCAAACTACAAGCGTTTCTTTTAGCGGAGGTTTGACCGGTCAAGTCGTGACACCGGGCACGGTAACGAACGATGGCAAAAATGTCACCAATAGTCCGATTGTGGAACTAAGGAAAAATGGGAATTTGATTGCAACTTATCAGAAACAGTTCCAAAAGAAAATCATAGATTCGTCTGTAACGGGCTATCACAACAAGAAGGTAACGCCGCTAATGACCCAATATTTGCTGCCTTGGGATCCCCAAACCGAAACCAAATTGTACCACTGGAACTCTGTAGGCGGTAATACGACATGGTCGCTGCCTTCCAGCTGGACAGGGGTAACGAATGTCGATCTGTATCAGCTCACAGATACAGGTAAAGTGTTCGTAACGAACTTGCCGGTGACCTCCGGTCAGATCACCATCAACGCGACTGCGAATACGCCTTATGTTGTCTATAAGAGCGGTCAAGAGGATGGGATCACCCCGGCATCCGAAATGAATTTCGGTTACGGCAGTCTGGTCAAGGATCCCGGATTCGACAGCCGCATGCTGAACAACTGGAACGTCACTTCAACAGGCGGCAGCACAAGTCATGTGTCCATCCAGACGGATGTGGGCGGGGGAACGCACTTGCAGGTGAAAGGGAACGACGGCGCCGATGCAACCATCGCCCAGATGCTAACCGGTTTAACGCCGGGCAAAACGTACCAGGCATCCGTATATGCGGAGGTCAAGAACGGTCGTACACTGACGATCGGAGTGAAGGACTATGGCGGTGAGGAAATAACCAATACGCTCACTAAGTCGAACATTCCGAACAAAGAAATGTATACGCCTCGAGGTGCGTCCGGAAAGAGCTATATGCAGCGGATATGGGTCGATTTTATCGTACCAGCCGGATCTACGAGTGCAACCTTCTATATGAAAGCGAACGCGGTTGCCGGATCGACAACAGCGGAAGCGAATTTGGACGATATTCGTGTAGTCGAGCTTGTAAATAAGGCGCCGCAAGGCAGTCATTACTTCTTCGAAGATTTCGAAAGCAACCAGGAAAGTCTCACGCCATTCGTCTATTCAAGCGGGGTTCATCAAATCTCGAGATTAAATGCAGGCTACACTTACAATACGCTCAACGGAAACTATACGTTTAAAATGACTGCCAGCAATAATCACTCGGGGGAAATCGTACGCACGATTCCAACGAGTCTTAAATTGCTGCCAAATACGACCTACACGGTAAGTTTCCCGTACAAAGTGCAGTATGCGAGCAGCTACAGCTTTGCGTTAACTAGCGGCTACGGATCGAGCGCTGTTGATCAGTTCAACGATACGCTCGACGTTGGTAAATACTTCTACAGTAAGACGTTTACGACGGGCAGCGCAGACGATTACAGCTTACGTTTTGTGAAATTACCTGGCGGTACGAGCACAGATAATAATCAGGAACTTCTTGTTGATGACTTTACTGTCGATTTAGGTGAAGTGACGTTTAACGAGATAGCTGATCAAACGTTTGACGATGGACAATTGGGAGGTTGGATCACCGCATATGGCAACGGTAAAGTCCAAGTAACTGACCAGCAGCTATCCTTGAACACAGATCGGTACGAAACGATAGCGCTCGATAAGGACACACCGGATATCGCTGACGGAGAAATGACGTTTACAATGACCCCGCAATCCGGTAATGGTAATTCAGCAGGCGCCGTCATTCGTTACACAGGACCGGACAGCTATATTAAAATCTATTATGAAGCAGGCATTTGGTTCTATATGGATCCACAAGGGAACACGGGAACGCTAAACGCTCCCCCTCCGGGAGAAAACAACGGCATTCATCTGACCCAAGGCATTCCGCACTTGGTGAAATTGACGTATACTGGCAGCCATTATAAGCTCAAGGTTGATCAAGTATTGCTTTTTGACGGTGAGATTTCAGAACTAAAACAAACAGCAGGACGAACTGGTTTTATCACGAAAAACAAGGCGAATGTTTACATCGATGATGTAACGTTAATAAATTTGGGATCACCTTCGGGCTCTACGCCGATAACGCCGACGCCGCCAATTGAAGGTCCACAATCTCCGCCAGGTACCATTGTACTTGCCTCGTACGATGACGCTTATGTTCGGGATGGCATCAATTCGAATAAGAATTACGGCAATTGGCCGACGATGGAGATCAAAGCAGACCTTAAACCTGACTGGTCCCGAGAGTCCTATGTTAAATTCGATCTCTCAAATGTTACAAGTTCCGTAGATAGCGCCAAAATCAAATTGAATTTGGTAGAGACCGGACCGGGTGCACCTAATCAAGTCGTAGAATTGGTCAGCGATAATTCATGGTCAGAGAATACGATAACCTGGAACAAAAAGCCGGATTCAACAGAAATTGTATTAGCTACTTTCGCCCCAACCTTGGGTGTACATGAAATTGATGTGACGAGCCATGTTCAGCATGCTTTGGTAAATGACAAGAAGCTTTCCGTGAGAATATACGGTGCAACGAAAAGTACGATCAGCACCAGTTACGGAACCTACGAGAATCCAACAGCCAGCAACCGTCCTGTTCTGGAGCTTAACGTTCCGATCGCGGTAACTGGGATCACTGTGACTGGGGAAAATGGCCTCGCAGCGATCACTCAAAAAGGCGGCACCTTACAAATGTCGGCAGCTATTGAACCTCCAGATGTGTCTGACAAGTCAGTTACTTGGGCGGTCTATGGTAAGGATAACGGGCCGACAGACTTGGCTGTAATTAGTAGCAACGGTTTATTGACTGCACAAAAAGACGGCATCGTTAAAGTCGTGGCGTCAGCAAATGGCGTCTCTGGCATTCGTGGGGAGGCTACGATTACGATAAGTGGACAAACGGATATTCCTGTGGGCCCTGCCTCAACATTAACAGGCACGAACACCGTATCCGCAGGCCAATCATTTACCATGACTTACGGATTGAAGGACTTGATGGAAAATGCGTATGCACAGGATGTGATCCTTGACTATGATCCGGAAAAGCTGGAGTTTATTTCGGCAGAATCGCTTAAAGAGGGATTAGTTATTGTAGATAAAACGGAAAAACCAGGTCAAATCCGACTCATTGCTGCAAGCACAAGCGCAAATGCCGCTAATGCGAGCGGAGATCTGCTGAAACTTCACTGGAAAGCCAAATTAATGGCTGAGCCGCAGACAGCAGTAATTACGTTGTCTAACGTAAAGATTGCTAACGGCGAAGGTGTGGAAACAGAAATATCCGGTAGTTCCAAAATCGTACAAATTAATGTTGTGGATAGAGCGGCACTCATTGCCTTAATTACTGATGCGCAAACGAAACATGATGCGGCGGTAGAAGGCACACGAGCAGGACAGTATCCAGTAGGAGCGAAAGCAGCACTGCAAGCCGCAATTGACAAAGCTAAGGCAGTAGCAAATGACTTAGGATCAACTGGGGAGCAAGTGGCGCAGGCAGTGACAGCCTTGAATGCAGCCGTACAGTCCTTCACGGATCTAGTCATCATTTCTGTTCCTAGTGACATGAACGGAGATGGCACAATATCGATCGGCGATTTAGCTATTGTGGCAGCGGCTTATGGAAAAACTTCTGCAGACCCAGATTGGAATAAGTACAAAAAAGCGGATGTTACCCATGACAACAAAGTAGACATTGATGACCTTGCAGCAGTAGCGAAAAAGATTATCGAATAACAATCAAGTTAGTAGGTAGAAGAACGACATCCAGAAGCACATGGCTTCTGGATGTCGTACGTTATACGCCAATCATCAAACCAGTAGAGTCCATTTCTATAAATTTATAGTTTTTGATATGAAGCTTTGATGAGTCTATTAAAGATTTTCTCTATTCCTCTCCACTACAGAAAGGATGGTTCTTATGAAGGCGAAAATGAAAATGTTATGGATGGTTTGCCTGCTTTGTTGGTCATTCGTTCTTGCCACACCCGCCTCAGCGGAATTATCTACCCAATTTCTTCTGACTGCAGACAAAAGTGGTGCGAGGATCAATGATTTGATCACCTATACGATGAGTGTAAAAGGGATCAAAGACTTGTATGCTTATGAAGCCAAATTCAACTATGATCCAAGAAAGCTTGAATTACAAAAAGTTACATCGAATTTGGATGGATTTTCGGTTTCACCCATTAAAAAAAATAATCAAATTACAATTGCTCATACGAAAATTGGAAATGTGTCCGGTGAAAGCGGCGATGTCACCATCGGCACTCTAGTATTCAAAGTCAAGGTAGTGGGAGCAGCGGAAATAAAATGGGACGCGATGAAAGTGGTTGATCACAACTTAGGGTCTAAATCATATCAGGTAGATAAAAAGGTTTCAATTATTGGTTCAGGTCTTGTTTTTAGAGATATTCAGGGTCACTGGGCTGCGGCAATGATCCAAGAAGCGGTGGAAAAAGGTATCGTGAATGGCTTTGAGGACGGAACTTTCCGCCCGAATGATTCAATTACTCGTGCGCAGTTTGTAACAATTTTGGTAAGAGCCTTACATTTGAAAGAGGAAGATACGCATACTTTTGCTGATTCAGATCAAATTCCCGATTGGTCTAAACTAGAGATTGCCAAAGCGGTAAAAGCAGGAATCATTAATGGATATGAGGACAATACGTTCCGTGCAGAGGCAGTAGTGACAAGATCCGAGAGTGCTGTCATGGTAGCGCGTGCAATGAAGTTAACCGAGGAGAAGAGCGGAACCCTTACTTTTGCTGACAACGCTTTGATACCTAAATGGGCTAAAGGCTGGATCACTGAAGCTGTTCGCAAAGGGATTATTAAAGGCCGTGACAACAACGAATTTGCACCTAGTTCCAGCACAACGAGAGCAGAAGCTGTAGTACTCGTGCTTAGAATGTTAAAAGCAATATAGAACAATTGCACTTTCGAATAGGCTTAGCGATGTCGGTTTGGTGAAAAAAACAAGGAGCTCTTGCCGGGTAGATCACTCGAAATGGTAGCGGAACTATCGACACCATCGGTCTAGCGATGCTGGCTAAGAGAATTATGGAGTAGATGCAGAAGTGATAAAATAGTCTTGATATTAATGTTACATAATGTATTGGATATAAAGAGCCGCGAACCACCCTAACATGGGGTTCGCGGCTCTGGTCTCGCGAGTCTTGTTTCGAGGTACAGATAATGTGAAATATACCAAGGTAGCAAGCGGAACGTGGAATGCGGATGCGAGCTTAAAGTTTATGATATTTGGTCCGGTTTCGGCAGCTTATATCAAGCTGGAGCATTTTTTTTTTGAATTTATAGAGAATAGTTAAATATTAAAAAAGTATATTTCATTCAAAAAAAGAGCCTTGCATGCGACAGGGGTGTCGGTTAGAATGTACAGATATGATAATTTTTGATTACGCTTACAAATGATAGGGGGGCACCTACTTAAATCTTGTGATTATTTACCAAAATGCACCTTATTTTCTATCCTATTATAACGAGGCATTAATTGCCGATAATATAGACTTTTTAATTGATGGGCTACAATATTTTTTTGAAAAATGCGAGAAATGAGTGTGTCCTATTTTGAAAATGCCTATGATTTTACGTCTGATCAACAGTCGCAAAAGTGTACTGTTGACGATGATCGCATCCAATTTGTTCATACTCTTGATACCGCTTGCAATGGGTCTGTATTTATACGCCAAAGTGGAACTAAGTCTGGAGAATAGCACAAATCGTTCCAATGCGGCAATGCTTGAGCAGTTGAAGATGTCGCTGGACAATAAATTGTCTGAAGTTGATTTATTAATGCGGCAAGTCGCGCTCGACCCAAAGCTGGATTATATGCTCAAAACCTCTGCCAATGCTAATGATGTTGATAGATACGGGTTCGTTGAATTCATGCGGGATAAGTTGAGCAAATATGGGAATATGACCAGCAGTTTTATCTTTGACTATTACGTTTATTTCGAAAGCAGCGATACGATTGTTAAGGCCGATTTGTTGACCGATTCACGGACGTTTTATTCCGCTTATTATTCCATGAAAAACGTGTCGTATGATCAATGGCGAATGCTATTGAAACAAGAGCATAAGATGTCCTACTTACCTGTTGCTTCACTTTCCACGGGTGTCGATCCGTCTACAAACATCGAATATATGCCAAAAGAAGTCATTACCTATATGCAAACGCTGCCCATCTTTTCGCAATCTGACAATTTAGGTAGCTTTATCGTGTTAATTGACGTTGACCAGATTAAAGAAATGTTCGCCAATCTTGAATCAGCAAGTGATAGTATCATCTACATCATTGATGATACAGGGAAAACGATCATGAGTACCAGTGAAACGCCGTTTCCGTCCGATTTACTAAGTCACATGGAAGAAAGCACGGTTCCGTTCGAATATCGGTTTGCTGGAGCTGATCAAATGGTGTCGTTTACTTCTTCACAAAAAGCTGGCTGGAAATATGTTTCTATAACGCCAAACGGCGTTTTTATGCAGCAGGTCAATCAAATTAAAGAATGGTCGATCTGGTTGTTCGTCCTCTGTATGATTGCCGGGCTGTTAGCCGTAATTGTCGGGGCTTACCGGAATTATAAGCCTCTTCAAAAAACAGTGAATGCGATTATGAGCGGAAAAGACATGATCAAACGTCCCACCTCTAACGAATATGAGTTTATCCGGCAAACGATTGAAGGTTCAATCCACGAAGAGAAAAACTTGCGAAGTACTTTGGCGCAGCAAATCCCTTTCATCCGGGCCAACTACTTATCTCGTCTTTTACAAGGCTATATGGACGTTGACATTTCTGTGGAAAGTGAAGATATGCTCAGGTATATGGAGCTATCGTTTGTAAGCGACCGATTTGCCATTCTCCTTGTCAAGATCGAGGACATTCGTAGCTTTGCGGAAGAAGAATCTGAACAGGATTGGGCGTGTGCAAGGTTTATTGTATCGAATATCGGAGTTGATTTGATTGAGCTTAATCATAAAGGTTTCTCAGTCGAGCTTGACCGTGATCGGCTCGTATTTCTTGTAAACCTTGAGGCAGGTCGAGATGAACTTGCCGAATCTGATATTAGGGAGATCTCCCAGTCACTCTACAGCGTCATCTCGCAAAGGTTCAAATTCGACATGACAGTGGCAACCGGAGGGATTCATCAGGGTCCAAAAGCGATTCGCAATTCTTACCCGGAAGCGCTGACGGCTCTTGAATATCGACTTATTGTGGGAAAGAACTCCATTATCCATTTCGATGATATTATCGATGCCAAGCAGCATTATTATTATCCGCTTGAAATCGAGATTCAGCTCACCAATTTCGTTCGAAGCGGGGATACCGACAATGTTGAGAAATTGCTTGATAAGATTTATTCGATTAATTTCGATTCAAGCCACATCACGCCGGAGCTGGGAAAATGCTTGTTCTTCAACATAACGAGCACGTTTCTGAAAATCCTTAACTCCACGAATACTAACCAGGGAGAAGTGCTAGGAGCGGACTTCGATCCGATCAAAGCGGTTTTCAGCTATCCGACAGCGCAAGACATGTACCTGAAAACGAAGGAGCTGTTTGAAACGCTTACCCGCTCGTTCAATGTGGAACGATCCGATCACAATACTCAATTGCTGCAGGAGATTATTACCTTGATTGAGCATAGTCTGGATGATCCGAACCTCGGACTGGCATATATAGCGGATCGTTTCGGGATGACTCCGCAATATATTTCTACTTTCTTCAAAAAAAATCAGGGGCAAAATCTGTTAGACTATGTGACGCATAAGCGGATCGAAATCGCCAAACAACTGCTGGCAAGTAAGGATATGACCATTGCGCAAATCGCGCAAAAGCTTGGGTATAATAATTATGTCGTATTCATCCGCGCCTTCAAAAAGCTGGAGGGCATTACGCCGGGTAAATACCGTGAAACAATGATATCAGTCACAGCCAATATGGAAGCAAACGTATAAAGGGCAGCCTCTAAAGGTCTGCCCTTATTTTATTATGAAAATATATACTTACGGTTTTTAATGTCGTAGTGATTTCTTTACTTCTATCATGTATTTCTTACGAAAATATACAGGATATGAAATAAAGAGCCTATTTATTTTGGGCTTCAAGAGGCTACACTTGGAACCAGAAGCCAGGAAAACAAAAGCCCGGTTTTAACCAGCAACAACTGTTTACAATTAAAGGGAGGCAAGAAAGATGAAGAGAAAAATGAAACAAGTAGGCTCCGTCATAATGATTACCGCACTCAGTGTTTCGATTGCCGCATGCAGCAATCAAAACGGGGGGAATACGCCATCAGCGTCACCAGAGTTAAGCAAAGAATCGCAGCCACCGAATCTGACGAATCTGACCTACTGGGTAGCTAACCACTCTGCAGTCTCAACTCAAATGAAAACCTACGCCGAAATGGGAATGTACCAAGAGCTTGAAAAAATATCCGGCGTGAAGGTAGAATTCCAGCATCCTCCGCTTGATGTCCAGCAGGCCAAAGAACAGTTCAACCTAATGCTTACCTCCAACCAACTGCCGGACGTTCTCGAAACGATCTGGACGACGAACTACCCTGGTGGACCCGAAAAAGCAATTAATGACGCCAAAATTATTAAGTTGAACGATCTGATCGATGAATATGCGCCGAATCTGAAAAAACTGTTAAATGAACATCCAGACTGGAAAAAGCAAATCATGACAGACGAAGGTAGCATATACATGTTTCCGTATTTGCGCGGTGACGAAAAGGCCAGAGTGTTCTTTGGACCGACGATCCGTCAAGATTGGCTCGATAAACTCGGGCTGAACATGCCGACGACGATAGACGAATGGTATAACGTGTTGAAAGAGTTTAAAGAAAAAGATCCGAATGGTAACGGCGAAGCGGATGAAATTCCAATTTACCTTGATAAGAATTTGTTTGCATCCGATGCTCCGTTCCTGGGCGC
This sequence comes from Paenibacillus sp. J22P15, assembly GCF_056269345.1. Taxonomy (NCBI): domain Bacteria; kingdom Bacillati; phylum Bacillota; class Bacilli; order Caryophanales; family Paenibacillaceae; genus Paenibacillus; species Paenibacillus sp. J22P15. Next base: position 11,614 of record NZ_JBWDNT010000011.1, read on the forward strand.
ATGGGGAATCAATTACAGCTATTATCAAGACGGTGGTAAAGTAAAATACGGCCCAATTCAACCGGAGTATAAGGAATTCCTCACAACGATGAACAAATGGTATAAGGAAGGTCTGCTTGACAAGGATTTCGCAGCTCCGAACGATAAATTGTTCGATAACAAAATGTCGACGAACCTGTTGGGTGCATCTGCACAATACAACGGAGGAGGCGTAGGCAAGTTCGCCACCCTCATGAAGGACAAAGACCCGAACTTCAATCTTGTCGCTGCTCCATATCCGGTATTGAAAGCCGGTGATAAAGCAATTTGGGGGCAAAAAGATTTTGCTTCTAATGGCTCTGGAGCCGCTATTACGACGAGCAACAAAAATCCGATCGAAACGGTCAAATGGCTCGATTACGCATACGGCGAAGAAGGAGATCTTTTATTTAACTACGGCATAGAAGGTGTCAGCTATAAGATGGAAGATGGTAAAGCAGAATTCTTGCCGGACATTTTAAACCCTCCGGCTGGCGTTAGTATCCAGCAATCAATAGCGAAGTATAACCGGGCAACCTGGAGTGCACCATTCGTGCTGAGCGAAAATTTCCAATTGCAATATCTAGCGCTTCCACAGCAGAAAAATGCTTTGGAAATCTGGTCTAAACCGACGGCCGAGCGCAAAATGCCGCTCGTTTCGCCAACGCAGGAAGAGAGCGGCAAATTCGCTTCGATCATGACAGATATTCAGACGTACCAAGACGAAATGTTACTCAAGTTCATCATGGGCGTGGAGCCGATCGATAATTTTGATAAGTACGTCAAGAAGATTCAGAGCATGGGTATCGAGGATGGAATCAATATTCAACAAGCAGCCCTTGAACGCTTCAACAAGCGTTAATTGAGAGTTGGGACTGGGAGATGAAATAGTTCATCTCCCAGATTTCTTATATCGTAACGAAAGGTAAGGAGAGACTATGACGCAAAACACAGGAAACGTTCTGGCAAGCAGAACTCCAACCAAAATCTATAGAAATCCGACCGTATGGCAAACCATTCGATCTGATTTGAAACGTCATTGGGCCATTTATTTGATGGCTATGCCCGTTATCGCCTACTACCTCATCTTCCATTACGGACCGATGTACGGTTTACAAATTGCCTTTAAAGAGTTTTCTCCGGCGAAAGGGATTTGGGAGAGCGCATGGATTGGTCTCAAGCATTTTGAAAGCTTTTTTAACGGTATATACTTTTGGAGATTGGTAAAAAACACTATATTGATCAGTCTTTACGAATTACTGTTCGCTTTCCCAGCAGCGATTATTCTGGCGCTGCTGCTTAATGAGATCCGCAATAGCCTGTTCAAACGGGTTGTGCAGTCCATATCCTATTTACCGCATTTCGTGTCGATCGTCATTGTGGCCGGAATGATGATGGATTTTTTAAGCCGTACCGGTCTCATTAACCAAATAATCGGCATCTTCGGCATCGAACCGATCGACTTCCTAAAAGAATCGGACTGGTTCCGCTTCCTGTTCGTCTCGTCAGGTATATGGCAAGGAATCGGCTGGAGTTCGATCATTTATATGGCGGCGATCGCCACCATTGATCCGACACTGTACGAGGCTAGTCGGATGGACGGCGCAAATCGATGGAAGCAAGTGCTGAATATTACAATTCCCGGCATTATGCCGACGATCGTTATCTTGTTTATTTTACAAATGGGCAACATGCTGTCGGTTGGTAGTGAGAAGGTACTTCTCCTATATAATCCGCTCACGTATGATACAGCGGATGTCATATCGACTTACGTATACCGCAAAGGGGTATTAGAGGCCAGCTACAGCTTTACGGCCGCTGTCGGGCTGTTTAACTCAGTAATCAGCTTTATTCTGATCGTGGCTGCCAACAGCTTCGTCAAGCGGATCAGCGAGAACAAGCTATGGTAGCTATTTGTCATCTTGAAGGGATCAGAAAGGAGTTTGGCATATGAAACCAACCATTGGGGAACGAACATTTGGCTACTTCAATACACTGTTGATGCTCGGTCTATGTGTAGTTACGTTATACCCGTTATTATACGTGTTGCTCGCCTCGTTCAGCGATGCGACGTCACTCATGCAGCATCGCGGGCTGATGATCAGGCCGGTCGGTTTTGATCTTGGTGCATACAAAGCTGTATTCGAGAACCCGATGATCATCAAAGGGTACCAGAATACGCTCATTTATGTGTTGTTTGGCACGGCAATCAATCTATTAATGACGTCGATAGGCGCCTATGTGTTGTCCCGACAGAATTTATATTTCAAAAATATGATCATGTTTTTTATCGTTATTACGATGGTGTTCCAAGGTGGCTTAATTCCGAGTTATCTACTCGTGAACGAGCTCGGGATGATGAATACAATGTGGGCGCTTCTCATTCCAGGAGCGATCAATACTTTCAATATGATCATCATGCGCACCTCGTTCCAAGGTATCCCCGTCAGTTTAGAGGAATCTGCAAGGATGGACGGTGCAAACGACTGGACGATATTATTCCGCATCATTATCCCGCTGTCGATGCCGGTGATCGCCGTCATGATTTTGTGGTATGCAGTAGGACATTGGAATTCCTACTTCAGCGCACTAGTCTATTTACGGGACCGCGAATCGTATCCGCTCCAGCTCGTGCTTCGCGAAATTTTGATCGCCAACAATACTGATTCAATGATGACGGGATCAGCAAGTGACGACAAATTTGCCATTGGTGAAACCATCAAATATGCGGCGATTATCGTCTCGACGTTACCAATCCTCTGTCTATATCCGTTTTTGCAAAAGTATTTCGTCAACGGCGTCATGATCGGGGCGATCAAGGAGTAAAGGCAGGGGATGCCATTGTTTAATGTCTAGATCCCATTACATTATACTGGTGTACGAAACGGACACTTGGTCCTGGGAATTTGAAAGAATTAAATAGGAGAATGTCAAATGAAGCAGCTTAGAGCAATTATGATTGGTGCAGGGGCTAGAGGCGCTGCGTATGCGCAGTATGCGCTTGATTATCCGCATGAATTGAAACTTGTTTCCGTGGCCGAATCGAATCCGGAACGGTTGGCCAAATTCGCAGAGCAGCACGACATTTCGGCGGAGCGTCAATATACGTCCTGGGAACAGATTCTCGAAGAGCCTCAGCTGGCCGATATTGCAATCATCTCTACACAGGACCGGATGCATTATGAGCCAACGTTAAAAGCGTTAAAGAAAAAATATCATGTCCTGCTTGAGAAGCCGATGTCGCCGGATCCTGAAGAATGTATCAAAATGGAATTGGCCTCCAAAGAGAATGGACGGCTGCTTACGATCTGTCACGTGCTTAGGTACACCCCGTTCTGGTCGGCAATTAAGCGGCTTCTTACAGAAGGCCGTATCGGCGAGGTTGTTTCCATTCAGCTTAACGAAAACGTCGGTTACTGGCATATGGCGCATAGCTTTGTCCGGGGAAATTGGAACAACTCTGACAAGTCAAGCCCTATGATTCTAGCTAAATCATGTCACGATATGGATGTGTTATCTTGGCTGATGGATCAATCTTGTCAGCGCGTCAGCTCCTACGGATCTCTAAAGCATTTCCATTCCGGTAATGCGCCGGAGGGATCTTCGGATACTTGTATCGGTTGTTCGATAGAAGCAAGCTGTCCATACTCAGCGCCACGCTTCTACTTAGGAGAAGGGAAAGCTTGGGCGCGGCATTTTACCGAAGAGCTTACCCGGGAAAACATCGTGAAGGGCTTGCAAGAAACAAATTACGGTCGCTGTGTTTACAAGAGCGAGAACAATGTAGTGGACCATCAAGTCGTCAACATGGAATTCTCGGGTGGCGCCACGGCAACATTCAGTATGTGTGGATTCACTCGAAATCAGGAACGGCGCATTCAGATTATGGGTACAAAGGGTGAGATTCGCGGCGAGGAAGACAAAATTACGGTTATGGATTTTCTTACTCACGAAAACATCGAGATTCAAATCCCGAAACAGACCTCGGGGCATGGGGGCGGAGATAGCAGCATTGTCCGTAGCTTTCTGAAGGAAGTACGAGGCTACAATGGCAGTGAGAGCCTTACATCCGCAGCCGCTTCGGTGCGCAGTCATCTGATGGCGTTTGCAGCGGAAAAATCCCGTCTAAATAATGGTGAATCTATTGAACTAGATGCTTTCTATAAACAGTTAGATAGTGATTGGAGAGATAAGCAATGAATCCATCTACAGAAAAGAATGAAAAATCTCTTGAACCAGTAGGCTATAGTGATTATGGCTTTGAGCGGTTGTATCAATTACCGGAGAGGTGTTTCTCTGGGGATGGAATCACGCATGAGGGCTATCGATACTTGAGGGCTAACGAAAGCGTTTCTTTGCGCTTTTCGGGAGACGATATCGGATGGCTCTCGAGCGATGGCCGGAGCTACAGATTGAGGCTCACCGGGGAAGTTGACCTGCCGCCTATTTGGATGACGGAACAGCATTTTCCTCCGCTTTACCGTTTAATCGACGATAGTTTGTGCGAACCTGTCACCCACCATAGCCGGTTCAGTCTGGACTTGAGAAGCACAGGTGAGGATTATCCACGGGAAGCATACACCAAAGTAGTCTGGAACGAGGTCGAAGGTGAATTCCCAGAACTGAGGAATGCCGGAGTTAAATCGTTAGGGATGTCGGTTTGGTGCAAAAAAGAACAAGTGGAGCTATTACCGGGTGGATCACTCGAGATGGTGGCGGAAGTGTTTTATCTAAAGGAAGGGAAGTCGCCACGGGAAATTTCCGAAACACCGGATGCGATTTATCGGATCGACATGGGTAAAGGCACATGCGGATGGGAGCAAAAAAGCATCGTTATCCCGGTAGAAGGTAAGCTCGCCTGCTTGCTGATACACGTTACCGGAAGCCATTATTCTGGAAACGTTTGGTTGGAAGATCCATGTCTGCAAGCGGAGGGATCCCTCAATTTGCTGCCCCCGTTTGCGCTTTCCGTGCCGTTTTCCACTTCTTTTTCCTGGGTGGGACGGAACCTGTCCAAAAAAGAATGGGCGTCGTTCCGCGTGAATATCGATGGACAGACTGTATTTGAGGGAGAATGCTTTCAACGGGATTACCGCTGGCCGGTGTCCGAGTTCGATATTCCTCATGGCGTCCTTCATTCGGGGGATCATGACATGACGATCACACTTGTATCCGACTATCGGGAACCGCTTCCCTACAAGCTGAGATCTGTCGAATTCGTCAGTCGGACAGGTGATTTCGGTATTGTGTCATGCCCGGACATCGTTACCACCGGTGAAGCCTTTGGCGTATGGATTCAAGCTGGGCAGCCGGGTATCAAGGTTCAAGTTTCGGTAAGCGGTGGATCGCATATCCAGCCAGGACAAAGCGAGTTTATAACGGAATGTCAAGGACTTAACGAGATCCGCTTTTTCGCGTTACGTTCCGGTGGAAGAGCGACGATCAAGCTGTGTACCGAATACGGTACCTGGAGTGATATAGTGGAACGTGTTGTTGAACGAGACGACGATCATGTGCTAACCGGTACATCTGACCCCGTTTACATCGAAACGGATGCCCGCGAAATGGCGTATTTCCTTGCTTGGTATATGAACCAACAGATAGGTAACATGACCACGTTCCGTCCCGTCTACCGGTGGTCGGGTACGAGGTCTCTCAGAGAACTTGATTGGAAGAAGACGAAGGAACTTGTCCAAAAACTGGGGTTGCATTACGCGTTGATTGTCGAAAACAGAGAGTTGTCTGGATGCGGTGTTAATCCGGACAGAAAGACGCTAGAGGGTCCTAACTTTCTGGGAAGTCAAGCGCATGAACGAGATGGATTTTCTAGTTACTGGGGTGCGCGTTCTGGCGCCGAACGGGAGCTGTATTGCGACTTGATTAATAGAATGTCGCGCTTGGAAGGGAATGTCGTATTTCAAACGCCTGTGCGTACATCGCACGGCATTTACTATAATTTGGATCCGCGGGCGGCGAAGGACATGGAACAGGCCGCTCAACAGTTCGTCAAGAACGTTGGGCTCGTTCCGCACTACGCGTCGAGGCACACAGGACCTTCCGTTTTGTTCAAGTATTTGTACCAGGCCGGGATTTCTTGGCAAGGAGCGGAATTGATGTACGGTCCGCATGAAGTAATTATTTCAGCACTTCGAGGGGCATCTCGTGCATACGGTCGCGACAGTTTCGGAGCGCATCTGGCGGTACAATGGTCAACGACGCCACACGATAGTGAACAACGTTATCAGCGGTATCGGCTTGCTTTATATTTATGTTACATGCACGGAGTCAATCAGATCAATACTGAAGAAGGTCTATGGAGACTAGAAGAGCGTTTTGCCGATCTGGAGAGATTCAGCGTGGCTTGTCGCCGACATACGGATGAACAGCGGAAATTCTTCAGGTTTATTCGCACGCATACCCGGAGGGGCAAGTTGCACGGGACGATGGCGTTTTTGCATGGACAGAATGACGGGTGGACGTGTTTTGGTCGAAGAAATGTATGGGCCCAGCAGGGGGATGAATGGGCGTTTTCCGCTCCGGAAGAAAGCTGGGATTTATTAAATGTCTTTTATCCACGGTCTGTTCTTTCACCCATTTATAAACATCCTTGCCCCTCTGAACCGGTCGGCTACTATACCGGAACTCCGTATGGCATCGCAGACATCGTTCCCGTTGAAGCGGATGATCAGATACTTGGAAGCTACGCGTACATGGCCTTCCTTGGTTGGAATACAGCGGATGCAGCACAAATCCAAAAATGGATCAGGTACGTGAAGGATGGCGGTACGTTACTCATCGGGCTGCCTCATTTGTTCGCATCCAAAACTCGTTCGGATGCTTTTGGAGAAGCGCCAGCTCTGGTTGATTCCCCAGACATTCAACAATTGATCGGCGCGAAGATTACAGGGTATCAAAGCACGAAGCTGGATACAGGCGAAACCCTCGAAATCGGTAGATTAGAGACATTGACTGCCGCTGTACTGGCGACATGCGCCAACGGAGAGCCGTTGATTTTGGAGCATCAGTTGGGAAAAGGGAAAATTCTGTATGTGAATGCGAAGGCGTATCCTGCAGATCAGCGGGTTCGAGGATGGTATGAACAGCTGTTGCATGGCTTTGGGGCGTCCGTGATAGAAAGGGAACGTGAAAGAGGCTGGATAGCCGGCAGCCCGGACATCGGGTTTACGGTTTATGATAGGGAAGACGGCTTGCGCGTGATTTACACGCTTAATATCAATTGGTGGGATGAAAGCTCTGCTCCCGTTAGAACAGCCTTGCTGTGGGGAGACCAGGAGATTGAAGTGTCTGTCAATCGGGACGAGATGCATATTATCACCTTATCGAACAATGTGGGGATCATGACAGCCGACAATGAAACGGATGTCATTGACCTGCGTGAGGACGAACAGGGAGCAAAGTTGACAGTTCAAGGTAGTGGAGACACAGAACTTACTGTTTTTATCAGACATAATGAATCAAATAGCATTCTATATGCAAAGACAAAATCGGGAGAAACGCTGCCGGTTCGCTGTGAATGCTCCCCGCATACGTGGAAACTAAACGTCCATCTGGATGGCTCTGAGATTATCAGACTGAGCTTGAAAGCGTGAGTGTATTTTCGAACGAAATGACCAAAGATGTAAATAACATAATAGAAACTAAAATTGCAGATTAGGTAGAAAGCCGACTGTTAACGAAAGCAAATGAGTCACCAACTCAAACCCCATCCTCATCCATAGTCGAGCTAACACTGAAGCCACTCCATTTTTGGGAGTGGCTTTGTGTTTATATGCTGACGAAGGAAACGAATGCAGTGATCCCACAATACCCGATTCTGTTCAATAAGTTCAATAACAAGTTGACGGGAAATGGCGACTTTATTCCTCTCCCAAGAGTATCGTTTCTTAAATGCTAGGAAGGTTGCACGTGAGATTTAATGGTTTCAATAAGAGTTATAGTGACCTTGACGCTGATTTTCCTTGCCTCTTAATCAATCCTGCTGTTGTAGCACTTTTCTATATTTCATCGGAGACATACCAACCAGTTTTTTAAAAGATTGACAAAAATAAGGGAAATTATTCATCCCCACCTCAATGCTAATCTGCTCAATCCCTTTGTTGCTAGTTATTAAAAACAAACAAGCTTGTCTGATTCGTCTAGCGAGAATATAATCCATCAACTTAGCGCCTGTTTCTTGTTTAAAGATACGGGAAACATAAGATTTGGATACATGCAGAAGATTCGCTAACGTATCAAGTGAAATTTCTTCTGAATAATGTTCTTCAAGCCAATTCATGATTTTTTCAGAATATCGAAGTTGTCGTTGTGGATGTAATCCATTTTCACTTGCATTCCCAAAATCTGTTACAAAGAGAAATTGAAAAATCTGCAGCAGGAGTAAAGCGAAATTTTGCTGTTTAACATCGAACTGGTACTTAGAAAGCCCAAAATAATGATGCTGAAATAAATTGCTGATAAAACTATTACTATCAATCTGATCGAGCACTTGTTCCTCTAGCTCATTTTTCCACAAATACTGAAAATAAGCATTCAAGTGAGGGAATGAAGTGAAATAGGTTTCAAATATAGAGGGCTCAAAGGAGATGATTGTTCGTTCAAATGGGGTATCTGGATGAACTTCAACTTGAATGTGATGTAATTGATAAGGCTGCAGGTAAAGGAAGCTGCCAGATTGAATTGCATATACTTTACGATCTATAACAATTTGTCCGGTGCCTTGATGCACGTATAAAAACTCCATCCCTTGATGGCAATGGTAAAATCCCTTATAAATATCAGTCGTTATCTTGCGATAGCTAAAGCGATAGGGAATTTCATGTAAATCTACATCTTCAAAGAATTTCATCATATGTAGGCCTCCTGATGATCAACTCAGAATAGTGTAACATGCCCTAATGAATCATGCTAAGAAAACAACAATTCTATGCAACACAGACTAACTTTGAAACCTATTAATTTAATATAATAAAGTAGAGAAAGTGTCATTCTTACTGTATAAGGATTACCACACGTTTCTCGTTGATTTTCCGATGGCAGGTTGGCCCGCAAGTAACGAAAGCCACGATAAAACGATCGAAAGAGAGTCCTATTGAAGCGTAATTATGATCATATACTTCTGTAGGACTCCCTTGTAGCAGAAACATTTAATTATATTAATTTAGCATTGCGCATCTGTCATTTCATTGGTGAAGGCACGTTTGTATTCCTGTGGGGACATCTTCAAAGCTGATTCCGGAGCATAATGAAATTGCAGTGCACGGCGTCCCTTCTCGGACTGATTGGAAGGCGTGCCATGATGGATCAGTCCATGGAAAAACAACGTACCTCCAGGAGACAAGGGCACCGCGACATCTTTATCTACCTGCACACTGCTGTCACAGATCTGCCAATCCCTCTCGGCATAATGTGGAATGAATCCTTCCTTTTGAGAGCCTGGAATGATATGCATACATCCGTTGTCTATCGTTGCCTCATCTAAAGCAATCCATACTCCTATTACTGACTTGTTAAAAGCTAGAGGACCATAGGCCATATCCTGATGCCATGGCTTTTCACCACCTCCATGCGGCGGTTTCATTAATGCCATGTGCTGAACAAGCACTGGCTTTTCACCTAGCGCTTTCTCCAAGACCCCTAATAAAGCGGGGTGATAAGCAATTGCATGCAAGGCTTCTTCATCTATGAAATCATATATCTTTCGAATGGCTAGCTCTCTATCCAAGTCCGTATGCAGTTGATCTTGCGGATTAGCAAATTGTAATTTAGCCCCTTTCATATCTTTCAACAATAGGTTCAAAAGTCCATCAGCAGCTTCCGTAACTTCCTTAGAGCTAAATAGAGGATCAATTGCAAAAAAACCTGTATCTTTGTACTCAACTACCTGTTCATTCGAAAATTGATGAACATTTTGAATAGGCGTGTATATCTGATCATACTTGTACATGAACTTAGAAATCTCTTCGTCTGTCTGCCATTTCATAGCTTATATCGACTCCTTATATGAACTTTTTACATTTCAAATATACCATTTAGTATTTCGAAACCAAATATCTCTAGTTATATAGGATTTGTATATAAATACATAGTGAGTTTGCCTGAAATCAATTGTGATGCAGAGGATAAATATGAAATGGAGCGTGAAAAATGGATATTCAACCGCCGACCGATTTTCTCCAACACGCGTTGATCAAGTGTAGTTATAACTCGGGAAAAGTTAAGTGTGAGCCGGGTTGGTCTTGGAATCCTCGTCTACTTCCACAGGATTGGGATCTTTGGTACGTCATTTCTGGCACGGGCTCAATGAACGTTAACGACGAGTGCTTTTCTATAAACAAAGGTACGTGTTTCCTAACCCGTCCGATGGATCGTATACATGCGACACAAAATCCAGAAGATCGGCTAAACGTTATCTACCATCATTTTAGTGTAACCCATTCTCTTACCCAGCAAGCTTTTCATTCCGAAGATCTGCCTTCGAGATTTACTCGTGTTCAGGATTCCTTTGCATTCGAGCAGCACTTGAATCAACTATTGGACATTCTTGACAGGAAGGATATTTGGATCGAGGAGGAGTTCCATTCTTTAATGAAGCATGTTCTTCTTCTCCTATATAAAGCACATGCTTCTCAGGAGGAATGGAGTGAAGCCAGGCTTCGTCAACAGAAAATTATTCAGAGTGTAACGAACTATATGAGAGACCGAATCGACCAACGAATTGACTATAACGAACTAGCAGAGGCGTTTGCCTTGAACTCTCGTTATATCAGCCATATTTTCAAATTGAATACCGGCTTTTCTTTAAAAGAAAGCATAACCCGATTGCGGCTGGAACGAGCTGTGACGTTGCTAACAGAAACCCCATTATCCGTATCAGAGATTGCCGATACGCTTGGGTTCACGGACGTTTATCATTTCAGTAAGCTTTTTAAAGTTCATTATAATGCAGCACCTTCAGCCTACCGCCATCACTTGAAACCGAGTAAGCCAATTTTATGAAGAAGAGACTTCGATTCTAACTTACAGCTTATGACATTGGAGAGCCAGATCGTAATCCAATGATCTAGATATATTATGTTTTTTTGTAACCTCCGATTTGTGCAAAATAACAACATTTCGGTGTCATAAAGCAAAACTAAATAGAGTCCTAATGGACTACAATCATAGTATCCGTTACTAAAAACGAAACAGTGAGGATGTGAATGTAGTTTAATGTAACACGTTTCCAACTTATAGCTTATGGCATCGGAGAGCCAGATCGTAATCCAATGTTCTAGATATAATACGGCTTTTTTGTAACGTGAAAATAAACTGTAGAGGATTGAATCGGATGGATCAAGGAGTCATAGATCGTGAGCTTTGGTTGGATTGGATGCTACGAATAGGTGAGCCTGTATTGGAGGCTCTCAAAGATAGACAACTTCGACGTTTAATGCCTGTGCAGGCTGTTCACGATGATCGCGAGTCCTATACTTATCTAGAAGCACTGGGACGTCTGCTTTGCGGAATGGCTCCTTGGTTAGAGCAGCAAGGATTAAGTGGAGATGAGGAGATACAGCGTAGGCATTTTGCAGTTCTAGCACGGGAAGCTATCGCTTCAGCAACAGACCCTGAATCCCCTGACTACATGAATTTCTCTGAGGGAGGACAACCGATTGTCGATGCTGCTTTTCTCTCCCATGCACTTGTTCGTGCCCCTCAGGAGCTGCTAGGGAAGCTCGATGATCGGGTGAAGCGGAATGTCATTACATGTCTGGAAGCAACTCGGAGCCGTAAGCCTGCCTACAACAATTGGCTGCTATTCGCGGCGATGATAGAAACGGCTCTGTATTTATTAGATACGAATTGGGATCGGATGCGGATCGATTATGCCTTAAAAAAGCATAGTGAATGGTACTTAGGCGATGGGATGTATGGAGACGGTCCAGAATTTCATTGGGATTATTACAACAGCTTTGTGATCCAACCGATGCTGGTGGATATTTTACGTACAGTTGGAACGCTAGAAGCTGCCTGGGAACACTGCCAAGAGCAGGCTTTACATAGAGCAGCCCGTCACGCAGCGATACAAGAACGGCTGATTTCACCAGAAGGAACTTTTCCTGCCATCGGTCGCTCACTGGCCTATCGCTTCGGTGCTTTCCAACTGCTCGCACAAATGGCTCTGCAAGATAATCTCACCGATCAGGTCTCGCCTTCGCAGGTGCGCTGTGCTTTAACAGCTGTAATCCGCCGGATGATCGAAGCCCCAGGCACATTTGATAATAACGGTTGGCTGCGGATTGGCTTTTGCGGAGATCAGCCTGAGGTCGGAGAGTCGTATATTTCCACGGGCAGTCTTTATCTGTGTGCGTCCGTCTTCCTCCCTCTTGGTCTGACGCCAGATCATGCATTTTGGTTGGGAGAGGCCGATTGGACAGCTAAAAAGGCATGGTCAGGGCAAAGCTTCGCTATTGACCATGCCTTGAAATAGGAAAGCCCAATCTTACTTCCGATTTGTGCAAAATAACAACATTTCGGTGTTATAATGCAAAACTAATAAGAGTCCTAATGAACTACAATCATAGTATCCGTTACTAAAAACGAAACAATGAGGATGTGAATGTAGTGGAGTATACCACGTTTGGCAAAACGGGAATTCGGGTTTCGAAACTAGGTCTTGGGGGCGCTCCGCTTGGCGGGGATTTTGGTCCAGTCACATATGAGCAAGTAATAGAGGTGATAGATTGTGCCTTAGAACTCGGTATCAACTTTATTGATACAGCACCGTTATATGGAAATGGAGAAAGCGAACGGCGAATCGGGAAGGCGCTGCAGGGCCAAAGGGAGAAAGTAGTCCTTGCGAGCAAAGCTGTTATGCGCGGTGTACCGTATACGTATGATAATACGATTCGTTCTGTGGAGGATAGTCTTAAGCGCCTGGGTACGGATTATTTGGATCTCATTCAAATGCACGAACTTGTTGAGACGAACATGGAAATAGGAATGAACGAAACCATCCCCGCCTTTCTTAAACTGAAGGAGCAAGGGAAGGTCCGAGCCATTGGGGTCAATGCCTTTAATCCTGCTCTGCTGCTGCCCTTTATTCGGTCAGGACATATCGACTCAGTACAGACGTTCAGTCGTTATATGCTCATCGATTATTCTGCTATGGATGAGCTTCTGCCTACTGCCCGTGAACATGGTGTATCCGTTATTAACGGAAGCGTACTCGGCATGGGGCTTCTTGCAGAGGCTCCAGCCCCATTTATAAAGAAAGATTCGCTTCTAGTTAAAGAAGCAGAGAGTAGAATTAAGGAGTTAGCCTTCCTTCGGAAAACGGAACCCAAAGGATTGATTGAGCCTGCGATGCGGTTCAGTTTTTCTAGCCCTCATTACTGTGACATTAACTGGAACGACTTCGTTACGTTCACTAGCTCTTAATGCCAGCTATTGCGATGGTGTTGGCTTGCCTCAAGATGAAAAAGATCGGCTGCTTTCTTTATTTCCAGGTCAGCCACTAATATGGTAAAGGGGATGTTGAAGAATGTCTAAGGTAGAAGCAAATGTTGGAGCGGATGCATCGAGTACACAGTGGGTAGATGAAATTTGGCATAAAATTATAGAAAAAGTGAAACGAATGAACCAATCAATCGGTCCTGATTTTCCATATATCTCAGACAATGGAAAATATAATAGAGAAGAAGCAGATTGGTGGACCAATGGGTTCTGGCCTGGTCTGATCTGGATGGTTTATCGAGAGTTCAAGGATGAACAGCTCAAAGAAACAGCTACTCAGATCGAAGCGAAGATGGATACGGTGCTTACCGACTTTTATCTGCTGCATCATGACGTAGGGTTTATGTGGAGCCTGTCTTCCGTGGCACAGTACAAGCTGCTTGGGTGCGAAAGCTCGAAGCGGCGGGCTATGACGGCAGCGAGCCATCTCATGGGGCGCTACAATGCAAAAGGTCAATTTATTCGTGCTTGGAACCAACCGCATCGGGTTGGCTGGGCGATTATTGACTGCATGATGAATCTTCCGCTGCTTTATTGGGCAAGTCAGGAGTCAGGCGATCCTCGGTTTAGGCATGTGGCTGCCCTTCATGCAGATACTACTTTGCGTGAATTTCTTCGTCCGGATGGGTCGTCACACCATATTGTGTGTTTTGATCCGGAGACCGGAGAGAGGCAAGAAGCGCTGGGTGGGCAAGGCTACTCGCCGGACTCGGCATGGTCACGCGGAACCGCATGGGCGTTATACGGCATGGCGCTTAGCGCACGCTATACCGGAGATGAAAGATATCTCGATGCAGCCAAACGTGCAGCACATTTTTTTCTTGCGAATGTTCCTGATGACGGTTTACCACCTTGGGATTTCCGTGCTCCATGGGAAGAAGGAATGGCTATGGACTCTAGCGCTTCAGCCTGTGCAGCCAGCGGAATGCTGGAGTTAAGCTTGTTGGTACCTAAGGGTGAGTCAGAGTTATATCGCCGTGCAGCTGAGAAGCTAATTTTTAAATTAAATGATAAATATACGGCTTGGGATGATTCAAGCGAGGAAGCTATTCTAAGGATGGGGACGGCCAATAGGCCGAAGGAAACGTATGTTAATGTACCAATGATCTATGGAGACTATTTCTTCGCCGAAGCGGTCTGCAAACTGCGTGGCATACATGATACATTCTGGTAGGAGGTAGCATCCAATGACACGAACAAGCAGCCCCACCCCCACAAGTGAGACCATCTATACGCAAGATTCATGGACAGCGCCGACTTGGGCGCTCATGGAGCGGAAGTTAATCGATACGCTGAATGAGGCAGCGGTTGAATATGTTCGTCGCTATACGAGGGAGGATGGGACAATCGTTTGGCGAGACGATTGGCCGGGGATGGATGGGTCAGACGATCCGTATGAAGCATTTATGAATTTATCCCTGCTTTATGTACTCGGGGGCAATGAAGAGATTTTGCGTCTATCTCGCCTCATGTTTGATTCCATTACCTGGCAATGGACGGAATACGGTCAAATTCATAATGAATTTGACGCTTACTATGACTGGATGCATCATGGCGAAGGTTCATTATATTTCTATTTCCTTGGGTTGTCCGATCCACATCTGCTGAAGAATCGTCAGCGCGCTGTTAAGTTTGCTGAGCTTTACACAGGTAAGAATCCGGAAGTTCCTAACTATGATTCAGAACGAAAGCTCATGCGCTCGCCAATAACAGGAAGCAAGGGACCACGATTCCAGATGACGGAAGAGGACTGGGTAACTCATCGAGGTGTGCTGGATGATTATTTGGCACCGTTCGAGGATATTCCTGGAGTGGACTTCTCAAGCGGCAAGTGTAAGTGGTCAGACGATGCCATTTACGGTGAAATCATAAGTAGAATGAATGAACGGAAAGCTAAAGGAGATGTCCCGCTGAATTTGAACGCAACCGGCTTGATCACTAATGCTTACATGTACACGGGAGATGAAACTTATCGGCAGTGGGTATTGGATTATTTGGCTGCTTGGGAAGTGCGTACACAGCGTAATGGAGGTTTAATACCGGATAACGTCGGATTAAGCGATACGATTGGTGAGTATAACGATGGAAAATGGTGGGGGGGATACTATGGCTATCGTTGGCCGCATGGATTCATGTCCATCATTGAACCTTTAACCAACGCTGGCATGAACGCTGTGCTTCTGACCGGTGATCGGAGTAAGTTAGATTTGGCTCGTTCGCAATTGGATCTTAATTGGGATCTAGGTAAAGAAATCAATGGGAAATGGCACGTTCCTAATAAGCATTTTGATTCAGGCTGGACGGACTACCGCATCCAAGTTCCAACTTACCCGATTTATTTATGGACGGTATCGATGGCTGAAGAAGATGCGGCACGTGTTGACCGAATTCCCTATGAAGACCATTTCCGATCTATCGATATGCCTACTATTTCTGGAAGAAATGCGATAACACGTAAGGAGACCAAGCATTATATTGCAAATACAGTACCATGGTACTTATATATGCGTGGGCAATTCCCTGATTATCCAGAGCGTATATTGAAGCAAAATTTGGAGCTAATTGCTATCCAATTGGAGAAGCTTCGCTCTCCTGAGGGGGATCCAACCAGTTGGGATTGGGATCATCCGTACAGTATTCATCAGTGGCAGGAATATTCACCTGTCTACTTCGAAGGATTATTGCAAATGATGTTAGGCGCTCCCATGCATATTTCCCACGGTGGCTTACAACATGCTAGAGTGCGCTATTTCGATGCAAACCGGAAACGATGCGGTCTTTCAGGGGATGTAGGTGCTTTGATTGAGGCGCTTGGCGACGAGTTTGTAACTTTAACGCTTGTGAACCTATCTGCGTTCAGGGAACATGCATTGATCGTACAAGCTGGCAGCTTTGGTGAACATCAGTTCACTTATATGGAAAGGTATAATCAAAAAGGTCAGAAAGTTGGCGAGGGAGATCTCAATGGAAAGTGGTTACCAGTCACCCTTGCTCCAGGGGCGGGAATTCAATTAAAGCTACATATGAAACGCTACGTGAATCAACCGACCTATGAGACGCCTTGGAGTACTGAAGTGGAAGGTGCGTCAGCGAAGATTATTCGAGGCCGAAACCAAGTATAGGGAGTAATTATGAGGTGAATACAATCCATGACTTCTAATCATCAATCAACTACTGAAGATGAAGTGGTCTATTTCGATAGCCATGTCCACTTTTGGAAGCTAGAACGTGGCGATTATCATTGGCTTAAGCCCAGTAATCCAGTTCTTTACCAGAATTATTTGCCTTCACATCTGTTAAGTACTGCTGACATAATACGTGGATTTATCGTTGTACAGGCGGCACCGACAGTAGCTGAGACGGAATTCTTGCTTGATTTGGCACGTAATGATGAGCGAATCCTCGGAGTCGTAGGTTGGCTGGATCCGTTAGCAGATTCATTCGCTGATGAATATAGACATTTCCGTAACAAACCGCAATTCGTGGGGATTAGATTGGACCGTTCCGACTTTGAGCAGTGCAACGAACAAGTACCAGATCGTTTGATCGAGCATCTTCGCCTGATGGAGAAAGATGGTTTTACAATCGATCTGCTGATCGGATCAGATAATATGCTTACCGTAATTAAATGCCTGAGATGCGTACCCCACTTAAAGGCCGTTATTAATCATTTAGGTGGTCCGCCTATTCATGACGGAGAATTAGAACCTTGGTCAACATACATGGAGGAGCTGTCAAGTTTCCCTAATGTGTATTGTAAATGGTCAGGTATGATCACGCCTGCCGGTGGTATGAATTCCAAACTTCTTGAACCTTATATTCGTCAGACTGCGAATCTATTTGGCTCCAAGCGCATTATGTTTGGGAGTGACTGGCCAGTAGCATTGATGGCTGGTAGCTATAACGATGTTGTACAATTATTCGAACGACTGCTTCCCGAGAATTGGAACGATAAGGAGCGTGCGAGTGTGCGCTATTACAATGCCAAGGCCTTTTATTTTGGTATTGGGGATAACGATGCATGACACAAAGACTCCTCTATTACTCTCAACTCCGCTATGGGATGGAGAGTGAGTTCCAGCAAATCGTCAAGGAAAATGCAAACACACTGCTTAAAGAATGGGCAGCGTTGGGACTATCGCATGTCTCCGTGTTCTCATGCGAGCTATATGTTTGTGCGTATGCAGAGGTAGTAGATGGTTCGAGAATGCCAGTCTGGGATTGGCCGATGTCTTTCGATAGTTACTTAGAAAAGTGGCCACTCGAACCTCAACAGGTTAGCAGTTCTAGAGGGACATTTTACAGGCTTGCACTCCCAATGATTGATGTTTTTCACGATGGGGTGCCCAGAGACAGCGATTCTTGGTGCAGAAGCGTCCCTATCGCTGAGCGATTAGGTTCAATTGCAAGATTGAAACCGGAAATGGCATCTAGCTATATCTATTATCATTATCAGAAGCAAGAAGAATCCCCGGATAGTTTTAATCAAACGTATATGATCGGTTCTCTCGGCAGGTTCTTATTCTCCCACCATGAGTTACCTGCTAAGGTCAGCACAAACAAACGTCAAGGTTTGCTGACAACAAGCAATTCTCCGAACAATTGGCACGAGGTGATGCATCCTCATTTCGAGCCATGGGAAGACGTACCAGAGGGGCAGCAGTTGTGGCGTAAAATGGAGCGAATAATGTGATTTTTACAAATTGGATAAACCTTATAAAAAACAACAGCCGTCGGAGTCTTACTACGGCTGTTGTTATTTTAGTGACTATTGAAACCGTTGTAAGGATAGGTGATGAGATTAGAACCAGTTAATAGACAGACTCATCGAGGAGATGGAGGATTTCGCTTCACAAGAGAAGAAATTGATCGTGTCAAATTGCTCTATAAGAAGAATGACTTAACTTCAGCTGAAGCTGCTAAACGGATTGGACGATCAACTACTTATATCCATAAATTAATCAATGATAAATTAATTGAATTTTATGAAAAAGAGTATCGTGGTAAAAAAACTTATTTCATAAAAGAGAGTGATCTGAATCATTATTTAGAACAAAACCCCGATGCAGGAAAAACGGAGACACTTTTTGATAAGAGGAGTGGTATATTCCTTTACCAGCCATATTCCAAAGAAGGTAATATAGCACGTATTACGCAGTTAAAACGAATAAATCATCGTAAAGTAGAAGCCTTCCTTCAAACAAATGACGATCGTATGATTACACATGATGCGGCTATCAAAGAAGGTTGGCAGCCAGTTATTAAACTTAAGGAAAAGAAGACGTTAACTTCCTTTGGATACGCTAAATTCATATTTCCAATTCCGAAAACGCTAGACTCGGTTATTTATGCGGTTCTAGAAGAGTTTTTCATACACGCAGGGCCAGCAAATATGAGAATTTCTGTTGAAGATAAACTTGTAGTAGAAGTTCGTAAATCAGTTTTGCTTGGTATCATGCCCGCGACACATCCGGACTTAATAGACAAGTTAAAACTTTTCATCGTTGAGGGCGAAGTAATACCAAAGTATGATGGCGTTCTCATTGATACTGGATTGTCTCCCATCACCTTTTTCTTACCGGAGAAGCAGAAGTCTGCACTAATAATTTTAGCTGCGAAGGAAGGGGTAACTTTGCAGGAGTGGATCGCAAAAAAAATATCTGTAATAGAAGAAACTAACAATGTAATTAGTGGATAAGATGGATTTATATGACGCAAGGGGAGTAACTCAGAGTAAAGCATGTGTTTAACAAGAAGGAAAACATGAAAATTGAATACTGAGTGGAAGAACCAACTTGAGGGATATTTAGACGACTTTCTTCAATTAACACCTGGATGAGCTTTATTTTTGTCGGAAACAGGGCGGTGCATTTCTGAACGTAATTCGGATTTAAGTCGGTCAGAAGCAAGATTTAGGTCAAGCTCTGCTCGGCACGGGATTCCCGGCCAAGGAATGGAAAGCGAACTCAATCATAGTGGAGCAGATAGCAAGAATAACGAGTGTAGCCAGAAATGTGCGCATTATTGGCTCTGCTAGTCTTGATTTATGTTTAATGGCGTCAGGAGGATTGACTGGATTCTGGCATGATGGGCTTTATCCTGGGGACGTCGCTGCTGGCTTGATTATCGTGCAAGAAGCGGGCGGAACCATAACAAACCATGTCGGAAAGGATTTTAGCTTGAGCGACGATACTCTAGTTGCATCCAATTCGTTCATTCACGATTCATTGTTGTCTGTTTTGAAGTGAGAACGGTAACAGAAGTAGGTATAAACAAATGGAGTAGACCCGTATGAAATCTCTTTAGCAAGTATCCAAGAGTCGGCACTCAAGTCATGTGGAGTGCTCAATATTGATGGTGTGAAAATGAAAGAATAGGTAGACAATACATGTGGAGTGCGTAAACATTAACATTATTTTATATGGACGAATTGGGGACGAAAACCACCCTAGCAGATCTATATCACGGTAGTGATGAGAATACGTTTGTTTACATCTGAAGTTTTAGGGGATCCCATCTCCATCGGTACAATTGGATTAAACAAGGCGATAGAAAGTTTCCAGACGAGCAAAGGCACGAAGATCTTGACGTTCGCGACACATTATATCGAGAATGAAATATTTATGCATCTCAGATCTTTGAAGATGACTAGGAAAGATGGTTCACTGCATGATCCTATTGGTACAGATATATGAGATTATGTTGATTGATATCCGCGGCATGGAAGCCGATGATATTGTAGATAAAGTGCAGTTGAAGATTGAAAAGAGCGAGATATATAAGAATCTCGACATATTTGATGACTGA
Organism: Paenibacillus sp. J22P15; assembly: GCF_056269345.1. Classification (NCBI taxonomy): domain Bacteria; kingdom Bacillati; phylum Bacillota; class Bacilli; order Caryophanales; family Paenibacillaceae; genus Paenibacillus; species Paenibacillus sp. J22P15. Next base: position 31,954 of record NZ_JBWDNT010000011.1, read on the forward strand.
GAAAAGGGCACTTATGAAGCTTTATCATGAGTTTATGAGGTGAAGCGCTAATAAAGTCTCGAGCTCTTATATTAAATTGACCTTATCGCTGGCAGTGATGAGGTCAGGGGTCCGATCCCCTTAGGATCCACCATATTTAAACAGCGTAACGCTTGGGTCTCCGAGCGTTTTTTGTTTTTTCTAGAGAAAAAATAATCAATTTTAAAAGATGTGGTCACACATTTGATCACACTAAGAAATTTCTTTTGTAGGTTTCGGAGATTTCTATACCTTATCAAAGGTAAGAGAGCACTTAATCATTCATTAAGTTCCTTTAATATTATGGTTGAAACCCTGCGTTAAGTCTTAATTTTTATCCGAAGGTACTCTCTGAAATTAATGCAATACTCAAGCAAATTACTTGCAGAGATGTTCTTTTTTTTACAAAATCTTAATTAGAGTTTTACAAGTAATTAACCAATTAATAGTTGATCTAATGTACAATAAATTTTGTAAACTCATAGAAAAGTGGTCGTTTTCCTAAAAAAATAGATGTTGTAAAAAAAAAAATGAACAAAAGTGAAAGGTCATTCAAATGCGAAAATCACTTTTTTGTCCAAAGCTCGACATTCCCAAAGCGTTAAAGGAGTCGATCGATTTCGATATGCAATTGTTTTCGTTGGGATGAGATTTTTTTTTTTGGGGGTGGTGCTTATGGATTGAAATGACCGTTATTATCGCAATAGACTGTCCGATCATGTCGTTACTTGGCCGGTTCGTCATTGTACGAATTGTCTCTGAGTAAAGGACGTTAATCGGGACACAAATGGCGATATGCAAAAAGCGTATCTACAGGTATGGTTGTGATCGTCGGATTGGGGGTGACTAGTATAATCTAGTGAGAGTCGGCACCTTCTCGATGTTGGGGACGCCGATGAAATTATGCCTAGTCTGCACCTCGCGTTGTTGGTTGAATGGTGGTCGGGATACTTCCATTTTATCATTTTTCGCTACGGTGCGTTTTGTTTTTCACTCAATTTTACGAGCTTTTCGAATAGACTCTTAACACACTTAAAATTTGGAGGTTTTCTGTAGTGAAAAGAATGTTATCCTTTACCCTCGTATTAACGATGATGTTCGTTATGTTATCGAATACGGTCAGCGCAGTAACATCAGATAATGACGTAGTCAAAATCGACAATGCCAACCCCCTTATGGCATCAATGAAATTCGACAATAATTTAAAGGACGATGCGAATCAAGAGGATTTGAAAGGAAATGGAAATTATAGTTATGTAGACGGTGTATTACCCGGGACCAAAGCTCTGCACTTAGAAAGCGGAGACGGCAATTATGTCGGAACGACGCACAGCTTGAATTTTGGTAATGATAGTTTTACCACATCCTTCTGGTATAAGGGCGACACTAATACTAATCAGGTCATATTATCCAACAAGGATTTTACTAAGAGCTCTAACGAAGGCTGGGCGATTTATACATCAGCCAATTCGGTCAATATGAATTTAGGATTCCCGACCACATCAGTAAAATTCGGGCGCGACACATTTAATGCTTCCGATTGGCGTTACGTGACATTTGTTGTAGACAGAGATAAAATGCTCGGATCGTTGTATATTGATGGTTACAAAATGACTGAAACTTCGCTGGGAGTAGGGACTTTAGATACACCGAACCCATTGAATATTGGCAGCGACGGATTGGGCAAAAATGGAGGTAATTCATTCAATATCGCTGATCTGAATGTTTGGAAAGGCGCATTAAGCAGTGATATGGTTCAAGCGAATTATAAGAGTTACGGTGTAAATAAGGTAGATATGAACGCACTTAACGATACCATATCCGAAGCAAATTCAATAGTAGCAGGCGGTCTCGGCGACGGCTTCAGCGAAACCGATTTTGATTATTTGAAAAAGGTTTTTAATATGGCATCTACGGTTGCAACAACGCAAAAAGTAAAATTATATACACAAGAAACCATCAATTATTACGAACGTGAACTAAACAACGCCCTATTCATCTATCAAAAAAGCAATAAAACAGTGACTCCCGCCGGTTTAAATATGATTATAGACAGCGACCCGGAAATCACTGCTAATCCCAATACAATCGCGCGCATTGAAAAAGATTACAGAACAGAACTGAGACTATTCCCACAAGCCGACGTACTCTTTATTCCTGGCGACGTTACCGGCGGTAACAATGCCGAAGAATATCTGTGGATGAGTGAGATGACAAAAGTACACACAAAGCTTACAAAAGAGGGTTTGTTAGACAATACGAAGTTTTATATGGTAAGAGGCAACCATGATATGGGCGGCGCCGAAAAATTAATTCCTGTCGGTTCGGCGGGCGCATGGAACGAGTCAACGAATTCATACGATAACAATTTCTTTAACGATTCTTATAGGGTAAAGGTAAAAGGATATAATTTTGTAGGTTTTGACGGAAATTATAACAACGAAAATACGGTGGGAAAAGCCACCAATTTCCTCAACCAAATTAAAAATGAAGCGGATTACGATCCAACCAAACCGATATTTGTATCTTCCCACTACCCAATAAGCGGAACCGTGTGGTCATCGCAATGGAGCAGTGCGGCAAGTAATAATGTAGGTAAATATATTGCCGACAATAATATTTCGCAGGTAGTATATTTTTCAGGTCATACGCAATACGATCCGACCGACGAACGTTCTCACTATCAAGGTGCGGCTACGTATCTCGACAGCGGTGCGAGTTCCTATTCCAGTTATATTGATGGCGGTCCGTACGGCGGATATATTGAAGGCTCGTATATCAATTATAAAACCACACCTCGCATCGTGAATTTCTTAGAGGTTTACGGTTCGAAAATAATCATCAAACAGTATAATTTAGCTACAGATGAATATGTAGGGACACCTTCTGTAAAAGTCGTTGGCGAAGGCAAAGATGCCTTTACCTATAGCAGGAGCGATACAAGAGATCTTATAGCTCCGCAGTTTGATGAGGGTATTAAGGTCGATTACATGGACTTCAATGACAACGCAGTTGGTTTTACAATAAAGCAAGCAACTGATAATGTGCGTGTTTTGGAATATAATATTGAGCTTATCAACAAGCTCACCGGGAAAGTGGATAAATCGTTTAATAGCCTTTCGATGCCGATGGAGAAGCCATACGAGGTATACAAGAAATATAAGGTTACAGGTTTGTCGCCGAATACTCCATATATAATCAGGGTATTCGCCGACGATTCCATGTATAACCGTTCGTCGCAGGAAATTAACATTATGGATCACGATGTTAATTTAAACAGCATCAATGCGCCTGCTGACGTAACTGAGGTGGCGATCGGAGCGGCGAAGACAGCGGACGCCCTTGGATTGCCAAAGAAAGTATCCTTGGTTACCGATGATGCAATCAGCATGGATGCCAAGGTGACATGGAATGTAGATGCTTCAAACTATGATCCTACAGTAAAGACTGCACAGACCTTCACTGTAAATGGAACTGTAACTTTGCCAACTTTGGTGGTAAATCCCAATGATGTACCTTTGACAACAAGTATTAGAGTAACTGTTAATAAGGTCTCAGCGCGGACCGCTACAGCTACCGCTTCATCGTATTCCAATAGCAATTCTACTCCCAACAAAGTGTTCGATGGCATCATAGGGCAAACCGAATGGGTTTCCAAGGAAGAACTGAATCCCTGGATCCAGCTGAATTGGAAGACGAATCAAGCGATCAACAAGATTAGCTTCTATGATCGGCCCAACACAGTCGACTGGGCGCCTGGCGGAACGCTTACCTTCAGTGACGGAAGCACTTTGACGGTTTCAGGAATCCCGAATGACGGGAGCGCTTATTCTGTAACTTTCCCTAAAAAGACGGTGACATGGGTCAAATTCCAGGTATCCGGTGGAAGCGGGTCTAATGTCGGTTTGTCGGAAATGGAAATTTCGATGTTGCTTCCGGCTGGGGAACAGCCGAATCTCATGAGCATCACAGCGCCGCCCATTACAGGATTGAAAATGGGAACGGCAAAGACAGCTGCAGCTCTTGGATTGCCCGTGAATGCAGTGCTTGTAACCGATTTAGGAAATTTGGATGCTAGTGTAACTTGGGATTTAAGCAACATTAACTACGATCCAACGACCATAACGGGACAGACCTTCAAGGTACCAGGAACCGTAACTTTGCCAAATGGGGTGGAAAATCCCAATAACGTGCCTTTGACAACAAGCATTAGGGTAAGTGTTAATAAGATCCCTCAGTCTCAAATGACGGCAACGGCGACAAGCGAGGAAACGGGTAAAGATATTGCATCCAATGCGATTGACGGAAACCCACAAACGGTGTGGCATACGAAGTGGGATAAATCGGATGTTCTCCCTCAATCGATTACCTTAAAACTTGGAGGAACTTACCCAATCGATAAGGTCGCGTATTTACCAAGGCCATCAGGCATCAACGGAAATATTACAGGATATAACGTTTATGTAAGTACAGATGGAGTGACCTTTACTAAAGTTGCAAGCGGAACTTGGGAACAAGACAATACGGAGAAAGTAGCAACTTTTGATCCGACAGATGCATCATATGTCAAGCTCGAAGCAACGGCGGGTGCTAACGGCTGGGCAGCGGCTGCGGAGATTAATGTAACAACTAGCGAACAATTAGCATCACCTGCCACTACATTGACAGGTTTACAGCAGGTGAACTCTGGTCAAACATTTGATGTAAAGATGGGTTTGACCAGCGTAACAGAAAGTGTATACCAGCGAATGTATGCCCAAGATTTGATTCTACATTATAATCCAGCGAATTTGCAATTCGATTCGGTTACATCGCTGAAAGATGGATTTGAAGTCATTGACCAAGAGGAGAAAGTGCCGGGTCAAATTCGGATTATTGCTTCCAGCGTGGAAGCAAACCAAGGGGTACTTGCCCAAGGCGATTTGTTGAATTTCAAATTTACATCCAAATCTGCAACGGAGGCAACGACAATTACGGTCGACAATGTTATGATTGCCAACGGACAGGGGAATGAACTGAAGGTTGACGGAGCCTCCCACGAAATTCAAATTAGTATACCTGTTGATAAGTCGCTCTTGAATGCATTAATCACAAGCGCTCAGGCCAAGTACGATGCAGCAGTGGAAGGAAATGGGCACGGCCAGTACGTGAATGGATCCAAAGCGCAATTGCAATCGGCTATCGATACGGCAAGCGCGACAGCAAACGATCCGAATGCCACTCAGCAGCAGGTGGATAGCGCGAAAGCTGCATTGGAAGCGGCCATTCAAGTGTTTGACACCAAGAAAATCAATGCGGATGTCAATGGGGATGGAAAAATTTCTATTGGAGACTTGGCTATTGTTGCAGGAGCATACGGCAAACAACAAGATCAGGCGGGCTGGAATGCGAAAGCGGATGTAAATAAAGACGGCAAGGTGGATATTGTAGACCTTGCAATCACAGCTAAAGCAATCTTGCAGTAAACAAACCCGTAATTATGCTTGCTTTAGCGAAATTTAGGATGGGCTGGTAATTGAAATGGGAGGGGAGATCTATGTTCTCCCCTCTTTACTTATGACGAGTACAGAAAGGGCGAATTGTCCAATGATAAAAAAACTACTTGCATTTAGTCTGGCGTTGCTTTTGACAGTACTCGTACTTCCCCAAGCCGTTACTCATGCAAGCTCGGGCCCTAGCTTTTCGCTGTCCATCTCGGATAAGAACATATCCGCAGGCGATGACTTTCAAGTGACGGTGAGCGGAAAGAAATTAAGCGACTTGTACGCATATGAACTCAATTTAACCTATGATACCAGCCGCTTGAAGTTTGTGAAGGGTGTTACTAAAGGCAGCGGCTTTGCCGTGAATCCTATTGTGAACGGAAATAAGATTCAAATCGCGCATACGCAAATAGGCAATGCTGCAGGCCAGAACGGGGATGTAACATTGGCTACGCTGACATTTCATGCGGCTAGTCAGGGTAAGGCCGATATTGTACTGGACAGCGTGAAAATGGTAAATTCGCGGCTCGCGACTACTGAAGTTTCAAGCAAAAGCAAAGCATCGGTGAATATAAAAGCTACGAAACTTGCAAGCGATGTATTCAAGATCGACATTGTTAATGTAACAAAATTGGTTAATACGATCTCGTCCAAAGTAGCGGAAGCTAATAAATCTGGTGTAAAGGTTAACATGCCCGACATTAAAGGACATTGGGGCGAAAAAACTATCGGTACGTTCGTGAAGCTGAACTTTATCGAAGGGTATGGGGATGGAACGTTCCATCCGAACGGCAGCATTACACGCGCCGAATTTGCAGCGATCATTTCACGTGTATTCGATATCAACGGAGGCGGCAATCAGTCGGCAGTTCTGAAAGATATTAACAGCCATTGGGCTAAAGACGCCATTAAGAAGCTTGCTAGTGCAGGAGTGATTACCGGATATAATGACGGGACGTTCAAGCCGAACAAAACGATTAACCGTGAAGAAATGGTTATAATTCTATCCCGTATTGTGGACTTAAGTAAAGTGGACAAAGATGCTTCCAAAGGCAACTTTGCTGATATAGCAAGCGCAAGCTCTTATGCAGTGAATCAAATCAAGGATGCGGCAAAAGCGGGCATCATCAGCGGCAAGGGCAATGGCTTATTTGATCCGAAGGGCAACTCCACACGCGCTGAGGCGCTTACGATCGTGCTGAACGCATTGAACCTTGGCTCTGACGTAAAAACACTCTTGGACAGCTTGAACTAAGTCGAGCAGTATGTTCAAGTTGCATAATGATCGTTCGTAACGGGATTAACTATATTTCAGATTGTAATACTAGCATTTCATGAGAAGAGGTTCCGCTATGAAGCAGCGTTCATTTCTGTCCTTGTTCATCTTAATGATCTTATTATTTTTTGGAACTGCCACAACGACATCTGCGCATTCCCTAAGTATGAATTACTCGGATTTAAATATTGAAGGGAACGAGATTCTCTATGATCTTTTTATTGATCAGAGAGACTTGATTCAACAATTCGGTACTGACTTGGATAATCTAGTGAACGAGGAACTGTTCTCGCAAGAAATCGAATCCATTCTACAGAAAGGTATTCGCATAGATGTGGATTCGAAGCCCTTAACGATGGAATTTGATTCGATGAGCATGGCGAATAAGGGTACCGTAAGAGGTATAGAATTTCATCTGACGTTTACCGCCGATGAAGAAATCGAACAATTTAATCTTCATTACGATGTGGTGTTTGACGATGCGCCTCCTCTTACAAGTGTACTCATGATTCATGACGGGGAATATTTCCAGCAGGAAGTAATTGATAGAACGAATAAAGATTTTCTGATCAACCTTCCCCAAGACCCAGCACAGGACCTTCCCCAACCTAAGCTTGGCGCTGTTTTGTGGAAATACTTTGTACTTGGAATTGAACACATTTTGATCGGTTATGATCATTTACTGTTTTTGTTATCTTTAGTATTAATCGCATCTCGCTTCAAGGATGCGTTGAAAATTGTGACTGCTTTTACAATCGCTCACAGCATTACACTGTTCATGGTGGCGACGGGCCTCATTAAGGTCATCCCGTACTGGATCGAAGCCTTGATTGCCCTGACGATCTGTTATGTAGCAGTGGAAAATATTTTTGTTCAAAAGGCGAAATGGCGTTGGGTAATGACAGCCTTATTTGGCCTGATTCACGGTATGGGCTTCGCTGGGGCATTGGCCGAAACGGGACTTCCAAAGAACAATATGATTGGAACGCTCCTGATGTTCAATTTAGGTGTAGAAACGGGTCAACTGATGATCTTATGCCTATTACTGCCCCTCTTGATTTGGCTGCGAAGGTTCCCGTGGTATCGTAAAATGATGATTTCAACGTCTTGCCTTATTTTTGTGCTGGCATTTTATTGGTTGATTCAAAGATTGTAATTAGTCCATTCATATCCATACGAGAGTTAGCGGTATTTTAGCTAGCTCTTTTTTTATTATTGCGTGTCTAACTAAGTTAGGCACAACTAGCTGGTGAAGTACGATCGAGTAAGAGACTAGTCGCCTCGTAGCTGACAGGCAGCTCGAACATTACCCGTGAATAGATGGTTTCGGAAATCGAATGAGCTCTGAAAGATAGCGGAAATGAAGTTCAGGACAATCAGCAGGCGCTTCCATCTTGAAGAAGATGCTTCAAGATTCGCAATTCTTTAATTATTAAAAGCGTTTCTGGACTGCTGAAGAAGTAGGCTTTATCAAGCGAAGGGATGGCGTTCATTCGACACCATCTATTTTTTATTGGTTACTGAATGAGGTTTGAAATTTCGGGATGTTTATATATTGATCAGTCATGGTTGAGAAGGCTGTTTAAAACATTCACCTTGCTTCAGACCGTTGATAAATTGCTCCAACCATTCATAATACTTGAGCCCATGTCGGAGTTTATGCAAGTCTAGAAGAGCGGCTTGCCGTTCTTCGTCCGGAGTCTGTTCATCAAGAATGAGCTCTGTCAGTTCGGGAAGGACACTGTTAATGGCTCCTGTCATTCCATCAAGTTCACGCTGGAGCTTCGAAGCAAAGAAGTTTTGAAAAGCAAGAAAAAAGTTTGTCTCTGCCACATACAAATCTTTACGTTCCTGTTTTTCCTCCAATTTCAAGACCATTTGGGACTCCATCAGCGATCGAACTGCATAGCTCATGTTGCTTTTACTCATATTCATGCGCGTCTTCATCTCTTCAAGCGTCATTGGGCGATCTTCAAAAAACATAATCCCGTATAATTGTCCCGACGAATAAGTTGCGCCGTACAAATCCATCGATTCAGCAATGGCTTCAATCACATGTTGCCTGATGCGCAGCCGTTGCTCCTTTTTCTGATTCTCTACATTTTGAGATAATAAATTGTTCACATCCTCGCTCATATTGCTGACTTTTATCGTCATTCAGAATTCATAATATTCCTTTTTCCTCTATTAATAGTATACAAAATAATAATAGAGGATGCGAGAGAGTAATGATTACTTAAAAATAAACGTCGGTGTAATAGTCTGTTGACACTACTTATTCCACACATGTGAAGTGCTGTGTGTCCCTTATGACTTGTTTACTTATTATGTGGTGATCTCCTTTGCTTGAAGGTTCACGGATATTTTACGTCGGCATAGGGTTCGCCTAACCTATCGAGATGCTGGAGGCTTGAATCCTCCTTTGGTAACGCCACTTAATACTGCGGTTGTAGCTGCTTTGCTGGCTACGTCTCCGTCTAAGGTGATGATGACAAAATGGGCGTATTGGAGCTGCAGTGCTTCTATGGGGTATATGTCGATTCCAGACTTTTCACAACGTGGTCTGTTTGTTTCAATACCGATCCTTCACATTGAGAAGATAGAGCGTTGCTAAGATTTGTGTGTGCGTGACATTATCGTTTTTGTCAATCGCTTGCCTTTTTAGAAACAACATCAGTGGACTGGTTGATTGGGATAAGCTTTCATCCATTTTAAGTCCTCCTCGCCATCGAGACTGTCGTACCAATTTAAAATACATGACGTCACTCCATAACATAGATATCGCAAGTCGAAGCTATTATGTTCTATAACTGCTTGTTATCTCCTGCTAACTAGCGAAAACTGCCGTTAGCTTAATGAAGCACCGTCAGTCTAAGACTTTATTTTCTTATTACATTTGAAAGAACCCGCGGCTTCGCTGTTCATAAACTCATTAAAAGAAATCAAGTTGTTTCATTTTATGGGATCGTACAAAGCGTAAAAGTTATAGTGTAGCAATATAGTTAATTATAAAATTATCCAATCCATATCAGAGTAAAGCGCATCGATCGGTGTAGTTAAACGGAATGAATCGTCACTTCTTGAATAACTGTGCTGGCAGCGGCGGTGACGGAGACGTTAGCGCTAAGCTTTCGGTTCGTTTAACAAATTTTCGTACCGAATAGCAACTACCTACAAAGCTAATGGCAAGCGAGCGCCAGGCCTGCAAGAAGTCCCATTAGTAAGAACATCGAAAACTGTAATATCAGTTGGACGTTAAGTATGAAGCGAAAGTGTACTAATAATAGTTCGGTTATGTTTGTTTATGGTATAATCTATTTAAGTTTTGGTAAATTAACAAATGGCTAAATCAACGATAAAGTACACTGATTTAGGTGAAGATGACGATTTAATGTCTACATATAATGAAAAAGGCAAACTTGCTGAAAAGCAAGGACGCAAAGCTGAGGGTCTACCGTTCGCAAGAACCAGGACAGCCTCGTTACCGACAATAATATTGGTAAGGGGCTATCACGTCAAAACGTGCTAGCCCCTTTTTTTTGCTAACAAATAAAACCCGCTCCCCATAAGCTGGCGGCCGGGAGCGGGTTTTATTACTATTTGATTAAACTACTGCTTGTAACGTTTCTCTTTTTTTCTCAACTTCCATACTGATAGTCAATACTTTAGAGTTAAACAATTTAATATCTGAGGTTTTCTCAAATTCCATGGAAATTAGTTCCGTTGCTAGTGCAACGGTCTCTTCCTCTGTGTCTCCAACAACGTTCAAACGAAGTTCTGGTATATAGGCGCAGACATTATTGGAAGCATAATCTTCTTCAATTAAGATTGTAAATTGTTTTGTCATGGTGTTCCCTCCACTAAATAGATAACCAAAATGTATGATTAACACTCTCTTTATAGGACTATTATACTTATAAATCAGTTCTATTGTATTACTTGTCGTAAGTGGTTATAAATTCCCCTTACTTGGTAAATTAAATGTCGAATACTGTCGATTTGAGATGAAAGGGGTTTTAACTTTGAGCAGAAAGCTATCAGTTATCATAGGTGAGGACCATGAACCAATCCGGAGAATGCTGGAACAATATGCAAAGCAGCTGGATCTTAATATAGTGAGTTCGGTAGGTTCTGGGGAATGGCTTGTCGATGATTGCTTGCAATATGAGCCTAACTTGTTGTTCTTAGATATAGATCTACAGGGGATTGATGGAATCTCTGCTTATAAAAAGATATTAGAAAATGGTATAGCACCTTATTTGATTATTGTTTCTGGCACACAGGACTTTAATCTGGTCTTAGAGGGAATGGCGATGAATTGTGTCGACTTTGTACCCAAACCTGTGAGTTTAAAACGCTTATCCATTGCAGTTCAAAAAGCTAGGACATTAATCGATAAAGATTTGAATTATACCACGACCAAACCAGGTAAGATTATTCAACTAAAGAGTAATTATCGTACTGTATTTATAAACGAGCATAATTTGATATACGCTTCAAAAGTAAAAGGAGAGCATAAAACGATCGTATTAGTTGAGGGAGGAAAGGAAGCGGGTATTGAGGCTACTAATTCGATTAGTGACATACATAGGCAGTGCTCAGAGCATATATTTTTACCGAATCAATCAAGCTTAGTTAATATGAACTTTATTAAATCTGTCTTGCCAAGCGATCGTTTATTCGGTACTTATATCATTCAATTGACCTGCACTAATGTTGAGTTTGATTTGACTCGTAGAAAGAGAAAAGAGTTCGAACTTTTATATCGAAAATATAGTTTGCAAAATTTATATTAAACATGTCAATCAGGATACTTAATTGTCTATTTATCTAGCATTTAAATTAGTTACTAACAATCTCTTTATAAATGATTATAGAGGTGTATGGAGCTTACTAGGATATAAAATACATCAAGGGGGTACTTCGAGATGGGAATAGTAACTCATCCCCATAGTCGTAACATTATTTTGTTTGCGCTTATGTTACTTGTTATGTTGTTTATGGTAATTGGATACACAAAAAAATCAATATACACTGAGTCTGAGAATAGGCTGGAACACCGAATTGATTTTTTACAAAAGAAAATTATACAGATGAAAAAGAGTAACAAATATCTTCAAGAAATAACAGCAGCTGATTTTATATTTACGAATACGTCAAATGGTAATTACAATTCTATAGAATTAATAGTAGAGAAAAAACTATACAGATATATAAACCACTCGGATATTAACTATGTAAAGGAGGTTAGTAAGACTGGAGAGAGAGCGGACTACAAGGTAGAGATTAATGGAGAAGTATTTAAGAAACATATACTACCATTATATATCGGAAAAGAGAGTTTTGTATTAATACTCTTAGATGAATATGACTTAATGGGTAAAGCCATTTACGACAAGGTAATGAAAGATTCTGTTGTTTTAATAACAATATTAACTCTGTTAACACTGGTATGGATCGCTGCCAGAAGTAAATTCCAATTTGGGAAAGAGGGTTTGATATCTTCCAACCATAATCAATTAGATGGGGTAATTCGTTCTATTAAAAGACAAAGACATGATTATAATAATCACTTGGCCACGGTTCACGCTCTAGTAAGCATAAAAGCATATGATGACCTATTTAGATATACAAGTTGTTTAGTAAATGATGCTGCAACTATCAATAATATATTAAATATAAATTGCGCTCCCTTAATGGGACTAATTCAGAGTAAGGTAGTATATGCGGAAAAGGTGGGAATTAATTTTACATTTGATATTTGTGATTTTAGAAGCATAAATTTAGGGTCCATTAAAGATAGCGATTTAGTTTCAATACTGGGTAACTTAATAGATAATGCATTTGAAGCTGTTTTGATGGAAACAAGATATAACGATCTTAAAGTAACTCTACTCGGAACGTCGGATGACAGGTCACTTAAATTTACTGTATATAACAATGGACCTTGTATGTCTAATGACACTAAGCTAAAAATATTCAATTCAGAATTTACAACCAAAACAACAGGTTCGGGTATTGGGCTGAATATAGTAAGTGAAATAACTAATAAATACAATGGAACAATAGAATTAGATTATTCCAACGACGATGGTACAAGCTTTACTGCAATTTTATCACTCTAATTTATAATGGACCACAAATCTGATAATTTTCAAAATCCCCTCACTGGGTAAGCAACTGTTTTTTTTCTATTCTCACGAAGAACTGTACGCTGAGCGGGAGAGGGGTGCCACTCGACGCCATCTATGCGGTTTATGACAGCGGATGGGATGAAGATTTCTCTGGAGGGGATTCTCAACGTAAGGGCTTGTCCGGGGAAGCAATTTATTTGGGAAAGCTTTTGTTGCGATTGATGTCTACCGAGCCGGAAGTGCAAGGTCTGCTGGCACTCATGCTTCATTATGAAGCACGTAGCGATGCGCGTCGTAAAAAGATAGGACATTATATTCCCATTTCGGAGCAGGATAACTGCATATTATGGCGGCAATGATGATCCGTAATTTTTAGATTATTTTACCTGCTCATGAAAAATCTACTTAATTAAAAAGGATTAAGAATCAACGTCATGGATATACATCGTGATATACTCCGAATACAACTTAGGTAAACCTCAGGAGGTATATCATGAAATTCAATTGGATCAAAAAAACGGTTATCGCAACAACTTGCTGTGTGGCTCTATTATCTGCTCATTCCCTGGCTGGCACTTCCTATATCGGACAAGCCCAAGCGGCTTCTAAGGTGACAGCATCAGCTAAAGCGAAAAACATTGTCGCTACTGCAAAATCTTTGCAAGGGAAAGTAAAATATAAATACGGCGTTAACAACCCAAGTAAACTTATCTTTGATTGCTCTTCATTTACGAAGTACGTTTTTGGCAAGCAAGGGGTTAATCTCAAATGGGGTACTGCTTCTCAGAAGAATCAAGGGAAATATGTATCCAAAAGCAATCTTGCTGTAGGCGATCTAATCTTCTTTAATAACGGAAAGTCGTCTAAAATCAGCCATGTGGGTATTTACATCGGTAATGGGCAATTTATTCACAATACGATTGGCAGCAAAATAAATGGCGTGTACATCAATAAATTGAGCGATTATTCCAAACGTTACTCAACAGCGAGAAGAGTACTGTAGTTTCAGACAGTATTTATATAAATAAGCAATAAAAATAGGCTATGGCTCGAACTTACAAGAGCTATAGCCTATTTTCCTATTTAACTGCTAATTAGCAACTCGATTATCTATACTTTTTAACGATTCAATCACATTTATTTTGTTTACTTTTCTCTTACTGAAAATGTGGTCAGTATCATATTTTCTAAAAATATAAGTCTGTTTATTTTATTTTTTGATAGCCTAGCACCTTAAGTGTTGCAAGCTCACGATTCCTTTCATAAATGTTAATAGAAGATATCGTATATATGGCAACAAAGGAGAGGACCACGGAACAAATAACAATATAACCGCCGAAGCTCAAGAAGCAGTGGAAAATGTCTTCTCTTGAGCCAAACAGCAGGTCTTGATAATACTGGTCAGTCTGTAGAACCTGGGGTAGGGAACCAATTTGATTTGGATTTAGGTGGCACTTTTTACGACATATTCATTATGCTTGCTCCCTACTTCTTGCAAAGAGACCCTATGGCGCCCAATTTCATCAGCTCATTAACTTTCTTGATTCTAAATAAAGGACCTGAATAAACTTTTTTGTGTTTTGCCGGTTTAAGCTGAGTGCAGAAGTTTCATCATTTTCAAGTGCTTTCATTTTTTTGCGGATATCACTCAGGTCAAAAAACTTTGTAGAGTACTGCTCGAACTTCAGATTCGAATAATCGATCAATCCAAGGGATGCCAGGTGAGTTAGCCCTTGATTCACTGCTCGCCGCACCCGTTGTTCGGCCGCTTTGATCTCTTTTTTTAAGTCGATACTCGAAGCGGAGGGCCCTAATTTTTTCAAGGCAATTTGATGGTATATTTCATGAAGCTGCGGAAAGCCCTGTTGTTGTGAGTGATCGGCCTCATAACGATATAAATAATCGAGCATCTCCAGCAAGTCTTTGCTGCCGGCTTCCCCAATCAGTCCGAGATCTGATAACATATAGTTTCCGCATGTAATGATATTTTTATCAGTGGAAGAAGCTTCCTTCTCCGATAATTTGCCGCTGAAGCCGACAGCACGGAGAGATATTTGAATATTTCGAAAGGATTGGTGGATGAGCAGCAATTCAGAAACCTTTCTAATAACAGAAATAACTTCCAAGCGGTTTATGGGCTTGGTGATATAATATTCAATTCCGTATGCATACGCCTTGACTATCATTTCTTTCGACTCCACTTGAGAAATCATAATGATTTTCCCTTCAAAGCTCCCGGATAGTTTGCGAACGGTCTCTATGCCGTCACGAACGGGCATTAGTAAATCGATAAGAATGATGTCGACTTGCTTGAGTTCGAGCAAAGTGATATCAACATGCGCACCGTCAGGAGCTTCGCCTACCACACTTCCTAAATCCTCATCCTCGATAATTTGTTCCAGCATGGAACGGATAGCCGGATCGTCATCGATAATAAAAAAACGCATCGCGCTACTCTTCCTTTCCTATTTGGCCAATTGGCAATGTGATAGTGAAAACTGTACCTGCGCCTTCGGTGTTGTCTTGAACTTGGACGTTTCCGAGCAAACGCTCTGTTTCCTGATACACATAGACCAAACCGATTCCCGTTGACGGATTGCCAGCTTTATCGAATTTGGTCGTATAGCCGGGCATGAAGATTTTCTCTCGATACTTCGGCGCAATACCTGGGCCATTATCGGCGACACTGAATACAATAACATCTTTTTCTCGCTTAACCCGTATTAGGATAATGCCCTGTTCCTCAAACGCTTCTACAGCATTAGCAACTATGTTATTGAACAAAGACAAAGCTGTGTACACATGACATAAAGGAAGGATCCCTTCGGTTAGCAGAGTGAATTCGATCTTCTTACCAAGTGACTGGGCATATTTCTGATTGGAGCGCAGAACAATATTGGCCAATTCTTGGACCGGCATATAATCGCTATCATGAGAAATCAGGCTGGATAGACCCGCATATATCCGTTGATTGTCCTTTTTGATCTCATGAACCTCACCGGCGATTCGGAGAGCTTTTTGTGCCAGATCTTTATGGAAAATATGCTGTGTATCATTTAACGATTGATACAGCTCGTAGCTGTTACGGGTGATATTTTCTGCGTTGTGCAGCGTTTTCTTCAATTGAATGGTTTCCTCGTAAAGCTCAGAAATAAGCATGAGCAGCTTCTCGTTTTCTTTACGCTTCTGCTCTTCTACCGCTTTCGACTGCCTCAATTTGATCAAATTGAAAAAACCAAGAACGAAAAAACTCCGAAAAAAAGCAATGAGAACAATTTGATTCCAGGTTGCGAAAGTGGTCGTTTGCTCTGTTGTCGAATAACGCAGCAAAATCTCTACCAACGTCGCGGCGATTTCACACGCTACACCAAGTGCTCCAACCAATAGTGGTCGGTTATGGTGACGGTTCATTCGAACTGCCGCGAAGGCAACCGCATAGGTCAAATAGTAAAAGAATACCGGATAATGATGCTGAAAAGCAGCTTCCCAGTTCCAATACGGTTCGAGTGCCAAGTCAAGACCCATGCGAAAGATCGTAACCGAGCTGCCGACAAGTAATCCGGAGATAAGCGGCGAGGGAGAACGGAGCCAGAGTAGGAATAGAAAAAAGGCAGGGGTGCCCAAACTTACCCGAAAATCAGTTTGAAACGGGTAAAAATGTAATTCGCCCGCGATCGGAACCGAAATGACCATTAGTGTTAACAGAAGCCATTTTTCTTTCAAAGCGGTTTTCCAGCCTCCGTTCTTAACAACTTAACAGACTTTCGACATCATTTGTATTATTGCTCCATTTATTGCCCCATGGTCATAGATACTCCTTCTTGTTTATTATCCCAAAAACGAAATGAATAATTCGACGAAGGATGGACTAAAATAATTTTTTATCAACATGTAGATTCATATAGATTGCTGTAGATTCCCCATACAATAAACTCATTCAAGACATTTTAACTTATAAACAAAAGAAAGCGCTTTATATTTATAAAAAAGGAGAGTTATTATGAAAAAATTTGGTTTGGCTTTTCAAATCTTGTTTGGACTATTATTAGGGGTTATTGTCGGGGCCATTTTTTATGGTAACCCAACCATA
Source organism: Paenibacillus sp. J22P15 (assembly GCF_056269345.1). Lineage (NCBI taxonomy): Bacteria > Bacillati > Bacillota > Bacilli > Caryophanales > Paenibacillaceae > Paenibacillus > Paenibacillus sp. J22P15. Next base: position 48,955 of record NZ_JBWDNT010000011.1, read on the forward strand.
GAAAGTTATTTGAAACCGGTGGGAGACATTTTCATTCGTTTGATTAAAATGATTGTCGTTCCCATAGTCGTTTCCTCTCTTATTGTCGGAGTAGCGGGAGTAGGAGATATTAAAAAGCTTGGAAGACTTGGAGGGAAAACTCTTTTATATTTTGAAATCGTGACGACGATTGCTATTATTTTCGGCTTGGTCATAGCGAATATCTTTCAGCCTGGAGCCGGAATTAATATGGCTGGACTAGCTAAGTCAGATATTACGAAATATGTCGAAGCGACGGAAAAAGTGACGAGTCACAGCTTTGCCGACACATTTGTCAATATCGTTCCGAAGAACATTTTTGAATCATTAGTAGCCGGTGACATGCTTTCCATCATTTTCTTCTCAGTATTGTTTGGTTTAGGCGTTGCTGCGATTGGCGATAAAGGAAAGCCGGTTTTATCTTTTTTCCAGGGCGTTGCCGAATCGATGTTCTGGGTGACGAACCAAATTATGAAATTTGCGCCGATCGGTGTATTCGGATTGATTGGTGTAACCGTATCCAAATTCGGTGTCGGCTCTTTGATTCCTTTGGGGAAATTGGTGTTTGCCGTGTATATCGGCATGTTCCTGTTTGTAGTTATCGTGCTTGGTTTGATTGCTAAGCTTTGCGGTACAAGCCTTATGGCAATTGTTCGCATATTAAAAGACGAACTCATTCTGGCTTTCTCTACAGCAAGCTCCGAAACGGCACTTCCAAAGATGATGGAAAAAATGGAGAAGTTCGGCGTACCGAAGGCAATCACGTCATTTGTCGTCCCTACGGGATATTCGTTTAATTTGGACGGATCCACGTTATATCAAGCGATAGCCGCATTATTTATTGCACAAATGTATGGGATCCATATGTCGATTAGCTCTCAAATCATGTTGATGCTTGTCTTGATGCTCACTTCAAAGGGAATTGCTGGCGTGCCAGGCGCTTCGTTTGTCGTCCTGCTTGCCACACTCGGATCTGTCGGGATTCCGCTTGAAGGTCTAGCTTTTATCGCAGGTATTGATCGTATCCTGGATATGGCCCGGACAGTAGTCAATGTCATAGGCAATTCTATTGCCGCGGTGGTCATGGCTAAATGGGAAGGCCAGTACGACAAGGACAAAGGAAAGAAATATTTAGAGTCCGTCAAGAAGGCTGCGTAAGAGAATAACGAGGAGGAAACAACCATGAAAACAACTGAGCAAAGGGTGGAAAAAGATTTTCTTGGCTCTAAGGAAGTGCCGTCCGACGCCTATTATGGCATTCAAACACTGCGCGCAGTAGAAAATTTCCCAATTACCGGCTATCGTATTCATGAAGAATTGATACTTGCGATGGCAACCGTTAAACATGCGGCTGCTGCAGCGAATATGGAAATTAGGCAGTTGAATCCGCAGATTGGACAGGCAGTTGTGCAAGCGGCACGGGAAATTATGGACGGTAAATGGCATGATCAATTTATCGTCGATCCGATACAAGGCGGAGCAGGAACGTCCATCAACATGAATACCAATGAGGTCATCGCAAACCGGGCGATCGAGATTCTCGGGGGATTCAAAGGCGATTATTTTAAAGTAAGTCCCAATTCGCATGTGAATATGTCCCAATCGACCAACGATGCTTTTCCGACGGCGATTCATATTGCAACACTTTCTTTAATTGAGAAGCTGCTAGTGACGATGGAGGAGATGCTCACAGCATTTCGTAAAAAAGCCGTGCAATTCGACGGGGTTATCAAAATGGGGCGGACGCATCTTCAGGATGGCGTGCCGATCCGACTAGGGCAGGAATTTGAGGCCTACAGCAGAGTACTCGAGCGCGATATCAAGCGGATAAAACAAACTCGCGGCCATATGTACGAAGTCAACATGGGTGCAACAGCCGTAGGAACCGGCCTGAATGCCGATCCCCGCTACATTAAGCGGGTTGTGGAATTGCTTGCTGAGCTCAGCGGGCTGCCGCTTACCAATACGGATCACCTGGTGGACGCAACTCAAAATACAGATGCCTATACCGAAGTGTCAGCCGCATTGAAAGTTTGCATGATCAACATGTCTAAGATTGCCAACGACTTACGATTGCTCGCCTCCGGACCGCGTGCTGGGCTCGGGGAGCTGAATCTGCCTGCACGGCAACCCGGTTCGTCCATCATGCCAGGAAAGGTCAATCCGGTCATGGCTGAGGTAGTCAATCAGGTAGCGTTCCAGGTCATCGGGAATGACCATACGATTTGTCTTGCCTCCGAAGCGGGGCAGCTCGAGCTTAATGTGATGGAGCCAGTGCTCGTGTTCAATTTGCTTCAATCTCTCAGTATGATGAATCAAGCCTTCAAAGTTTTCCGTGTACATTGTTTGGAAGAAATCGAAGCGAACGTAGAGCGCTGCAAAGAGTATGTCGAGAAAAGTGTTGGGGTCATTACCGCGCTCAACCCGCATCTGGGTTATGAAGTCGTAGCAAGGATCGCTCGTGAAGCGATTCTAACGGGACAACCAGTTCGGGAGCTATGCCTTTTATATAATGTTTTAACGGAAGAGGAACTCCAAATTATTCTTGATCCATATGAAATGACGAACCCAGGTATCGCAGGAGCGGAGCTATTGGGTGAGCACTAAAGAGGAACATGCAGAAACCGTTTCACAAATGTAAAGGGAGAGTGTAAAAACAATTTGATCGGTGCTGGATGATCAGATTAAGGTATTAGCCTGGCATGACAATGAAAGGGCTTACACTAGTCGTGTCGTCGGAGTCGTACAGCTAATGAAAGAAAGAGTGGATCATGTATGGAAAGCACCTCTCTTAGCGTAGAATAGGCGTGACTACTTATGACTCGGACTGTAAAGAACAGCAATGTTTGGATAACACCACGAAGGGAATTGATAAGTATGGAAGCCAAGTTGCAGCAGTTGAAAATAGGTATGGTAAATAATAATTTGCCCGTGTCTCAGCTGGTCGAAATTGCATTAGAACGGAAGGAAGGGGTTCTTGCTTCCTCAGGAGCCTTACAAGTAAACACAGGGAAATATACCGGGCGTTCCCCAAAAGATAAGTTCATTGTCCAAGAACCTTCCGTAATGGATCACATAGATTGGGGGGCTGTGAATCAACCTATCTCACCGCTTCAGTTCGAGCAGCTTTACCAAAAAGCGCAAGAATATATGTCGGATAAGGATTTGTTTGTATTCGAAGGCTATGCCGGGGCGGATTCGGAGTATCGGTTACCCATTCGCATCGTGAATGAATATGCGTGGCATAATTTATTTGTCCGGCAGCTTTTTGTTCGTCCGACACAGGAAGAATTGCAAACTCATACTGCGGAGTTCACCGTGATCGCACTGCCGGGCTTAAAAGCTGATCCGGAAGTGGACGGTACGCGCTCTGAAACGTTTATCTGCCTTTCCTTTGAAAGGAAATTGGTTCTCATCGGAGGGACCGAGTATGCAGGAGAGATGAAAAAATCGATTTTTAGCGTTCTGAATTATTTACTTCCTTTCCGGGACGTTTTTCCGATGCATTGTTCAGCTAATGTGGGCGAGAAAGACGATGTTGCTTTATTCTTCGGGTTATCCGGAACAGGAAAAACGACGCTTTCCGCTGATGCAAGCCGCCGCTTGATTGGGGACGATGAACATGGTTGGACCGATCAAGGGGTCTATAACTTTGAAGGCGGATGTTATGCCAAGTGTGCCAATCTATCCGAAGAAAGGGAACCTCAAATTTGGCAGGCTATTCGTTATGGCTCGGTTTTAGAAAATGTCGTTCTGGATCCAGAGACAGGCAGAGCAGATTATAACGATACTCAGACGACAGAAAATACGCGAGCCGCTTATCCAATCGACGTAATTCCTGGTGCAGTCATCCCAGGGAAGGCGGGTCATCCGAACGTCATCATTTTCTTAACAGCTGATGCTTTCGGCGTGCTGCCTCCTATTTCGAAGCTGACGAAGGAACAGGCGATGTATCACTTTTTGTCAGGGTATACTTCGAAGTTGGCAGGCACCGAAAGAGGAGTAACGGAACCGGAGGCGACATTTTCCACCTGCTTTGGGGCGCCTTTCCTTCCGCTCCATCCAACTGTGTACGCAAGACTATTGGGAGATAAAATTGAGGAGCACCAAGTTAAAGTGTATTTGGTTAATACTGGGTGGTCCGGCGGTCCCTACGGTGTAGGAAAGAGGATGAACTTAACTTTCACCCGTGCGATGGTAACCGCTGCTTTGAATGGAAGTATCGAGCAAGCGACGTTTACGGCCGATCCGATCTTTGGTGTGCTCTGTCCAGATTTCGTAGAGGGTGTTCCAAGCAATGTTCTTGTTCCCCGACATACTTGGCAGGATCAAGATGCGTATAAAAAGGCCGCTTTGGATTTGGCTGAACGGTTTACTCGCAATTTTGATAAATTTTCCAATATGGAAAAAGAAATTATTACTGCTGGTCCAATTAAGGGAAAACAATAGTTGAACAAATGAAGAGCTGCCGCGTGGTCAATGTCATTTAGTTTAGCTCTAAGAGAAGAACAGTAATAAAAATGAAATCCGAAGCGGCATGGGAAAAGTCCTGTGCCGTTTGTTTTTTGGGGAAAGCAAAGAAAAAGCGCATAGCAAACAAAGCGGATGGAGTGTCCGCTTTAAAAAATGTTCATGTGAAACGAATTATGCTACTCTATAGACGAAGCTCACGACTGATTTCCAGCGGATTTTGCACGTATTCTGCTGCCCTTTGCGAACGGGTCGAATCGGCAAAATATTTTTGCGAATCAGTGCTTCAACATTAGGCAAGGGTTCATCACCTTTTGAGCGCAGAAAATGTCTACAAACGTGAACGGCGACCGTGAAATTAACTTGGTATTGGTGCCGTTTATCCATTTGGGAAATGACGACGTGCGAGGTCATCAAGCAGAAAGCTGTAAATATGTACCTTAAGCAAGGGTCGGGGTATAAAACATTACTAAGGAACAGGCGGCAATCTCACCCTTCGTCAGAAGCAGGCGGGAGACCGAGCACTCGGATTCGCTGCATTAATTTTTCTCATGGGTAACATGATGGCCATATAGAAAAATAAAGAGTTTATTCTGAACGGAATCCAGAAAGATGCTTCTAATGGTGAAGAATATAACCAACAACATAAATGGTTTTGATGATATTTTTCCGTTTTCGAGCATAATTCTACCCCTACTTAGCAATCCCAAATGATGACGAGGTCAGGTGTCATTTGGATAGCGGAACTCCAAATATTTTTCGAATTTTAGCTGTACAAAGCAATAGTAAAGGCAATACGAACCCATAAGTTGAAGCATAGAACAACCAAGTATTTTTATTAAAGTCTGCAACAGCTTGAACGTTCGGAAAAACAATAAGTGATAATACAATCATTATCATTCCTAAAGGTGCAATAAGCGGGCGGTAATTTTTTATTTCAAATAGATTTGCAAACACAACAACCGATACTTGAAAGTACATCACTGCTCGAATGTAAGTTGTAATGACCCAAGCTAAAGCGATGATTGCTTCGATGCGCGTTAGGGAGTCCCCAATATTAATCTTTTTCGCAAGCGCAAAGCTTGGAGCGGCATTTCTCGCCACAATATCTGGACTAAGAACGAGAATATTCAGCAGGATAACGGTAATTAAAATGATTCCTCCTAGTAATGTACCGATGTAAAAGGCTTTTCCAGCTGCCTTGCGATGACTAACAAAAGAAGGGAAAATCATTAAAAACATGACAGGAGACAACGAAATTGTACTCACAAAAAAAAGTGAGGCCTGTATAACCGGTGTTATGCCATTTTCTAACACAGGCAGTATATTTTGCAGATCTACTTGAGGTGAAATAAAAACAATAAGCATAATAACCAGGAATAAAAAAAGGATGAATAACATTTCAGCCGAACGTGTAAATGTTTCAACGCCAAGACGGGCAGCTAGTATCACAATCATGGCAAACAGGGTATTTAATGCAACAAGTGGTGTTTCGGGCATCCAATAGGTTTTAATAAAATCGCCAACATAAAAAGTAACTTGTGCAGCACCCGATAACGCCCAGAAAAAGAAGGTAAAATTGATAAGCTTTCCAAGCCACTTTCCGAAAACTTTTTCAATAATCTGATCCAAAGTAAGATGGGGGAGCAAATAGCCAACTTTAATATATAACCATACAAGCATCAACCCAACCCCGGTACCGAGTATGGCTGCAAGCCACGCATCTTGCTTTGCAAAATTAGCTAAGGGTGCTGGAGTATGCAAAATAACCGTGCCAACGGAATACAGAAGGACGAGGATCATAAACTGACGCGCTGATATTTTAAAGTTTTCAGGCATGTTAATCCTCCTTTATCCCGTGGTTCTTCCTTTTTTTGTATTATTGCCACACCTAACAACAATAGCGGTAGTGATGGAGTACGATATGTTGAAGATTTCAGGCCATTAATCCGCCGTTATTCCGTGATTTTTCCACAAGCAAAGTCAACGTCATGTCAAAAGAGGCCCTATATTTTTAGTTTTTCTCCTTATTTTAAGGCGCTTTCCAATAAATCACTAAACGGTCGGTATAAGACGGTCAACCAGTCGAGGGGGTTCGGAATCTCAACATGTAAACTCAACGAGATGCTTAAGCCGATTCCTATTACGAGCAAAGCTGAAAATACCCACAGTTCCTTAATTAACCGCCTTCTGAATAGCGCAGGGGCTTCGAATATGAAGATGGCGGCGGCTGCCGCGAGGATTCCTAAAATCGCCCACATGCCCCATTACTCCTTCATGTTCTGCAGGAAAGAATTAGATACGGTCCCCAAACGTCGGGTCTTTACATCCACCATCACATGAACCTGCAGATCGTCGGTAAAATACTGGTCCCAATCTTTTTTCAACTTCACCCATGCCTTGGGATCGGCACGATGAATAGCTTCACCGAATCCGAAAATGTCGACTTTATACTGCTTTTGTACAGTTTCGATCGTGTGTTTGACAAATTTCTCAATTTTTTGATTCGCTCTCTTATCCAACTCGGCAATCGTCTCCTTCTTCGTTAAGTCGACATTGCATTCCACATCCAGCACATTTTGTTCGATTCGAATATGGATATCAATTTTGGGATGGCCGTTTTCTACTTTTCCTTTCACTTTTGTTTCCGAGCGGAGTACCTCGTTCGATATTTTACCTCCACCGGGACATGTCAGAACACCGATGGTACGTTCCACTTTATTCCTGATATAGCTGTACCCTTTGCTTTCCTTTTCGTTAAGCCAGCCAAGTAGTTTATCTTTTTTAAACACTGCGATTCCCGTGTATTGCAAATTAGCTGGAGAATCGATTTTTTCCAGATTTTTATTGCTCGCGCCTTGTTTAGGGTCACCTTTAATCTGGATGGTGCTCAATACCGGATGTTTTCCTTCACTAATGAGATCAGACACCAACTCATCCAAATGGGTGGTAACGGTCGGTGCCCACGTTTTATTAGAGACCTCAAGCGATTTAAACATTTTATTCGCCGGGATTTTTTCCAAGGGGGTTAAGAACCCCAATACTTCTCTTGCTGTCGTTCCCTTCGATACAGCAATGTAAAAGTCCGTTCGGAACTCGTGGTACCTCGAAAGGAAGTCAAGCGTATCGCGGATGCCTTCCTCCGCCAACTTTTCCCCTAAAATAAGCATCCGAGTATGTGAAAAATAGAGTTGCCTTGGGGCAACCGATGCCATCCTTCTGAGGGCCTCAGACACCGTTTCTCCTCTCGCATCATACATCACGGACGGCGTTCGACCACTGCTGTGTTTCTTTGAGGATACTTCACTCGGATCGATGACTTGGACGGAGACCTCATATTTACCACCCACTTTATCAATGCCGATAGCTCCCACAATGGCGAGATCATTGAGCTCACGGCGACTCCAGCATCCGGTCACAAACATCAGCAGGATAAGAACAAAAGATAACAAGAACGCGTTTCGTTTCACGGTACAACTCCTTCTTATAACATTCGACCCTCATTCTCGCGGTTTTGGTTTCGGAGGTGGAGGGTTTTTTCCGCGATTCACATTCGTCTGATTGATGAGACGAGGGCGGGAAAATAGGGCCCACCTTGGCAACCGGATAACAGCATCCTTTTGATCAACAGGTATCATCGGAGCAAAAGGACTCATATAGGGAACCCCAAACGTGCGAAGACTGCACAGATGGAGCACAATCGCAATGATTCCGATAATAATCCCAAACAACCCAAATGAAGCGGCAAGCGCCATCATCGGGAACCGAAGAATGCGGAAGGCGTTAGACATGCTGTAGGAAGGAAATACAAAGCTGCTAATGGCCGTTATAGCGACAACGATGACCATCGCAGCCGATACAATTCCCGCCTCTACGGCCGCCTGGCCAATGACCAAAGTTCCGACGATCGATACCGCAGGACCAATCGTTCTTGGCATGCGAAGACCGGCTTCCCGTAAGACCTCGAAGGCCAGTTCCATGATCAGCGCCTCGATGAAGGCGGGAAAGGGAACACCTTCCCGCTGTGCCGCCAAACTGAGCAACAGAGGCGTAGGCAGCATTTCCTGATGAAACGTCGTAATCGCGACATATAGTGAAGGAGCCAGTAACGAGATCATGATACCGACGTAGCGAAGGATTCGAACAAGGCTGCTGATATCCGCACGCTGGTAATAATCTTCCGCGGCCTGTAAGAAGGAAATAAACAAAGCCGGGACGACTAGAACGAATGGGGTTCCATCTACCAGAATAGCGACTTTTCCTTCCAACAGTTCAGCTGCAATGACATCCGGGCGTTCCGTATTGTAAACGGTCGGAAAAGGAGTGAATGTTTCGTCTTGAATCAATTCTTCGATATAGCCGCTTTCCAGGATACTATCGATGTCGATCCGGTCCAAACGCGTGCGAACTTCTTCGACTACGCCTTCACTCGCTATTCCTTTGATGAACATTATTGCTACATCGGTTTTGGTCACCCGTCCGATTTGTTTGGTTTCTAACCACAGATTAGGGTCTTTAATTTTGCGCCTAAGCAAGGCGGTATTCGTGCGCAGCGTTTCGGAGAACGCTTCGCGCGGTCCGCGAATGACGGATTCGGTCGAAGGTTCGGTTACCCCGCGGTCTTGCCAGTCCTGTGTACTGGCCGCTACTCCTATCGCATGCCCGTCCAGCAGGAAGACGACCTCTCCGGACAAAATCGAATGGCATAACGTATCAAAATCAGTAACTTCTTTGGTATCGCCGATCGTGAGAGCGTGGTTCTTCAAAACTTGTATGGCTTCCGGGGGCGATGAAAGCTGTTGCGAAGCACCAGTAATATCCAGCATCACCGATTCCATTATAAAATCGTTGATTCCTTTTTTATCCGCCAAGCCATCGGCGTAAAATACCCCCAACAGCTGATTTCCGGATTTCATGTGAACCTCGCGGACGATGATATCCGTACTGCTACCGAAAGTATCATGCACCTTTTGTATGTTTATTTTAAGGCTTGATTGCAGTGGCTCTTTCTCATTTGTCTTCTTTGTTACAGCGTTTTTCGCAGACAATGGCTTCAAAGATTTAGAAAATTTCATGATCGTACTCCTCGGCTATTATTGGTGTCCAGTAATCCATTGTTGCAGGGAGCGTTTTAGACTTTTTAAGGTAGCCACTTCTTACGATTAAGATCTTCGTTGATCATTTGTTCCGCTATCCAGTGCTGCACATTATACAATCGATGATCGAAAGCCATTTGAAAGAATCCAGTCAGTTGATATTGGGAAAAATGTGCTTTTTTCAAGTTGGTAAGCGCTTCTTGATATGAAGAAAAGCCAATCTTTTGAAAAAGAAACCACTCAAACGTCAGTTTAATATGTTCAGGATTCTTCCAATAGTTCATCGTGACATTAGAAAATTCCCAAGGTTGAAAATAACCGGGATACGCTGCGTTTATGACATGATAAGGTGAATCTCCAAACGTACCCGAAATACCACCCAGTCCTCCTTGGGATACCATTTAAAGCGCGCATTATTCGGCTGTACCAATGATTTGGAGAAACCGTCTCGTTTTTCTTCACATGTCCGCGACCAAATTTTCTTCATCAAATCAATTCCAGTTATCGCCAAAGATAATATCTTATATTCGCTAGTGCGGAAAATAGCGTACGAAATACGCGTTTATCTAAATGAGCGAGTGAAAACCCCTTCTGACATTTTCACTAAAGTGAGTCGTACTAATGGACGGCTATTAAAAAGGTTTAACGTAAGCAATCGAACGGGCTCAGGAAAGCACTAAGAATATATGGTATCGTAGGGCACTTTTCTTGTGCTCAGGTGGAGCCACAGATAGCTATTGCAGATCGAAAATACCGATTGAAGAATGTATTTAACAGAATGCACAAAAGGTTAAATTGGAGAAAACGCATGCTGATAGCTGAAAAATGGCTTCTAGCAATGCGTTTTTTGTTTATTTTTGGTTTCATTAAAACTTGTACTTAACATTTTGAATCTATTGTATAATTTAGCTAAACATTTCAGGTGGGAGGAGGGTTATCCCTGAGACCATCTCAAGGTGCGAATACCGTTCAGCCAATCCGTGACGAAAGCGTCAAAATGCAGAAAAAGGCGATGACGAACAAAAATAATGAGGCCTTGAGTAAGGGGAAAGATCCGTATGATCAAGGGTTTGACCATATTTGATAGTTATTCGCAACAGGAGAACAATGCGACAAAAGCGTTGATCGATGTACTTCGACACTCTGATGCTAAACTGACTGAGTTATTTATTACACGTTGTTTAGGTATATCAGGACTCATAGCGGGCTCACGGTCATATGAATTGCAAATCGGGAAGCGTTTATCTTCCCCAACAGGATTAGGGTACGTCATCGCAATATGCGATCATTCGATGCTTCAAAAAAGAGTTGATACGAGGAAGATAAGAGATTCAATCGCAGATGCACTCATTCAGATGGGGAATGCCACAATACTCGTCGAATCGAAAGTAGAAGATTCTCGAATAGATGAGCAACAGATTAGTGATCACCAACGCTTATTTGCAATGGGTGAAAACATTCAGCCTACTATATATATTTCATGGCAAGAGGTTCATAAATTTTTCGAGGAAGTAGCTCAGCATACGGGATATACACTGAACGAGTTAACGAACTTTTTAGTCAATCAGTATTTGTCGTACTGCGAGAATATGGGCTTTATCTATCAAAAGAAAATTAGCTACATCCTAACGAATTTCATTAATCAACCACATGTGCAAAGAGTGATCATGGAAGCCCACGAATATTTAATGAGCTTAGATCATGTAGATTACAATAAAGATATAAAAAATTGTTTAGGGTATGTGTTAATGAAAAAGAATGATGGGGGCCGTACACAGAAATTCTTCAGTTCATCTACAGAAAACGGAGGAATTTATATTTTGCATTTACTTTCTGAAGGTAGTAAGTATATATATGGTTCAAAAAAAATTCAATATGAAGCCAACTATCTATTTCCAGGCAATGAGGAGAATATTAGGAATAATCATTCAAAAGAGGTCCATATAAGTATGCGATTAGTTGACTCATTTGAAAAACTAAAGCAATTTATTGATATCGCATACGATGATAGAAAGATTAAGCATTTTTAGGTTTATCTAAGTTTCTAGAATACACATATAGATAGGTGATATAGCCCTATGCAAGTAGAAAAGACGACGGATGAACTGGATGATCGGTTTGAAGAGATGTCTATGCTCTTTTATATGGAGTTGGAATCGTGGTTTAATACAAGTACCTTTTATTGCGAGGGTTGTGCAGAGGATTTTATTCGAGCATGGCCCGGGATTTATAACCGGGATCTGGACTTTCAACGAAATACCATTGGTTTGGATAGCTTCTATGAAGGGACGTATTTAAGGGACTCTTTCACTAAAGAGGAATTTCGTTACCTCGTTCAACAAATGAATTGCCCTCATTGTGGGGGGCCCGTTACAGCGTACATCGTCCCTTATGAGTTACATTTTGATTTGCCCGATCGTTTTGAAACCTATGCAGAGGAAATCGCTGCACTTGCTCAGCGGACGCCCTTTTTACTATTGAGCCATCCGTTTGCTCAGACCGTGTTCGATGAAATCCACCGACTCTCAAAACATGTCCCGTCAACAAGTGGCCTCCCATCTCCAATGTTCAGAGCTCGAAAATACGATCCGAATCATAGCTTTTCCAGAGCCGATTTCATGGCGCCCAGAAGGGGAATCATTACCGAGGGGAGGTATAACCATGCCGGAAATCAGGTCTATTATTTAGCCGAAGACCCCTTGACGTGCTTTTATGAAACTCGAATGCCAGATGAGGGAATTATGCTCGGAAGTATCGAAGTGTCCGTCCCACTGAAGGTTCTCGATTTGATGGATGAAAAATTAGAAGAGAATAGCATTTTTCAAGCCATCCAGTGGTCTTCCTTGCTCAGTTCTCCGGCAGAAGGGGAGGGGTGGCATAAGCCTCATTATGTTTTCACACGATTCGTGGCAGACGTCGCACGTTCAGCAGGCTACGATGCTATCCGGTACCCCAGTGTTCGGTTTAATAAAGGATTCAATTATGTCTTTCTGGATTTTGAAAAAGTGAAGCAGTGGATTTCCGTCTTGGACTTCCGGTACATCTCAAAGGAAGAAATTTTGGAGCAGATGAGAAGGGATCGGGGCTTCTAAGCCTTATGACCCTTGCTCGGTAAGTTATCTTTTCTAAATTTTCTACTATAAGGGGTACCGCCATGGAGGTACCCCTTAAACTACCTAGGTGTTGACCCTGGGGACAGGGAATCTGGGTGGGACATGCGCGCTATCTGGGCTCTGCAAAAGGACGCGGAGCGTGAGGAAAGCACTCGTGATCAACTAAGAGGCATTCTTGAAGAGAACGGTTGGTATGACTACTATCGTGGGCTTGTCCGAAACCCGCTTGTCTAGAAACAAAAAAAGCCGTAATCCCAAACTGGGAAACGGCTTTTTTGCGTGGTACATACCTTTTATATTGACATCGAGGAAATGAGCATTTTTCTGTCGTTGGCCAAACCCAGACAGACAAAAAAATTGCGAAAGTATAATTGGATGCGAAGGCGACCTGTGAATAAAGGACATGTTTCACAATACACTCTACAAATACTGACATCATTGCGCTACCACCGTGTGAAAGAAGAAATAAGCTGTTCGCAGTTCTTAAATCTCAACATTGGATATGTATGTTATTATTTAGTGAGTTGAATAGCTTCTGCCTTATTTGGGGAAGGAGCAATTTTAGGGAGGCTGAGTAACTTGTCACTTATAGGTAAGCCAATAGATCAAATAACTGAAACAGACCTCGAACAGCTAGTCAACGATCAGGTTCAAGAAAGTCGATTTCTTGATTACAAAGAACAGTTGCCTGGAAATACAGGAGATGATAAACGAGAATTTTTGTATGATATTACTGCGTTTGCTAACTCCGGTGGTGGTGAGTTGATTTACGGAATATCGGAGGTGCGGCTTAACAATCAACCTACGGGAAGACCTTTTGAGCTAGTAGGCGTCACTATAGACAACACGGATACTCTAATTAGGCAGAAAGAAGAGTTAATTAGATCAAATGTTCAACCTCGTATATTTGGCATACAAATAAGAGCAATTTCACTAAGGTCGGGACAATATGTATTACTGATAAGAATACCTAATAGTCTTAACTTTCCGCATATGGTTAACATGAGTGGAACGCAAAGATTTTACACGAGAAATTCAGCAGGTAAACACCCGATGGATATTACTGAAATTCGCTCGTCCATTCTTTCTTCTGCTGGTATCTCAGAAAAGGTACGGGATTTACGACTTTCCCGTATTTCGAGAATAAAAAATAACGCTGGATTCATAGAATTGAAAAACAGTAATCATGTACTTGCAGTTCATTTGGTTCCATTTAGTTCATTTGGTGATGAAATACTGGATGTTTCATCTTTTAACAATCACAGTTCAAACCTATGGGCCTTTTTCACTACAGGGCTTGACTATAAATATAATTTCGACGGATATATAACTTTTGCAAAATGGCCTGGAGATACTCTTCCGCATACATACGTTCAATTGACAAAACAGGGCGTAATTGAAGCAGTTGAGTCTGGCGGTATCCTGCGTGAAGAAGAGGATGGAAGGCGGAGCATACCTTCTGAGTACATCGAAGAGGAAATTATAAAAAATGTTTTTAAATACTTACGTGCTTTATCGAACTTAGGGGTAAGACTTCCTATTGTTTTTATGATAAGCTTGCTTGGTATTAAAGGGTTCAAACTTGGAATTGATCAGAGATTTTTTGGACATGAATACAATTTGATCGAAAAACAAGATTTATTGTTACCTGAAATTGTCCTAGAATCGTATCCGGTAGATCCTTCTGATCTAGCAAAAAAACTTAAACCTGCATTCGATACACTGTGGAATGCCGCTGGGTTCTCATCATCACTTAACTACAACGCAAATGGCGAATGGGTAGGACAAGCGAGACGATAATTCAAAACTTAGCATCATTTCGAGCTAAACTCCAACCGGAGGCCTGAGTATAGGGTCAAAACAGACTGAAAATATCAAATTAAAAACTAAGATCAAGGGTTTAAGCCAACTTCCAATGAGGGTTGGCTTTTATTATTTAATGTATCCTTGAAGAGCATCTTGAAGATTGACGCGAGAAATAATACATGGTAAAGTTTTATTATGAACCTCTTCAAGATACTCTTGAAGAATTATTCGAATGAGGGAGCGATTTGTGATGGAGTTGTTTCAGTGCAAGACTCGTCCATTAAATGTAGAGGATAAGTTTAGTGAGTTTTTAAGTGGAGGCTTTGTTGCGATTGGTTATCCTAAACTAGGTGACTTAGCTGGTCTTAACAAACAAGATATTCGTGAACGATTAGAGCGTGTCTATCATGAAGATCCAGCACAAACCCGTTATCATCTGGGAATGGTTAACGCCTTTTGTAATACAATGTCACCCGGAGATATTGTATTAATCGAGGATCGGAACAACGGAAACGTTCATGTAGGGGTGTTGGGGGTATATTGCTTTAAGGAAGAGTTTGATGATATAGGCTTATCTCATCAGCGTCCTGTTGATTGGAAGGCAGTTATTCCTCGGAGTGAACTAATACCAGAGTTAAAGGAGTTCATCCGAAACCGACCTATTGTCACACAGTTTAAGCATCCAATCGAAGTCGCAAAACTTGAAAGGTACATTAACCAACAATTAGTCACTACTAGCACCGAAACCAATGATTTACTAAGTAAGGCTATATCGATACTCGCCGAAGAAATGGAATCAAAGGACGTAGAGCGTAAAACGCGGGCAGCGATAGCTTTTTTACATTATTATAAGAGCTAGTGGTTGTGATGTGTGATGGAATACAGTTTTTGGTTATTTCCGTTCATCGCCGATCAGGCTAGATGGCAAACGATACCCGATGTCCGGGGTAGTCGATAATTTATTTTTCGAGGAGGTTTTGACATGGCTTACGTTATCACGAAATACCGTCATCTTATTCCGGATAAGGTTTATCAGGTGGAGAATTCAGAAGGTGATGTTTTCACATTTCACTATCGCGGCTTTCATTACTGTAAGGAATGGTATGAGGATGCTTTGATTTTTTGGGAGCCAGGAACAACAAATAAGATTGCAGGCTGGCCAGCTTGTGAGTTTGTAAGTGCTCAATTAGCTGAAAGTTAGTGAATCTTTTATGCTGGATGCTCCGGTTCTAAAAGCCTATTAGTTCGATCGGGGGCCAGAGCCCCCAACAACGATATTAAATCACAAACCGTATCACAAGTGATGGTAAAGCAGATTGTAGAATGCCAGTATTATGTTGCGTTTAAGATTAGCCGGGAACCCTACCATAAGAAACTGCGAATTTTTTTGGCGAAAACGATCAAGAAATGGAGAAATGGACTCATAGATTAGCTAATTTGGTGCGTATTAATAAAAAGAAAAACTCAAAATTGAACAACTCAGATTTTAATGATAAAAAAACTAAGTATTTAGAAAGTCGTATAGATATCTTCCATGGAAGTAAAATATTCATTCAACAAAGTAACGAATGGAATGTGAATGTGCTTACAATACGTCAAACTGAAATATTAAATAAGTTAGTGACTGTCTAATCATTAAATTGATTAAACCGATTATCAATTGTCTAATGCACTGCTGAGAAGATTTAAAGTGCATTTTGTTTTTACCCTGAAAAGCGGACTGGAGATTGAGGAAGCACTTGTTTTATGCTTCTCTAACTTTACAGACTTTACTGGACAAACTGTCTTAGAAAGATTTATAAGTAGGAATAGACTTAGAATAAGAAGGATTCACCATAGTCCAGGCCAATACATAGTAAAAGGAGAATGGGGCTTATGTTAGACAGATCATTCATTAGCATTGAGACAATGATGGAGCATAAAGAGTTGATTAAACGTACCGTAATTGAATTCGGTCAACGATTACAGCGTTTAAATCCAGATGAAGCTTCTATAGAGCAGTTTAATGGGGTAGTTAATGATACTATTGGGGAATTGGAATTGGATCTCCATGATGCACAGATAGCTCAAGCTTTTTTTGATACATACATAGGATTGCTGCAGACAAACCGTGAAGCCGCAACAGAGTTCGTGAGAAGCTTTTTACAAGAAGCGCATTAAGGCCTCTGCTCTTTGTAACCATAGCCTTAAGTTCCAGCAGTCATCTCTCAATCCCCATTTAATACCGAGTGGTGTTTGGATTCGAAGAAGCTCTTTAACGAATGAAATAACTAATTAAATTTCAGAAAAGTAAATGAATAAATGCAGCTGGAGTGATTGTTTATGGTTTCATTTTTTCAAAATCGAGAACAAGATTATATGGAATGGTGTGACGAACATAAAGAAGGATTTGTATTTAATCTGCCTTCGGCATTTAACAGCTCATCGTTACATTGGCACTTACAATACACGCTACCCAAAGTACTGCTCAGAATAACATGAAGGAATTATCTGACAAATCCGATGAGGTCCGCAAACCGTATGGTTGGAGACATTGTGTAGGCTTTCCAAATTTAATGAATATGCTTACAGAGCTAAGGCACAGCTGGTTATGGACAATTCCAGTATGATAATTTTAAATCACTGGATATCAGTCATTTATTCGATGAAGTACTTATATCGGAATGGGAAGGATTGCGTAAGCCTGACCCAGCAATTTTTATTAGAGCATTGTCTAAACTCGGAGTGGAAGCAAGCGAAGCTCTTTTTGTAGGGGACCATCCTGAAAACGATATAAGAGCGAGTCGAGCTGTTTCGTTGGCTAGCTTCTGCTGGTCAACGCTTTTTTATTTTGTTATGATTAAATGTCTAGGAAGCAGGAAAATGCGAACTAAATAGTGAACATTAATTCGATATGTCGAAATTTGATTCGAGGTAGGGTAAACAACAATGAATAATGCACCAACCATCTTTTCATTTTTTTCTGGCGCAGGTTTTTTGGATTTGGGCTTCGAAAAAACTGGATTTAATGTTGCTTTTGTTAATGAGTATCATCGTCCTTTCTTGGAGACATATATGCACTCACGCAGAGTTATGGGTATCACGGAGCCAGAGTATGGATATCATTTGTGTGACATTACTGAATTTGAGCAAGAAGTTGAAAGTGAGTCTCTTTCAAGACTTATTAATAAAACAAAAAATGAAAAACGTTTAGTTGGATTCATTGGCGGTCCTCCTTGTCCTGATTTTTCTGTTGCTGGAAAAAATAAAGGTCATGAAGGTGAAAACGGCAAGTTGTCTGCAACATATGTAGATTTAATTTGCAAGCAAAAGCCTGATTTCTTCTTGTTTGAGAATGTAAAAGGGCTTTGGCGAACTGCCAAACATCGCGCTTTTTATGAACAGATAAAAACCAAATTGCATGGATGTGGGTATTTAACCACTGAACGATTGATTAATTCAATTGAATATGGCGCACCACAACAGCGTGAACGAATCATATTAATTGGATTCCAAGAAAGTATATTAAATAATTTGGGGATTGAGCTTGAAGAAAACCAATCTCTAACAGACATATTCCCTTGGGAAGAGCATTTGAAATATCGCTTTGAAGATATTAATGCAATGCCATGGTCTGGAATGGATCCGTTCGTTGAAGATGGAGAGCGAGAAAAGCCAGAAGGTATTAGTGAAGATTTGACGGTTGATTATTGGTTCAAAAAAAATAATGTAGAAAACCATCCCAATGCTCATCAATACTTTACACCAAGAGCAGGATTGGCGAAGTTCTTGGTCATTCCAGAAGGTGATGATTCTAAAAAGTCATACAAGCGTCTACATCGATGGAGACCATCTCCAACAGTGGCGTATGGCAATAATGAAGTTCATCTGCACCCATATAAAGCTCGCCGCTTATCAGTTGCAGAAGCATTAGCATTGCAAAGCTTACCAAAGGAATATGAATTACCTCCAAACATCACGTTATCGAACGCATTCAAGACTGTGGGGAATGGTGTTCCTTTTGAAGCAGCCAAAGGAATTGCTGAAACTATCCTAGATTTTTTGAAGGTGGAACAGAATGAGCAAACTAACCGCAGCTAACCTTGTTCATGAAATTGGATTGTTACCAAAGAACAATATTTATAATTACGTTCACAGTAAAACTCCAACATTGATAAAAATTGTTAATGTGGTGAAGCCAGAAGGACCAATTGTTATTCAAAGAATTCGTCCTAATAAAGGTGAGACGTGGAGCAATGCAAAAGAAGAATCTATTTCTACTCAAATGATCTGGAGATTAGCTAATGCGCTTGCTCAAAATCATCCAATCAATGTAGATAGAATATTTGGTGGAAGCTACAACACACGTTCCGTGCTGGAAGCATTGTTGGCTCATACACCACAATTTTATTATTGTTATCCAGGTCGAATTGAGAGCATCAGTTCTAATAATAAAATTAAGCCAGGTCATAAGCACATCATGTGGTGTCCAGAAAATCCCCATGCTCCAAATGTGATGGTCAAAGCTGAAGTGGATATGGTCATCTCAGAAGTGCCTAATACTGAAATTGTCTATGATGCATTGGTTCTTCCAGACGAGATTCAAACGCCTGATTTAGACATTGAAATGAAACGTAGACATTGCCAAATGCAAATTGCTCTAATTGAAATTGGGCAACATTTGGGATTCAAAACTTGGGTTGCTCAGAACGATAAAGGCATTGTATATAAAAATCAAAAAATAGGTGAAATGGATGGAGTCATTGGTTCTTTGAGAAAAGAAGAAAATGTGATGGCTTCGTTTCATGATGCTCAAAAGGCTGCATTACTTATTGATTGCATTTGGTTTAAAAATGGCAAGTTGATGCCAGCTGTTATGGAAGTTGAACATAGCACAGGTGTCACCAGTGGCTTAACAAGAATGAAGGGTCTTCAAGATGCTCTTCCACCATTTCCAACACGTTATGTAATTATTGCGCCTGATGAAGATAGAGACAAAGTATTTAGAGAAGCATCACGTCCACAATTTCAATCATTGAACGCTAGATTTTTCTCATACAGCGCAGTCGAAGAGATGTATGCTCTGTTTAAGCGGCGCAAAATCAAAGGGATTACAGAAGAGTTTTTGGATAGTTATATGGAGCCTGTTCTGGCTCAATTGGCATAATACTATGAAGTTAAGACCAGATGAACCATGTCCATGTGGCAGCAATTTCTTATTAAAACAATGTTGTCTGCCTGATGAGTCACCTATAACTGAAAGAAATCAAGGGTACTCACAAATAACACTGATCTCTAGTTTAGTGGATGAGTACGGAAATCCAGTTACCCCTCTGTTCGGGATGAAAACGAATATTGAAATGAGAAAACCACAGCAGCTTTCTAATCAAATTTTGAATCTTATGAATTCTATTGTTCCACGAATTAATGAGATAAATATGATTTCTAATGAAAGTGCTAGGTATTTACATGACATTGATGATGCACTTCATGCTTGCCATTATCACAAGACACAATTCCTTTATAGGTTAAGATTGCTTTTTCAAGAAGAAGTATTAATGCATCGTCCAGTCAGAGGCAACGTTATTGTTGAACTGGACGATTTGCCTTTAAGATATGAGTTTGAAGCATTTGTGACTCGAATTAGAGTGACATTAGATGTAGTGGCAAAATTCATATCATCTATAATAGAGAATAAGAAAATCAAAACCAATGGGGATATGTATAAGTTTGTACAAAATCCTCAACATCAAAAAAACTTCTCTGAACTTTGTCGTATTTATCTCAATAATGAAAATTGGATTACTGACCTTAGAAAGATGCGAGATGCTGTTCAACATGATGGGGTGTTACCTGGATTTAAATCATTTGAATATGAAAAAGGATTGGCGAGTAATCCAAGCATTGATGGACTCTCGGCAAATCATGTTTGCTTTAAATATTGGAAACTGCTGTTAAGTATGATTGATGACATATTTAAATGCTTATGCAAATCAGAGGAGGGACATTGATTGTTTAATTGTACTTGTGGTGGAGTAATGCTTGTTAAAGAAATAGAACCGTATCCATTAAGATTATCATCATCAGAAAAATTAGAGTATGAACGTACATGTACAGTTGAATGTCCTGATTGTTATATTATATTAAAGGGTCAGAAATATGACTGAGACACTTTGTGGTTGAGATTAAATAATATAATGAAAAGCTAAATCCACTTAATAAGTGAGACTTAGCTTTTTTATTTTGATTTATAAAAATTCATTGTCGTTGTAATAAATTCAATCAGGCTATCAATAACATGGTTAAAGTTATTTTTAATGTCATGTTCCCATATCCGTAGGATACTCCAACTGCGCTCTTTATAATATTGAGTTATTTCTAAATCCCTTTGCTTATTTCGTCCAAATTTTGCAATCCAATAGTCAGAATTTGATTTTGGAATGTGTCCATGTATTTCGCACGAATGCCAAAAGCAGCTGTCAATGAAGATAACGATTTTATATTTTTTTATTGCAATATCGGGTTTGCCTTTTAAATCACGAACATTCCTTCTGAAACGGAATCCACGATTCCATAGTTCTTTTGAAACCTTATCTTCAATTTTTGTTCTTTTTGAACGTATAGCACTCATATTGCGGCTTCTGGCTTCTGGCGAGATTTTATCTGTCATTTATTTTCACCTCATGTTTAAATCTTAGGCAAATGTAGCTTGTTTTAAGCCCAAATTGTTATAATAAAAAATGTGATAGGTGTCAATCTATTAAGACCCAGTACCAAATGGATGAAATAAGAGCAGTTGAAATCAAAGATAGACTTCAGAACATGTACAAAACCGCGTGCGAAGTAGTTGTAATAACTGATGATATAAGATCTTCAACGGTGACATATGAAGAAATAACTGGTTCGCCTTTAAAACCACTATCACCTGGATTATATGAGCAATACAAGGACAATGTCAGATACATTGTAGTATCCTGGAGCAGTTTAACTGACCAGGCTGATCCAGCTACATACATTGTTGTAAGGAAATGGTATCCCAGGATCCGGACGCCCCATAAAAATTGATTTGAAAGAATATACTTTATTGCAAAAAAAGCGGATTAAATATAATGGTATTGATACCATAACAATTAGAAGTTTGGCTTTTATAATAATCTTTTGGATGTGAATATGTATGCTTGCACGGAAGGGGAATTTTGAAACTATAGAGGATGTGAATAACTGGATCAAGCAATGTGCCAGTATTATTAAATCACATCGGACTGACACAGTTAAGGTTGATTTAAGTCAATTAGGGTGGCTGTCCCCTGCAGGCTGTGCTGTACTAATATCAACTTTGGATTTCTTTAATCAGAATTTTCGCCTTGATATAGCTATCCCTGAAAACGTAGAAATTATCGGATACATGGAAAGAATGAACTTTTTTAAAGTATGTGGAAAGGAAATAAGTGATCAGTTTGAGAGTAAGACAGATATGGAGCGTTATTATAACCGAAATCGTAATAATAAAGAAAACAATTTGTTTGAAATAACTAAGTGTACCGATCCGGATGATGTAGATAATTTTTATAATTCAATAATAAAAATTCTCCGGGATAAGTCTTTACCACGGGACCGGGTATCTGATATTGCAAATATTTTTTCTGAACTTGGAAATAATGCACTGGAACATGCAGAGCGTTCACCTTATTCCTGTATACAACATTATGAAGCTTCAAATACTGTGAGTATAGCAATATGTGATACAGGCTTAGGAATATACAACAGTTTGAAACATACATTTTCACCTTTTTTAACTTCGCATTCAGTCATAAAAAATGCTATATTCACCACTGCTTCCTCGCGCGTGAATGAATATAGGGGAAAGGGCTTAATTGATGTTACATCGAGAGCGTATAATTTCAAAAATGTAAATTTTTATTTAAGGACACACAATTCGGCTTACATTATAAAAGAAGATAATCTTGTTCTAATATCACAGGATGAATTTTTTTACGGAACATATTTTTATTTAATAATTCAAGTATAGCTTCTATTGACATCGTGGGAATTGTGAAGTAATCTAAAAACAGATTTCGATTTCAAAAATAAAATTGAAATCTCAGAGAGCGGTGTTTTATGGTACGTATACATCTTTTAAGCCCAGAATACAACAAGCGAAACTTTTTACATCGGCCTTCATTACAACAATTGATTTCAAGAATAAAGTCGGAAATTTCTAATGCCTCCAAGGGTACTGTGTTCTTTTATGACATGAGCGAGGTCGATGGTATTAACGTATCGGGTGTTGATGAAATAATAGTAAAGGTTGTTTTATGGATGAGGGATAATGCTAAGACGCACGATAAGTATCTCTTTCTTGACAACTTGAACTTAGAATATGATCATGAATACAATATTGGGAGTTCTTTGGAAGGCCTCAAAGACTGCATCATGGCGAGGAAAGGTGCCGCCGGCCACTTGCTTCTCGGCCACTTAGGAAAAGTCCTTAAAGAGGTCTTGGATATCGTTTATGAAAAGAAAAAAATAACGGCAAGGCATCTGTCTGATGAGTATGGGAAAAAGTTAAACCTCGCTAGTACACAGCTGTCTGAATTATACAATCTTCGTTTAATTGCTCGTGATGAAGTTTTACTGGAAGAGGGTGGAAGGCAATATATATATAGAAGTCTTTTTTAAATGGGCTCAGAGAGCTCTTTTTAAAAAAAAGGTTTCAAAAATAAAATTGAAAACTCATGGGGCATAAAATGCTCCATTTAAAATAAAACGGTTTCAAAAATAAATTTGAAAACGAAAGGCGTGCTTAAAATGAATAAAAAAAATCAACATGTAACTCCTCATCCAAATGGAGGATGGCAGGTAAAAGGTGCAGGGAATTCTCGGGCAACGGTAAGATCAGAAACACAAACTGCAGCAATTACCAAGGCTACACAAGTTGCGAAAAATCAGCGTACTGAAGTGGTAATACATCGTCTAAATGGTCAAATCAGAGATAAAAACAGTTATGGGAATGATCCATTCCCACCACGCGGATAGGGATTTTAAAGAGACTTTCGATGGATCCTCTCGGTTCATGCTACAGGAGGAATGTGGGAATAGAGTATAGAATACCTATTAATAAATATGCTCATAAAGTACTAAAGGAAGATGATCAATGTCAATTAATAACAAGCGTTTTTTTTATAATTCGAACAATGACTGGGTACCAGTTCACGAGTGGTTTAATTTTTTTATTAAGACCGGTTTCTATTTTTCGACACAATCAGAACAAAATAGAAAATCAGTGATGAGTATTTCTGTTCCGGCTACACACTTTCTCCCGTCTTTACTTGCACTTGGTGTAATAGCTGGAATTATCGAGTCTGTTCCCCATGACAGTTTGCTTCATAACCACTTTTCAGCTCTTGTCCAGTTACAGGTGGGTACGCTGGTACGTTTCCGTGAGGGTGGCAGACAAAAAATAGCTACATTTATGGGTGTTAAAGTAATTAATGATGAAACCCGACTAATGATTCAGACACAAAACCCTCGTGCTGGTGGTTTAGTACACTATGTACCCAAAAAACGCGCATTTGAAATTAGTGTGAGTAATAATCAACATCTTCAAATACCAAACAATCAGGTCGGAAGAGCAGAAGATAAAGAGTCTGCTTTCTTAGATGTACTCTTTAATAAAATAGAATATAAGCAAGTATTTAGGTTTTCGGATCCAAAAGTATGCTTAATTGGTAATAAAGATACTTTGGAGGTCGAAACAAAGGAAACCCCATTTGCAGTAATATCTGGAGATGCTTATAAATCTGGTTACCTTAACGAAATACTGAAAATCCGACAGTTTCAGGGAGCAACTGATACTTACCAATCTGAAGTAGTTGCTTCACAGTCAAAAAATAGTGATGTAATCTTGCAGCCATGGACGGTAATTATATATTGCAGTGCGGTCAGCTACTTGAACTGGTCTCATAAATTTCCGGATAATAATTCTATCATTCTTCTTGATCGGTCGGAAACCCAATATCCATTGGCGGTTGAAGAAATAAATAATAGATATTTGGAGAACATGCATTGTTTGGAAACAGTACGACCGAATTTATCTGAGATACCTCAGGGGATTGAAATCTTAAATTGGAAGGAAGAACGACGATGAACAAACTAGAAACTATGAATAGTATGTTTGAATTATCACAACGTTACATGCTGAATTTTCATGAAATTTCGTCAAGTTCATTGTCTGTTTTTTCAGTCATGCTGTCGCAGTTTGAACGGATGTTAAATGAGGAAGCTAGGGGAGATGCATTTATCTGCGAACTTGTAAATGATTTAAGGAGATTCCGCTTTTATGTAACGGCAAGCCCTTTGCCTTTTATAAATTCGCAGGATCAGTTAGATCATTTAAAGTTGAGGCGACTTGTAAAACAATGTGGTTTATTGTTTCCAAATCTCAAAGAAGCTACGATAAAATTAGTTGATGCTGGTATTGCAGTCATTGAATCAGCTGAGAAACCAATTTTGGATTTTCTTAACGATCGGGTACAGGATGGCGTTTACACAGGATTAGTAGTAAAGGTGGCAAACAACGTAGACTTGGTTAGCCGGATAATACGAGAATCTCTGTCATCTTCTGTTACGGTTGTCAGTCCATTAGCCTTGAAGCAAGGCGCATTCTTTGAACAAATATTTATTGTCGGTCCACCGCATTGGTACCCGGAGTATTTGTACAATTGTCCCCGAGCTCGCTCAATTGATAGTGTTACTTATGCATGGCAACAATGGAGCCATAATAAAAGCCCCCATTTAAGTGGGGGGGAGTCCCGGTTATCTACTCTGTATGCCGGCTGTACAGTTACAGAACAAAAAAACATTACTAAGTCCACCAATAAAATAGCAATTGATCAAATAGATAAAAACTACTTGGTAATAGAAGAATCCCTTTTAAAAACATCTAGTAACCGTGAAAAGCCTAATCAAGTAGCAGCCACTTTGGTGGCATTAGCAGGTGGGAAGTGTATTTTTTTTGAAAAACACACTATTAGTAATATATGGGTTCTTGCCTTTAATCAGGAGGAGAAAGTTACACGACTCCCCGTACAACAACTGGATACGGAATGCTATTTACTTATTCGTACGGGTACTGAACGGGATGTGATACATCTCATTGCCGATAAACTATTGGGTGTGGAAGCTCCTTCTATTCGTAATAGACATAGTGAATGGAAAAAAGGTTTGCAGAAACTTGTTTATAAGTACGGTCACGATCGTGTTATTCGTGAGTTGCGGAAAAAAGGTTCATCTAGAGCAAACTACATAAACTTACGAAATTGGATGTCAGAGGACAATATCAAACCACGTGACCGTGAAGACTTCTCAGCAATTATCAATATATTAAAGTATGGCGAGCGTGAAATGAGCTTATGGAAAGAAGCGGAAATATTGGCGAAATGTCATCTTCAGGCAGGGACTGCCATCAGACAGCAGTTGTTGAAGGTTGTAAACCAGACAGATCTCTCTAAATTGGAACTTGAACATACTATGGTCTTTCCTTTACCAGGAGCTGAAGAGGCTAGTTTTACATCTTTTAAAGTGGAGTATATTTCTAAAAAAGATTTTTATGTAGAAGAACATAAAACTCGTATACTTTTAGATTTGGAAGGGGCGTAGGGATTATGAAAACTGAATTACAGAAAAACATGGACAACAGGGATTTACTTTATGATGCGTTGAGACGGGAATTTATCGGCCCATCAGTAGCAACCAATAGCACACCGATTAGTTGCCAGACTGGTATATTATTGCAAAATAAACAGGATCTTTACAAGCCGTATAAAAGCAAGGAGACTGGAGAAGAAATCTTACATGAACAACCTACTAGACGATACGGGGCAGCTGTACTTTACCCTAACGGAATTGGTCGGGATGAAAATGAAGATCACCAGGTAGATCCAATGGCAGATTTGGATGCTGTAGAACTTGTAAACAGTAAGGAACTTGAGATAATTGAAACACGTAACAATACTTCTAATAAAGTTGATGAGCAATCGGAACTTGATATTTCTTCTGCTAATGACTATCAACAAAGCAGTATGGCTGTGAGTTTTAGGGCCTACTTTGAACATGGTTCTGAACTCAGAATCTGTGTGAGCGGCGGACGATATTATCCAGTGAAAGTACGGATAAACGGGGATAAAAGGGATAGAAAATGGTGGGTCCGTTCTCCTGTTAATTTTAAAGTAACATGTGCAGCTGAACAGTTAAATGCAGAAGGTCAGGTTTTGACCACAGGACATATCATCGAAGCCACCAATACGGATGGGTTAAATCTTCAGTTGCAAATACTCTCAAGACCAATTCAAGATGGAAGCCGTCTAGTAACTGTCTGCTTGGTTAACCGCTCAGATTGTGAGGGTAACATAGCGATTGATAGTGTTTGTTTTTACCAATCACAATTTACAGTAAACGTTTTTCATCCAGAGAAGCCAAATGAAACTATTGAAATCCTGCCGTATCCTGAAGTAGTAGATTCTATGGTAACTGATGAGGAGGAACTTTCATTAGCGTTATTATATCGGTCCATGAAAACATATGCTATAGGACATGGTTGCTCAGCAGATTGGGATGTATCAGGAGATAAAGTTGGAAGCGTACGTACTGAGTTTCTCCCCTCCTATGAGACAAAAAGTATGACACCCGATATAAAACGTGAGGATGGTTCCGATATCGAAGTTTCCATGAGGACTCTAGCAGGTTTCGACTCTACAAGTAAATTTGGTTTTAGAGAATTGGAGGAAATAATATCCTTGTATAGGGAATGGATTGAGAAGAAACGAAAAACTATACCAGGGTTGGATAAACATCTACATGAAGTAGCGGAAAGAAACTTGCGTCTTTGTTGTGAATGCGGGGATAGGATGGAACAAGGACTCGAGTACCTTAAAAATAATTCGGAGGCATTTAGGGCTTTTCAGTTGGCCAATCACGCCATGCTGCTTCAGCAGAAAACTGGTACAGATGTCCGGGAATCAGAAGTTACCGAAAGTGGTATTCTTTTTAGTAGACCTTACAAGAACCCTGACATCATTGACACAGACAAGGGTAAATGGCGTGCATTTCAAATTGCATTTATTCTGATGTCAATTGAACCCACTGCTAATTTCTTTTCCGATGAGCGCGAAACTGTCGAACTGATTTTTTTTCCGACAGGTGGGGGTAAAACAGAAGCATATCTAGGATTAGCAGCATTCTCCATGTTCTTACGCCGATTGAGAGACCCTTATGATACAGGTGTCCAAGTACTCATGCGATATACATTGCGGTTGCTAACTGCAGACCAATTTCAAAGAGCATCGAGACTCATTTGTTCTATGGATTATATCCGAAAGTTAAATGAGAATGATCTGGGGAAGGCTTCATTTTCGATAGGCATATGGTTGGGATCGGATACAACTCCCAATACGCACAAAAGTGCATTGGTTGATTTAAAAGCATTGAAAAATGGAACCAGCGAAGATAATCCGTTCCTGGTTCGTTCTTGCCCTTGGTGTGGAGCACAAATGGGGAAAATACCGGATAATCGGAAAATTGAAAACGGACGGAAAAACGAACGAGGTAAGAAAAAAAGCATGCAATACAGTATTAATGGCTATAAAGTATCTGCAGGCCAAGTGGTCATTCACTGTCCGGACCGTGATTGTTTCTTCAATAAAGAACTTCCTGTCTATGTAGTGGATGAAGATATTTACTCAAAAAGGCCAACTTTGGTAATTGGTACAGTCGATAAATTTGCATTGCTTGCTTGGAATTCCAAGCCTCGTACCATGTTTGGTATTGGCACGGATGGGGAGCGTTTTTGTTCTCCACCAGGATTAATTATACAAGACGAACTACATTTAATTTCAGGTCCACTGGGATCAATGACTGGTTTGTTCGAAGTATTAGTGGAAGAATTGTGTACAGATTATCGTGCAACAGCACCAGTCCGTCCTAAAATTGTCTGTTCTACTGCAACCATACGAAGTTTTGAAAAACAAGTCAAGGATGTTTACGCTAGAGAGAAAACACGACTTTTTCCAACTCCCGGACTTGAAGCAGACGATTCTTTTTTTGCTCAAAATGCTACCGATAATAACGGCAATCTGATGCCGGGGAGAAAGTATGTTGGAATTAATACACCAGGTTTGGGATCCATGCAAACACTACAAGTAAGATCTCTAACTGCACTACTGCAAGGGCCCATTGAAATGGAAGAGAAGGAACGGGATCCATGGTGGACTTTGTTGGTTTTCTTTAATAGTCTACGGGAACTGGGTACGACTGTCACGTTATTACAGTCAGATATTCCCAACCATCTTAAAGTAATTAAGAATAGAGAAGATATCGGTTATGACAAATTGCGTCGATTGAACAGGATTAAAGAATTAACATCCCGATTAACCAGCGATGAAGTTTCTGCTGCTATCGGTGAACTGAAAACGAATATGAAGCGTGGCACTGCTATTGATGTTTGCCTTGCTTCCAATATTATTGAGGTAGGTATAGATATTGACCGCCTTTCGTTGATGGCAGTGATAGGTCAGCCGAAGACCACAAGCCAATACATTCAGGTCACCGGTCGTGTAGGTCGTCGTTGGTTTGAACGGCCAGGGCTAGTGGTGACATTATACAGTGCTTCAAAGCCGCGTGATCGTTCACACTATGAAAAATTCAGGAGTTATCATGAAAAACTCTATGCTCAAGTAGAACCGACTAGTGTAACGCCGTTTTCACCTGCTGTAATAGACCGCTTACTCCATGCTGTGATGGTAGGATATGTGCGTCAAATGGGCGATGCTGATGAGGTTGACACACCGAGGCCATTGCCAGAGGAGATTTTGAACCAATTAAAAGAAATAGTAACACGGCGTGTAGAACGTACTGATCCCGAGGAATTAGAGAATGTTAAGCGAGTCTTCGAAAAAAGACTTGAGCTCTGGAGAAGACTTAGCCCCGTAGAGTGGTCGGGGAAAGCCGAAAACGGTAATTATCCTCTGTTACGAGTCGCAGGGGAATACGCTGATGAGCGTTCAAGTAGACTATCCTGGGCTACACCAATGTCCTTAAGGAACGTTGATGCCCAA
The DNA here is from genome assembly GCF_056269345.1 of Paenibacillus sp. J22P15. NCBI lineage: Bacteria > Bacillati > Bacillota > Bacilli > Caryophanales > Paenibacillaceae > Paenibacillus > Paenibacillus sp. J22P15. Next base: position 78,547 of record NZ_JBWDNT010000011.1, read on the forward strand.
TGCCAGGGGGATATTTCAGTGCTATATAAACTTGAGGAATTGGAGGACTTAGAATAATATGGTTTATCCGATACGTAGAGCACAATTGATAGCCCCATTTGGTACGGGAGCAATGTCGATATCGAAGAATGGAATCTCAGCTATTTGTGGTGGGCTTGACCATTGGTACAAGGATAAAAACGGATCATCGGAACGGGTTGATTTATCGCAGTATATAATCAAAGAGTGGCGATTGGAGCGTTTGTTGGGAGTAGACCATTTTCGTCTCCCGCCTGATTTCCGCTATAGAGGTGAGAGTGAGAATAATAAGTTTTTAAATGTACCGTTTTTAAGATTTCCACAGTGGCATTATTGCACATTCTGCGGGGATATGAAGAAGACGGAACTGACAACGAAATCCAGAGAAAAATGCACTTCATGTGAAGCTAAGAATATAAAAAAGTTTATGGTACAAGTACCTTTTATAGCGATATGTGAAAACGGCCATATACAGGATTTCCCATGGAGGGAATGGGTACATCGTTCGGCAAACCCATCTTGTACTGCAACAATGAAGTTGATAAGTACCGGTGGAGGTGCTTTGACAACTATGCAAGTTAAGTGCGGTTGTGGAGTGGAACCCCGTATGCTCAATAAAATAACAACTGCACATCCGGACGGCACAACTGATCTTAGTAAAGAGTTAGTTGGTGGAGAGAACGTATTTTATTGTCAAGGGAAAAGTCCTTGGACTGGTACAGAGGAGGGGGAAACATGTGGGTGCCACCTGCGCGGCTCTCTTCGTAGTGCTTCTAATGTTTATTTCGCTCAGGTCCGAAGTGCCATTTATATACCGGGTGAAGTAAGCAAACAAATCAATAGGTTGATTGAACTGTTCCAAACCCCCCAATATGAGCGTATTTTGAATCTCTCCAAGCGGGGTAACTTAAATGAAGATGAAACAGTAGATGAACTTCGTGCACAATTTCGGAATGAGTTGGAATCGTATTCTGATACAGAGATAAAGCGTACACTTTTAAGTATAGAACAACGTGAGACTTTAGAAATTGAGGAGAATGAAGAGTCTAGCGGTGCAGAATTGGAAAGAGTACTACGTTTAGAGGAATACAGCGTATTAAGCGAACCTTCTGATCAAGATGAACTTAAAATCCGGCGCATTCCACTTGAAAAATATAACGGCAGTCTGTTTGATATGGAGAAGTATTTTTCCGAGGTGTTTCTGGTGGAAAAATTAAAAGAAACCCGGGTGCTTGCTGGGTTTAACCGGGTTTTTAACGATCGGCCAGCAGACTTTCAACAATTGAAACACCAAATGTGGCGTAATGTACCAGATGCTTCAGATGATTGGTTACCCGCATACGTTGTTTATGGAGAAGGAATTTTTTTGAAATTCAATCCAGCTCAATTACAACGGTGGGAGGAACAAGACGGTGTGATTTCTAGAATTGAACCGTTGGCGGAACGTTACAGACATTTACTTGTCAATCGGCGTACCCGGGAAAAACAAATTTCGCCAAGGTTTGTTATGGCTCATACTTTTGCTCATCTTCTCATGAATCAGCTTACCTTTGAATGTGGATATAGTTCTTCTTCATTAAGAGAGCGATTGTATATATCCGATGACGAGTCACGTCCTATGTATGGAATACTGATTTATACAGCAGCTGGTGATTCTGACGGAACTATGGGTGGACTGGTCCGAATGGGTAAACCGGGCTATTTAGAGCAAGTTATCCGAAAATCATTAATAAATGCGGGCTGGTGTTCTTCGGATCCAATTTGTTCCGAAATTGGTGCACAAGGTCCTGATTCTTGTAACTTGGCCGCTTGTCATAGTTGTTCACTTGTACCAGAAACAGCTTGTGAGGAATTTAACCGATTTTTGGATAGAGGTCTGACGGTTGGTTTGCCGGAAGTTCAGCAGATTGCATATTTTTCATAAGATACTGCTTATATTCAAATGAAGTAGTGAAACAAGCAGGGGCATCTATCGATTGTCCAAAAAAACAACGAAAATCAGGCCACCTGAACTTTTATGAATAAACCCAACACCAAATCATAATAGTGTTGGGTTTGTTCGTATGCTGTAATGATGTGCACTACACCGACTGTCCATATAACGATCGTTTTTTAGACTCTGTAAACATCAGCTTAAAATACCCAAAACTTATCATTGTTTCAGTCTATTAAATCGTCTATTATTCAAGGTGTATTAAATATACTAATCGAAGGTTTAATAGACAAAAGGGGATTGGGAAATGGCCGAAATTGGATATGCACGTGTTTCGACTTTCGATCAGTCCATGGATTTACAAATCGATTCTTTGAAGGCTTCAGGATGTGAGCGTAAATGATTTAACAACTAAAAAAATGGATCGCCGGAATTTTCGGGAAGAAGCTGCTTGTGCCAGTAGAGAGCTTGTTGATTCGTTGTAATAGCATTGTTTGATAGCCGATCCTTAAAAGGGGATCGGCTATTTTCAATACATAAGATTAGTTATGTACTGAAAAAACTGGCGTGAAAGTAGGAGGAGATCGTGTCTCTTTTGAAAGTGGGCGAACGAACTGCTCCTTTTTTTACAGACGCAAACTGACGGACGAGATTCCAGAGTCCGGTATTTGACTGAGGCGACCACTGCGTGCGGATCAGGAACCTGCTAGCTTTTGTCTTTCATTTATAATTGATCCTAACTTCTACAAGATATTTCTTCCACTTGTTCCAGTCGAAAATCATTTGTAACAAAAACATCCGCTTGTGCAATGATGGCGGATGCGATCACAAGTGCATCCGGTATTTTCATTCCGTATTTTCCTCTCAGAAAGGCGGCCCGTTCAGCAACCGCATTGTCAACGGACACAACCGAAGGATTTTGGAAATGAGTGAAAAGCAGCTTGTACTGCTTCTCTAAAGCCAGGTTCCCATCCCGAATCGGTTTCACGAGGATCTCGGTCCATGACAAGATATTAGCTGGTTTTTTTTCACCGGTCAAAAAGATGAAAACTACGACACTTTCAACTTAATAGGTATTCGCTGATCCATATTGAGGTTCCGTATGGATTGACATGATGATAAGGTGTTAATCCCCTAAATTCTTGGTGTTTCATGTAAGCGAGCCGACTGCGATGCAGCCGGCTCGTTGTTCTTTATCTTTCTATTCAAGTGCTCACCTCGAAGGCCGCCTGTGCCCAGCCGTACTCGGGATCTTCTTGCGTGCCGTCCTTGTAAGTGGAAATCAATGCCCACCGGTCGTTGCCCGATACGTTCCGGTAGGAGGCGTGAAACAACAAATCGTGAAAAATGATTGCATCGCCCCGGGAAGCCCGCAAGTCGACCGCCTGTGACTCCTCCACCTCATTCTTGCCAAGGCGATTGCCGAAGCCCAGGCCGTCCGAAGCGTCTCCTCCGTGCCGCACCGCTCCAAGCAAATGCGAACCGGGCACCACTCTCAGACAGCCGTTCTCCGGGGTGGCGTCATCCAGGGCGATCCACACCGAAAATTTGTGGCTTCCTTTCCAATATGGATAGTCCTGATGCCACGGTGAACCGAAATCGGTTGCCGCGTTTTTGAACACGAGCTTGTCACTCAGAAAGATGATATTATCGCCGATGATTTCCTGGAGCGCCGCGACCAACCCGGGTTGCGCGGCAGCTTTCTTGAATACGGGGCTTGCCACCGACAGCCCGACATAGACGCCCTCCTTGCCGACACCGTTTCTTTCCAAGATGGCGCGGGCTTCTTTCTTTAACAATCCAACTTCCTCATGAGAAAAAAGTCGTTCCAGCACGGCGTAGCCGCGCTGCGCGAACTGCTCCTTTACCGCCACAGCCATTGTCGAGGCCCTCCTATAATCAAGCTTTGTCCTTATCGTTTCGGTCTTTCACGGAAAGGAGAACGAGTGAAGCATTGTCCGCCGCCCGGCCATTCCAATCGCCGCTGCGGATATTTGTTGGCGGCATGCCTTTGTACGTTTTGACCATGCGGGCAAAGTGGTACGATGTCTTGAAGCCGCATCGCTGTGCGATCTCTCCGACCGCAAGACCGGTCGTACGCAGCAGTTCGATACCCCGATCGACACGATAACGCGATAAATATTGCATGGGGGGCATGGCTTCATGCTTCCGGAACAACCGGATGAGATGGCCCGGGGAGACGTTTGCTTTGGCCGCCAGGTCAGCCAGCGTCAGTTCCTCGCGATAGCGCTCCCGAATTAGCGATTTGACGAGGGGAATGACCGGAGGAACGGAAGAAAGGGCCGCACCGCTACGACATTCGGCGGCATACAGGCGGAATGCCCCGAGAGCCAGCGTATTGCGTACGGCGTCCCCGCCCTCGATATCCTGCTTCTGCAGGCCGACCAGAACGTCGATCAGCTGGTTCATGTGCTCCGATATCGGCAACACACGAGGCAACTGCTCCAATTCTTCCAGCACCTTCGGTTCGATCCGGTACGTGAAGACGGTAATCCACCGATGCCACGTTCCCACATCCTCGTCGAAAGCGATATAGACCCGATGACCCGGCAAGAAAAGCAGAAGATTGCCGGGCTGAATCTGTATTACGGTGTCGTCGATATCGACGTGCATCGAGCCGTCATGCAGCAGCACAAGCTGCAGCTCGCTCTGCATGCGTGGCCCGTAGGTGCGGCCCGGCATATTCACGATCGTCCCCGCAAAACATTCCAGCGATTCAAAAACCGGAAGATTGTCTCCGACGGTTGCCAACATTTCTCAACACCTCCATTGTTCCCGACTTCCGTACTATAATGGTAACGCAATCCGGCCAGGTTGAAAATGCACAGAAACCGCCTCTTTGTGTCTGATATGATCATCGGGGCCGAATTCGCACTCGTTAATTGAATAGTCTGCGAGAGTACAACGACATAAAAATCCCGTAAAAAAACCTTGAATATATAAAGGCTTTTTTTATTAGAACGGATTTTCTTGTCGTTTTTTTTTGACATAAAAATACCGCTAAATTGGACTGGCGACAAATGAGTCACGTTATAAAGAACAATATAGTTTAATTTATTGAGGTATTGAACACTTACTAAGAATACTTGGGAGGTAAATGAAAAGTATACAACACCTTTAATAAAACAGCGTCACGGTCGTTATGGTAATAATCATTGGATAGCTTACAGTCCAAAGTTAAAGAGGGATGTGAATTTATTTAGCGATTTTGAATTTGATCACTGGGTTTTAATTGAAACCGATCCAACGGTTGAAGTTTTTTGTGAGCAGCCAGAGATAGCAACAATTGAAGGAGAAAAAGATACTTCTATTTTTGATATGTGGATTAGAAAAACTGATGGTACAGAGGTCTTTTTTGAAATTAAATATGATAGTGATCTTAATGAGAAGGGGTAGTAAAACAAATAAACATACAAAAAAAATGGTGTGATTTACATGGTAAAGAGCATCAAGTTCAGACAGATAAAGAAATTAGATAAAATGAAATTTATCTGGAGAACTTAAAAGATATACTTCCATATGTACTGAATAACAGTACCATTGTTGAAATTGATCGATATAAAGTCATTTCTCAGAGTATCAACGGAAGAAAAACAGTAAAAGAATTGAATCAAATACTAAATGTAGGTTTACCGCGGTTATATGAGGCAATTTGTTGCATGATCTATTCTGGTGATATAAAAGCAAATTTGTTGAATGGATCGAAGATAGATCGCCTCGTGGAGTTATATATGGACGCCAATGACGCGGAAAGAGTCAGGCTGTTAGCTATTTCTGCGAAAGAGTTCAGATGAAATATGGAAATAACTTACCTGTTTTTCATATACCAGCTAAGCATAAATATACTGCAAATGAAGAGGCTTTTGATGAGTGGTTATTAGAGGGGGTTGGTCACGCTTTTACATTCAGCGGTAAGAAAAATCAAAAGTTCGATCGACTTGCCAGGTACTTGCTAGAAAAGGGGGAGAGTTCAAAGTACAAAATGATAGTTATGTTTCTTGATGAAGCACAAGCTCTGCTTGAAGCTCACTATAATTGGCTTATTGACCTGTATAATTGGCTACAACAATATCAAATCAAATTAACAGTTTTGTTAGTAGGCCAGCCAGAACTTAAAACAAATAAGTCTCTATACGTGGCAGATGGAATGCATCAAATAGTTGGTAGATTTATGATTAAGGAGCATGAATTATTTGGTGCAAGAAATATAACGGATTTAGCAGTCTGCCTAAAAGGTTACGATATGATTGATTATCCAGAAAACAGCGGATGGGGAAAAGAATTATTGGATTGATGTTGATAATTGGGCGAAGTGTGTTAAAAGATCAGGATATGTTGATTCGGAACTTTCTTTTATTGTTTCCAATTAATGAAAATCTTGAAGCTAGAGTTTTACAAACTCTGAATAGACTGCTTGGCTCGCTGCGAATAAATAATCACTAGAATGATTTCCTTCGTTTTGATAGCTTTATTGTTTGATCAGCGAGCAGCCGATTAATTTGTTCGGTTTCTTTTTTATAATTAACCTTTTTTGAAATAAATTGAAGAGGTTTATAAAGAAATTATCGTTTTCTATATTTTTTGTTGTTTCTTTTTCAAAGTATGAGAGCGTATAATCATTCCTATTAATATGTTTGAATGCGGCAGATAATATTTAATCGTTCTGTATCTTCGGTCACGTTGAAATATATAGGAGTTAGCTCTTAATCATTCGAAATTTCAGAGATTAAATGAAAACGCTTAATCAACATCCGTTTTGAAAGGGATGGCAAATGTTTAAATCCAGAATCATTCAATCCAAACTGTGTTTTCATTTCTATTCATTTTGAAAGTTATTGCTGGAACGATATGATTGCACATGATAGAATACAGTTGAAAATGATAGTAGTTGAATTATGGGCAACGCGAATAGACAAAGGGGCAAAGCGCTATCATGAAGAACTTTTTTAGATCAGGTAAATACTTTATCAGAATTTATTTATGGACTGTCTTGGCTCTTCTAAGTTTATTGGTACTCTTCTCTACGATTATTTACTTGAATGTCGAGAAATCGGTGGTCCGAAATAACTATGATCTAAACAAACAGATCTTATCCCAGGTTGCTTATAATGTAGATAACTTCGATCAGACAGTGAAAAACTTGACTAACTCGATCTATTTTAGCAGTGATACGAAGGCTATTTTAGATATGGATCATATTAGCGACAATTATCGAGAGGCAAGTGTTGCGTTAGAAAACTTAAGAACGACCTATATGAGCAATAACGCATTCATCCATTCCATCATCATCAATAATGGAAAATCAAAGGTCTATGTGTCGACTCACAAGGGGATTTCCAGCAGTGATCCCGGACTTGAGGAAATGTTACATTTTAACCCGGTCGTACCCGTACTTAAGCCGATTTATAGAGAAGTGGAGAGCCTCTATCCGATTGCATCCAAACCAACGGATGATGTATTCACCTATGCGATGTATGATTGGCTCAGCGAGGAAAACAAACCGGATGATAGCATCTATGTGAATATTAAAGCGGATTGGATGCTGGAGAATATCAATCGAATCAATACATCAAATCCAAAATCCAAGAGCAATATTTATTTAATAAACGGCAATGGCGAGAATATTGGCAATCAAAATTATGATGAGGTGACGAAAGCTTCCCTACAGTCGATTTATAGCCATTTCATTAAGAATTCCTTTACAGATTCAGGTATCTCTTTCGATTCTCTCTCCACTGATTTCAATGGGGAAAAAAGCTATGTGTCTTACATTTACTTGAACCGTATTGATTGGGTATTGGTGAAGGTTCAGCCTTATAATGAAGTATTCCAAAATGTAGATCATATTAAATTCTTTATTCTGCTAATTACATTGTTATTCATTGTTCTTGCGTTAATTGCTTCCTTCGCGATCTCTAGAAACATATATATACCAATCGGTAGGCTTGTTAAGCGGATTAATGCGATGGATCGGGTTGAGCGTGATATCAAGCCGTTTGAAGATGAAATCAGCGTTTTAAATCAAATGTATAATAAATATTATGAATATCGAGAGCTATATTATAAAGAAACTCGCTCGAAAGAGCAGTTGCTTAACAACTATTATCTGACAAATCTTCTAGTAGATAGTCATGCGATGACGAAGGACGATGTTTCTAGCGTTATAGAAAGCAACAACATTTTGAGCCTATCCGGCGGGAATCTGGTCGTGTGTGTGATTAGAATCGATCAATACAATCATTTTGTTCTGATGAGCAATAGAGAACAAGAGCTCTTCCGGTTTGCGATTTCTAATATTATGCAGGATACGGTTAAGGCTGAATTTGAAAATGATACAGTAGATATGAAGAAAGACCAGATTGTGCTTATAGTGAATACAGGACAAATTGATCGTGCCGAGGTCATTCCTAAGTTGTCGGGTTGTATTGCGGAAGCTCAGAACATGATCATGAATTATTTTAAGTTGACTGTATCTGTGTCCATTGGCGAAATGGTCGAATCTGCGATTGCTCTGGAAGGCAGCTATCGTATGGCGTTATATAATGCAAACTATCGGCTCCTATTCGGAAGAAATTCCATCATTACAGGAGAAAAAGTTAAAACGAATAACGACAATCAACAAGTGTACTATGCTCAGCAGTGGAATAAAAAGCTGGTTGAAGCGATGAAGTCGGGAAATATCAAAAATGCTGAAAATGTGATTTTAAGCATCCTCGATGAGATCAAAGAGCTGAATTACAACAATATGACGTTGTCAGTCATGCATATAACGACTTTTATATTGAACACGCTTAATGAGATGAACAAATCCAAGCTTCAACCTCAAAATATCGATTACAATGTGTATCATTTTAAGATGATGGAATTCGAAACAATGAAAGAGATTCTGGATGAGTTGATGCAGTTAATTTCCCTTGGCGTAGGGAGTGTTAAGCAATCTAATGTAGAGAAGCATGCCATTATTATTGAGACCGCAAAGGGGATCGTAGAGGAAAGTTATGCGGATCCTGGCCTAAGCTTGCAGCTTATCGCAGAGCATCTGAAAATGTCCTCCACCCATCTGGGCAAAATTTTTAAAGAAAATATGACGTTTTCACTGTCGGAGTATATTAATGGCGTCCGCTTGGAAAAGGCAAGGGAGATGCTGGAGAATTCAAACCTTCCGATCGTGCAGATTATTGAAAAGATTGGCATGGAAAATGAAAGTTATTTCTACAAACTATTTAAGAAAAAGTATGGCGTAACGCCGAAAGAACACGTGCTGAAACAAACAATAACTAAATCCTAAATGTACAGCGCCGCTCATATCCCACTGGGAGTGAGCGGCTTTTATGTGTTTCAAGCCCGATTTACAGCTGAAATACAGTAAAAATTAAATTTTACAGGGCTGCTTTGCAGGATTATTTAAATGCGACAGTTTTTTTTGAAAATGATTAACTTTATGATTCGAACTAGTAAGAGAAATCACTAACCACAAGGAGTGAATTGGAATTGAGATGTTCTACCTTCATCAAAAGCTTCATGAGGTACAGACAACTATTCATTTTATCCCTTCCGGGTAGGACGCAAGCACGAGTGCTGGTGGATTCGGCTTCCGGTAGGAGAGACTTCGAAGGGGCATATCCAATTCACCTATACCAAACTGGGGAAAGTACCGGGCGATAAAGGCAACATCATGTTTATCACTTTCAATTTTATTGCTAAAAATCCGGTGGAGGCCGACATTGAATTAACAGTGATATCTCTAAAATTCTTTTATGCGAAAGGAGTATGGAAATTGGTTAAATTCAAGAAGTACATTGTGTTATCATTAGCTACAATCATGATTGCTACAAATGCTTTACTACCACAGGAAACGAAAGCTGCAAGTCCAAAGGCTAGTGATTCAAGTGAGAAACTAGATACAGAATGGCTGGAGGTAAGTGGAATTCTAGATAGATACCCTGTAACCTATACAAAACTCCCTAGTATTGGTAACACCACAAGCCTTACGCCAGACGGACCTTTAATGGGGAATGGCACTGTACTTGCATTTATGGGTGGAGATAAAAATAAGCAACAAATCTTTATATCTAGATCGGATGCTTGGGAGGATTCTCCTGTAGGCGGCAGAGATCATCACAATACTACTTATGGTAGGATCACATATGAACGGTTGGATACTGGGTCAGGAAGTAATGTATTTAGATATGATCAAAGTATGCAAGATGGAATTGTAAGCGCTGTCTCTGAAAAAGGATTTGAAACGAAAACGTGGCTATCGGCAACACAAAATCTGATCGTTACTGAAATAACGAATACGACGGAAGCAAATATAGAAGTTGGTGTTAGCGCCGTTGCTGCTGATAAATCGTATAGCGGGAGCTCCTTTAATTCAGCAGTTGATAATGATAACCAGCTTATTACAGTAACCAAACACTTGGTTTCAAATAGATACAATGATCACGTTGATATTTCCACAGCCTTAAAGGTGATGGGTAAAAAAGCTGTATTAAGCAAAGTTAGTGATCAAACAAGCATGGCAAGATTCGATTTGGCTGCCGATGAAACGGTAACTGTCATTGCCGCAATTGAGGGTGGGAAAAGCTCCACTACTTCACTAGATGATGCCAAGCAGCATGTATTGTCGATTGGAACCGAAGAGGAATTGCAAAGTATCAAGCAAAAACATTTGGATTGGTGGAAAAACTTCTGGTTAAAGTCCTTCATTAAGCTGGATGATGAATCAGCCTTATTTGAAAGAGTTTATTATGGCCAGTTGTACATGATGGGAGCCTCATTGGATGCTCAGAGCGATAATAACGGCGGAGTATTGGCAGGCAATCAATTTCCTTGGACTGGTAATCCAAACTCAAACTGGCAGGGAGATTATGCAATGAATGCCGATATGCAGCGAGCGCCGAACGCAGCGGTTGTAGCAAATAGGCTTGGATATATAGACAATTACACGAAACTCATTAATGAATTCTGGGAAGTAGGGCGGTTACTTGCGTCCGATCCTAGGGAAATGAATTATATCATTAATAATAGCTCCTGGTATCCTAGATTTACTAAAGGAGTAAGAGGCGTAATATTTCCAACACATATTGCACCTTGGGGGCGTAGAACGGAACATTTCAACAGCAGTTCAGATTACTTTGCTTCGATAGCAAATGCATCATTAGCACTAGTTCCTATGGTGAGATACTGGGAATATTCTGGTGATGATGAATATTTAAAGAATGAATTATATAGCAAACTCGTCGATTTGACGGAATTCTTTGAAGATTACGCATTACTTGATTCAACTACGGATAAGTACATTATTGGCGGGGCTACCGTTGAAGGACATCATCTTCAAAAGAACTCGTTCTTGGATTTGGCATCTGCATACTTTGCATTTGAGAAAGCCATTAAGGCAAGTGAAACGTTAGGAATTGATGAGGCTAAGAGAGTAACATGGCAACAATTCCATAACAAATTATCTCCGTTGCCGACAGCTGTAATACCGGAGGGGAGACCAGGTGCAGGTAAAACAACGTTTGTTGCTGCAGATGGACTTAAGCCCGATGGGCAGCGTTTCCCTATCATTCATACTACCTATTTGTATGATTTGGTAGGAATGGCATCAGATTCTGAGCTATTAGAATATACAAAAAATTATGTTGAATATGTTATTCCTTGGCAATATGACAACGATAAAGAAGATCGTTCTGCTATGATTGCAACCAATGTTGGTTATGACATTAAGAAAATCACTGATTTTTTGTCTAAAGGGATTATAGATCGACCTGTTGGAGATTGGACGGGCATTCGTAACAATAATACAGTAGGCGGTACTGTTCAGTCATCCTTGCTTTATAATAATATCACGCATTCTCTATTGCAGAGCAATCAGGATTTTATCCATGTTTTTGCGAATTGGCACAAAGATCAAAAGGCAGAATTCACTCGCTTGAGAGCGAAAGGTGGATTTTTGGTAGATGCCAATCAAAATGAGCTTGGTCAAACGACATATGTCAATATATTCAGTGAGAAAGGAAAGGCCCTCTCCGTTCTGAACCCATGGCCGGGACAAGAGGTAGAGGTCTATGAAGACGGCGAACGGATTAGTGCAACGAAGTCTACGAATAATTTAGGCGATGTCTACACGGTGCCTTCCAAAGCGAATTCATTCTATGAATTGAAGCCAACAGGCGGATTGCAAAAAGTGACGCTTGTGAGTATTACACCACTAGCAGCAATCACAGACATAGAGATTGGCACGGCAAAGACGGCAGAAGCGTTTGCTTTGCCTTCCAACCTGCAACTAGTTACAAACCAGAATAAAACGAAAGGAGTAGTTGTATGGGATGTAGCCAACGCAAGCTACGATCCAGTGCGAAAAGAACACCAGAGCTTTACAGTCAATGGTACCGTAACTTTGCCAGAAGGTATTGAGAATCCGAATGCTGTATCCTTGTCAACCAGGATTAAAGTTACTGTAAGTAAAATTCCTCAGTCGCAAATGACAGCAACAGCGACTAGCGAGGAGGCTGGAAAAGATGTGGCATCCAATGCGATTGACGGGAATCCGCAGTCGATATGGCATACGAAGTGGAATAAATCCGATGCGCTCCCGCAATCGATTACCTTAAACCTTGGAGGAGCCTACAACAATATTAATAAGGTTACGGTATTACCAAGGCCAGGTGGCGGCAACGGAAATATTACAGGCTACAATATTTATGTAAGTGCGGATGGAACGACTTTTACCAAGGTTGCAACCGGAAGCTGGGCAAACGACGCTTCGGAGAAAACCGCAACCTTTACTTCGACCAATGCATCGCATGTCAAGGTCGAAGCGACAACGGGCGTCAGTGGGTGGGCGTCGGCTGCGGAAATCAATGTATTTGCTGATCCAGCGGTAGTACCGCCGAAGCTTGTTGGAATCACAGCGCCAGCTGCCGTCAAAGGGTTGGACAACGGAGTGGCGAAGACAGCGAGTGCCTTAGGATTGCCTGCAACAGTAGTACTGGTTACCGATGCAGGAAGTGTGAATGCCGATGTGACATGGAATGTAGGAGAATCAAGCTATGATCCAGCTCTAAAGACGGCACAGACCTTCACTGTAAATGGAACTGTCGCCCTGCCCGAAGATGTGATAAATCCGAACAATGTAGAATTGACAACGAGAATCAACGTGACTGTGCTTCAAGCATCAACGATGTCTCAATCTACTTTGACAGGTGCACATCAAGTCGCTTCTGATCAACCATTCGATGTCACGATGGGATTAAGCAGCGTTACGCAAAGCGTATATCAGCAAATGTATGCGCAAGATTTGACGCTTCATTATGATCCGGCGAATGTGACGTTCGATTCGGTTACATCACTGAAAGACGGATTTAAAATCATTGAACAGAAAGAAATGATGCCGGGACACATTCGAATTGTGGCTGCCAGCGTGGGCGCGAACCAAGGCGTGCAAGCCCAAGGTGATGTATTGGCTTTCACATTTACGGCCAAATCTACTGTCCAAGCAACCGATACGACCATTTCTGTAAGCAATGTTATCATTGCCAACGGAGAGGGGAACGAGTTGCAGGTAGTGGGAGTCTCCCACAAGCTACAAATCAATACCACTGTAGATAAGTCTCTCTTGAATGCAGTGATCGATAGCGCTCAGACTAAGCATGATGTAGCCGTAGAAGGAAACGGGCACGGTCTGTATGCGGTTGGATCCAAAGCGCAATTGCAGTCGATCATCAATGCGGCGAAAGCTACTATTAACGATCTGAATGCTACGCAGCAGCAGGTGGATAGCGCGAAATCCGCACTGGAAGCAGCCATTCAAGTGTTTGAAAGTAAGAAAATCTCTACCGATGTTAATGGTAATGAAGGTATCACGGTTGGAGACTTGGCGATCGTTGCAGCAGCTTACGGTAAGCAAGAAGGTCAGCAAGGCTGGAATGCGAAAGCCGATGTCAATCATGATGGAAAAGTAGATATTGAAGACCTAGCGATCGTAGCCAAGGCGATTTTGCAATAGAACAGGACCGTACATTGTTTACATGATCTAATCAGTTTAAAGAAGTCATTGATTCCAATTTTATGGGATCAATGGCTTCTTTTATACAATAAATCTGAAAAAACGACAATCTTAATGAAAAGCGTTTATTTTATAGACATGTTTCTACAGACTATTCAAGACAGAGTATGGCGTAAAATGCCGAAAGAACACGTGCTGAAACAAACAATAACTAAATCCTAAATGTACAAATCCGCTCATATCCCATTGGGAGTGAGCGGATTTTATGTGTTTAAAGCCTGATTTACAGTTGAAATACAGTAAAAATTAGATTTTACAGGGTTATATTGCAGGATTATTTAAATACGACAGTTTTTTTTTTGAGTGATTCATTCTATGATTCGAATTAGCAAGAGAAATCACATACAACAAGGAGTTGAATTGGAATTGCGAAGTTCTACCTTCATCAAAACCTTCATGAGGCACAGACAACTATTCATTTTATCCCTTCCGGGCGTGCTGTTGTTATTCGTACTCAGCTATATGCCACTTTACGGCATCCTGCTGCCCTTTAAGGATTATAAAATTGATTTAGGTTTCTGGAATAGCCCTTGGGTAGGGTTCGATAACTTTGAATATTTGTTCTCCCAAGATGCATGGCGGATCACCAGAAATACGGTCTTATACAATCTGGCCTTTATTGTTGTCTTACTGATCGTCGCTATAATATTCGCATTAATGCTGAATGAAATGAGACGATCTTCCGTGAAGTTCTATCAGACGGTACTGTTTTTGCCGTACTTTCTATCTTTTACGGTGGTCAGCTACATTTTCTTGGCCCTGTTCGATATGGAGAATGGGTTTGTCAACGTGATCCTTCAATGGTTCGGGAAGGAGGCTGTCCTCTGGTATAACGATGCGAAATATTGGCCTCCGCTACTCGTTTTAACGTATGTATGGAAGAATGCCGGTTATTATACGATCATCTATTTTACGGGTCTCCTTGGCATAAACGAAGAATATTACGAGGCCGCGAGAGTAGACGGCGCAAGCAGATGGCAGCTGATCAAGAGCATCTCTATTCCATTACTGAAGCCGCTGATCATTCTGATGGTGCTCATGCAGGTCGGCAAAATTTTCGTAGGGAACTTCGATATGTTCTACCAGATCCCTCGAGATTCTTCTATGCTCTATGAGACGACAGATGTTATCGATACGTACGTGTTTAGATCATTGAAATCACTCGGCGATATAGGAATGGCTTCAGCTGCAGGCGTATATCAATCGGTTGTTGGTCTCGTATTGGTCCTGATCGTCAACAGACTTATTCGTAAATTCGACTCAGAAAATTCCGTATTTTAAGGTGGTTGCTTATGTCAAGTTCAGTAATTAACCGAGGCTTTCCGGTATTCAGAATTATCTCACACATCATTTTGTTTGGATTCTCATTGATTTGTATATTACCGTTAATTCTAGTTGTTTCCGTGTCTTTAACCAGCGACATGAGCATCATTGAGCATGGGTACAGTTTGATTCCGAAGGATATCGATTTCACTGCATACAAGTTTATTTTTGCAGACCCAGGTCAGCTTCTAACCTCTTATGGCGTAACGATATTTGTATGTATCGTAGGTACGAGCTTGAGTATAATCATTACCACGATGCTGGCCTATGTGATGTCACGCAAAGACTATCCGTATGCACAGAAAACGTCACTGTACGTGTTCTTGACGATGCTGGTCAGCGGAGGATTGGTGCCATGGTACATTATTATCTCTCGTGTTCTGCATATGTCCGATTCGATTTTTGTTCTCATTGTTCCTTACCTGGTCATGCCGATGTTTGTATTGATTATGAAAGGCTACATGTCTGATATTGCTCCAGCGATTATCGAATCAGGCAAATTGGATGGCGCCAGCGAATACCGTATATTTTTCAGCATCGTTGTTCCGATTACGGTATCGGGCATAGTCACCGTGTCGCTGTTCATTCTGCTCATGTACTGGAATGACTATTATTTAAGTCTAATGTTTATCCAGAATAGTGATTATGTGTCGCTTCAGTTCCTGTTATGGAGAATTATGTCCAACGTGGATTACCTCCGCAATTCTGTAGCGGCTTCCATGGGATTGCTGCAAGGCGTGAATATGCCGGACCAGTCCGCGAGAATGGCGATTTGTGTGCTGGCGTCAGGCCCGATGATGTTCATTTTCCCGTTTGCGAACAAATATTTTGTCCGAGGTATTACGGTTGGCTCTGTCAAGGGGTAGGCCATGCTATGAGGGGTTGTTATACTGGAAACAGTATGCAATATATAAAGATATTATTCATTTCAGGAGGGTTCAGAATGAAAAACAGAAAATTTACAAAGTCATTAGGTTTGCTATTGGTGGCGGGTTTGCTTACGACCGTGGCGTTATCGGGCTGCGGTACCAAATCTGAGAATCAAAATGGATCTTCAACGGATACGCCTTCGCAAGCATCAACAACAGATTCAGAAGGAAATCAAACATTAGATCCCGTGAATTTAACATGGTATGTCGTTGGCACGCCTCAAAAGGATCAGCAGCTTGTAACCGATGAAATTAATAAAATTTTGAAGGAAAAAATCAATGCGACGTTAACGATCAACACGATTGACTGGGGTGCTTACGATCAGAAAATGAACGTCATCACCTCTTCCGGAGAACCGTACGACCTTGCTTTTACCTCATCTTGGGCGAATAACTACACGCAGAATGTATCCAAAGGAGCCTTGCTGCCAATGGATGATCTGCTACAGGAATATGGTAAAAATATTCTAGAGCAAGTACCTGAAAAGTATTGGGCTGCCGCGAAAGTAAATGGAAAGACGTATGGCGTCTTGAACTATCAGATTTATGCGATTGGAAGAGGCTTAAACATCAAGAAAGACCTTGCCGACAAATATACGCTAGATACATCAAATATCAAGAAAATGTCGGATATTACGCCTTTTCTTGAGCAAGTGAAGCAAGGAGAGCCGGGCGTTACATCATTCTTGGCGACAGGCAGCGTTCCTGCCATGTATGAATTATTCGATAACGAATTAGGGATGACAATTGACCAAGTGCAAGGAAACAGTCTAAACCCGCTTGGCGTTCATACAGATGATTCGTCATTAAAGGTATTCAACCTGGTGGAAAGTCCGGAGTTTATGGCGCAAGCTAAGATGTTCAGAGAATGGTACGAAAAAGGCTATATCCGCAAGGACGCTGCATCGCTCAAAGACGGGAAAGCGGAAGCAAAGACAGGTAAATATGCGGTAACTACAGGCGGATATGGTCCTGGAAGTGAAACTGCTGCTACCACGGAGTTTGGATATCCAATCGTTCAAGCAAAAACTGTCGTTCAATATGTCAATACAGGCTCTGTTATTGCCGCAATGACGGGAATAAATAAAAATAGTAAAAACCCGGAAAGAGCAATGATGCTGCTTGATCTTCTATTCGCGGATAAAAATCTTTATAACCTGGTTACGTATGGCATTGAGGGCAAGCATTATACGAAAGTAGATGAGAATACCGTCGAGATTGTTAAGGATTCGGCGTACAACCCAAATAATGCATGGGAATTCGGCAGCTGGTTCAATGCTTATGTACAGAAGGGTCAGCCTGCAGATACATGGGATCAAATGAAAAAAGCGAATGACGACTCTGTAACTTCGCCGCTGCTTGGTTTTCTATACAATGCCGATACGATGAAAAGAGAGAATGCTCAGGTCAATGCAATCATGAACGAGTATCTTCCAATCATCTATACTGGCACGCAGGATCCTGAAAAATCAGTGTCGGAACTGATTCAAAAGCTGAAAGCAGCAGGCGTGGATGCATTAATCACCGATGCTCAAAAGCAAATTGACGACTGGAAGGCAGCAAACGGCAAATAACATTAGATGAGCGAAAAACGATAGCTCCGGTTACGACTTGATAACTCTATCAAGAAGCCGGAGTTATCTAGGAGGGACTTCGTATGGCAATATTCAGCAATCCTGAACGACAGGTATGGGTTTTACGGACAAATCATACCGATTATGCTATCGGCGTTGATGATAAAGGGGCGCTTCAGCATCTGTACTGGGGCGAGCGATTGAACTTGCAGGACGAATATCCGGAAGCGTCGAACCGGCATGCCTGGATCTGGGAGACAGCGGAAGGCAATAGCCGTGAAGAGTTGATGCCTTGGGGCAAGCTTAACTTTGCGGAACCTGGCTTAAAGGTCGAATTTGCCGATCGAACGCGGGATCTGGTTCTCACGTTTGATCGAGCAGATATTGAAGGGAGTACCCTGAAAATCACTTTAATGGATACTCTGAAGTCGTTGCAGGTAAGGATCAGTTATCACATCATTGAAGAATTTGATCTAATTGAGCGGTCGGTGGAAGTGACGAATGCAGGCGATGGACCAGTAAATATCGAGCAGGTGATGAGTGCGATCTGGCATCTTCCGGTATACCCATCCTATCGACTCTCTTATTTGACAGGTTATTGGGGAGCGGAAACACAGCTTCGCCAGGAACGACTTCAAGAGGGTAAAAAAGTGATTGAAGCTCGTAGAGGGATTACGGGACACAACAATAATCCGTTTTTTGCGGTTGATTTTGGAGAAACGACAGAGGAGTATGGTTCGGTATACTTCGGAGGGCTTGCCTTTAGCGGCCATTGGAAGATTGTTGCGGAGCAGACGCCGTATCAAACGCTACAGATCGCGGCGGGTATACATGATTTTGATTTTCGTTGGCTGCTTGAAGAGGGAGAAACCTTCGTTTCACCTGTGTGTGTAGGAGGTTTCACGGCTCAAGGTTTTGGAGACGCGAGTCGCAAGCTGCATGACTATCAGCGAAAGCATGTTCTTCGTAACGGAGGACAGCTTCGGAAAATTCTATATAATTCATGGGAAGCGACTGGTTTTGACGTGAATGAAGAGAACCAGAAGCAGCTCGCGGAGAAAGCGGCGCGTCTGGGCGTGGAGCGGTTTGTTGTCGATGATGGCTGGTTCGGTGAGCGAGCAAACGATACCGCTGGATTAGGGGACTGGTATGTGAACAAGACCAAGTTTCCGAACGGGCTTCAGCCGCTCATTGATCATGTCAAGTCGCTTGGCATGGATTTCGGTATTTGGGTTGAACCTGAAATGGTAAATACTGATAGCAATCTATACAGAAAGCACCCGGATTGGGTCTATCATTTTAAGGGACGTTCACGTACGGAAGGCAGAAATCAGCTCGTTCTTAATTTGGCCCGAGAAGATGTACAGGCATTTGTCTATAACATGGTCGATGAATTGTTGTCTGCCTATGAGATTTCGTTCATTAAATGGGACATGAATCGCTATATTAGCGAGCCGGGCTGGCCGGAAGCTCCGGCTGGACGGGATCGTGAGATTTGGGTTCGACATGTTAACGCGAACTATGACATTTGGCGACGGCTGCAGGAGAAGCATCCTCTTGTGCAGTTCGAGTCGTGTGCAGGCGGCGGCGGACGCGTGGACATGGGAATGATGCGGGTTGCTGATCAGTTCTGGACCAGCGATAACACTGATGCACTTGACCGGCTGCGGATTCAATGGGGACATTCCTATGCATATAATGCGAAGTCGATGATGTGCTGGGTAACTGAAGATTTTAACTTCATGAATGGGCGCCAAATCCCTCTTAAGTTCCGTTTTCATTGTGCCATGATGGGGTCGCTTGGCATCGGGATGAAGTTAAACCTTCTGACTGAAAAAGAGATGGAGGAGTCCGCACATTACATTGCACAGTATAAAGCGATTCGGCCAATCGTTCAGGAAGGGCTCTGCTATCGGCTTTCACCGCCTGAGCAATCTGATTTGACATCAGTGCAGTACGTAGGGAAAGATGGGCAGGAAGCGGTCGTATTCGTGTTCCGGCATGCACAGCACTTCAGATCACCTGCGCTTCCAGTGAGACCGCGTGGTCTTGAGCCGCTCCGAACGTATCGCAATGAAGAAACGGGCGAAGCCCGCAGCGGACAAGGTTGGATGTCGCAAGGCATTCTTCTCAGTTTAACAGGAGATTTTGACAGCGCGATAATCAGACTGGTTCAAGTATAGGACGAAAATAGAAGAGTTTAAATACGTTACGATAACGGCATGAAACGATAATTCCGGATAGGAATCCATAACAAATAACTGACCGGAGTTATTGCTTTTTGTGCTGTCCAAAAAAAGTAACAATTCATAATTAACATGAAGGAAAGGGGCTTTCCCTTTGAGTAATTCGAAAAAAATTCACGTTATTTTCAAAACCCATTTGGACATCGGGTTCACGGATCTGGCGGAGAATGTCAACAACAAATACTTCAACCTATTTATTCCCGAGGCCATACAATTGGCCAAGCAATTAAAATTGGAAGGTGGAAAGGAGCAATTCGTCTGGACGACGGGCTCTTGGCTCATCCATGAATATCTTAAGCAAGCTTCCCAGCCGCAACGGGAAGAAATGGAGGAAGCGATCCGCAGTGGAAGTTTCGTATGGCATGGTTTGCCATTCACGACACACACCGAACTCATGGATTCTGCCTTATTCGAATACGGGTTGTCATTAAGTAAAAATCTGAATGATATCTATGGCAAGAATGTTATTGCTGCCAAAATGACGGATGTTCCCGGGCATACGATTGCGATGATTCCCTACATGGCGAAATACGGAATTCGATACCTGCATCTCGGTGTGAATCCGTCATCCAAAATACCGAATGTCCCGCCGATCTTTGTCTGGAAAGCGAAAGATGGATCTGAAATGATCGTGAATTATGCAAGCGACTATGGAAATATCGTCGAAATTGACGGGCTGGATGAGGTCATGGTGTTTGCCCATTCCGGCGACAACTCAGGACCGCCCTCATCGGCTGACATCCAAGCAGAATTTGCGTGGCTTGCGGAACGGTTCCCAGGTGCAACGATTCAGGCTTCGACGATGGATGCCTTTGCCTGGAAGCTGCTCGAAGTAAAGGATCGTTTTCCAGTCGTGCATGAAGAGATAGGAGATACTTGGATACAAGGCGTTGCTACGGATCCTACGAAGGTATCCCAGTATCGGGCCTTGTTAAGGCTGCGCAATAAGTGGGTCCTTGAAGGGCGATTGGATCAGGGCGGCAAAGAATATGCCGAATTTTGCAGTCAGCTGATTCTAATACCAGAACATACATGGGGAATGGATGAGAAGAAATTTTTGACCGATTTCAAGAATTATTCGAATCAGGATTTCCAGAGCGCAAGACAGACAGATCGAATTACAAGCGAAGCCATTCATGACAAGTATCGCTATCTGGGACTGTTTGCGATGGACAATGAGTATGGCGCATCACCTGATTTATTCGCAGCGGCAGATGTAGAGAAGAGTTTTAGCTTTTTTGAGAGCTCTTGGGAAGAACAGCGGGAATATGTCCACAAAGCTGTTCGTGCCTTATCGGACGATAAACAGCAAGAAGTCGCAGAAGCATTCCGCAAGCTCGTTCCTGACCAGTCGCTGCTGCAGCATGCGAAGGAACTGAACATGAATACAGTGTATTCGCTCGGATTGTTTCAGGTGGCGTTCGATGGCGAAGGGACGATATGTAAGCTCGTTGATAGCCAAGGCAAGATGTGGGCCGATGCGGACCACAGGTTAGGATCTTATCAATATGAAACGTTCGGTCAAGAGAATTACAATGCATGGATTCAAGATTATGTTGAGAATTTGAATAAAACTTATTTCTGGGCCGATGCGGACTGGGGAAAGCCAGGCATGGAATTTGCAGAGCCGCGGCCTGAACATAAGCTATTTTCACCTCAACTGATCGGTTTAAAACATCACTCTCAAGCAGAATACGACCATGTGCAGGTGCAACTAATGATGCCTTCGGAATGCGTTCAATTAACTGGAGCACCGCAGGATCTCCATATCGACTATCGTTTTTATAAAAATGAGAAGAAAATCGACGTGGAATTAAGCTGGTTTAATAAGCAGGCTTGTCGTTTGCCAGAAGCTAGTTGGTTCACATTTTGCTTGAGCGTCGACAACCCGAATCTATGGAAAATGGATAAGATGGGACAGATGATTTCTCCACTTGAGGTGGTTAAGAACGGGAATCGCAATCTTCATGCGGTGGGTACAGGTGTCTACTACCATGGGAGCGACGGCAGGGTTCACTTAGAAACATTGGATGCCCCGGTACTCTCACCAGGCGAGAAGAGAGTACTGAGTTTCAACCAGAACTTTGCTTCTCTTGAAGGCGGTATGCACTTTAACCTGCACAATAATGTGTGGGGGACGAATTTCCCGATGTGGTTCGAGGAGAATGCCAAATTCAGATTCTCGATCCAATTGTGTTAAGAGACAGAAGAAAATTTTGGAATAGGTGTTGACATCATAGAAGGAGAGTTAATATGGCTGATATTAATAGATTAAAGGAAAGTTTCGACAATGGTTGGATGTTCCATCAAGGAGATTTGCCGATCATGCATGCCGTGAAGGGCGGTATGGCGGGAGGCATCACCGATTGTGAGGATATTGAAGGTGGAGAATGGCTGAAGATCGCCTACTTTGACGAAAGAGAACCTTCGCAAATAGATCCCGAAGCGTGGAAAAAGGTTAGCTTGCCCCATGATTGGTGTGTTGAGGGAGAATATGTGAATGATGGAGGCAAAGTCAAGCACCACAAAAGCCATGGCTATCTATCTGCCCACGTTGGGTTCTATAGGAAAGTGTTCGACATTCCGCAGGAGCTTGAAGGCAAGAAATTAACGCTTGAGTTTGACGGTGTATTTCGTAACAGTACAGTCTGGGTGAACGGTCATATGCTGGGCACGCACGCAAGCGGGTACACAGGCTTTGGCTACGACATTACGGATATTGTGCGTTATGGCATCGAAGGCAAAAATGTTGTCTTGGTCAAAGTGGATGCGTCTGATTATGAGGGCTGGTGGTATGAGGGGGCCGGCATCTATCGGCATACTTGGTTAACGGTAACGGATCGGCTTCATGTAGATCGGTTCGGAACGTATGTGACGACGCCTGTGGTTAGCGAAGAGCAAGCTAAAATTTCCATTGTCACGGTCGTGAAGAATGAGTATTTTGCAGATAAAGCTTGCACACTTGTATCGAAGATCTATGATGCAGAAGGAAATTTCGTAGGGGAAAGTTCTAGCAGTTTGGACATTCAATTTGAATGGAAGGGGACGTTCGAACAGGTTGTTCGCATCGATCATCCCGTGCTTTGGTCACCGGAATCGCCTTCCTTATACTATGTCATGTCGGAAGTCTACGACGAAGAAGGGCTGCTTGACGCTTACCGGACGAACTTCGGTATTCGTACGATTGAATTTACGGCGGATTCAGGATTCTACCTGAACGGGAAGCTTTATCCGATTAAAGGCACATGCAACCATCAGGATTTTGCAGGCGTAGGTGTGGCGCTACCCGATCAACTGATTGCTTACAAGATAAAATTGCTTAAAGAGATGGGATGCAACGCCTATCGGAGCGCTCATCATCCGGCGACCCCGGAGCTTCTAGATCTCTGTGACCAATTAGGAATGCTAGTTGTGGAAGAGAACAGGAAGCTGGATATTTCGCCAAGCGGGATTGATGATTTGAAGTTTATGCTATATCGCGGCCGCAATCACCCGTGCGTCATCCTGTGGAGTATGGAAAATGAAGAAATTCTGGAAGGGACCGTCATGGGCTCGCGTATGCTAAGAACGTTATCTTCGATCACGCGCAGCATCGATGCGACCAGACCGACGCTTGCCGCTATGAATCATGGGTGGAATGACGGCGGATATAGCGATGAAGTCGATATTGTCGGCTATAACTATGGCCAGCGGGAAGATCAAGATATCCGTGACCATAAGCAATTCCCTTCTCGGAAGATGATCGGTAGCGAAAGTGCAAGCTGTACGGTAACCCGGGGTATTTATGAAAGGGATGATGTTCAAGGGTATTGTCCGGAATACGGCATCCACATTCCTGAATGGAGCTGCTCCGTGGAGAAAGCATGGCGTGATGTCGTAGAGAATCCTTTTCTTTCCGGCGTGTTCATTTGGACAGGATTTGATTACAGAGGTGAGCCTACGCCTTATGAATGGCCAAACATCAACTCTCACTTTGGCGTGATGGATACGTGCGGCTTTCCGAAAGATAACTATTTCTATTTAAAGTCGGCTTGGACCGATGAGTCGATCGTACATATTATGCCGCATTGGAATTGGCACGGTAAAGAAGGCCAGATCATTGATGTATGGGTATATAGCAACTGCGAACGCGTAGAATTGTTTCTGAATGGAAAGAGCTTGGGTGATCAAGAGATGCCGCGCGCTTCACATTTGGAATGGAAAGTGAACTATGCGCCGGGCGAACTCAGGGCTATCGGCAGGAACGGATTGACGGAGGCAGCGAGAAAAGTTATCGCAACAACGGATGAACCTTATGCGGTAACATTAGTGCCTGATCGTACTCAGATTGAAGCCGATGGTTGCGACGTAGCCGTCTTCAGGGCGAATGTGGTGGATGCTCTTGGAAGAGTTGTGCCTACAGCGGATAACGAATTGCATTTCACTGTGGAAGGGAAAGCGAACATTTTGGGTGTAGGCAACGGAAATCCAAGCAGTCACGAACCTGATAAAGCGAATCGAAGAAAAGTATTTAACGGCAGTTGCCTGCTTATTGTTCAATCCAAGGAAGAAGCGGGTGAAATCCTCATCCGTGCATCCTCCGAGGGGCTGCTTGAGGCGAACTGTTCATTAGTTTCGATCTGATGGCCATTTTGAAGCAAATTTAGGGGTTATTTTGATAAATGGGTAAGCTGCTTTCTTGAATGGGGATCTATTTCTCTCGTTCAAGGAACTTATCAAACAATTATGTAAGCGTTCTATTTATATGCGGCTGATTTGTTCGATGAAAGGGGGGGATTGCAAGGTATAGTCCATTGCATGAGATTTTTGCAGTTAAATATGAGAGGAGATTTTTCTATATGTTAAAAATGAAACGAGTCATTTCGGGTTTCATGGTAGCTTGCATCACTGCATCAACATTGGTGATGAGCGGTGCGATTGTAACGCCAAAGGCCTACGCTACAGAAACTATGGATGAATGGACAGAGTTGTCAGGATTATTAGACAGTTACAAAGGGGTTTATACCAAGGATACCGCGCTTGGTACTCCGTGGAATACTCGCTACAGTCCAGATGGGCCTTTGATTGGAAATGGTACGGTATATGCGTTTATGGCTGGCGACCGCAAGGAACAGAATATTTATATCTCTCGAAGCGATATGTGGAAAGATCGTTCTACCAATGATGGCCAACAGCACACGACTTTCGGCGGTTTAACCATTAAGAAGAGCGAAGGTGAAAATCTTGCCCTGAAAAAGAATGTTTCTGTACTCGGGTATACGAATAGTAATGAGGATGGTCTGAAGTTGGTTGATGGACTGGACAATACGAAATGGTGTTCAACCATGGCAACGAATAACAATTCGTCAACCTATTGGGCTGTGATCGATCTCGGCGAAGAGACAGATATTTCCCGCTGGGTTGTCAAGCATGCTCAGGCAGGTGGAGAAGGTGCTGGATCAAATACAAAAGATTTTAAGCTTCAATATTCAACACAAGCAAGTCCGAAGGGATCTACGGATACAGATTGGATCGATGCAGACGCCGTTGTTGGCAATACGGCTGCATTAACGGATAGAAACCTGAGTAGCTCGATTAAAACAAGATATGTCCGGCTATTGGTTACAAAAGCAGAGCAAGGTACTGGAACGACAGTAAGAATCTATGGATTGGAATTATATGAGAAGCCAAAAACTGCTTCTACCGCTTCCTCTGAGTTTCGTTATGAACAAGATATGAAGAATGCAGAAATACTTGCGCAGTCAGAGCAAGGGTTTAAGACGAAAACCTGGTTGTCCGCTAAAGAAAATATCATTGTAACGGAAGTCACCAACATGACAGATTCGCCAATCCCTATGGAGATCGCGGCATGGACGGCGAATGATAATACTTCAGCAACCGTTGACGACAAAATGATGGTTGCCTCTAAAGCAGGTATTAGTAAAGCATCCAGCCGTGTTAGCGGAACAGGGACATGGGAAGGCTGGACCGTGAATGTATCGATGGCATCCAAACTCATAGACGATATCGATACAGTGGTTAAAAATGTAGATGCCAAAACCAATAAAACCTTCTTCACGCTCCCAGTCAATAAGACGGTCACCTTAGTATCAGCAGTTGAAGGCGGCAAACAAAACGGCGAAATCAATACGAAGGACAAGATCATCGATCAGGCAAAGGCGAAGGTGGAATCCAGAAGTACGGCAGAATCGTTAGCGGCATCCAACGAGGCTCACCGCAATTATTGGAAACAGTATTGGTTGAAGTCTTTTATTGACATTCAAGATGCGAAAGTGGAACGAATGTACTATGGCTTGCTGTACATGCTAGGCTCTGCTACCTCCGTATCAAGCGAGAATAATGGCGGCCTTTCTGCAGGGCTATTCCCATGGACAGCGGCCGATACTCCCGGATGGCAGGGAGACTACACGACAAATACGGATATGCAGCGCCAAGTTCATCCTCTTGTTACAGCAAACAGATTAGAAGGCATTCAGAATTATGTAAATGTTCTGGAAGATTATTGGCCTGAGGCGCAAAGACGTTCCAATTCTGTACAAGATTTGAATTGGGTCATTCAGGGGACAGGCAGACCGAATTCTTTTACAACGGGTATTAGTGGAGGAGCACTATTTCCAACCCATATTGGTCCTTGGGGTGCTTCGACAGAGCAGAATAATGATCGAAGAGATTACTGGAATTCACCGGCGGATGCAAGCTCAGTGTTAATGCCGCTCGTCAAATTGTGGCAATACAATCAGGATGAAGCATACTTGAGAGATCATTTATATCCAATGATGAAATCGGTAGCGATTTTCTGGGAGAACTATGTCACTTTGGAGAACGGCAAGTACGTCGTATACGGCGCTACGCATGAAAACACTCCCGGAAGAAACGCGATTTTTGATATCGATGCTTGCGTCTATATCTTGAAGAATGCAATCGACGGAGCGAATGCGCTTGGTGTGGATACGGATAAAATACCGGTCTGGCAGAACATCATTGACAACATGAGCTCGCAACCTACGTTTTTGTATAATGGCAAAGTAACAATTAGTGATGTTGAGGGTAGAACCCAACAAAATACGGGTCCTACTTTTGACGGCAATCCGGTTACTATTCAGAGCGTTTATTATTATGATGCGGCCGGCATGAGCACGCCTGCGGA
Organism: Paenibacillus sp. J22P15; assembly: GCF_056269345.1. Taxonomy (NCBI): domain Bacteria; kingdom Bacillati; phylum Bacillota; class Bacilli; order Caryophanales; family Paenibacillaceae; genus Paenibacillus; species Paenibacillus sp. J22P15. The sequence continues at coordinate 105,808 of NZ_JBWDNT010000011.1, forward strand.
CCAGAAGGAAAAATATATTAACTATCTCAACGTGAAAAATGGCATTGGGAATGCAAGACGATTAACAAGCGCTACGCGTCTAGGCTATGACATTAATGAAATTATCGAACAGCTTAATATCGGTTCGATTAACCCAAAACCAAGTGACTGGTCGGGATTACGAGGCAATAATACGATCGGCGATATTGGTGGCGCCAACTTATTAGGTGTGATTCAAGACTCGTTATTGCAAAGCAATGAAGGTTTTCTCAATATATTTGCGAACTGGTTCGATAATCAAGCAGCAAGCTTTAAAAGATTGCGCGCAAAAGGAGCATTTCTGGTAGATGCCAATCAAAATGAGTTTGGTCAAACGACATTTGTCAAAATATTAAGTGAAAAAGGAAAAGATCTCTCCGTTCTGAACCCATGGCCAGATCAAGAAGTGGAAGTATATGAGGATGGCACACTGATTTCTGCAACGAAGCGTGCCAATGCTTTAGGTGACATTTACACAATTGCAACCAAAACAAATGCTTCCTATGAGTTGAAGCCAAAGGGCGGATTGCGCGATATGACGCTTGTTAGCATCACACCGCCCGCTGACATAACAGAGGTGACAATCGGAACGGCGAAGACAGCGGACGCCCTTGGACTGCCTTCCACAGTAGTATTGGTTACAGATCAGAAAAACTTGAATGCTAATGTTGTATGGAATGTAGATGCTTCAAAGTATGATCCCACAGTAAAGACTGTACAGTCCTTCACTTTAAATGGAGCTGTAACTTTGCCAACTGGGGTGGGAAATCCCAATAGCGCGCCTTTGACAACAAGCATTAGAGTAACTGTTGATACACCAGCTTTTATTCAGGCGGAAAACTATACCTCTATGAACAATGTAAAGAAAGAGGATACGGGTGACATTGGCGGCGGACAGAGTCTTGGATGGATTGGTGCGGGTTCTTGGATGGAATACAGTAATATCGATATTCCGTCGTCAGGAACTTATACTCTGCAATACAGGGTAGCTGTCAATAAGTCGGCAGGATCCGGCATCACATTTATCGTAGACGGAGTTCCGCAGAAGACAACGACATTGCCGAGTACAGGAGGCTGGGGGAATTGGTCAACAGTGTCCGATACGGTTACACTGGCGGCCGGGAAGCATACCATAAGGCTCCAGGCAACTGCAGATGGATTTAATTTCAACTGGTTCAAGCTATTGTATCCAATAAATTCAAATCCCCAGTCTACATTGACAGGGTTACAGCAGGAGAACGCTGGTCAAACATTTGATGTGAAGATGGGATTGACCAGCGTAACACAAAGTGTATACCAGTCGGTGTATGCCCAAGATTTGACTCTGCATTATAATCCAGCGAATTTGCAATTCGATTCGGTTACATCCCTTAAAGATGGATTCCAAGTCATTGACCAAAGGGAGATTGCACCGGGTCAAATTCGGATTATTGCTTCCAGCGTGGAAGCAAGCCAAGGAGTACTTGCCCAAGGCGATTTGTTGACTTTCAAATTTACAGCCAAATCTGCAACGGAGGCAACGACAATTGCTGTCGACAATGTTGTGATTGCCAACGGACAGGGGAATGAACTGAAGGTTAACGGATCCTCCCACAAAATACAAATTAGTAAATCCGTTGATAAGTCGCTCTTGAATGCATTAATCACAAGCGCTCAGGCCAAGTACGATGCAGCAGAGGAAGGCAATGAGCACGGCTTGTATGTGAATGGATCCAAAGCGCCACTGCAATCAGCAATCACTGAAGCTAAAGTGTCAGCAAACGATCCGAATGCTACTCAGCAGCAGGTGGATAGTGCGAAAGCTGCACTGGAAGCGGCCATTCAAGTGTTTGACACCAAGAAAATCAATGCGGATGTCAATGGGGATGGAAATATTTCTATTGGAGACTTGGCTCTTGTTGCAGCGGCTTACGGCAAACAACAAGAACAGGCGGGCTGGAATGAGAAAGCAGATGTAAATAAAGACGGCAAGGTGGATATTGTTGACCTTGCAATCGTAGCTAAAGCAATCTTGCAATAAAATAACATCGAACATTGTTGTGTTGATCGTTTTACCGCACTAGTAAGTATTGGTAGTTAAAAGGGGGAGATATATGCTTCCCCTCATCCATTTGGGCAAGTTGCTTTACTACTTAGGTCTTCCTACTCCAAGGGAGATCTTATTTTTGCTTAACGGGAAAATCGGGTTCTCGTGTAGAAGTGCATGCATGAATTGGTGAGCGATGAATGGGAAGATTAGGAGTGTTTCCAAAGTTCGCGATCAATTTGATGTTCATTGTTTATTGCGCGATGTGCCTTATTCCGATGTTGATGGTACTATTCGTTTCGTTAACGGGTGAGAAATCGCTGTTGGCAGAAGGGTATCATCTTATCCCGAAAGATTTCGGTCTCGCGGGTTATCGGTTTGTATTATCCGGCGCTGTATCGATTTTGAACGCATATAAGGTAACGATCATCTTAAGGGTCAAAGGTATATTTGCTTCAATCGCTACTGACGAATATACAGTATTTTCTTAGTAATGAGAAAGCTTCCAGATCGGTTGAGATGGCAATGAGCACACTACCAAGCGAAAGCGCCAGAATGGCTGCCTGCATACTTTCGATAGGGCCGATTTATCCCTTTTTGCAATGGTATTTTGTCAATGGAATTACCCTTGAAGCCGTTAAAGCATAAAAGGATACAAGAGCCATCGTTATTTTTCTCTAAAATTTAATAATTTCGGAGAAGTGTTATTATTCAAAGAGCTGAAATGATGATTTATCAAAGAGAAAAACACTTTTTTATGTTTGCAATACTTGTTTTATCAATTATTGTGAAATTGTAATATGCAACATTGAAGTCTATCAGAGAGAAGGGGGACGCCTATCGGGAGAATGGTTTTGTAGAAGTTAGCTTATTAAGGAGTTCGGTTTGAGTGCGTACATGTGAATATAAGGAGGATAAAACATATTTAAACTAAAATATCTTTTAACATCGACAATCTCATTAGTACTTGTATCTACCCTATCGCTCACCGGATGCGCAACTAAGAACGACCTTGTCATGAGATTATGAAAGCGCTATCACAATCTGAGTTGTTTTACGTTCAAAAGCGGAGAAATTCAGAAATTGGGAGGAAAGAAATAAATGATGAAAAGATTCAAAAAAATCACTTCTGTAACATTGGCAGCTGCAATGATTATGACAACATTTACGTTTGTATTCACTAACACGAGAGTAAGTGCACAGCAAGTGGCAGGTAATGCGCCATTTATAAATTCGTGGCTGGTATCTGGTCCATTTGATGCGCCAGTAGTGGACAAAATTTACGGGACTGAAGTGGAAGAAAACGTGAATTATGCGCCGTTGGCATCAGAAATAACAGCATCGTCGTCAACGCTTGCAGTAAACCCTGTATCAAATTTAGTGGATGGAGACAAAAAAAAGCAATGGGTGACAGAAAGAGACTCTAACCCATGGGTAAATCTAAAATGGAGTACACCTATTGCAATCAATGAAGTGAAAATAGCGCAATGGGGCGATTCGCGTCACGTAAACAATTGGTATCATCTTACGTTTACTCTTGAAGACGGCAGTAAAGTTGAATCCGGAGAGGTTAAAAGTACATCTTCTAACTCATCCGAACCAACTGTTTATGCTTTATCATCCGGATTGAAGAATGTGGTTCAAATGAAGGTTGAAATAGATAAGGGACGCACACCTTATCCAACAATCACCGGCCTTTCTGAAATAGAAGTTTATAACAATCCAGCAGTGACAGGTGTAGAGCCAACGACAGCGATTACTCCTAATATTGGCGATTCATTAAGTTCTGACGGTGAAAGTAATAAGTGGGAGTACTTTGATGATCGAATTTATAACAGAAACTATGATGATTATCAAGATTTACATGGTTATTATTATGTGAAAAAAGGTGTCGAAACTAAAAACAAATATGTGTATGCTCACACGTACATATACAGTCCGGTAGAACAACAAGCGTATTTTAATGTAGGCGCAAGCGGTTCATATCGCATTTATGTAAACGATAAAACTTTGACCGCACCGACTGTACCAGTAGAAGTGCAAAAGGATTTGACCAAACAAGCAGTCCTGTTGAAGCAGGGTTGGAATAAACTGATGATTCAAATCAAGCATACCTATACAGAAGATGTGAATGCCAACAATATCCCGGTAGGAAAAGATCAGAACGTGGCTTATCTCGGGTTTTATGGCCGAGTCGCGGATCAAAACGGCAATAAAATAAGCGGACTAATCCATTCGGTCGAAGGCGAAGCTGAAACTTTAAAAATTGTCACGCAAGGCCTTTCAACCGAGGATGACTTGGAAGCATCGCTTCCAACCCATACGATGCCATTTGGTTACAAGGAATGGCCTTATGTATGGAATAAATCGACTTCCGCTAAGCAACACGGCGTCGCGGCATCGGCATTTCAATTTATGGCGAGCGGTGGGCAGCCTGGTTATACGTGGACGCTCGTAGACGGCAAACTGCCTGACGGCTTGGAATTAAATGCAGATGGTACCATTGCAGATGGATTAGTGAACGGAAATGTCGATTTAACTAGCAGTAAAGGTATCATCGATATTAATACTAAACCAGGTGATTATAACTTTACTGTACAAGTAAAGGATCTTGATGGGAATACAGCTAGAAAGAATATGACGATTACGGTAAAGGAACGACCGAATAAATGGTTTGAAGAAGGGCGCGTGGGCGCTTTAACTCATGCTTTCCCGTCGTACAGCAACTTTGTGGATCCGAATTTCTCGGCAGATCTATGGGCAGAAAGAGCAAAACGTCAAGGCCATTCATTAGTTTCGATTGAATCGTTGCAACAAATTTATACTTGGCCGTCTAAATTTGCAGATCCGAAACATCCTCGACATGAGCATTTACCCAAGGATGAGAACGGCAAGCTCATCGACACCATTAAGCCTTTTGAGGAGGCAGTCAAACGCCATGGCATGAAGTTCGGTATCTATTACGCAACCGAAGGCGGGGGCCTGCAGCATAATTCTACGGATGTGTTTATGCAGAATGTGGAGGACCTCATATTGCGATATGATCCGGCCTACCTTTATTTTGACGGTCCTCAAGCTATGCGTAGTGCCAACTATGATGTGATGTACAGCAACATCCGCAATTATAGCGATGAAATTATCGTCAATTCCAATGCTTGGGGCGAGGAGTTCGGAGACCCGGATCTAAGAACAGCGGAAGCGGATGGCATTTACCACAATGCCGGGGCGAATCATCTGTTGAAACGGACGCCGATGGAGCCGTGGAAAATGATTCGGACGAAAAACGCGCTGTCTCCCTACTACGGCAAACGCGACGATTTCCGGCAAGTGGCAAAAGAAATGATAATGAATGCAGGCAGAGGCTACGTGGACAATAATGATCAGACGCCCGTAGACAGCCGGGGGCCTTTCTGGGATTCCGTTCAGGATATTGCTACAAGGTATCCGAAAGCAGAGCAGGAATTCATAGATGTTAGAGAAAGTTTTGTAAAATGGTTTGCACCTGCAGGAAAGCCGGAAAGACATGAGTCTACAACGGGTACAATGCCATATTTCCTCTCAGGCTATGGCTACGAAGACGATGGGAAAGGCAATTATGAAAAATTTGCTTTTCCTAACAGTACGACAGGTCCACAATGGGGATACGCAACGTATAGAGACAACAATGTTTATCTTCATATTATGAAAGGACCAGACAGCAAAAGAGGGTTTGACGCCATTGAAGGAAAATCTTTGACCATTCGTCCGGTTAAAGATAAGGTAACATCCGTGACATGGTTGAACGAGAATGTCCCAGTCACATCGTTTGAACAAAATGGGGACAGCTTGACTATCAATCTTGCTAACGTTCAAGAGGATCCGATTGATACGATTATTAAGATAGTAACTGACAATCCTGAACGTAACTATACACTTACTGATGTAAATGCAACAGGGGAGCAGTTAACGCCTTCATCGCTGAAAATCAACGCTGAGGGATATATGACATTTCCGGCGCTGAAAGCCCAGCTTTCAGATTTAACTTATCGTAGTGCAGATCCAGCAATAGCTGCGGTCGATACTAACGGAATTGTGACTCCGGTATCAAACGGAACAACATCCATCACCGTAAGTGCTGCTTATGAGGGTGTAACGAAAGAGGACATCTTAAAAATATCCGTTAAAGATGGAGTCGTTTATGTTGGCGAGAGCTTGATTGGAGCAACTTTGTTGATTGAAGGTAAAGAAGCCTATGGTGAGTTTAATTTACTGAAAGGCCTACGCTATGAAATAGAAGGCAGATCAGCTAAAGGTGGAGCGATCGGGCTTGATACAGCAGATATTACATGGCATGGGGGTACTATTGATTTAAAAGCTGGTGATAAATATAATCCCGTGGCTATCCAAGAAGTAAATACGTTTACTTTCAAGGATGATGAAATTATTGCGCCGTTCGTAGAAAAACCTACACGGGGAGTTGTGTGGGCGGATGTAACTTTAGACGGTAAAACATTTACAACAAATAAAGTATTCATGGATCTGCTGCCACACGAAAACCTTGCAGGAGCCGCTGAAATTACAGCTAGTCATGATCAAGATGCTGTAAGTCAACTAGTTGATGGAAAAACAATTGACGGAACTCAATTTGATCAATCCAAATGGTCGGTACCAGCAAATGAGAAGGCTTGGATTGAATTTAAGCTTCCGACAATCTCTGAGATTTCCAGTATCAATTTAAACTTCAATTCTTTGGATCAAAGATATATCAATACACCAAAAACAATAAAAATTCAAACGAGCGCTGATGGCGTGGACTGGAATGATGTCAGCACCGTTAACGGCCCGACGGGATCTGCTTATTTTGGATTCTACAATCAATATGTATTAAACACGGGAGTGGGAGCTCAATACGTTAGATTACAATTTGAAAATGGTTCAAACGGGCCAACGATTGATTTACTTGAAGTGGCAATAAACGGAGTGGATAAGTCCGGGTTATTTGATCGATTCGATTATGAGTATAAGCCGGTTGATGCTACTACAGGAAAATATGACATTGCGGCTTTTACGGGTAAGGGTGAACCGATTGATATTAAAGATGCGAAGATCACAGTAACAAGCGAAAACCAGGATGTGATTACGGTGGACGAATCCAACCTGCTGACCGCTGTTTCACAAGGTATGGCGAAGATTAACATCCGAGTGCAAATAGACGGACGTTCGATTGACAAAGTTACGTATCTTTTTGTTAATGAGCAAAAGGAAATCTACATGGCTCCTTATTTAGAGAAAATTGACTTCACTCTGAATAAAACGACAATTAAACCGAATGATCCAATCGTATCTACTATTAATGGCATATTAAGTAATGGAGAGACGGTCGATCTATCAAAGGCTGCTGTAGAATATCAATTTAGCGATGCAAGGTTATCTGTTGTTGAAGGTAGTAACACGATCATTGTTAAAGGTGATTTTGGCGTAGGGTTTATAGCAACTGTTGCGGTAAAGATTACTTTAGACGGGGTGACCGTTATAAGTCGTCCTTTGACAATAAATGTAGCTAGTAATAGTGTTCCTCAGTCACAAATGACGGCATCAGCGGCAAGTCAGGAAACTGCCAGCGAGAACAATGCAGCCTCGTTGGCAGTAGATGGAAACCCACAAACGTTTTGGCATACAAAGTGGGATAAATCAGGCGTTCTCCCCCAATCGATTATCTTAAATCTTGGAGGAACCCACCAAATCAATAGACTCGCTTATTTACCAAGGCAATCAGGCAACAACGGAAATATTACAAGCTATAACGTGTATGTAAGTGAGGATGGAGTATCCTACACTAAGGTTGCAAATGGAGATTGGGTAAACGATAACAAGGAGAAATACGCATCATTTACTTCGACAAAAGCATCATATGTCAAGCTCGAAGCAACAGCGGGCGTTGGTGGTTACGCATCAGCTGCTGAGATCAATGTATTACTTGAATCAGTGGAAGTGCCGCAATCGGTTATTACAGGTCCAGTTAAGGTGAACGCTGGCCAAGCATTCAATCTGAAGATGGGATTGACTGGCGTTACGGATAGTGTATACAAGCAAGTGTATGCTCAAGATTTGACGCTTCACTATGATCCGGCACATTTACAGTTTGAATCGGTTACATCATTGAAAGACGGTTTTAAAATCATCGATCAAAAGGAAGCAGTACCGGGACAAGTCCGGATTTTGGTTGCTAGCGTGAACGAAAATCAAGGAGTGAATGCTCAAGGGGATGTCCTTGCATTCGCATTTACTGCCAAATCTGGAACGCAGGCAACCTCTACGACGATTTCTTTCAATAATGTTGCGATTGCTAACGCGCAGGGGCATGAACTGCAGATCAAAGGAAGCAACCAGGATATTCAAATCGTGGAAAGCGTGGATAAATCATTGCTAAATGCATTGATTACAAGTGCTCAAGCGAAGTACGATGCTGCAGTGGAAGGCAATGCGGACGGTCAGTATGTGATTGGATCCAAAGCGCTATTACAGTCAGCTATCAATGCGGCTAATGTGACAGCAAACGATTCGAATGCTTCTCAGCAGCAGGTTGATAATGCGAAAGGCGCATTGGAAGTAGCAATTCAAGCGTTTAATAACAAGAAGATAAACGCAAATGTCGATGGTAAAGGCGAGGTCTCGATTGGAGATTTGGCTATTGTCGCAGCGGCTTATGGCACACAACAAGGTCAAGCGGGTTGGAATGTGAATGCGGATGTCAATAAAGACGGCAAGGTTGATATCGAAGACCTTGCAATCGTAGCTAAAGCGATCCTGAAATAAACAAACCTGCAATTATGTTTGCTTTAGCGTGATTTAGGATGGGCTTGTAATGAAATGGGGGGGGGATATCTATTTTCTCCCCTCCTTACTTCTTCCCTCTCATCAATTAAGACGAGTACAGAAAGGGCGAATTGTCCAATGATAGAAAAACTTCTTGCATTTAGTGAGGCCGCTGAATAACTTATAGTTTTTCCTAGTGGTAAAGAGACACAAATAAAAAAGACGAACTTTTCCCATTTTTTAGGCATGAAGGTCGACATTTAATTATCTAAGTATGCCTGTATGGCTGTTTTCTTACTTCATTAGCTTCAAAATCCGTTTTAGATTAACCGTGAAAATGGCCATAGCGCCTTGGAGCTTCATCCCATGCGACTGTCCATGGCCCACCCTTCAAGAGCGCGGCGTATTTGACATCTGTCCTTAGAGTCTTTGCCGTTGGAGTGGCGAAGGCTCTTTTTAGTTTACACCGATAATATCATGTATTATACGTCATTTTTACCACTTGTCTGATACTGAATCAATGGGATGGCGTCTTTTTTGCTTTCGTCCAAGTTACCATTAACCAGAAAAAGCTGGATTAGTATGATTGCTATAGTATTATAGATTTTAGAATGTGAAATTCCTTTGCGGATCGGACACGCTAATTCGTGCATCCATCACCGCCAGGGGGATCGAAAGCCAAGAGAACAATCTTAGACACCTATGTTAGATCCCGAGTCAAAAAAGTATAACGAAATAAGCAAAACTTATGTATTTATTTACTTGTCAGATAGACATTAAAATAATACTCATCTTAATGTGAAAGGATGCATTTTCATGAGTGTCATCAATCTGGTAACAGAAGCCGAGAAGATTACAATAAATGTCATGGATTACGGTGCACTACCCGATTCTTGCAAAGATTCCACAATGGCAATTCGCCTTGCCATCCAGGCTGCTTCACGCGTCAATGGTCCCGTTATTTTATATTTTCCTAAAGGGCGGTATGACATCTATTCTCATCAGGCCATACGAGTACCCTACAATATCTCGAATACGGCTAGCGAGGAAGAAGTATCGGATATTACAAAGACGATTGGGCTTTACTTTGATCGCCACCGACAATTAACCATAGAAGGAAACGATTCGTTGCTGATGTATCATGGGAAACAAACCATGATTGCATTCGAAGCTTGTGAGTTTGTCACAATACAAAATTTGCGGATTGATGTTGCAAATCCAACGATGGCGGAGATGACTGTTCTAGCCGTAGGTGATCATTATATCGACATGCAGGTCCATCCGGATTCGAGGTATGAAATCTGTCAAGATCGCTTATTCTGGATTGGCTCAGGTTGGCGTTTTCTTCACGGATATATGCAGGAAGTTGATCTAGCTTCCAATATGACCTGGAGAGCTGAAAATTTGTGTGAGACTGCGAGTAAAGTCGAGGAGATTGCTGCGAATCATTTAAGATTCCATTTCATTGACCTGCCATCCGTTCCGGTAGGAAGAATTCTTCAAGTCAGAGACGGAATACGAGATCAAGTCGGGGTTTTCATTCATAGAAGCCGCCATATTTCATGGAAGAACGTAAGTATTCATTTTATGCATGGTCTTGGCGTTGTGAGCCAATTTAGCGAGGATATTACATTCGATAATATCGATCTATCACCACGCACAGAAACTGGACGGACTGCTGCCGCTTTCGCGGATCTTATGCATTTCTCAAGTTGTAGAGGTCTGATCAAAATTGAAAATAGCAGGTTCATGGGATCCCACGATGATGCAATTAATGTCCACGGTACGCACTTGCAAATTGTTGAGGTTCTGGAAAAACAACGTGTCATCGTTCGTTTTATGCATCCACAAACCTATGGTTTAGATGGTTTCTATCCTGGAGATGATATTCACTTTGTCAGAGAAAAAACATTAGCTGTATTTGACAAGAATAAGGTGACTGCCGTACATCGAATTAGTCCCCGCGAACTGCTGCTAACCTTGGAGAAACCTGTTCCTGAAAACATTGTCTCTGGTGATGTAATCGAAAACGTAACTTGGAATCCGGATGTCGAGATACGTAACAATCATTTTTCCAGAATTCCAACCCGCGGCATCCTTGCAACCAGTTCCGGACAAATCTTAATTGAAGATAATCTGTTCGAACGTATCGTTATGAGCGGGATCCTGATTGCGAATGACGCGAGTAGCTGGTTTGAATCCGGGAGGGTGAATGATGTTACTATTCGTAGAAACCGATTTATCGAATGCGGGGGCAGAGAGCATCCCGTGCTCTACATCGTGCCCGAAAACAGCAGCGTCGATGTCAATCAACCAGTTCATGAACATATTCTTATTGAAGATAACTACTTTCAACTAACGGATTCTCTACTTCTACACGCAAAAAGCACGAGAGATTTAATGTTTCGAAATAATAACATGATGAAGTCGGATGCCGTACAAGCTAGAAATATCTTGAGATTGAACGGTGGGATTGAAATGACGGATCGACAGATTGGTGACGATACATTGATATCTCTTCAAGGTTGCAGCGAAGTAACGATCAGCGGCAACAAAATGCCTGAAGAAGACTTCCCGCGTCAAATCCAAATCATGAATATGTCACAACAAGAAATACTTATAGATGCAAGTCAGAGGTTAGAATTCCAGTATGAAGACGCATTTTAATAAGAAGCTGCTTCCCGTTTTAGGTGGGAGCAGCTTCTTGTTTTGTACCTTATAGATTTGTCGTCACATATGCATTTTTATATTCAGATGGCGTTAATCTGGTCACTAATTTGAATACTTTGCTGAAGTAATAAGGATTGCTATAGCCTACCATATATCCGATGTCTTTAAATTTATGATTAGATGGCTCCAATATGAGCCGTTTCGCTTTTTCAATCCTAAGCTGCGTTAAATATTCGATTGGAGAAATCCCTTTTATTTTCTTGAACTCCCGGCTTAGAAATGAAACATTAAAATTGACCATATCCGCAATATCCGCGATAGTAAGTTCATCTGCCATATGGTCCTGAAGATATTGTTCCACAATTTCAATTGCATTTTTCACGGAATTTGAACCAGAATCCAAACTTCCTTTAGCGTGATGGAAAAACTTCTCGAATAGAAAGGAGACATTTCGAAATAATGATGGATAATCTTTTGAAATCGAGATGACTTCATCGAGTTCTAATTTTAGATCGCGGCTCACGATATTTTGTTGCAGCATAGCTTGGCACATGCATTGCAGCATATGCGTTAAGCATAACTCGATGCTTACTTGCGACAATGTAGACCTTTCCCAATCAGCTAGACATAACTTGATTTCGCTTTGAAAGGCTTCTTTATTATTATTTTTCATGAAGGATAGAAGCTTCTGTTTATCAAACGATTTATCCGGATCGATCAGATTCGGAGCATTCAAAGCATAGTCACTCACTTGAATAAGCTTCGGCATTCCGAAGACCGCATTATTGATTAGTATCATCCTCGTTAATTGATATTCAAGCTTCAAATTGCATAGTTTCTCTACACGGTTACTCATTGCAAAAGTAAAAAAATGCTCTTGTTGTTGACTAAAAGCTTGGTAAAACGCATCGTATAACGATTCCGTAGGGAAGGGACTCTCTGTCTCACACCGAAATACGACGACAATCTCATTCATGGCTTCTCCATCAAATACCCATGCATTATCGTAAGGAATATCTCGATGATTGGCGAGAAATCGCGGCATGTCAAACTTAAACCAGACATCATGATACGGATTCGCAAGATCAATTTGAAATTTAGATATGGAACCCACACAGATAATTAATACGCGGTATGCTTTATTTTCGGGTTCCAAAATATACTGGTCTGGCGAAATATGTCTGCCTTTTAGTAAATCAGAAATGTATTGCTGCTCCGTAGCACCATATTGTGATAGTGCCAGATGCGTTACACGGTCCAACACCTCATCCATCGCTTGTTGGGTGACAGGCTTTAGTACATATTCCTGAACGCCTAGTTGAATCGCTTGCCGAGCATATTCAAAATCACTATAACCGCTAATAATAACGAATATCGTTTCTGGACATGCTTGTTTGAGCTGCTTAATCAGCTCTAACCCATCCATTCCCGGCATCCGAATATCCGTAAAAACGATATGTGGTTTAAGCCGAAGGCACATTTCAAGTGCGGTCAAACCATCTGAGGCTTCACCAACTACATGGAGCTGTGAGCTATACCCTTCAATTTTCTTGACTAAATTTCGAAGTATTGGATGTTTATCTTCTGCAACGATGACATTAATCATGATGAAATATCATTTCCTTCCTTAGTTGATCTGACACCAAAGACAATCTGGCTTCCTTTAGGCTCTAAATTGGTAATATCGTAATAAAAATCCTCACCGAATTGTGTAAGCAATCGGGCATACGTATTCAAGATTCCCATGCCTGACACTTGCAGGTTAGCGACCAGCTTGCCTTCCATAAAATTATTCCTATAGGCTGAAATGGCATTTCGCAATTCTTCAAGAGGCACGGCGGCAAATCCTGATCCGTTATCCTTAATCCTGATGCACCAATCGGATAGTCCGTGAAATTGACCATCGATTTCTATATGCCAAGGGGGCAGACAGGTATCAAATCCATGATTTATTGCGTTTTCTACGAAAGGCTGAAGCGAGAGCTTGGGAAAGTGGAGTAGGGTCATTTCATCCGGGATACTCACTTGATACAACAAGCTCTCATCATAATGAAGTTTCATTAATTCTAGGTAATAAATGGAATATTTAATCTCATCAGCCAATGTAGCTGTTGATCGAGAGGATGAGCCGCTGTATCTCATCATCTCCGATAGTCGGTAGCACATATCTGCTGCGACCATGGAATCCGTCTCTTCGCAATGAACAGCTATCACGTTCAACGTGTTAAACAGAAAATGCGGATTGATTTGCGCTTGAAGCGCCGAATAATTCGCTTCGATGCTTCGGATCCGGGACTCATATTCGGTATTGATCGCAAGCTTGAGCTTATCAATCATCTGTTCGAAGGAACGATTCAATATCCTAATTTCATCATAATCACGATTTTCTTCGATAACAAGACTAAAAGATAAATTATTCAAGCTTATAGACCGAACTGTTTTCGTCAGTGTTAACAGCGGTTTGATCAATTTACCAATCGCAAAATAATAAATGACAACAACGGCAAACAAGATAAGCAGCCCGATCATCAACAAGGTTAGACGATAGTGGCGTAAATTTTGCTGCAGCATCACACCGTCATCCATTAGGACTGTCGTCCAATTTAAGTAGTTTGACGTATATGCGCTAATCAGTGAAGAACCGCCATCTAGCTTCTGCGCGCCATTCCATAACGTTTTCTCTCGTATACGTTGTTTAAGTTGTTTCAGCGTATTCAGGTCATTTGCGCTCGTATTCGTCAACACCGGAAAAATGATTTCGCCGTCCGCGTTTAAAATGTATATTTTCTTATCAAAGGATTGACTATGAATGGTTGTAATCTGCTCTAAGCTTCGGTAAGGAAGTTGAATCTCGACCATTCCGAAATCGGTGGAATAGGGCGTGCTAAATTTCCTAACGACGGAGATGACAGACTCTGGCGTTGTGGTCCAAGCATCGAGATGCGGGGGCAGGACGGCAACCTTGCCATTTCTAAATAACTCTGCCATTTTGGTAGAGTTTGTATATGGCTCAGGGATTTGTTTAACAACATTATCGGCTCTAAAATAGGAGTAAAAAATAGGTTTGTCTGCATTAAACACGACGACTTTGTACAGATCATTGACAACGTTATAGATCGCATTCAGATTGTGAGCGAGTCTAGACAGCGCGACGTAACTGTCATTTTCGTTCGCAGCGCCGCTAATCTCTACCATGACGTCCAAATTCTCTTGATTGTTAGTAAATCCTAATGCAGCATAATCGAGCTGTTTGTATAACATATCCACTTGATCGGAAATTTTCTGCGTTGTTGGAACTAAGCCGGCAAGTTCCGTTTTTAATAATGATGATTTCATGGAGGAATAAAGGTATATCATGAACGAGAGGAGTATAACGAAAAACACGATCATGATCGTAAGCATGAGTTTGTTCTGCAATCTGAGTTTTTGAAACATATCTCTGCTCCTCGAATTGGAATATTCGTGTTATTAAACAATAATTAAACAACCACATTATAATCAAAAATATATAAATTTGATAGTCAGAATTCTATATTTCATAACTAAAGCGCTAGCATTATATTTAACTTATAGATTTCAATCTACAACATTGAGATCAACTAAATAGGGGGTCATAAGATGAACAGATTTGCAAAGAATAGCTGGTTGTTGCTCATGTCGAGTCTAATGGTCGTATCATTGGCGGGATGTGGAGCAGGATCATCCAACAATGCCGCAACTTCATCGGATTCGGGAACGAGTGCGGGAGAAACGGCTGCTGTGCCGGACAAGAAAGAACCGGTAAAGATTAGTTACATTGGAGCAGCAAGCCAACTGGCTGTAGGCGGCATTAAGGATTTAATCGCGAAATGGGAGCAAAAAACAGGGAACAAAGTGGACATTCAAGCAATACAAGATGATCAGTATGACAACCTTGTCAAAGCGAAGCTTTCAGGCGACGGAGATGTTGATATCTTCTTCGGTTCGTACCAGAAGTATGATGTTCCAAACCAATTGTTGGAGATATCCGGAGAGGGCTTCGAGAGCCGAGTTAACGATGTCGTTCTTAATTCCCTTAAATATTCAGATGGAAAGATCTACGCATTCCCTTACCCATCTCAGCTCGGGGCATGGGGCGTATTCTACAACAAAAAAGTGTTCTCCGACTTGGGGCTCTCTGTTCCTAAAACAATCGATGAGCTGAATAAAGATTTGGAAGCGATCAAAGCATCCGGCAAAACGCCATTCTATTTCGCCGCAAAAGACGGCTGGACGCTTCTGCAGCATCGAAACGCAGTAAACGGTATTCTAGGCGGCGCAGATCCACAGGTTTGGGATAAGTTGAATAAAAACGAGATTCAATGGAAGGACATCCCGGATTTTGTAGAACAATATAAACAAGTAGAGGATTGGGCGAAGAAAGGATATTTCAACAAAGACTTGTTTACAGGAACCTATGAGAAACAACAGCAAGCCCTTGCTAAAGGCGACGTGGCGATGGTCATCCAAGGAGGTTTCTTTGTTCCTGAAGTTCTAAAGCAAGACCCGAATGCTCAAATCGGATTCTTCCCTTTACCAAATAAGGATGGATCAGAGACGATTGTGATAAATGGCGGAACGCAAGTATTCATCGCGAAGAGCAGTAAACATCCAGAAGAAGCGAAGGATTTGTTGCGCTTTATTACGGATAAGGAACAGGCGCAATCTGCTTTGGAGCAAGCACCAGGGATTAGCCCATTTAAAGATATCGATGTATCGGATAAAATGCCTGAAGCGATGAAAGAAGTCCAATCGTTCGTTAATACTGGAAAGATCGCTAGACACGGTGATGACGCTTACGTTGTCCCAATGCCATATGACGATTTGGTAGCAGCGTATATGGAGCTCTTGGGTGGAAAAATTACAACGGATGAATTTGTGCAAAAACATCAAGATATGTATACTAAAAACGCAAAAATCGCAAAAATTCCAGGATTTTAAACCTTAATTTCAATAGCATAAAGAATAGGAACTATATCTATGAACGAATAGGTATAGTTCCTCCTTTAAGAGTATGGAGGAAGAGAAGCTAATGCAGGACACTTACAAGAAAAAGACATATCCAGTATATTACTTAATCCCAATCATACTGATTTTCACTGTTTTTTACATCTCGCCAGCAGCGATAGGCTTGTTCTATTCGCTAACAGACGCAAGTATCAAAACTTCCGGGGTTCATTTCGTAGGGTTCGAGAATTATAAGACGCTGTTCAGTGATAGCGAAGCTTTCTTATTGAGTATTTGGAATCAATTTAAATTCGCCATTCTCGTCGCAGTAGGGAAGACGGTTATCGGACTTTTCCTTGCACTTCTTCTGAACAGGAAGTTTAAGGGAAATCAATTTCTTCGCGCATTGATCTATATCCCGATTATGTTCGGCGTCATCATGGTTGCGCTCATCTTTAATTATATTCTAAGTTACGATGGCTTCTTGAATAATTTCTTAACCTCGATTGGACTGTCGTCGATCGCGAATGACTGGCTCGGAAGCTTCTCCATAGCCATGTATTCTGTTGTTGGCGTTGATGTATGGTTAGGCGTTGGCTGGTCTATGATGCTGATCTTAGCTGCGCTTCAATCCGTTTCGCAGGATTTGATCGAATCCTCCGAAATCGATGGGGCTGGCGCTTTTAGGAAATTTTTTAATATCACTCTGCCAAGTATCTCATCTACATTAAATCTTAGCATCCTATTATCCATTATTTCAGGGTTAAAAGCCTTCGATATTATTTATGCCCTAACTCGTGGGGGCCCCGGACATGCGACCGAAGTAATGTCTACCTACCTGGTTAAATCGATGTCATCTGGATCGATAGGCTATCCTGCTGCAATTAGCGTCATTCAATTCATCATTATTACGATCGTAGCGCTAGCGATTAATTCCTTTAGCAAAAGATCGGAGTCGAATTAAGATGAGTAATCGCAAAAACATCCTACAACTTGGTACCTATTTCATAGCCGTTATCGTTTTTCTCATCTATATGGTTCCATTTCTTCTCATATTAATCACTTCGGTGAAAAGCGAAGCTGAATCTAAAATTATGGATTTTACGCTGCCTTCAACATTTCATATCGAGAATTTTATAACGGCATTCCATGAAGGACAGATATGGAGAGGACTAACCAACGGATTATTTGTCTCTGTGACTGTAACTTTCTTGACCGTCATTTTATGTTCATATTCCGCGTTTATTATGCAACGCCATCGAACTCGTTTCACTAGCTTTACTTATAAATATCTGCTCGCTGGGATGATTGCTCCCTTTTCATTTATACCAGCCATTAAATTGCTTCAAATTTTGCATATGGGCAACAATTTTTCTGGATTAATCATGGTTGATTTAGCGAGTCAAATTCCATTTACGATTCTCATTTACTATAGCTTCGTTCATGGCGTTCCACGCGAATTAGACGATGCGGCGAATGTTGATGGGGCTGGACCGATTCGAATGTTCTTTCAGGTGATTTTCCCGTTATTAATGCCCGTCGTATCGACGAATATCGTTCTGACCTTTACGAGCATATGGAATGATTTCGGAAACGTACTTTTCCTTGTACCCAAATCGTCCATGTGGACGATGCCAATGGGTGTGTTTAACTTCCAGCAGCTGTACTCGTATAACTATGCTCTTGTATGTGCTTACATCACAATTGCACTGATTCCAGTTCTTATTATTTACCTTCTTGGGCAGAAGTATATTATTTCGGGAATGACGACAGGAGCGGTCAAGGGTTAATCCCTATGATCGCTCCAAACGAGATAAAGCATAAATTATTTAAGACAATCCCTCAAAATCTGTATAAGCAGGAGGCTATCATGATTGAGTCAAGAACGAATTCAAGCCAAACACTTTGGGACGATAAACCGGCTTCATCGTGGGAAGAAGCATTTCCCATCGGAAATGGGTTCATGGGAGGAATGGTATACGGGGGTATTGATAACGAGCGAATCGATTTAAATGAAGATTCCTTGTGGTCAGGTTTCGCTAGGGATACGAACAACTATGATGCGATTCGCCATCTAGAACAGGTCAGAGACCTGATATTCAAGAAAGAATATAAAGAGGCTGAAGAAATTGTAGAGCGGTATATGCTTGGACCATGGCATGAATGCTATTTGCCATTAGGCAGTCTGGACATTCAACACATTACACGAGTTGAAAGCGCTTCAGCATATGAACGCGCGCTACATCTGACAGCAGGAGTCGCGACTACCGTCTTTTCCATAGATGGTGAGACGTATTCAAGAGAAGCGTTCATGAGCGCCGCGGATCACTGTATGGTTGTAAGATTAACGAGCTCCAAGCCAGAGGGAATATCGATCGCATTAAAGTTAGATAGCCAGCTGAATCATGATATCGAATATGACGCTCGTTCATCGACGTTTAAACTTATTGGCCAATGTCCTAGCCATGTTGAACCGAATTATATCGAAGATCATCCTCATCCGATCATTTACGAGGAAGGGAGGGGACTTCGTTTCGTAACGGCTATGAAATGGATTACGGATCAAGGGAATGTTCAATGGAATGAGCAGGATTCGGTTATTGAGATTCGAAATGCCAATGCCGTGACGATATTCGTCTCTGCTGCCACTGATTATTCAGAGCTACATTCGGAAGGCTATGACCGTGATCTAAATCTCAAAGATTTAGTACAAAGCTTGCTTGATCACAATTGCAAGATGACTTATGAAGCATTAAAGGCTAGGCATACCTCTGAATTTGAAACGCTATCAACCAGAGTTGAACTATCTTTGGAGCATACGGATATTTCTGAGCTGCCAACAGATCGCCGTTTACAAGCGGTCAATCAAGGCGCTAGAGATCCTGAGTTGGCAGCTCTTTATTTTCATTATGGACGCTATTTGCTAATCTCCAGCTCAAGGGAAGGCTCTCAACCCGCTAGTCTGCAAGGCATTTGGTCTCGTGAAATTAGAGCCCCATGGGGGAGCAATTGGACCACAAACATCAATGTTCAAATGAACTATTGGCACGCCGAGACGACCAATCTAGCAGAATGTCACCAGCCATTGTTCGCATGGATCAAACGGTTGGCACAACATGGGAAGAGGACGGCACTTATTCATTATCAATGCAGAGGTTGGGCAGCGCATCATAACGTGGATCTCTGGATGGATTCTTCACCGGCGAGCGGGCAAGCGGTATGGGCATTTTGGCCGATGGCAGGCGCGTGGCTGTGCAGTCATTTATGGGAACATTATTGTTTCAACCAAGATGAAACATTCCTGAAGCAAGAAGCATTCCCGATTATGAAGGAAGCTGCGCTTTTCTATCTGGACTGGTTGATTTCCGATAACGAAACGGGATACTTGATTACAAATCCTTCAACCTCTCCCGAAAATAAATTCATTACATCTGATGGCGAGCCTTGTGCCATCTCAAAAGCAGCGACGATGGACCTGGTACTGATTCGTGAATTATTCACGCAATGTATTGCCGCGATTGAAGTTCTAAATCAAGATTGTGAATTTGCACTGCAACTAAAAGAGGCGATATCCAAACTTCACCCTTTACAGATTGGAAGCGACGGTCGACTGCAGGAATGGCTATATGAGTACGAAGAGTGGGAACCGGGACATCGGCATTTATCGCATCTTTATGGCATGTATCCGGGGTCCAGTATTCAAATAGACCGTCATATCGAACTAAGCGATGCCATTCGTAAATCCTTAGAATATCGAATGCTACACAGTGGCGGTCGTACAGGCTGGAGCTGTGCATGGGCGATGGCTTTATGGGCAAGACAGCGGGATGGGGAGAGAGCGCACGACAATATGCTTGCTTTATTCAGCAACTCGACCTTCACGAATCTATTCGACGGTCATCCATATATGGTCGATACACGAATTGATTATACCCGATCCATCTTTCAGATTGATGGAAACTTCGGGACAACCGCTGCGATTGCAGAAATGCTCTTACAGAGCCATACAGATGAAATACTTCTTCTACCTGCGCTTCCTGCCGCATGGTCAAATGGAAAGGTTCGCGGCCTCCGAGCCAGGGGCGGTGTTACGGTAGATATGGAATGGCACAATGGCCAACTGACGGAAGTGCATTTGAAATCGGATCGTGGAGGCCTTTACCGTGTTAGATCTGTTGTCCCCCTTAAAACTAATATGGATATCAATCAAATCGTGCGTACCTACGATAGCTATCAATATAAATTTCAACTTCCAGCACACCAGGTCGTAAGCATGAGAGCGATGAAGCCCGCAAACCGTTAATTCTAAGAGGGGGTGAATATGGCAAGTTCAAAAATGATTGGTTCTAGGCGATAAAAATAATGCGAAATGGGAGCTGAAGTTCAAATGACTACGATCAAAGCACGGATGTACTTATAGATATTATTTTCACATCATGTCTATTGCTGCTTAGCTTCATGAATGATTTCATTTCACAAGCAAAAGCAGAGTCCGCAATGCGTGTAACGGTAAACAATACACATCCCTTGAACATGATTGGGTTCTATTACACGGTTTCTTCAACATTAACACAACTATGGAAATCAATACTCGAGAACCAGACACCTTATTCTACGAATCTTCTCATTGCAGAAAATCATCTGGATAACACTGATATCGTTAAAAATTTGATTACTGCACGACTGGATGGGCCTTGTGGGGTGTGAAGAGCGTCATTATCCTCGTCGTTTTTGGACGACTATTCGAATTACTGATTTATACCGCTGTCGCCCCGATACCGATATCAACTTTCATCCATGACTCCATTTCGGGTACAGGAAAAAAATTCATTATGGATTATGCGGCCGTTTGCCTGCAGGGCATTATTATTATCGGGTGCGTCATCTATGCTGCGATTGCAACTAATGTTACTTTTGGTTCTTTTACCGGAAGTGGTGGAAACATTGCGATATGGAAAGGCTTGTTATCGGCTATGGCATTGTTACTTGTCATTGTCAAATCAGGTTCATGGGCAAGGAAATTGACAGGCGCATAATTGGAATCATGAGAGTACGGAAAAGGACGTGAATACGAATGTGCGTGCTTCAAAAGCGAATTGAAGAAGCTAGGGACGAATTGTATCAACTTGTGGAGCAGTACGGTATAAATGCTCCTCAAGTGGTGGAACAGTCGCAGAGGCTAGATGATTTGCTAGGAATTTTCAATACCATTTATGTAAAATCCACTAATCGACGGACTAATCCAGATTTAGAAATCCAGAAGCCATATCGATCCGCGGAAGCCATCAAAATAGTTCTCAGTCATTCGAAGATTTAACATGGTTTCTCAATACGGCGGACTATTCGTATGGTCGGATACGAACATCTTTAGCCCGAATGGAACGATGATGGATTGGATCCAGAATAATCCGAATTTAATCAATGCCATGAGAGCACATAAAGAGAATTTTGCTTTTCTGTATAAAGAATCATATACAGAGCGATCAACCGAAAGCTTAGGCTTAGGATTATTCCTTGCCGACTTAGCTGGGAATTAGGGAACCAGCTCGGATTGGTGACAATGGCAGCTAGCAGGTTACGGTGAATTGTTCGGTGGATGGAATCCTTCGAATGGGGAGTGGAAGCAGATCTTCACGTATCCCGAATCACAATATGTAATGGATATGATTCGCGCTGCCAGTGAAGGTGCGACAATTTTCAAGTCGCTCTGCGAAAGTTAAGGTTTTGATAATATTTTACAAAACTCAGTTAATAAATCCTGTGACTTTTTAGAAGAACATTCTTGATTTTTCGTGCAGAAAAAAATTAACCAGTCAAGTCCCAATTTAGGTATAAGGATTATCGTGGTTGGTAACTATTTATTATTTTATGGAGGATTATCATGAGAGAACTGATGCAAAAACCTTTGCGCCGCATTATTAGTGTGATTCTGATAGTATGCATGTCGTTTTCAGCCTTTCTAATTTCACCTATATCGCCGACAGCATTTGCGGCTGAAAAAGACGAGAGCAATAAAGACGTGAGCAATAAAGACGAGAGCAATAAAGCGCCAATGCGGCGGGTGATCGATAATGAACATCCCGTGGACCTGTTTACGTATTATCCTGACAACGGTTTCCCTACACCGAGTACTACTAACGAAGGCAAAAATGATCCGACACTTAAGAGTGGCGAATACGATGATAACATTAATAGAATCGAAGATATCATCGCTGCAACGCCGGAAGATTTGAGAGAATCTTTAGTTATTCTATTAATCGCCGGAGGAAACAGAACGGTTAATCCAGACGGTACCTACAATTGGACAGCCAAAAATAATGACTATACGCAGACGATGCAGACATACTATCAATTAGCGGATATCTGCGAAGAACTCAACGTAGACTTTATCATTCAGCAAATACAGGGTGAATCAAGAACTGATGCTTTCATTCCTATGGAAGAATTCCAACACATGGCGGACAACTACGAGCATTTTATCGGTTTCAATATGGCGGAGCTTGATAACAGTATGGGTTGGCGCGGAGACGTGTATGGCAATCAGTCTACGTATATAGCCGACGCGATTAACTTCTCTGCCGAAAACGGAATGTTCGTTTTCTGGAAAGATTCAAACAACGGCCAGTTCAAAAACGGATTGTTTTTCGATTATTTGCAGGATAACCAGTATCTGTACGATTCGATGCAAGCAAATTCAGAAAACGTTGTTCTGATGTACAAGCAAAGTTTTATTGATATCGAAACCGCTTCCACAATTCTGGGACTTTGGCTCGGGGGATTCGCTGATAACTGGGGCATCGCGCCTGACTGGTGGGGATATGGCAACGTAACGAGCATTAACGGCGCGGGGCCCAGCAGAACGAATGCGCCTGATACGCAGTACGCCATGAATCTGATGCGATCCTTGATGAACGGCGGCACGGTTACAGCCGTTGAAGCGGGCTATTATGCGATGAATACGTATGGAACACGTATCGCTACGGCTATGAATGTCATTTATCCTTTATATCAGGATATTGAGCATGGTCGGCTTTCCATTCCGTCAAAAGAAGAAGTCCTTGCCAACACTCAGGCCGTAGCTCTCGGACGTGCAGCGTATGGCGGTATGGGTGACGGTGGCGGTGACATAAGGAATTATACAGACTTTACTTGGAAGCCTATCGACCCTACACTGAATGGAATTGGTGTAAATCAGGCTACGGGTAAATATGGCTTGATTCCCTCTTTGCCGTTGAATACTGACGAAGAAGTGTTACAGCTGTTCCGCGATGCAGATATCGAAATCGTTACGAAGCAACAGGATCAGTCGTATTACGACACGCTCTATCCCGATAACACATTGCCCGGTACAACGGCGTTTGCACAGAACGTGGCGGAAACACAGTGGTGGTTCATGAACAGCACTTATGTGAGTGAAACGTATGCGCGAACGAATAAGGACAGAATGCAGACGGCAAAAATTGTGCCCGTTGAAAACAAGACAACAAGCGTGGATATCACGATGCCCATCGCCGGCTTCGGATATATGAACGAGTCGGAAGAGGGTATGAACTTCACGTTCAACAACTATATCATCGACCACCGTAATATGCCCGGAGGATATCAGTGGCCACCTTTCTATAGTCTTGCTTATAGAAAACAGGCGGACGGAACATACGCTGCTAGAAACGACGATAGCCTTGAAACGTCTGGCCGTAAGACTACGATTAAGTTGTATAACCAGACTAAGAAGCCGGAAGTTACATTTATCGATTATGACCCTGCCGTTTACGGTATCGAAGACATTTATGAAACGCCCAAATATGAACATAAAGAATTGTTTGAAAATGGCGTGTATACGCTGGAAATTCTCCACAACGGGAAGGTTGATTTCAATATTACAACCTATCCTGATGGCTCAGCCAAGAAAGAGCTCGGGTTGAATTACGCCATGGCGGAAGCGTTGCGTGCAGAAATCGTGAAAGCGCGCGCTGTTGATACAAACGGTAAAACTGCAAGCTCGGTTCAGCTTTTGACGGATACGATTTCGAAGGCGGAAACGGCTTTGGACGAAATGAATGCGGCGGTCTACTCAACGATATTAGACAGACTACGCTATGCGGCGGGAAAACTAATTTCGAGTGCAAATGCATCCGCAACGACGTCTATTGTATCAAGTGCTACTAACGACAGATTGGAATTAAGTAAATTTAATAAGACTCCTGCCAAGTTAAAGATTACAGGCTTTACACCCGCAAATCCGAAAGATGTTTTTCTTTCTTACGAGGTAAATGGTGATTCTGCTGAGGTAAAACAGATAACGAATTATGATTATGAGATTACGCCCAAAAAGGCGGGCAAGCTCACAATCACTTTCAAAACGACATCTGGAACTAGTCCGGAACTGGTCGTAACCGTTGAAGTATATGAGTCGGCTCTGGTCTACCGCAACGTTGCCGAAAACGCTACGGTCATCGGTCACGGAAAGTTTGAAAACGCCCAGAGTCTTGTAAAACCCGGCCAATATGGATCTCTTCATACTGGACTGACTGAGGGTAGAAACTATAAGCAGAGCGAATTGCCTGAAGGAGAGAAATTGTGGCAGGATATCAGTTCTCCGACCAACGCTGACGGTTCACCGAACACGACAGGAACTTTCGCGGACGATTACTTTATTGTCGACCTTGGCAAGGAGTTTGATATCACTGAAATCAATTACGGCGTCGGGAATACTGCCCATCACAAAGGCACTGTTATGATTTTAGGTAACTCCCCCGACTTTTCGAAGCTTTGGAATCAAGCACCTACAACGAAAGTGGCCAATGCTGGTTTAGATAAAAAGGATTGGTATATTGCTTGGATGACTGAAGGATATGATACTAACGTACCTACAACGATTTTTCCACAATTTGGTGGAGCGATTATGAATTATAGCGAACAGCTGCCCAATTATCATGATCAAGCAAGTGGTTATACGTGGAATGCCATCGGAAACAGAACTTTTTCATCGGATTTCAATAAAATACAGTCCGCCGATTCTGGTCACAATCCTCCCGATGCGCGTTCTTGGTTGAGAACGGAAGGCAACAAATATCGTTATATTCTTGTTACTTCAAGAGCGAGCGCCAGCAATGGTGATTTCGCGAGAGTGAACATTAATCTCAAGGTTATGGCGAATGACACCACTGATATCAGCAGCAACAATTATGAAGCATTGCAGGAGCGTCTTAATGAAGCGAAAGAACTCGAAGAGGGATATAAACACGACGGAAGCTATAAGTATTCCCCATATTCGAGGCTGAATCTTACGCAGCAGATATCCAAAGCGATTTATATTTTCAGCCAGAAAGATGTGCATAACACCATTTACAGTCAGGTAGATATTGATAAAGCTGTGGAAAACTTGGATGTCGCAATGAGCCTGCTGGTCGAAATAGAGGGTCTGCATGGGCTGATCCAGGATGCTTGGGAAATCATACAAGATGCTGGATATGTGTACGGCGGGGGCGTTTATGAAAATTACGGAACAAACGGAACCAAGTTTACTGGCGGACCGACAAACGTTTATTTGACTAATTTGAAGAGTGGTCCATTCAACAGAGACGAGTTTGTCCAGCTATACCGCGATTTGCAATACTTTATGTGGTCGTATCGTGCACCTACTAGCGTATGGACGGATATCGTGCCCGGTAATCTAAAATCGAACATAAGATTGAATAATTCGGGCGATCTGAACTTCGGCAAAAACGAAAGATGGACGATGGAAAGCGTAACTGCAAAGCAGAAAGAAATAGACGAGGTGAGCGAGCTTTTGCAGGCGCGCATTAACGAAGTTAAGGCAACGGATTGCAGAACGCTTATTGATGAAATCGCGGCAATCGGCGAAGTTACACTCGATAAGGAAAGCGCTGTTAGAGCGATTCGTGCCCAATATGATGCTTTGACGGATACGCAGAAAGAGTGGATCACCAACTACAACGTGCTGATAGAGGCGGAAGATAAGCTTGGGATAGGCCCGAAGCTGAGCGCCATCACGGCGCCTGGCGATATTACGGGACTGCCCACTGGGACAGCCAAAACGGCGGCGGCGCTAGGTTTACCTGCCCAAGTCGTCATAGTAACGAGTACGAGGAATATGAATGCCAATGTAACATGGAATGTAGATGCTTCAAACTATGATCCTACTGTAATGACAACACAGACCTTCACTGTAAATGGAACTGTAGCTCTGCCAACAGGGGTGGCAAATCCGAACAACGTGCCATTGACAACAAGCATTAGCGTAACAACGGTTATGAGGATCCCGCAGTCTCAAATGACGGCAACGGCGACAAGTCAGGAAACTGCTGGGGAAAACAATGCAGCATCCATGGCAATCGACGGAAACCCACAGACGCTTTGGCATACAAAGTGGAATAAATCTGACGTTCTCCCTCAATCGATTACCTTAAACCTTGGAGGAACCTACAAAATCGATAAAGTCACTTACTTGCCAAGGCAATCAGGAGGCAGCAGCAACGGAAATATTACAGGCTATAACGTATTTGTAAGTACGGATGGAGTGACCTTTACTAAGGTTGCAAGCGGAACTTGGACAAACGACAATGCGGAGAAAGTAGCAACTTTTGATCCGACAGATGCATCATATGTCAAGCTCGAAGCAACGGCAGGCGTTGGCGGCTGGGCAGCGGCTACGGAGATTAATGTCTTTGAAGCTGCGAACAGCAAAGTCTTTACAAACATCACAGCACCTGCAGCTATTACAGGATTGATAAATGGCACGGAAAAAACTGCGGAAGCCCTTGGATTACCTGCAACCGTAGAACTGGTAACCGATAATGGAAACGTGAATGCCAATGTGGTATGGGATGTAGAAGCTGCAAACTATGATCCAGCCCAAAAGACTGAACAGACGTTCACTGTAAATGGAACGGTAACCCTGCCTCAAGGTGTGGTAAATCCGAACAATGTAGCATTGACAACAAGCATCAGTGTGACCGTGCAGGCAGCGCCAACAATACCTCAGTCTACATTGACAGGCTTACAGCAGGTGAAAGCTGGTCAAATATTTGATGTAAAGATGGGATTGACCGGCGTAACACAAAGCGTATACCAGCAAATGTATGCCCAAGATTTTACTCTACATTATAATCCAGCTAATTTGCAATTCGATTCGGTTACATCGCTGAAAGATGGATTCCAAGTCATTGCGCAAGAGGAGACAGCGCCGGGTCAAATTCGGATTATTGCTTCCAGCGTGGAAGCAAACCAAGGGGTACTTGCCCAAGGCGATTTGTTGACATTCAAATTTACAGCCAAATCTGCAACTGAGGCAACGACAATTACTGTCGACAATGTTGTGATTGCCAATGCAGAGGGGAATGAACTGCAGGTCGGCGGAGCCTCCCGCGAGATACAAATTAGTAAACTCGTTGATAAGTCGCTCTTGAATGATCAGATCGCAAGTGCTCAGGCTAAGCACAATGCTGCAGTGGAAGGAAATGGGGACGGTCTGTATGTGATTGGATCCA
Source organism: Paenibacillus sp. J22P15 (assembly GCF_056269345.1). Lineage (NCBI taxonomy): Bacteria > Bacillati > Bacillota > Bacilli > Caryophanales > Paenibacillaceae > Paenibacillus > Paenibacillus sp. J22P15. Next base: position 133,792 of record NZ_JBWDNT010000011.1, read on the forward strand.
AAGCGCAATTGAAGTCGGCTATTGATGCGGCTAGCGCGATTGCAAATGATTCGAATGCTTCTCAGCAGCAGGTGGATAGTGCGAAATCCGCATTGGAAGCTGCAGTTCAAGCATTTGACAGTAAGAAGATTACCGCAGATGTCAATGGACAAAGCGGCGTCACGATTGGAGACTTGGCATTTGTTGCAGCGGCTTACGGCAAGCAACAAGGTCAAGAGGGCTGGAATGAGAAAGCGGATATCAATAAAGACGGTAAGATTAGTATTGAAGATCTCGCTATCGTAGCTAAAGCGATCTTGCAATAAAGCAATTTCAAACAATGGTAATGAATCGGGGAGGGGGAGAGCTATGCTCTCCCTTCATCGATTTGTAAGGAATACAGGTACGGAAAGCGTGGAAACGGTCAATTTGGTCGAAACCAGATACCACTCTGCCTGAATACACTGATGGGCAGCACTTTGGCTTTGGCGAAAGGAATGAATCTGTCTGCTTCGAAACCTCGAATTTGGTGAATATGTTCCACGACGAACTTATTGATTCCCTCTCCGCAATTAAGCCGAGTACAGAAAGGGCGAATTGTTCTATGATAAAAAAATTACTCGTATTTAGTCTGGCATTGCTTTTGACAGTACTCGTACTTCCTCAAGTCGAAACTCATGCAAGCTCCGGCCAGAGCTTTTCTCTGTCAGTTTCGGTTAAGAGCATATCCGTAGGCGATGACTTCCAAGTGATGGTGAGCGGAAAGAAGTTAAGCTATTTGTACGCATATGTAGTCAATTTATCTTATGATACCAGCCGATTGGTGTTTGTAAAGGGCGTTACCAAAGGCAGCGGCTTTGCCGTGGACCCTATTGTGAACGGAAATAAGATTCAAATCGCTCATACGCAATTAGGTAATACCGCAGGCCAGAACGGGGATGTAACGTTGGCTACGCTGACATTTCGTGCGGCTAGTCAGGGTAAGGCCGATATTGTACTGGACAGCGTGAAAATGGTGAATTCGCAGATCGCGACTACTGAAGTTTCAAGCAAAAGCAAAGTAACGGTGAATATAAAAGCGTCGAGTCATGCGGGCAATGTATTCAAGAGCGACATTGTTAATATAACAAAATTGGTTGATAGGATCTCGTCCAAAGTAGCGGAAGCTAATAAATCTGTTGTTAAGGTTGAAATGGCTGACATTAAAGGGCATTGGGGCGAAAAGACCATCGGTACGTTCTTGAAACTGAACTTTATCGAAGGGTATGGGGATGGAACGTTCCATCCTAACGGCAACATTACACGCGCAGAATTTGCAGCGATCATTTTCAGTGTATTCGATATCATCGGCGGCAATCAGTCGGTAGTTCTGAACGATATTAACAGCCACTGGGCTAAAGACGCCATTGAGAAACTAGCTAGTGCAGGAGTGATTACCGGATATGGAGACGGGACGTTCAAGCCGAACAAAACGATTAACCGTGAAGAAATGGTTATTATTCTATCCCGTATTGTGGACTTAAGCAAAGTGGACAAAGATGCTTCCAAGGGCAACTTTGCGGATATAGCAAGCGCAAGCTTTTATGCAGCAAACCAAATCAAGGATGCGGCAAAAGCAGGCATTATCAGCGGCAAGGGAAATGGTTTATTTGATCCGAAGGGCAACTCCACACGGGCAGAGGCGCTTACGATCGTTCTGAATACATTGAACCTTAACCCTCAAATAAAAACACTGTTGGACAGCTTGAAATAAAGCGTTACTTCAAATCTAATAAAAGGCACCGAACGTAAAGGTCAATTCATTGTAATATATTTTCAATCTGAGAACTTATCTGAACCATGCCGGAAGAATCATCATGGCTGTTTTTAGAGCACAAAACAAACAGTTTTTACTGGATGGAAAACCTTGTCTGGAGTTATCCATTATTTCCGTATCGTGCCTGAAGACTAGGAGGATCGGCTATTGAAGGACAAAGATTGACGCGGCTGTTAGCGCGGAGTTCTTTTCTGTAGAACCCTAATTAAATCCCTATAATCCTCTAAAACAGACAGCATGAATGTTATTACTCTAGAGGGGAAGATAAGTCTCATTTATACATATAAAAAGTACGACAAGTCTCATCATATGATATAAAAAGTCTCAGTTATTAGTATAATTTATGGGATTTTTTTAGGGTTTTAGTCTCAATTATAAACACTACGCACAAATCATCGGTTGAAAATTCCCGGAATTCACGAAAACGACTTGTAATTCCTAAATAATCTCGCGAACTGCATAAGTCATGTCTCCTTCTTTTTACACAATCAAATAGGTAGTTTGGTTTTATTTGTAATGTTTATAGTGTGTAAGAAAAAGTACAATTTGTGATATTTTTGTATGTTATCGTATGTTATTGTATTAGTTTTGAGTGTAAAACACCGTAAAATGCAGGCGTATTCATTCAAGCTTGATTCGTTAGAGGGGGGGAGAGGATCGTGGGAACGGAGTTTTGGCGGCCCAAATTAATATTAACTATTATGCTCATAGTAACCTCTTTGCTTTCGGGATGCGGTTCTAGCAAACCTGCGGAATTAACGGAAGATTTAAATAGAACAAAGCCTAAGGAACTTCCGTATGTGGAGTTGGATTATTACTTTCCCGCGCCTGCCCAAAAGGATTTGCAGGCAGTCAACGATGAGCTGAACAGGTTGATTAAGCCCCAAATCAATGCCACCGTGAAATTGAATGCGATCGATCTGGGTAATTACGATAAAAAGATGAGCTCGATTATCGCTTCGAGAAAAACGTTCGATCTAGCGTTTACGTCGACATGGATCAACAGCTATTTTCAAAATGCGTCCAAAGGAGCTTATGTCGAGATTGACGAATTGCTTAACCGTTATGGCGCCGGGACGAAGGCGGGGGTACCGGCTAACATTTGGGACGCGGTTCAAATAGATGGTAGGATGTACGGAGTCGTCAATTACCAAATCATGGCGACGAGCTATGGATTTGACGTGCAGAAAGAGATAGCGGACAAATACCATTTCGATTGGAAAAACGCGAAAACTCCTGATGATCTAGAGCCCTTAATGGAAGCTGTGAAAAAAGGCGAGCCGGACAAATTTCCGTTAGAGTATTCAATTACCGGAGACATCTTTATAGGAGCGGCGCCGCTATACGGCTTCGACGTTATCGGGGATCAGAAAATGCCCGGCTGGGTTCGCTTGAACGACAAAAATTTGAATGTCGTGAATCAGTACGAGTCGTCGGAATTCAAGGAATTTATCGCCCGTTCTAGAAAGTGGTATGAAAGAGGGTATTTCCGCAAAGACGCTTCCACAACGAAAGAGATTGCTGCTGACCGGAAAGCAGCCAGATATGCAATCGCGATGCCCGCTTATCAAACGTTTGATTCGACGGAAGATCCTTCCGTGCTCGGAGGACTAAGATCGATTACGGGCGTCGATTGGTACAGGAAACGTTTCACAAAGCCGATCATAACGACGGACCGAGCAGCTGCTGCGATTACGGCTATCTCGAGCACATCCCCGAACCCAGAGAGGGCAATGATGTTTCTTGAGCTGTTGAACAACGATCCGAAGATTGCCAACTTATTGAATTTTGGGATCGAAGGCATTCATTATAAGAAAATAACGGATACGCGCATTGAACGCATCAAAGATAGCGGATACAATCCGAATATTCCATGGGTGTTCGGGAACAATTTGATTTTATGGAAAACAGAGAACGATCCGGACGATACGACCGAGAAGTGGGATCAATTGAATAAAACTTCCGACGTATCCCCGATCTTGGGTTTCTCATTTAATCCGGAAATCGTCAAATCGGAAATGGAGCAATGTCATATCGTGATCGATCAGTATTTGTCCGCATTGACGACGGGGACTGCCGACCCAGACAAAATCTACCCCGAATTTATCGGCAAATTGAAAACTGCCGGCGTACATCAGGTGATCTCAGAAAAACAAAAACAGCTGAACGAATGGCGTGTCACCAATGGGAAATAATACGTTCGCAACTCAAGCCTTCAATTCCTCGATTCGACGAGTGGTTTTGAAAGCTTTTTTTCTAAGACTACTAACGTACAGCACTTGTTTTCTGTATCTCAAACAACTCATTAAGTTTACGCGAACTGCATTAGGCATGAACACTTTAATAGAATCTCGACTTTATTTGAAGTTACACGATCGAAGAAACAGGACGAGCCCATTTGTTGAAAATTAGCGAATCATGAAGGAGAGTAACGCTGCTTGATTTATTATCTTCCGAAATTATTCGACTTTAAAGGATAAAATCACATGTAAATGAAGCAAACAAACCTGTAAAGTTAACATCAAGAGCAAGCAGCACAGGAGCTTGAAAGAGGTGACACGATGAATCAACCGCTAGTAAAATGGAAGGAATCATTAAATATTTCGCCGGTGTTCATGCGGGTTTATTATGAATACGATATATGCCCATGTTCGACATTGGCTATTTTGGTATGGAGTAGTATGATTCTGCGATAAAAGCTGTAATGATGAAATTACACTTTACACTGATAAGGGTAAAAACAATTATTTAGGGTATTTTGAACTTCTGACGGAGTCTTGCCTCAAAAATCTAGTGAATAACGATCTTGATAAAATAGAAGATAAAGAAATGTGCGATGAAATTGAAGGCTTTTTAGTAGGCAGGAAGGATATTTATTACATTTATATATATCCAAGGGATAATGAAGATATTTTGCACCAAGTGGACCACTTTGCACCAATAAATGAAAAAGGTATTAAACCTATTTATATTTATATGTGGTCTAAGTTGTTAAATTATTGGGATATAGATGAAATCCTTAAAAGTATAGGAATACTTGCTAAAGATTTTTTACAAATGGATATTAAGAGTGTGGAACTGATAGAAATTCCGACATACGAAGAGACAAGATTATCATACCTAAGGGATTATGCACCATACATTTAAAATATTTTGAATCATTTCAGTGAACTGCACCATAAAATTATTGAACTAAACATTCCTGTTGAGGCTAAGAAATAGCTGCGGTTTTAATTTTACGATTAATTCAGCTAACAGGAGACGATAGCATTCCTGTAGAGTGTTAATTTTGACTCTTTCGGGGGATTTCACAAAGAAAGCACGTAGGACCGAGTTCGTTACCTAAAAGGGCTCAGACCCATCCGCTAAAAACTATCGGTCTTTACACACAAGCATAACGAAGGAATGTAAAGTCAGTGACCCGTAGAGATCCGGGAGGGTGAACCTCCAGGGGATTCGTGGAGTATGCGCGAAGTAGAAGTAGACTGGGGAATATCTCCTAACAATTCCTCTATTAACGCATGCCCAGCCAACCCCCTCAATGGGTATTAGCTGTGCTACTTCCTGAGATTGATCTGATTCAAGGTGATGAAATCCAACGAATGAGCGAGTATATGTGAAATAAACCCTTAAAACCGAGGGACGGGTAACGATAGCTTTGTCTCACGCTATGGGGTCAGTCCCATTCTATGCGATGAATCGTTGATCCTTTTTATTAATAAGTTAATTACCGTCAGCGCAACCTAAGCATGTAAGTGAATGCTTTTTGAAGAAAGCAATAAGAAATCATAGAATATCGTATAAATATGAGATTCTATGAAGGAAAACGATTGAAAAACTATTCCAGGCCTGACCAACTAGGTAAGGTTTTTTAGGTATCAATAGGTATTTCATGTAATTTTTTAGTGGGAATTGTTTTAAAAAGAGTGGTTTATTTAAAAATTAGAGATTTCCGAATTAATTGTAGTTTGTTCTGTAAGTACGAAAATGTATGATAGGGACACTAACGATAGGAGAGGATTATGAAATATGTTGTTGGTATTGATTTAGGAAGCAGATATGTGAAAGCTATTCTTGTGAGAAATGAATAGCATTAACTTATTTCTCGAAATCTTCCAAAAGAAACAGGGGGCTATAATGGAATTAGATCAATGCAAAGCGTTGGTCGTCGACGATGAAGTTTGGATTCGCGAAGGGATTCAAAATCATGTGGATTGGTCATCTTTGGACATACAACTAGTTGGTGCTTTCGAGAACGGCTTGGAAGCATTGAATTATTTGAACAGCCACGACGTGCAAATTTTAATATCGGATATACGAATGCCTACATTGTCGGGATTAGAATTGGCGACCAGGTTGAAATCTCAACAGAAGCCATTTCCTACGAAAATTATTTTTTTGAGTGGTTACGATGAATTTCATTATGCCCAGGAAGCAATTAAGCTTGGCGCTGTCGACTATTTAATGAAGCCTGCCGGAATCGAGGAGCTATCCCGGGTGCTTCAAATGGTAAAGAATGAATGGGATAACTGGACTAAGCTCCATCATAGTTCAGAACTCTTGCCGATGAACGATGTCAATGATGAGCCCGAGTCGATTCTTGTAAAAAGATCGGTGGATATCATCCGTGAACGCTACGCGGAAGAGCTTCTTTTAACAGATGTTGCGGATGTTCTTTACATTTCGCCCAATTATTTAAGCCGTTTGTTTCGTAAAGAAATAGGAATATCCTTCCAGGATTATTTGGCCCAAATACGCATCGAGCATGCCTGCCAATTGCTGACGACCACCCTTTTCAAGATTTATGAAATCGGAGAATTGTGCGGCTATTCTTCGGCGCGGCATTTTAATGATAAATTTCAGAAGATGAAAGGAATTTCTCCGGGCGATTACCGTCGGCGTTATTCATAACACGAATAACTTATTTCAATCGCAGAAAGCATGGTGGACATCTTCGTTAAGCCCATACACTCCGTTTCGATTCGCAAATTATTGCTTATTGCTTTCCTTACGTTGATGCTGATTCCGCAGTTGTTTATCACTTTGACTACATATTATAAGGAAAATGAAATTATTCAGAAACAAATGAGCCATTATTTGCTTCAGACCGTTGAACAGACCCAGCGAGCTATGGATGCCAATTTGGCGGAAATTGACCGTTTAACTTGGGCATTGCTGTATGATCAAACGACCGGTCTAGATTTTCTTGACGGTGCTTTAGGGTCGCCGTATCAAATATTCGAGGCGAGCCAACGTTTTAAGGGAAAAATTTACTCTGATATGTTTAGAGGCAGGCTAGAATATATTCGGGCAGTACATTTCATTACTCCTGAGATGAATATCCTGTCTACCGAAAATAGCTTCACGTCATACAATCAACTGGATATTGAAAATTATGAATATGTCGTTGATCTGATCGACAAAAGCCCACTTAAACTTCATTGGTTCAGTAAAAAAAGGGAGATCTATCATCCAAAGGGGGGATTCGATACGCCGATTAAGGAGTCGGTTACTGCGGCGCGTCGTTTAATTGACAGCAACTCCGGCCAATTAAAAGGTTATTTGTTTATTCAGTTCAACGACAGGTTTATCCAGGAAAATTTGAGCAATGTTCAAATCGGAGCGACAGGGGCCATTTTTGTAGCGGATCGCTCAGGCGACCGGATCTATCAGCAAGAGCGTCAAGTGATGGACAATGCAGAACTTAATGATGTAATCGCTGTCATAGCCAATGAGGAGCGAGGATATAGAATTGTTGATAAGCAGTGGCTGTTAGCCTTTCATAGTTCCGAGGTAAGCGGATGGAAAATGACGGCGATTGTTCCTTTAAACGAATTAACCGATACGAATCGACAAATTTTAAAATACCTGCTTTTGATGACTTTGCTAGGCGCTATCGTTTCGATTGTTATTTCTTATCTGCTCGCCTTTTCAATTTCTACCCCGGTTATCCATCTAGCTCGCCATATGTCTTCTGGATCATTGCAAGTTTTGAAAGAAACGTATAGTCCAATTCGAGAAATGAACATTTTGAACCGGAGTTTTAATCGGTTGATTTGGGGAACTAGCGAGCTCATTAGACAAAATGAAATTCAAGAGCAAGAAAAGCGGGAAAGCTTGCTGAAAGCGCTTCAAATGCAGATTAATCCTCATTTTTTGTATAACACGTTGGATACAATGTATTGGATGTCTATGAAATACAAGGCGGAATCTGTGAGCAAGCTGGTAACGGCTCTCGGAAGGTTCTTCAGATCTACTCTAAACTCGGGAAGAGAGTGGATTACACTGAAACAGGAGATGGAGCATCTTCAAAATTATTTGGTTATCCAATCTTATCGGTATCAGGATAAGTTCAAATATCACCTATCCATAGAAGATTCGATTGAAAACAGTATGATTATGCCGTTAATTTTGCAGCCATTGGTTGAAAACGCGATTGAGCATGGGATTTCAAAATCGAATGAAGGCGGAACGATTTCCATCGTAGCCGTTAAGATCGGTGAGCGTGTCTGCATTTCAATTGCTGACTCAGGAAGGCGATTGGATCTGGATCGCGTTCAACGATTACTGAATGAGAAACAACCAAGTGAGCATGTGGGCCTGCGTAACGTTCATCAACGCATTCAGCTTGTATTTGGCAAGGATTATGGATTACGGTTCGAGATTAATCCAATAGATGGGACGGTTGTAACTGTTACCATACCGTACCGTGAATGGCTTGCTTCTGAAAAGGCGGATGATCCTCATGATACCTAAGATGAACGGAATCCTTTATGTTTCGTTAATTTCTATGATCTTAATTTTCCTCTGGGCTGTAGGTGGAATCGTGTTTATGAATCAAATAACGATTGAGCAGCCAGCAGCGATTAGCGAAAAGAGGACGGTGAAGGTGCTGATCAGAACCGGTTCCGAATCGGCAGGTCTGCGCCAAATCGCTAAAGTGTTCGAGGCGGAATCGGACATCCAGATTGATTTTGTCGAATTGAGTCGAGATGTTTACTTTACTTCGATGGGTACGCAGCTGTTTGCCGGAACGAACGCGGTGGATGTCGTGTTTTTGCCAAATACCTCCATCGCGCAATTTGCTGCCGCTAAAGCGCTGCAACCGCTGGATCCTTTTATCAATGACTCGCGATATACGGATCAGCAAACGTTTGACATAGACGATTATTTATCGGTTTATCGATTCCAAAATGCAACATTTGCCCTTCCGACGGACATCAGCACTCATTTCCTTTATTACCGTTCGGATTTAATCCCATCGCCGCCGGAAACCTGGGAAGAGCTTTATGCCGTTGCGGCGAATTTTTCGAAGCTGCAAAACGAAGCATCACCTACAAGGTGGGGACTGGCAATGCCAGCTGTCGTTCCCGAGGAACGGTCCAAAATTTTTGCTTCATTGCTCTGGACTTTTGGAGGGGACATGATTGAGGAGAAAACGGGGCAAGTGCTTTTTGATCAAGAAGGCTCTCTGTGGGCAGGCACCTTCTTGAACCGTTTCGTCCAAGAAGGAATCGTACCGTCAGACATGATCATGTGGGATTTCACCAGAACGAGGGACGCGCTTCTTGCGGGAGAAGTCGCGATGGCAGCCCCGTATTGGAATTCAGCGTTCGATCTGATTAGAAATAGCAATTCTCCGTATAAAGACGTGATTCAGATTGCCTTGATTCCGGGAATTCGGGATAAGAGTGGAGGAATCAGCCGAACGCCGTTTCAGCACGGATGGATGCTGGCGATTAACGCGAATTCAAAGCGTCAGGAGGATGCTTGGGAATTTATAAAATTTGCAACAGGCAAGCGCGGTGGGACCATTTATGCCCATTATGGCGGAGTACCCGCGAGGCGTTCGATTTTATCCGACTCATTAATCGTCCAGAGGAGACCTGATTTTGCTCTTATTTTGGAAAGTATGAAGACAGCAAAACATGAACCTTCCCTGACGTACTACCCGGCTATGGTTGAAATTGTTAATGATGCGTTAGCAAAAATATTAACTTTGCACGAAGACCCAAAAAGCACTTTGCTATTAGCAGCTTCCGAACTTCGGAATCTAGTAGAAAAGATCAGTTGGGAAAGTGGGAAAGCGAGATGACTCATGTGGAATGCAGGGCCATGATCATCGACGATGAAGGATGGATTCGGGAAGGGCTGCGCGAACATATCGGTTGGAATAAACTCGGCATTGAGCTCGTTAATGTTTGTCAGGATGGTACAGATGCGCTTGACTATCTAAGGGAAGACCCGGTTGACATTATCCTTTCTGATGTACGCATGCCGAATATGACTGGGCTCGAACTGGTCGCTCGGCTTCGCAACAGCGAGGCTGAAGACTTGTCCCGCGTCAAGGTCATATTTCTGAGCGGCTACAGCGATTTTAAATTCGCTCAGGAAGCGCTGAGGCTCGGAGCAGTCGAATATCTGCTCAAGCCTACGGATGTGGAAGATATCGAAAACGCGCTGCTTAAGGCTAAGGCGCTCTGTTCCTTGGGTGGAGTTCCATCAACGACGTATGACGACAACATTGAACCGTTGGAAAAACCGAGCTCATTTCTGATCAAGAAGGCGCTGGGCTATATTCACGAACACTTTGCCGAAGATATCCAGCTGGCTGTCATCGCCGATGAACTATTAGTGACCCCAAACTATTTGAGCCGGTTGTTCCGGCAGGAAATAGGTCATTCGTTTAGCGAATACTTGTCCCGGTTGCGCATTGAAAAAGCATGCAGCCTGCTGGTGGATAGTACCATGAAAGTGTATCAGATCGGCGAAGCGCTCGGATATCCCAATTCGCGTTATTTCAGCGAATGGTTTCAGAAGAATACAGGAATGACCCCGTTAGAATACCGGAAAAGGCATACCTGATTGCATTTCGTTTGGGTGATAAATAGGAAGAAAAGATAGATTTACCACCTTATTGCGATTGTCCTGTTCGATTAGAATCTTATTAAGCGCTTTCAAAATAAATCGGAATGAAGGGGTAATGAAATGAAAAGGTATTTGAGTTTATTGCTTGCGGCCATTATCGTTTTTTCGACTTTACCAAATTATGCATGAGCAGCGGAGGATCCGATCAATCCTGTCAACAGTCCTGTCCAACTACAGGATTTAGTGAAGTATGTGAATCCACTATTGGTTCGAACAACTTTAAAGGCAACAGTGAATTCGCAGGTTTGGTGCCATTTGTTACTGCGCCCTTTGGCATGACGAACTTCACTCCGCAAACAAGCCAAAATAACATTGGAGGTAGTGGGTAAAGCGATTGCCGAGATGGGCATGCGGAAAGTCACTGTCAAGCGCCGACGGGAAGCACATGTTCGATGGTCGGCACTTCGACCGGTATTGAGCCGTACTTCGCGTTCAAATTCTATCGTCAGAGCCGTACCGAACGGGCTTTTTAGGCTTCACAACGGTATAAATGATAGATCTGATACATTATCTGAACGGTCAAAGACCCATATAATAGAAAGCGTTTACAAAGCAATTTGTTAAGAAAGAGGTCGATACTATAAGGAGGTTATCATGCAAAGTACAATGCAGCAGTAGAAGGCAACGGAAACGGCTTGTATGTAACAGGCGCCAAAGCCCACATCGGTGGATGTCCGTTATTAAACAATTTGAATTATGTTATTGAACAACAATGAGAACTAGGAAAAGAAAAACCGAGGAGGATTCATTAGATGAAGAAAAGGACTATACGAAAATGGTTTCATTTCATATTTTGTTTTGTTCTATTGTCAGGATTTCTAAATTTTTCGTTTGCCCCCGTTCCAAAAGTCGAAGCGAAAGCCGCAAATTTCCATTCCGGTCTCGAAGATCAAGATATTCAACCGAAGTGGAGAAACGAATCGGAAAGCAGTCTGAATGTTGAAGGAATATGTTGTCAACTAAACGGGATGGAGACGGACACTTCCGGCGAGATTCACCAATCCGGTCAAAAGGCACTAGTATATTCCGGTAAAAGCGCAGGTACAGGCAAGTCTTTTGCCTACAATAAAGTGTTCGATGTAAATATTCCTGTAGAGACTGCTACTTCCTTATCGTATTGGATTTATCCCCAAGGAAAATCAGATACGAATGGGAATGTAGTAGACAATGGGAATAACAGCACCTATGTCACCGTGGATCTTGCGTTCGATGATGGCTCCTACTTGCACGATGTCGGATCTGTAGATCAGTACGGCATTAAGCTGGATCCACAGAATCAAGGGGCAGGCGGGAAACTGGCACTGGATTCGTGGAACTTTATCACGTCCGACATCGGTTCCGTTGCTGCCGGCAAAACGATCAAGCGTATTCTGATTTCATACAAAAAATCGGATTCTCCAGGCACATTTCGGGGGTTCCTCGATAATATTCAAATCAGAGGCGCTGATCGCAGTTTAACGGATTATGTCAATCCTTTTGTCGGTACGAAGGAAGTTGATACTGGTTTTTCGAACGGATTTGGCGGTAACATTGGGAATACGTTCCCGGGTGCTACCGTGCCTTTCGGAATGGTTCAATGGAGTCCGGATAACGGTTATAGCGGTAATTCACCTGCTGGCGGCGGGTACGATTATAATAAAAATGTGATACAAGGATTTAGTATGACTCATGTGGACGGACCTGGATGCAGGATCGGACAAGCATTGCCGATCATGCCTGTTGTAGGACAAATTGTCAAGTCACCAGGGACAAATTTCGGGGATTACGCTTCCACTTTCAAGCATGCTAACGAGACGGCAACCCCAGGATATTACAGCGTGCTTCTGGATGGTTCCGCCGTTCAATCTGAGCTGACGTCTACTTTACGTACGGGCTTTGGCAGATTCACTTACCCAGCAACGAATGAAGCAACGGTGTTGATTAATACAGGAGTAGCCGGCGCCGACGTCTATGGCGGAGAAGTCAATATTGAAGGCAATAACGTTGTGACCGGGTGGACTAGAACGGGCGGATTTTGCGAAATTGGTTACGGCTCAAACTTGGCGGAAAATAAAAAGTATAATGTTTATTTTGCTGCGGAATTTAGCCAGCCGTTTGCAAATTCAGGCACTTGGGCAGGATCAGACGTTTCAACTACCGTAAAGGAACGTAAAAATGTTAAAAATGCCGGGGCATTTGTGCAATTCAATACAACTTCCAAACAAGAAGTACTTGTCAAGATTGGCATTTCCTATACCAGTGTGGAAAACGCAAAATTAAACTTGAAAACCGAAAATGCAGGTTGGGATTTTGACAGTATCAAGAATGAAGCTAAGTCCAGATGGGAGCAAAAGTTAAATACCATTCAAGTAAAAGGGGGTACGGAACAAGAAAAGAAGAAGTTTTACACTGCTTTGTATCACTCCATGATGCATCCCAGTACGTTCAGTGACGTGAACGGAGACTATATGGGCACCGACGGAAAGGTACATCGAGCGGAAGGCTATACGCACTATTCATTATTTTCAGCATGGGATACCTACCGATCTCAGATGCAGCTTCTTGCTATTCTGGCTCCAACGGAAGCGGGGGATATGGCGCAATCGCTCGTGAATAACGGGATTCAACGCGATGGTTATTTACCGTTATGGCAAATAGCCAATACGGAAACCTATGTAATGTCCGGAGACCCGGTTTCGGCCATGATACCGAGCATTTACGCTTTCGGAGCGAGGAATTTCAATACGAAGGATGCATTAGCGGTTTTGGATAAGACAGGAACGGTTCCATCGCCTATCAATCCACGTGAACGTCTGGCGGATTACCTGTCTTATGGATATATTCCTATCGATAAAAGTGGGCAATCCGCGAGCATTACGTTGGAATTTAATTCATCAGACTTTGCAATTGCCCAGTTTGCCAAATCCCTAGGCGACATGGAAAAATACAATACTTACTTGAACCGTTCACAAAGCTGGATGAGTACTTTTAACCCGGAGACCGGATATATTCAACCAAAATTAAGCAACGGCAATTTTGAGGCATCATTCAATCCTAGTAGCCATAGAGGCTTTCACGAAGCCAATTCAGCTCAAATGACGTGGATGATTCCTCATAACATCAAAGGACTTATTGAAAAAATGGGAGGCAATGATGAAGCCGTTAAGCGACTTGATTTCTTTTTCCAAGAACTCAACGTAGGCACGGATAAGCCGCATGCCTTTATGGGAAATGAACCGGGTTTCGGCGGACCTTGGACTTATAATTTTGCCGGTGCTCCGTATAAGACACAGGATGTCGTGCGTAGAGTGATGAATGAGCTCTTCCATGACGGTCCTGGTGGAATTGTTGGAAACGATGATGCCGGCGCGACTTCATCATGGTATGTTTTTGCCGCAATGGGAATTTATCCTTTTATCCCGGGCGTTGGGGGCTTTACAGTGAATGCTCCATTATTCCCGGAAATTACGATCAACTTGCCTAACTGTAATACGATCAAAATTTTGGGGCACGGCGCATCTGACACTGCCCGTTACATTCAAAAAATGAAATTGAATGGTATTGAAACTACAAACACTTGGGTGTCTTATGAACAGGTAGCTGATGGAGGAACGTTGGAATTCTGGTTGGATGATCAGCCTAATGTGAATTGGGGAACATCACCTGATGATGTACCGCCGTCTTACCAAGAGTTGGGTTCACAATTGATTCCCGGCGTGACGTATCAACTAACCAATAAAGCAACCAATCTAGTGCTCGAAGTTCCTGGCGCAAATTCAGAGAATGGAACAAAAACACAAATGGGTACGAATGTAGAGGATACAAGTCAGAAATGGTTGCTGAAAGGACCGTCTTGCTCGACGTTTACTATCGTTCAAGAAGGTAGCAATAAGGCACTCGACATTGATGCTTCGGATGAAGATTCGATTATCAATCCGATAAACGGTAGTGACGAGCAAACGTGGGATATTCTTCCTGTCGAATTCGGCTACTATAAAATAAAGAACAAGAAGAACGGTAAAGTATTGGCTGCTATTGAAGGCAATAAAACCGTAATGCAGACGGATGACGGTGGAAATTCGCAGAAATGGAGTTTCACCAGACCTGTTAAAGCGAACGTTACTTACAAGATGATTAATGTAAACAGCGATAAGGCGCTGCAAATAGATGCAGCTACCGGAAATGTACAAATTGGCACATACCGAGGCGCAGATAATCAAAAATGGGCAATAACCCCGAATAATGATGGGACGTATAAACTCATTAATCCAGCCACGGGCAAGGCGCTCGATACATTAAGCGGAGGAGTGAATGACGCTACAGGCTTAGTCATTGCGGAAAAGAGCAATCAAACCTCTCAGAACTGGAAGGTGTTCAACCTCAACAACGGCGAAATTTATAAATTAATGAACGTTAAAAGCGATAAAGCGATGGATGTAGACCGTTCTGGAACTGCGGATGGGACCAAAGTTCAAATATACTCCTTCAATGGTTCGTACGCTCAAGTATGGAAGTTGGTTGAAATCACGAATTGATCTTCAATGTAACGACTATGTCATACGGAGTCTGCATTTTAAGGAATATTATGGAGGTTCATAAAAATGAGAAAAAATGTTTTCAGGAAACTATCCACTTCAGTTGCTAGCATGATGCTGTTACTTATGGGGTTGTTGTATTTTGCGTCATTAGGCTTACACACGGCTCATGCAGCTGGGATGATGCCTAGGCCATGGCCGGATATGACCGATAACGGTATCATCGCGATTGCAAGCGGCAATTTACCGCCACGCGAAACCGTTGATCAATTATTCGATAACGATACGAGTACGAAATGGCTTACAAAGCAACCAACCGGCTGGGTGAATATGCAATTTCTAAATCATGATAGATACCCGGTAAGGGCATATACCCTGACATCGGCAAATGACGCTTCGTCAAGAGACCCTAAAAGTTGGGAATTGCTAGGTTCCAACGACGGAAATTCGTGGACACGGGTGGATGGTAGAACGAATGAGACATTCACTGCACGTTTTCAAACAAAGCTGTATGAGTTTAATAACAATACCGAATACGAATTTTACAAATTGAATGTTACCGTTAATAACGGGGCAACTGATGCGACACAGCTTGCTGAAATTGAGTTGTTTACCGCTGTCGATGACCAAACTGTAGTAACTCAAACGATTGATGCACTTAGTCTTGGGGATGTCAGTTCCGTAGTAAGCGATTTGAACTTACCGACAAGAGGGGTTCAAAATACAATAATTGTATGGGAGAGTTCGAATAAAGCCATTATTGATACGAGCGGACACATAACGCGCCCGGATCCGGAACAGGAGGACGCATCCGTAAATCTGATAGCGAAAGCTTACAGAGGCACATTCAGTATGACGAAACAATTTACCGCAACGGTTAAAGCATTAACTGAAGCCGAGGCTTTGGCGGAGGCTAAAGCAGCCCTTAAACTGGGGGAAACAAGCTCGGTAACTCGGGATTTGGTCTTGCCTGTTACAGCCAAAAGGGATACGGAAATAATTTGGATAAGTTCCAATTCCGAGATCATGGACAATAAGGGTCACATCATCAAGAGACCGGGAATCGGACAGCCTGACGTTACTTTGACTTTGACCGCCAAACTCAGTAGGGGAGCCCGTAGCGACGAAAAGGCGTTTGCCGTGACGGTGAAGGCGAGTACTGCGGATGAAATTGCGGTTCAAGAGGCTACCAAAGCGATTGAACTTGGTAATACAAGCGCGGTGACAGGAGATTTAACACTGCCAAGTCTCGGCTCACAAGGAACGTTCATTTCGTGGAAAAGTTCGGATCCGCAGATTCTCAATAATATGGGTCAAGTATTTCGTTCATGTGTTGGAGACTCAGATGTAACCGTATTGTTGACTGCGGAAGTAAGGAAAGGAAATGCATCGGACATTAAAATGTTTAACGTGACGGTGAAAGCCGAGACCATAGAATCTACTGACCAGAAGCTGGTGGATCAAGCAATAGAGATGCTTCAACTGATTGTCGATCTCGAAGCTGTAAAAAGAGATCTGTTGCTGCCCAAAGCAGGTTTGCATGGCGTAACGATTGCTTGGAATAGTTCGGATCCAAACGTCGTTGACGAGAACGGGAAAGTGATCCGGCCGACTTTAAATCAACCTGATACTGCGGTCATTCTGACTGCAACCGTAAGCAAAGGAACGGCAAGCCGCACGAAAACGTTCGATATTGTTGTGAAAGCGCGTAGCTTGGATGACCCGTACACAGTTTTAAGAAGCGATGCTACGCTAAGCGGTATCGGGATCGGCGTCACATCGCTGGCCGACTTCAGTAAGGATAAGCTCGTTTATGATGTCGAACTGCCTGAGGATACGAAGGTCGTACCGTTGGTTACCGCAGCAACGACAGACTCGAACGCAACCGTTAAAATAAGCGCTGCGGATCGTCTGCCGGGTACGACAACGATTGAGGTTACGGCGGAAGACGGCATTACAAAACAAACCTACAAGATCAATTTTCTTCTGACATCGGTTCCGAAAAACCTGGAAGCCGTCTTATCCGGTGCAAGCCATGTCGTCGCTGGTCAGTCATTAGACTTGACCTTGGGCCTACGTAATGTTACTAAGGGCATTTATGCTCAGGATTTGACTGTGACATACAATCCGGAACTGTTTGAATTTGTTTCGGTGGATTCACTTAAGACAGGAATTATTATCGTGCAAACGAAAGAAAAAACGCCGGGCGAGCTTCGAATCCTTATTGCAAGTTTAGGATCCGACCAAGAAGTTAAGGCGGATGAAGATTTGCTGAAGCTGTTCTTTAAGGCAAAAGATACATTACAGCCGAATACCGGAACTATAACGCTGTTCAACATCGTTGTTGCAGGGGCTGATGGCCCAGAGATGGGCGTGGAAGGAACTTCTCACAATGTACAAATCATCTTGGTCGATAAAGCAGCCTTGCAGGCATTGATTGCCGATGCTCAATCCAGGCATGATACGGCAGTAGAAGGAACGAAAGTAGGACAGTATCCGATAGGGTCGAAAGCTGCCCTTCAGGCAGCGATTGACGAAGCCAAAGTGGTAGCGGACAATGCGGCAGCTGACCTTCAACAGGTAGAGCAAGCGACGGTTGAATTGAATGCAGCCGTACAAGCCTTTATATCGTCGATCATCGGCCGGGCTCCAGGTGATCAGAACGGAGACGGCAGAGTCAGTATCGGCGACCTGGCCATCGTTGCTTCCTGGTACGGTAAAGAGTTAGACGACCTGGACTGGGAACAGTATAAACTCGCGGACATCGATAACGATGGAAAGATTGACATTGTCGACCTTGCGGAAATAGCTAGAATGATTCTGAATTAACCCTTTATGGAGTATGGCTTAATAGCCATACTCAGAGCGCTGAGAAACCCACTGTCTTTAAACGGTGGGTTTCTTTTTTGCTTTCTCAAGATAGTGAACGGGGAGAGAAGGAGTCGTTATGCCCCTTTGCCCTCCTATCTAGATGAAGGGCAATCTACTTGTAATCGGATAGGGGGGCTTAATAATCAGAAAAGAATAGAAAGGCTGAGGATCTGAAACGGCGTGCTGGAACATTTCTGTGCTTCAAAACGGTAAAAAGGATAGATTTCATACGTTATCTGAACGACCATAACCATATTAAAATAGATCTAGTAAAACGTTTTCGACACTATTGAGAGGGGTTTTAACATGAAAAACAAAATGAAAGTATCATTCACGGTTTTGACAACTGCAGCGCTGCTGCTTTCGGCCTGCGGCAACACAAATACCACTGGTTCAGAGTCTTCGAACACGCCGAGCAATGAGCCGGTTGCGACGCAGCAGACCGAGAAGAAGGAAGTCGAAATCTTTAGCTGGTGGACGGGTGCTGGCGAGGAAGCCGGTCTTAATGGACTTATTGGGCTTTTCAAAGAGAAGAATCCTGATATTGAAGTGATTAATGCCGCTATTGCCGGAGGTGCAGGCACGAACGCGAAGGCCGTTCTAGCAAGCCGGATGCAAGGCGGAGATCCGCCGGGCACGTTCCAGGTTCACGGGGGCGCTGAACTCAATACTGGTTGGGTTGCCGCAGACAAAGTTCAGCCTCTGAACGATCTGTATGAACAAGAAGGCTGGGCAAGCAAGTTTCCTCAAGACCTGATCGATTTGGTCAGCCAAGACGGAAATATTTATTCCGTGCCTGTGAATATCCACCGTGGCAATGTCGTGTTTTATAACAAAGAAGTATTCGAATCGAACGGCCTGCAGGCGCCGAAAACGTTTGACGAATTCTTTAGCGTCGCAGATGCTCTACAAGCAAAGGGTATTACGGCGCTGGCGCTGGGTGATAAAGAACCGTGGACAGCGACTATGCTGTTTGAAAACGTATTGCTTGGCCATTTGGGCCCGGATGGTTATAAGTCCTTGTTTACGGGAGAAATAAGTTTTGACGATGCGAAAGTGAAAGAATCGCTTGAGATCTTCAAGAAAATGTTAACCTACACGAACAAGGATCATGCGGCAAGAAACTGGCAGGACGCCGCTCAATTGGTCGCTAATGGCGAAGCGGCCATGAACGTAATGGGCGACTGGGAAAAAGGCTACTTCACGACAGACCTTCAACTAAAGCCTAATGAAGATTTTGGTTGGGTGCCAACTCCAAATTCCGAAGGTAGCTTCATGGTCGTTACCGATACGTTCGCATTGCCTAAAGGCGTCAAAGATGCAGAAACGGTCAAAGAGTTTTTGAAGGTACTAGGTTCCGTGGAAGGACAAGATATTTTCAATCCGTTAAAAGGATCTATTCCTGCCCGTATGGATGCTGATGTATCGAAATACGACGTTTATGGGCAGCAAACGATCGAGGATTTCAAAAATTCCAAACTTGCTCCAAGCCTTGCGCATGGTTCAGCCGCATCCGAAGGTTTCTCGAATCAGGTGAATCAGGCAATCACTGTCTTTGTAACGAAGGGTGACGTGGAACAAGCTGCGACTGCTTTCAAACAAGCTGCCGCAGCTAACGGCATTAACAAATAATAAGATAAAAGTTCAGGTTGGAGGGGCTGAAATTTCAGCCCTTCCAGTCTCATCTTTAGAGAAGGATGGAGAGGAAATGAGCTCAAATAGATCTATAGATACTACAGTTCCGAATCCTAAAGTTCAATTATTAGAAAGCAAACGAAAATGGAAAACCGAAAGCTTAGTTCCGATTTTGATGTTAGCGCCCTCCCTTATCGCTATATCCATTTTCGTATACGGTTTTATTGCTTGGACGGGTTTTATTTCACTGAGCAACTGGAATACGCTGAAACAGGATCTATCATTTGCCGGACTTTCCAATTTCGCGTTTTTGTTTAATGATTTCCGTTTTCAGTCTGACCTGCGGAATACGTTGATGTTTACATTGTTTTTTATTGCATGCTGCATGGTTATTGGTATCTTTTTGGCAATGCTGATCGACCAGAAAATTCGGGTAGAGGCGTTGTTCCGTAATATTTTTATGTTTCCATTGGCGCTTTCGTTTGTTGTGACCGGGGTCGTATGGCAATGGATACTAAATCCAACTACGGGGGTCAATTTGTTTCTTAAAGGATTTGGGCTTAAGGATTTGCCGGAATGGTATGTTAGTACGGACATTCTCCCGCAAATTTCTTGGGGACAAATCGATTTCGGGTTTCCACTTGCGATCATCGCCGTCGTAATTGCAGCGGTATGGCAACAATCTGGTTTTTCCATGGCGATGTATTTGGCCGGTTTGCGCGCGATCCCGGATGAAGTGCGTGAAGCAGCACGTGTCGACGGCGCAACGGAAAGGCAAATCTTTTTTCAAATCATATTGCCCATGTTGAGACCCGTCACTGTAAGTGTGGTCATTATTCTAGGGCATGTATCTTTGAAAATTTTTGATTTGATTTATGCAATGACAGGTCCCGGGGCTATGTTTGTTACGGATATGCCCGGTGTATATATGTTCGAGACAACCTTTAAGGGAAACAATTATGCCCAAGGGGCAGCGATTTCAATGATCATGTTGGCCATGGTATCCTTGCTGATCGTTCCTTATTTAATTTCCCAGAACAGAAAGGAGAAGTTATAGATGGGGAACACGGCTTCGGGGAAAATGCGACTGCTTCTTTATTTGGTTTTAATCGTAACGGCAGTCCTCTATTTGGCTCCCATTTATGTCCTGATCGTGACCAGCTTCAAAGGATTTGACGAGGTTACGTTGGACCGTATGTGGAAGCTTCCTGAAAGTTTAGATTTAACAGGCTATAAGATAGCGCTGGAAAAGCTGCTACCGAATTTCAAGAACAGTCTCATGCTGGCTATACCCGCTACATTGATTTCTGCATTATTAGGCTCCATGAATGGTTACATTTTATCCAAATGGCAATTTAGAGGTTCCAATGTTCTGTTTGCATGTATGCTATTCGGAATGTTTATCCCTTATCAAAGCGTCTTGATTCCATTAATACGTTTTCTCCAAAACATTGAAGTATACAATACGATTCCAGGGCTCATATTGGTGCATGTGATTTACGGGCTACCGATCTGCACGCTCATATTCCGAAATTTCTATGCGGGAGTTCCAATGGAGCTGTTGGAAGCTGCCAAAATAGATGGCACCGGTTTTTTTGGTATTTACCGTTATGTGATTGTGCCTATTTCCATTACCGGGTTTGTTGTCGTAGGTATATGGCAGTTTACTAGCGTATGGAACGAATTTTTGTTCGCGGTTACACTAACGACACAAAAACAGCAGCCGATCATGGTAGCACTGCAAAATCTGTCGGGAAGCCAAATCGTACAATGGAATGTGCAAATGGCTGGCGCTTTGCTGGCTGCATTGCCAACTTTGCTGGTTTATATATTCCTTAGCCGTTACTTTGTTAGAGGGATTATGGCAGGATCTGTTAAAGGTTAACATATTCACCCGTGAGCGTCCGGTCAATATGTCATTCTTGGTGGTGAGGATAATGAACTTTATTAAAGATAGACCATTATATTTGCAACTAGCAAACGAGTTGGAAACGATTATAAAAGTTCAAAATTTAAAACCGCATGACCCCTTTCCTTCCGAAGCGGAATTGGTCCGGCCGTTCGTGTGTGCAAATGGAAACTAAGCTTGTCATTGAGCCAATCTTTGAAGTGGATTTTCGTGAAAACTCGTTCGGGTGGATGGAAAACAAAGGCCTCGTAATCCGATCAAGTGGATATGTTATACAAACAGCTCGATTATGCTGCATTAGGATTTACTAACAATCAAGAGAATTTGGACGTCATGGTAGAGATTAGCGGCGCTGCGAACGAAAATGACAGTTATGCTGCGATTGCAATTAATGTTACTTTTGGTTCTTTTACCGGAAGTGGTGGAAACATTGCGATATGGAAAGGCTTATTATCGGATATGGCATTGTTACTTGTCATTATCAAATCAGGTTCATGGGCAAGGAAATTGACAGGCGCATAATTGGAATCATGAGAGTACGGAAAAGGACGTGAATACGAATGAGCGAGCTTCAAAAGCGGATTGAAGTATGACGGGACATTTAAGCCGAACAAAACGATTAGCCGTGAAGAAATGGTTATGATTCTATCCCGTATTGTGGACTTAAGCAAAGTGGACAAAGATGCTTCCAAGGGCAACTTTGCGGATATAGCAAGCGCAAGCTCTTATGCAGCAAACCAAATCAAGGATGCGGCAAAAGCAGGCATTATCAGCGGCAAGGGAAATGGCTTATTTGATCCGAAGGGCAACTCCACACGGGCAGAGGCGCTTACGATCGTTCTGAATACATTGAACCTTAACCCTCAAATAAAAACACTGTTGGACAGCTTGAAATAAAGCGTTACTTCAAATCTAATAAAAGGAACCATACGTACAGGTCAATTTATTGTAATGTATCTACTAACGAAGAACTTATCTGAACCATTCCGGAGCTATCCATTATGGCCGGCACCCAGATGCACCTGATCTGGGCTAATCGCTAACTAAGCAAGGATACCAAAAAAATGTGAAGTGTTCAAAGGACAGTGTGAACGAAAATCGCTTGTCCTTATTTTATGCGCCTATCGGAAACATCCACGTAATGGAGCATATTGAGCAAAATGCATAAGTCATGTTCGACGGAGGTATGTGGGAATTATTGTTAATTTATAGTCGTCGTTTTATTTGTCATGTGCAAAAGTACATTTTTTGATGAATGGGTTATAAAGAAATTGTAGTTTTATCGTTTTTTTAGAGTTTTTATCGGATTTTAGTGATAGTAAGATAGGCACGAGATAACCGCACTACCAGATACTAAAACGTATCAATAATGATACAGAATGTATCGCGCGAGCGATTGAAAAGGAGGAGATGGACATCGATATTGCCGACCTTGCGGCGATTGCTAGGAAGATTACGTAATTTGGTTTGCGCGTCTGTTTGTTATCAATCTAATCGGAGGTGGTAATAAATGACAATTATTTTTTTAGATTCACCTAACTTTTTGTCAGCTAGTTTGGTTCGATGTGATCGCTCAGCTGTGCACCGATTTATTCCGAATCCACACACAAGTATCTTTTTTCTTCAAGAAGGGCGCGGGGAGATCTATTACGACAACCAGAAGCTATCGATCTTGGAAGGAGATTTATTCGTCATTCATCCGCACTCGGAATATCGCTTGAAATCAACTGCGGGCAGCTGTCTTCAAGGAATTATCATTTCTATCAACAGGTTACATATTTCTGGGTTGCCGCAAGGGGCATTGCTTGAACCTCAAATGCTGCCAATATTAAGTATGGAGGGAGGGTTCGATCATTTTAATCGTTTGTTTTCGGATATATATGAAGAAGCCAGTACTTCCTCCATTGGATCTGCGGAGATCATCGCGTCCATGCTTCGAACCTTACTCATTTTGTTCTACAGATTCACAGGGCATTGCAAGCGTACTTCAACGATGTCTATCTCTCATGTCGTAAGAAATTACATCGATATGAATTATTCAAAAGATCTTTCATTAATTGAATTGGCGGGAATTGTATATGTTAGCCCCTATCATTTGGTTCACTTGTTTAAAGGTGAAATCGGAACGTCCCCTATTAAATATTTGATAAAGTGTAGAATCGATAAAGCAAAGAGACTACTAATAGGGACCAATCTTACTGTAAAAGAGATCTCTTTGAAGGTTGGTTATTCAAATGCCAATTACTTTAATCTTTTGTTTAAAAAAATAACGGGTGTATCACCAGGAAAGTTTAGAAAGAAGCAGTCAGATCTTAATAGACATGCCCTTTCCTCGCAGAGCCCGTATATTGCTCTTGATTAGTATTCATCCTGCAATGAACACCACAAGAATGTATAACATTTTCCTCAATTTAGTTAATTGTTCAGTCTAACCGTTTCCATTACATTAATTTTATGCGTTTTGCTTAGATACGTTTCACGAATTATGAAGGCGCTGTCATCGGAAAGAAACGGTTATTTACATAGGATCATTTTTGGAAGGGGGATAGCGAAAAGCGGAATTGTTGAATTTGGAATTTGGGAAATGAGGTGGACGAGTAAAACTACCTGTACTTAAACAATACATTATAGTTCTTTAACAGCTCTATATAGGAGGTTAACGTAAAAATGAAACAACGAAGATCTATTTTATCTTCATTTTTGTCCCTTGTTCTATTCGTTTCTATGGTCCTGCTGCCAATTAGCTCTGTAATTGGTTCTGGAGAAGCATCCGCACATGAGGGTGAGCTTCATAAGAAGGTACTGGTGATTACGAAAACAACTGGCTTTCGGCATGCGTCGATTGATCAGGGGGCTAAAGTGGCATTGCCAGAGATGGCGAAAAAATACGGTTTTGAAGTCGATTTTACGGAGAATGCCGCAGACATCAATGCCGCTAATCTGGCGAAATACGATGTTGTCTTTTTTGCAAGCACGACTGGTAATTTTAAAGATTGGGGTTTAACGGAGCAGCAAAAGCAAGATTTCATGAATTTTATTAAATCCGGAAAAGGTTATGTAGGCACACACTCCGCAACCGATACCGGAGCTGATTGGGCGGAGTACGTCGACTTGACAGGGGGCTCCTTCAAAAACCATCCTTGGACGCAAAAGGTAACCTTCAACGTGGAGGATGTAAACAATCCGGCTACATCCCATCTGGGTAATACATGGGAAGCGCTGGAAGAAGTGTATTACTTTAATGAAGATCCCCGTGCCAAAGGGAAGCATATTCTCTTAAGCTTGAATATGACTAGCAACGGTGTTACAGGCGGTCCGTTTGAGGATCATCCGAATGCTTGGTGCAGTCCAGTCAGCGAAGGAAGAATGTTCTATACGGCCTTGGGTCATCATACGGAAACTTGGTTTCAAGAAGATTTCCAAAAACATCTTCTAGGTGGTCTCCAGTATGCATGGGGTGAAGCAACCGATACGGATTGCGACAAACCTTCACCAAGAACAGGTTTGCAAAAGCTTACCCTCACCAACACCATTGCAAGTCCTGTTGGCCTGGATGTTGCTAAAGATGGCACGGTCTTTGCGATCAGCTTGCTTGGCAAAGTCTATGAAGTTTCAGAGACTGGAGATACAAAAGAGATTTTAAATATCCCAACCACCCTTGAGGGTGAACACGGATTAATGGGAATTGCCCTTGATCCTGAATTTGATGTCAATAACTTCATGTACTTGTATTACACGGATCCTGCGAAAACAGCGGATAACAAACTGATTAACCATCTTTCACGGTTTACTTACAAAAATGGGAAGCTCGACGCAGCCTCAGAGCAGCTCTTATTGGAGCTTCCTTCGGATCCGAGCTGTTGCCATCAAGCGGGTTATGTCACTTTTGGCCCGGATGGAAAATTGTATTTGACGTCCGGAGACAATCAAATGCCAACATCAGGTCCGCAATTTGGCTCTTTGCAGACATCCCAGAACTTAGATGATATGCGAGGGTCCATTCTACGCCTTAATAAGGACGGATCGGCTCCGACGGACAATCCATTCTATACGGACAACAGTAAACGGGATGCGCGGGACTTTATTTATGCATATGGTTTCCGTAACCCTTACCGTATTTCCTTCGAGACAAAGTCAAACGGCAAAATGATCATTTATGAAGGGGATGTTGGCCCGGATGGAACGTTTAACGGGGGAGCTAACGGAGACTTCGATGAACTCAATGCCGTAACCGCTCCAGGCCAAAATTTCGGTTGGCCATACGGGATTGGTAACATGGCTTATAGTAAAGAAACACACGGGAACAGCCAAATCAACACCGCTTTATTTGCAGAAAAGTTTGCCCAAACCAAAAAGCCTATTGCTTTCTATCCATATGCCAATAAAGCACCTTGGGGAAGCGGAGGAAGAGCGGCAATGGCAGGTCCGGTGTATAACTATACGGGACCGAATGCGATTCCAGGCCTACAAGGTAAGTTCTTGGCATACGATTTTGCCCGTAACTGGATTAAAGCTGTTACAACAGATGATAACGGAGAAATCTCAAAAGTCGATGATTTCTTATCCGGATTGCTTCTCCCGATTGACATGAAGGTTGGACCGGATGGTGCGCTTTATATCGCCGAATTTGGAAGCTCTTGGAATGTTGATCCTAACGAAGCAATTACAAAAATTTTCTACGGAAAAAATGAAAGAAAGCCGGTTGTCAAGGCCAAGGTAGACTCAACATCCGGACGCACGCCACTAACTGTCCATTTCGATACAACAGGAACTGCGGATCCGGACGGCGATGTCATTACTTATGCGTGGAATTTCGGAGACGGACAAACATCAACGGAAGCAAACCCTTCGCATACGTACACGGCAACCGGGGTTTACAACGTCATACTGACTGTATCGGACGGCTCTGATAAGTCTTCCGTTTGGAACACAACCATTACAGTCGGCAATACCGCTCCTACAGTGAAGATCACCTCGCCTGTAGACGGACAATTCTATACGAATGGGCAAACGTTCTCGTTTTCCGCAGATGCCAAAGACGAGGAAGATGGCAAGATCGCGTGTGGAGATATCACATGGTCTGCGTTGTTGCTTCATGACAGTCATTACCATCCGATGTCTCCGAAAACCGGTTGTGAAGTTGACTTCACCTTGCTTGATGAAGGACACGGACCGGAAGCAAAAATTGGTTGGGAAATCATCGCGGAAGTTACC
The DNA here is from genome assembly GCF_056269345.1 of Paenibacillus sp. J22P15. Classification (NCBI taxonomy): domain Bacteria; kingdom Bacillati; phylum Bacillota; class Bacilli; order Caryophanales; family Paenibacillaceae; genus Paenibacillus; species Paenibacillus sp. J22P15. The sequence goes on from NZ_JBWDNT010000011.1 coordinate 160,658, forward strand.
GATAAGGGAGCAGAAGGTTCAGCGCCATTAAGCGCAAACGATTCCGTTACCTTCAGGAATAAGCGCATTCAAGCTGAAGATTTCGATGGACAGCAAGGAATCCAGACGGAGGAAACGGCAGATATTCATGGCGGCAAAAACGTTGGATCTATCGATGCTAATGATTGGCTCCTATTCAAAAACATTGACTTAAAAGACATCGAAAAGATGTACTTCCGAATGGCATCTAGCTCCGGCGAACTTAATGTCGATGTGCGCTTGAACAGCCCGACTGGTGAGAGATTAGCTAACGCTACAGGAGCAACCACCGGTGGATGGCAAATTTGGACAACAGTTAGCGCCAATATTGACCGAACAATATTAACCGCAGACGATAGTGCAAAGACAGACTTTCATGATGTTTACCTTGTTTTCCCAAAGGGTGGAAATAACATCAATTGGATCCAGTTTGCGTTTCCTGGAGATGCACCTCCTTCAGAAGCAGTGCCCCCGGACTTTAGCAAAGCAATTAACAGATCCGGCTGGACTGCAACAGCTAGCGATTCGGGAGCACCGGCATCCAATGCGTTTGACGGCAATCAGTCGACCCGTTGGACAACTGGCAAGGTTGCAAAGACGGATATGTGGTACCAGCTCGATATGGGTAAAGTGAATAATATCAATCGCATATATGCCAATCACGGATCGAACACCGATTTCTTCCGAGGTTATGATTTGCTTGTTTCTACGGACGGACAAACGTGGACTAAAGTAGCAAGCAAAGATACAGATTGGAGCGGTGGAATTGGAATGGACGAGAGCTTTGCGCCCGTTGATGCGCGCTACGTTAAAATCGTGAATAAAGGATCAAGTTCTAGTTGGTATATTTCCATTCATGAATTGTATGCGTTCGCTGTGGAGAACGATACGACACTTAAAAGCATTACAGCTCCTGCACCGATAACAGCAACCATCGGATCGGCAAAAACAGCGCCAGCTCTTGGATTGCCAGGAAAAGTGGCACTGGTAACCGAATCCGGAAATTACAATGCTGATGTAAAATGGGATTTAAAAAGCATAAGCTACGATCCAACTGCATTGAAGTTCCAGACCTTCACAGCAACAGGAACCGTAACCTTGCCTAGTAAAGTCTCGAACCCGAACAACGTGCCATTGACAACGAATATTAACGTAACTGTTAATACGATCCCTCAGTCTAAAATGACGGCCACGGCGACAAGCCAGGAAACGAGTAGCGAAAATAATGCAGCATCCATGGCGATTGACGGAAACCCACAAACGTTCTGGCATACAAAATGGAATAAATCCGATGTTCTTCCTCAATCGATTACCTTAAGCCTTGGAGGAAATTACAATATCAATAAAGTCACGTACTTGCCAAGGCAATCAGGCTCTAACGGAAATATTACAGGCTACAATTTATATGTAAGTACGGATGGCGTGACCTTTACAAAGGTTGCAAACGGAAACTGGGTAAATGATAACAAAGAGAAAAACGTAACGTTTACTTCGGTCAATGCTTCGTATGTCAAGCTCGAAGCAATGGCGGGTATCAATGGATGGGCAGCGGCTGCGGAGATCAACGTATTTGCAGATCAAGCAAATGTGCCTCAGCTTGTTGGAATAACTGCTCCCGCAGCAATCACAGGGGTGGCCAACGGATCAGCAAAGACGGCAGCAGCCCTTGGCTTGCCTTCCAGTTTAGAATTGGTTACCGATACTGGAAAAGTGAATGGCGATGTGACATGGAATGTAGCTGCTTCAAGCTATGACTCAGCTCTAAAGACTGCACAAACCTTCGATGTCAATGGAACTGTAACCTTGCCGGCAGGGGTAGCCAATCCGAACAACGTGGCATTGACAACGAGCGTCAGTGTATCTGTGCTCGCAGAGACAAAGCCTCAGTCGCCTCAATCTACTTTGACAGGTTCACAGCAGGTGGGCTCTGGCCAAACATTCGATATAACGATGGGGTTAAGCAACGTTACGCAAAGTGAACACCAGATAATGTACGCTCAAGATTTGACGCTTCACTATGATCCAGTGAAATTGCAGTTCGAATCGGTTGCATCGCTGAAGGACGGATTCCAAGTTATCGATAAAAAGGAGTCTGTGCCAGGACAAATTCGGATTGTGGCTGCAAGTGTGAAAACGGATCAAGGGGTACTTGGCGTACCTACACAAGGTGATTTGCTCTCATTCAAATTTAAAGCTAAATCTGCAACTCAGGCGGCCAATACGACAGTTTCCATAGACCAGGTCGCTATTGCCAACGGACAGGGGATAGAACTGACCGTTGATGGATCTTCTCACGAGCTTAAAATCAGTATAGCGGTAGATAAATCGCAATTGAATGCGTTGATCGCAAGCGCTCAGGCTAAGCATAATGCAGCAGTGGAAGGAAATGAGGACGGCTTGTATGTGGTTGGATCTAAAGCGCAATTGCAGTCGGCAATCGATGCGGCTCATGCGACAGCAAACGATTCAAATGCCACTCAGCAGCAGGTAGATGATGCTAAAGCTGCATTGGATGCGGCAATTCAAGTGTTCGAATCCATGATAATTACCGCAGATATTAATGGAAAAGGCGGTATCACGATCGGAGACTTGGCTATTGTTGCAGGGGCATACGGTAAACAACCAGGTGAGGCTGGCTGGAATGCGAAAGCGGATGTTAATAAAGACGGTAAGGTTGACGTAATAGACCTTGCAATCGTAGCTAGAGCGATCTTGAAATAACATTAAGAGCACTTTAGCGATAGTTAGAGCGGATCGGTAATGAAATGGGGGAGATCTATTATTCTCCCCCTTATTTTTTGGAATGAGAATACTTCTAAAGGAGAATCGCAGATGAGGAAAAGGGTCGTTGTTGCGCTCGTTCTGTTCTTTATATGTACTGCGGCATTCAAATACAGCACGCTGCAATCCATATTCGCGCAGGATACTAACGTAAAAACATTCAATCTATATGCGACAGATGGATATGTTACGATGCCCGACGGAAGCCAAATGTATATTTGGGGATATTCATTAGAGAATGAAAAAGGTACAGCGGTTTATCCGGCGCCTACCATGGAAGTGGAGGAAGGAGATCAAGTCGAAATTACGCTGACGAATCTGGGACCCTCTAAGCCCGGTATTCTACCTGTCGCTCACACCATTCATTTCCATGGGCTGGACACGGATCAGAGGAACGACGGAGTTCCGCACACCTCCTCCCCGGTATTAGTCGGACAAAGCTTCACCTATAGCTTTAAAGCTAATTATGCTGGAAGCTATTTCTATCATTGTCATGTTGATACCATTGAGCATTTGCAGATGGGTATGACGGGAGTGTTTATCGTGAAGGCGAAGATGGGAGTCAAACAGGCGTGGACAGGAGGTCCATCCTATGACAAAGAAGCGGTGTTTCATATGAATGAGATTGATAGATCTTGGCATGACGCAGTTGAACACAGAAATAAGTATGACCGGACAGCGTTTATTCCGGATTACTGGACAGTAAATAGTGAATTCAATGCCAAAAGTGGGAGTTCTGAAATACAAGCGCAAGCAGGTGAGACCTTCTTGATTAGACTAATCAATTCCGGTTATGAGAAACGTACTTTTCATATGAATGGCCTTACTTTTAAAGTGATTGCGTCGGATGGCAGGCCTATGAAGCAGGCCGTTGATAAGCAATCCATTACCTTGGCATCTGCAGAACGATACGATGTATTGGTTAAGTTTGATCAAGCGGGCGCTTATGAGGTTAAGGTTGATGGAGAGTAACAATTTATTTATATGGAAACTATGGTGGTGATGAGAGGTATGTTTCGTAACGCAATGATGAAATGGTTTTTTCTCTTATTCGCAGCGTTCTGTACGCTGTTTATTGCTGCTTCCGCGAATGCAAATGCTGTGGAGGCTCGGAAAGTCCAGTTATATGCTACGGATGGCTATTATACCTTGGCGGATGGAAAGCAGGTATATATTTGGGGCTACAGTCAGGAAAACAAACCAGGAACTGCGGTATTCCCGGGACCCAAAATTGAAGCGGAGGAAGGAGATATCGTTGAAGTTACCGTGACTAATATTGGCCCCCAAAAAAACGGAGCCGATTTTCAAGTGCGTCCTCTCCGTGTCAAGGTTCTTGATGATCAGAGTGTTGATGATCGGATTCTTTCTGTCGGTCAAAGCGACACCCAGCTAATTAATGCGACTCAAGCCGGTTCCTATTATTATTATTCTTATGATGCCAATCAATATGGACTTCAGATGGGGTTGAATGGACCTTTTGTCGTGAAAGCCAAAAGCTCGGCTAAACAAGCATGGACCGGCGGACCAAATTTTGATAAGGAATATATATTTCACATTAACGAGGTCGATCCGGAATGGCACCAAACAGCGGAAACCGGCCAATTATTCGATTATGAAAAGTTCCATCCCCGCTATTGGACAATCAATGGAAAGTCCTTCCCTGATTTGGAAAACGACCCTTCCTCGATGATCCACGGCAAAGTAGGAGAAAAAATAATGGTCCGTTTAATAAACCCGGGAAGGGATGAGCATCCGATGCATCTTCATGGGCATCACTTTCAGGTCATCGCGGAAAATGGAGTGCCGTTGCCGATTCCCGTAGATAAGGATACCGTTAATCTGGACCCGGGGGAAACGAAGGATATTCTGGTTGTATTTAACCAAAGCGGCCATTTCCCGTTCCATAGCCATAAAATCATTGATAATACGAATAACGGAGTTTATCCGGGCGGACTGCATACGATGACGCATATCGAAGAGGCTGGAAATACTGGGGAGGAAACGATCACCCTAAAAGTCGGAGAGACACATGCCATCGTAAACGGCGAGCATGTCATGCTCGATGTCGCTCCTTTTCAGTTGAAGGGGGATACCTATGTTCCATTTCAGTTTATCGCCGATGAATTCGGAGGGACCTTACAGACGAATGCGAAGGCTCGCAATTATATCTATAAGACGGAAAACACCGAGTTTCAGTTATGGTTAATACAAAAGCAAGGCATTATGAACGGACAGCAGGTACAATTGCAGTCACCTCTCTTGCAAGTAAAAGGAAAAGTGATGGTTCCCTTAAGCGTGGTGTCGACCTATATGTGTTCGACAGTTGACACGGATCATTCTTCAGACGCGATTACAATAAAGTATCAAACCGGTCAGGAGTGCCATACTCCGGATCGCGACCTTACAGCGCCGGCAGTTCAGGCTGCTCCGGCAGGAGGAACCTATAGTTCAACTCAGAACGTGACTTTAAATATTCAAGACGATGACCCGAATGCCGTAATTTATTATACGCTGGATGGTTCTGCACCGACGAAGTCATCTGCTATATACACAAGCCCAATTCCGATCTCCGAAAATACAATATTGAAATTTATCGGAATAGATACTTCAGGAAATGCCAGTGATGTTCAAACGGAAAGCTATATCATCGAATCTGCTTCCGAAGTATTGGTAGAAGTCATGAATGACCGATTCTCCTCGGCTCAAATTACGGTCAAAAAAGGGACTACGGTTACATGGGTTTTGAATAGCACGATGATGCATACCGTTACTTCATATGAAGGGACATTTGATGGTATTGTCACTCCGGATGGAAATACGAGATTTAGCTATACGTTTAATGATACAGGTACGTTTAATTACTTCTGTATGGTTCATCCGTATATGACAGGAACTGTGATCGTCGAATAACAACGGGGAAGGAGTAGAGGGTGCTTTGAAATGGAAAAGTCTATGTTTCCTTCTAGTTTGTTTATTTTTAATAGAGATAGCGAGTGTGGCATCCGCGAATGAAGGGAAGGTCTCTTTCGCGGATGTTAACCTAGAAGCTGCTGTGCGGGACACATTGAATAAGTCTGCGGGAGATATTACGATTTTGGACTTGGAAAGATTAACAAGTATGGATGCGTCCGGCAGAGGGATCGGCGATTTAAGCGGTATCGAATATGCGACGCGGTTACAGTCTCTCAATTTAGCGGATAACAGCATTCGTGATGTGACGAAACTGGGGGCATTATCCGGCCTGGAAACTTTGATCCTTAACCAAAATGAAATCGTGGAATGGGATGCGCTCGGTAACCTTGCTAGGTTGAAATCGCTTTGGTTGACAGGCAATCAATTAACCGAACTGACTGGAATCGGCTCCTTGACGCAGCTTGAGAGTTTGTATTTGGCTAATAATCAAATTGGAAGTTTATCTGGATTGGAACATTTGCTTAATCTTAAGGAATTGAATCTGGCTGGAAATCAAATACAAGATCTCGTTGCTATACAGACATTGACTCAACTGCAATCTCTCAATATTGAAGAGAATCAGGTTACCAGCATTTCCGGGCTAAATGCATTAAACCAACTAGAATGGCTTTCTCTTGCTTTCAACCGGGTAAAAGATCTAACGCCTATAGGTGAGTTATCCGAATTACAATACCTTGATGTAAGAGGAGCGGCTATTTCTGCTGAATCGAATCAGGTATTGAAGAAACTGCAAAACCGAGGCGGGATCGTGGAGTATAGCATTAACAATCCACCTTCAGATTCCACGCTGCTGCTGGAAAAGAATAAGGATATTGTAGAGCCGGGGGAGGAGTTTACGATAACCATTAAGGCGAATACAAGCGATATCTATGGGTTTGACCTAAACTTTGAATACAACCCGCAGCTCGTCAATCTTGTAGGTTCACCGATTCTTCATGAGGATTTCGGATCATTGGGCAGTACGGCCACCCTGACTTATGATGACCAAGACGGAATTATAAACATGGTGGGTAACCGTATCGGAGTTGAGGAGGGGGCAAGCGGTACAGTCGGATTAGTGATACTGAAATTTAAGGCTGTAGGGAACAATGATGTATCCACAATGGCTATTGTTGAAAAAAGCGAATTATTTGACTCCAGCGGTCATATCCAGCCACTTGATGCAGACGTTCATGGCGCTATTGCGGTTTCAAGTCCCGATACTAATGGAGATGGCTTGTCGATCGGTGACCTTGCCCTGGTAGCCATCGCATTCGGAACATCTTCTGCCGACAGCGGGTTCGCCAATCATTTGGACATGAACAAAGACCTGAAAATCGACTTAGTAGACCTTGTTTATGTTGCGTATAAACTATTGAAATGAATGGGAGGAATAGGTGAGGTAGCATGAAAAGACATTATTGGATATTGAGTTGTGTGCTGCTTCTATTCGTTTTATTTAGTATAGGTATTTGGTACGACAGGACAACGACTGAGATGGACGAATCGCAGGTTGGTCTTAATGAAATGAAAGGAACGGTAAAAGAGGTTAGCGCCCAGCTAATGGGCACTATCAACTCTGATGAGCAAAGTTTTATCTATTTGTATGAACCGAATTGCAAATTATGTACGAAGATGGAGCCTATCATAAATGCGTCGGCAGAGAGAAATGGAATTACGCTTCAGCGATTGAATCTCCATAAGTATAAGGATGTTCGAGGCCTGAAAAATGAAAAGGGAATCCCACTCATAAAATTTTACAAGGAACTTCCTGCGGTCGCTTACTATAAAAATGGTTGGCTAATTGCTTGGACTGAGGGAGACCAATCGGAAAAAATATACGATGAATACTTTGAGCATTTTCGCTTTGGTGACGAAGACGAGCACGATCAGGAACATGAATAATAAGTAACATGAGTAGGGAACAGTTCTGCAGTCATTTTCACGGCTGCGGGGCTGTTTTTTATTTTATTCCTTTATTTTTTATAATCACAAGAATCTATAGTTTGTCCTCAATTTAGTTAATTGTTCGAACTAGCCCATTCATTAACGATTGGACTATACCTTATTAAATCATCAGGAAGCAGGTAGAGAGATGCTGCTGGAAATGAAGGGGATTTCTAAGAGATTTTTCAAAGTGAATGCGTTTAATCAAGTGCAACTAAAACTCGATAAGGGAGAGGTCCATGCAATAGTAGGGGAAAACGGCTCCGGCGAATCTACTTTGATGAAAATATTTGCCGGCATTTATCAGCCGGATGAAGGTCAAATCTATTTACGAGGCAAGCCGGTGACGATCGTATCACCTAACGTTTCAAAGCGGCTTGGAATTTCCATTATTCATCAAGAATTAAATCTCATCCCTCAGATGAGCGTGGCGGAAAATATATTTCTTGGACGAGAGCCAAGGAAAGGCGGCGTTTTTTCCGATTTCGGATCGATGGTGCACGAAACGATGGTTTTATTGGAAAGGTTTGTTTACAACTAGACCCGCATGCACTTATAAGCAGCCTGAGCATTGGTGAACAGCAGATCGTGGAGATTGCCAAAGCGATGTCAATGAATGCGGAAATACTGATGCCGGGAAATGAGTTGAAGAATGCAGTTAATAAAATGGATGCAGTTCGTGACTAATAAATTAAAATAATCACTCAAACTGTATGTTATGCAATATGTTTTGCTTCAATGTACTGTAAGTTTGAAAGTAGTCCAATGAATCAAAACCAATTGCATTAAATTCTCACTATGTAAAATAATTGAGTTAATGCAATAACAATTGATTTAATAGAGGATTATGCAATAATATTGGGTTCCGGAATGCAATTGGTTTTGGTTCAACGTACAACCAAATACAAAACCCTGGTATATTTGGTATATAAGGACTTAAACCGTTTATTATACATATGTACAAAATACAGACTTTGTGCAGTAGTCTAGTTTTAAAGCGTTACTATGATAAATATAATAAGTGTATACTTAATTATTATTATTTTCTCTGTGAGAGACTTCAATTTACACCCAACCACATTAAACAAGAATAAGAATAAAAGAACATGATTAGCTTGTTGCGATAGCTGAAGCGCCATTTTGGATGCAAACTGTTTCATCTCGTGATCATTTTAATGAATCGTCTAAAACTAGAATATAGCATAATAAACACATGATGCTTCAATAGGTCATCTAATAATAACAATCAGGGCTTGCTTAAAAAAGAAAAAGCATCCCTTTGATAGGAATGCCTTTTCCGTAAATTTTTTTACTTTGTAAAGCATCCGTTTTGAGAATTTACGTTCCCCCACTGCCCCTGCATGTCTGGACAAGCGGGTTAAAACGTTCTTTTGCAGCTCTCGCGGATCAAATAATAGTCTTATTGCAATCTTTGAATCAACCAATAAAATGCCAGTACAAAAATAAGGCAAGACGTTGAGATCATCATTTTACGATACCATGGGAACCTTCGCAGCCATAGCAATAAGGGAAGTAATAGGCATAGGACCATGAGCTGGCCGGCTTCCACACCTAAATTAAACGTCAGGAGTGAGCCAAGCAGATTGCGCTTGGGAAGTCCCGTTTCAGCCAAAGCCCCGGCGAAGCCCATGCCGTGAATCAGGCCAAATATGGCTGTCAATATCCACCGCCATCTCGCCTTTTGAACAAACATATTTTCCACGGCCACGTAACAGATCGTCAGCGCAATCAACACTTCCACCCAAGACGGGATGACTTGTAGGCGGCCCGACGCCACCAGGAACAGTGTAATACTGTGAGCGACTGTAAAAGCAGTAACAATTTTCAACGCATCCTTGAAGCGAGATGCGATTAATACTAAGGATAACAAAAACAGCAAATGATCAAAACCAAGCAAAATGTGTTCGATTCCAAGCACAAAATATTTCCACAAAACAGCGCCAATCTTAGGCTGGGGAAGGTTGATCAGAATATCTCTATTAGCGCTATCAATAATATCATTCTGTAAATTTTCCCCTGAACGGACTATGAGTGTACTCGTATGAGCAGACGCGTCATCAAACACCAGATTGTAATGAAGATTAAAGTGTTCGATCACTTCATCGGCGGTAAACCTCAGTTGAAACAACGCAGCTTTTGTGGAACTCCTTTGTGCTACATTCATCGAAAGAATTTCCATCTTTAAGAGCTTTGCGTCCACATCTATACGAAGACCCTTCTGTAAATAAGATTCAAGACTCTCTCTTTGCGAGGTCAATTCCCCGTTCTGCAGCGTATTATCACCGTTGGAATCGAAATTTGGTAGCAAATCTTTTTCATCAAAATAGAGGTCATAGAGTATCTCGTTCCCTTTCACATTTAACGATGATAAGCCCGTGCTTGTAGTATGCGCAAACGCTGTTGTGGCAAAGCCCAAGCACAAAAAGATAATTAACAAGGATAAGAGTGAACGAGTGTTCATTGTGGTACCCCTTTTTGGTTCGAATTGAAGGATAGCTGGGAAATGTCGATTATCGATAAAATGAATACGATAAGAATTAAGCTAATTGCCGTTGCGGCGTAATGGCTGAGTCGAAAATTTGTGAATGTCATGCGTATTAGCTCCAAGATGATAATATGATAATGGACAGTGATCTGGTATCCCAGTGCATAGCTAGGAGATGCAGCATAATCATCCAAATTGATGAGGGGGAGAAAATAGATCTCCCCCCCCCCATTTCATTACCGGCCCATCCTAAATTTCACTAAAGTAAACATAAGTGCGGGTTTGTTTTATTGCAAAATTGCTTTAGCTGTGATTGCAAGGTCTACAATATCCACCTTGCCGTCTTTATTTACATCCGCTTTCTCATTCCAGCCCGCCTGATCTTGTTGCTTGCCGTAAGCCGCTGCAACAATAGCCAAGTCTCCAATAGAAATTTTTCCATCCCCATTGACATCCGCATTGATTTTCTTGGTGTCAAACACTTGAATGGCCGCTTCTAGTGCAGCTTTCGCGCTATCCACCTGCTGCTGAGTGGCATTCGGATCGTTGGCTGTCTCTTTGACCGCAGCGATTACCGATTGCAATAGCGCTTTGGATCCATCTACATACTCGCCGTGCCCATTGCCTTCCACTGCTGCATCGTACTTAGCCTGAGCGCTTGTGATTAAAGCATTCAAGAGTGATTTATCAACGGATTTACTAATTTGTACTTCGTGGGAGGCTCCGTCTACCTTCAGTTCATTCCCCTGTCCGTTGGCAATCACAACATTGTCGATCGTAATTGTTGTTGCCTCCGTTGCAGATTTAGCTGTAAATTTGAAATACAACAAATCGCCTTGGGCAAGTACCCCTTGGTTCGCTTCCACGCTGGAAGCAATAATCCGAATTTGACCCGGCGCTGTCTCCTCTTGGTCAATGACTTGGAATCCATCTTTCAGCGATGTAACCGAATCGAATTGCAAATTTACTGGATTATAATGTAAAGTAAAATCTTGGGCATACATTCGCTGGTATACACTTTCTGTTACGCCGGTCAATCCCATCTTTACATCAAATGTTTGACCAGCGCTCACCTGCTGTAAACCTGACAATGTAGACTGAGGCATTGTTGGTGCAGACAGCACAGTCACGCTGATGCTCGTTGTCAATTCTACATTGTTCGAATTTACCACACCTTCGGGCAGGGTTACCGTTCCATTTACAGTGAACGTCTGTTCAGTCTTTTTGGCTGGATCATAGCTTGCAGCTTCTACATCCCATGTCACATTGGCATTCACGTTTCCATTATCGGTTACCAGTTCTACGATTGCAGGTAACCCAAGGGCTGCTGCCGTCTTAGCTGTTCCGTTGACCACCTCTGTGAGTGCTGCCGGCGGTGTGATGCTCTCTAGCGTCAGTCCTTGCCCTTCATTCATCAATTGTGTTACTTGAGCCTGAGTCAACATGCCGTTAAATACGCGAACGTCGGCCAGCAGTCCATTGTAAGCTTCTCCGCCGGATTCGTTGGCTCCCAGTATAATTTTATTCGTGACAGTCGGAAGCGGTCCGAGATTCGTTGCGTCGCTTGCTACTACGTTACCGTCGACATAAATCTTCAGCCCTTGTGCACGATCGTAGGCAGCCACATAATGATGCCATTTGTTATCGTTGTAGGTCCATGGAAACGCCAACGATTTATAACTGGACGAACCATTGGGCCAATAGGCCACGCGAGCCTGACCCCCGGCTGTCACTTGAAGGGCCGTGAAACGCCTATCGTGACGGAAAAGGTTCACGTTGCCGGTTGCAGGTTGATTAGTCTTGAACCACAACGTCACGGTCTCGTTACCCGTTTGATTTAAAGTCGCCGAAGTGTTGAACTCGGCCCTTGAGCCGCCGCTGAAAGCAAGCGCTCCGCCGATCTTGCCCGAATCGGTCCAAGTCGGGTTGTTAACCAAAGTTCCGGTGTTGCCGTTGCCTGAAGAATCGCCGACGGTTGTACCGGAGCCTTCATCGAACTTCCAGTGGGCTACTAGTTCGGCAGGCTTTACAGATACGCTAATGCTTGTTGTCAATGGAACGCTGTCCGGGTTCGTGACTCCAATAGGCAGAGTTACTTCTCCTGTTACCGTGAAGGTCTGCGCCGTCGTGGCAGTTGGATCGTAGCTTGCACTATTTACATCCCAATTCACACTGGCATCCACATTTCCCGAATCGGTTACAAGCACTACATTTATGGGCAATCCAAGAGCTTCTGCTGTCTTTGCCGTTCCGATGGCCACTCCTGTGATTGCTGCCGGTGCTGTGATGCTCATGAGATTCGTTGGCGGCAATTCAGATAACTCAAACCAGTTTAAGTTCCAGCTGCCTGCATTGATGGCCAGCCTTATGGTATGCTTGCCGGCACTTAAGTAAACCTTGTCGGATACGGTCTTCCAAGTCTGCCAACCTCCGGTTGACGGCAACGATGTTATTTTTGTTGAAACATTATCTACTAAGAAATTGACTATGCCTGTATTACCATTGTTTACTGATACCCTGTAATCTACTTTGTACAATCCCGATTTTTGCACATTTACAACATATTCCATCCAGTCTCCCGAATCAGTCCATCCTACATTCTTTGTCCCTTCCGAACTGTTTTCTGTTTGAATCCCGGACATATTAAGATAATTCTCCGCTTCTATTTTTCCAGGTATTTCAGCGGCAGGGTTTACAGTTACGCTTATGCTTGTTGTCAATGGTAGATTGTTCGGATTTACGACCCCAACAGGCAGGGTTACGGTTCCTGTTACTGTGAAGGTCTGCTCCGTCGTCACAGTTGGATCGTAGCTAATGCCGCTTAAATCCCATGTCACATTGGCATCCACATTTCCCAAATCGGTTACAAGGGCTACTTTCCCAGGCAATCCAAGGGCTGCCTCTGTCTTTGCTGTTCCGTTGGCCAAACCTGTAACGGCTGCAGGCGCTGTGATGCTGTTTAATTTTTTTTCTTGAGTCTCTGTCAATTCAAACCAGTCAAAATTCCAATTACTTGCAGTTACATTCAGCCTTATTTTATGTGAGCCTTCACTCAGTACGACCACATCGGAAAATTTTTTATTATCGCCCCAACCCGAGGTTGTGAATGAGGTTCTCTTTTGAGGTACTCCATCTACCTGGAATTCAACCTCTCCTTTAGTACTGCTGTTTTTTGTTGACACATTGTAAGTTACTTGATAGAGTCCCGATTTTGCCACATCTACGTTATATTCCATCCAGTCGCCTTTTTCAATATAACCAACACCACCCGAATTAGCATTAATTACAGCACCATGTTTCGAATTGTATTTTTCAGCTTCTATCCTTCCTGGCACCAATGCTGAACCAGGCAATTCAGCATACGTATTTGCATTAAAGCTGGCTGTCTTTCCACCTAAAGTCACAGTCACTTGCTGTCCCAATTTAGCAGTGGTAATATCAAAGCCCATAATATTATCTAACGTTACGTTCTCCACTCTTGTTGTTCCATCGCTGTAAGAGCCTGTCACAACCAGCCCATCAGGAATAAAGAAATCTCCAATCACGTAATTCAACTTTGTTGGCAGTTTCGTTATTGCGATGCTTTGCAGATTAACGTTAGAGGTCTCGTTGGCAATTGCATTGATCTGTTCTGTAGACAATGCTTGATTATAAACCCTTACGGCATCGATACGTCCGTTGAAGCTTTGTTTGCCGCTGCTGTCTGCGCCTATATACGTTCCCGTTGTTGGTGTAGATGGAACTGCCACATTATTGGTTACAGGTACGCTGTTTCCATTGACATACAGCTCCCAGACGCCGTTTCTACTTACAGCAGAAATGTTGGTCCATTTCCCCACGGTCAAAGCGGTCTGCGATCCCAGAATCGTCTGTCCGTCAACCGCAATGGACACTTTATCGCCCTGGCTATGGTCCAGTACGATGGAATAACCATTGGTGAGGCCGTCGCCATTGGTCAAGATCTGCTGCGATCCCGAAGTTGCGCCATTCCATTTCACCCAAGCTGTTAGCGTTACATCGTCTGTTTTGGTTGATGCAATGCCTGCGCTTGCATAATTGCCGTCAGCACCGTTCAGGCTGAGCGAAGCTGAACCTTCCATTTTATCGGTCGTATCATAGGCAGCACTTCCATTCAAGACTGCATTGATTCCATCCGCGATACTGTCATTTCCATTGCCGTTAAATCCCCACATCGTGCTGTAATTGGCACTATCCATAATTTGGAATTTATCGATATTCACGCCCGCTGCGGTACCATCGCTTTTTATGACGATCTTGTTATTTGGACCCGGATTCAGCTCAACAGGTACTGCCAAATCGTTATACGAGCTCATGCTCCCGGTAGTCGGAAAGCTGAGCGTCTGTACTTTGGCTCCATTTATATAGGTTCCATTTACATATAATCCCTCGGTAACATTGGCAGCATCGGTAGCATACCTTATTTTTAATATTTTATTGCCGCCAGTAGCGCCTCCGTCAACCTTGAGCAACTCGATATATGCTCTTCCATCGTTCATTTTCACAACCTTGCCGCCGGACGCATTGACATCTTCACTTTGGCTTGCATATGTGAATACACGATCCTCGGCTTCATATATGCCGGTTGTATTCGGGTTCAAACTTATCGTACCTTCCCAAATGGTTTTTTTGTTACTTATATCCCTTCCCTTTAAATGAACCTTGTCTTTATATACATCAAAAATCATAGCTTGATTATTTACAACGGCACCGTCTCTTAATGCAGAGAATTTCCCAGCGTACAAGTTACCTTGTAGCTTAATATCGTCGTGAAGATGTCCTGTTGTAAAAATAGCCTGTGGATATTTTTCGAGGATCTTCCTGAACTTCTGTTCCTGTATGGTAGTAGAGCCAAAATCAGTGCTTGCCAGCCATGTCCTGGATACGGTCTGGAAAATAGGCTGATGATTGAACACAAAAATCGGCTTGCCCGGAACAGCATTTGCAGCAAGCGTGCTTTCCAGCCAGGCTAACTGAGCGTCGCCCATGTACGCGAAATTACCGCCTTCGGGCGTTTTAGTATCATAACCTAAAAATATGAAGTCATAGCCTTCTATTTCCCGGTGGTAATAAACCGTACTCTCTGGTATTTCTGCCCTTTGTCTAAATCTGTCCTGCGCTAAATCAAAATCCGACAACGACATCCAATCATATTCATGATTTCCAATTGAATAATACACCTTTGGATGATCTTGTACAGAATTGATGGCATTTATTATGGTGTCGTATTCACCGGTATCCCCGTAATTGGTTATATCCCCGACTAAAACCATTGAACTGATATTATTAGCAACAGCATCTCTTACAGCATTAACCGTATTACCTGGATTGGTATGCGTGTCCGACATTGACATAAAGCTGAAAATCGGACCATCCGTAGAGTTTTCCGCCCCTGCTGCAGAGCTTTCTCCCTGAAATAGGACAGCACTAAGGCCAGTACTGCCTATCAGTGCTATAGCCATCGTTAGTGCTAGAAATGACTTCTTAACCTTTTTAAGAGCCAACATGAATTGAACCTCCTATAAAATTTGTAATAATCAGTGGTCGTCTTGCTTAGCCAGTTAACGTCAAATCTTGTTCTCACTCATTCTTTACTGCAAGATGATCACCCCCAATGCCATCGTAACTACGATCACTGATACATTCAATGAGTCTACTTTTAAAGTTATATGAAGATAACATTCAGGCTCATATCAAGCCCTCTTGGAAACACTATTCCTTTGAATAAATTGAGTTTTTAATTCCACTGTGTTCTGCTTTTCATCACAATGGTTCATGCAATATTGAGTCTCATAGCTGAATATAAAACGGAGGTCGCTATGTGATAGTCACCGCATATCATAGCGGTTAGATCAGGATTTTCTCGTGAAAATCGATCAAGTAGAGGGTTTTTGCATCACTTTTACTCCTCTATCATGCTAATTGAATTGCTTCCTGAAAATTTGAAGAAAATCAACAAGAAGATAGGTCGCAAGGAGCTTATAATAAATGATTTTTGTCGACAATATACTTTTGTCTTGCGGTTTTATGTTCCGTAGACGTTTGCGAATTAATTGTTTTTATCTGCTTTACCAACACTTTTATCCGGAAACTGGAGGCAATGTCCTAATCCCGAACAATAACTTGATCAAACCTTGGCTTCAAAACACCAGGAACCTCATAAAGTAAATAAAAGGCACCGTAAACTTCTCCTCGAAACGAAGCGGGAAAAGATAAATACTCATCTCTTGACAGGATTGGAAGTACAGAAATATCACTGGACAGTCCGTATTTATTCTTCAAACTAAAAGCTGAGAGTATATTGTTTTCTATAAGAACAACCCGTTCATGTTTGATATCGTATAAGCAAAATTCCAAAAGATTAGCCCTCCTTTTTCCACTTTATTTCTTTATGGTCGCTCTGCTATCCAAACTTTAACCGATCCGGCCATCTGCACGTTCCTTTATACGATTTGACTTCCCGAGAGACTTTGCAGCGCCGCCATTGTCGCCGGACAAAAATTATGATAGAAAGAAGATCTGTGCGAATTTTACAGGTCAGCCTAATGATGAAGAGAGAGGATCATTCCAAGCTGTCCAAGAGTGTTTAATGCAATTGATTTTATATTAGATTTTCTCTTACACATTTAATATCCTAAAAAATATACAATTATAGGGAATACTGAACATTTACAATATTTTAAAAAGCAATGTCAAAATACTTTACAAACCTCCTGCTACCCAGCATTGATAACTCTTTTCGACAGCATTCGGCTAAACAAGCACTTTATAGTAGCCGACCCAAGCTTCCACTTTGTCCTTGGACACAAACATCCACCCCGTCGGTTCAGTCCTGATCTAGCATCCAGCAGGATCTAGTAGAATGTAATATTAAAAAGGGCTATCCCAAGGTCGTTTCAGACCTTTTGGGATAGCCCCTTCTATTGATTTACGCAATCGTCAATCTCATTGCTGCAAAATTTCCTATGTCACTCCAGCTAGGAATGCGATCACTTTAGATATCCATTCAATAATATTCGATGATATTTTATTGCAAGATCGCTTTGGCTACAATGGCAAGGTCTACAATGTCTACTTTGCCGTCATGGTTTACATCCGCTTTCTCATTCCAACCCGCCTGATCTTGTTGTTTGCCGTAAGCAGCTGCAACAATAGCCAAGTCTCCAATTGAAATATTTCCATCCCCATTGACATCCGCATTGATTTTCTTGGTGTCAAACACTTGAACGGCCGCTTCCAATGCAGCTTTCGTGTTATCCACCTGCTGCTGAGTGGCATTCGGATCGTTTGCTGTCTCTTTGGCCACAGTGATAGCCGACTGCAATGGCGCTTTGGATCCATTCACATACTGGCCGTGACCATTGCCTTCCACTGCTGCATCGTACTTGGCCTGAGCGCTTGCGGTCAAAGCATTCAAAAGTGACTTGTCAACGGATTTACTAATTTGTATTTCGTAGGAGGCTCCGTCAACCTTCAGTTCATTCCCCTGTCCGTTGGCAATCACAACATTGTCGACTGTAATTGTCGTTGCCTCCGTTGCAGATTTGGCAGTAAATTTGAAAGTCAACAAATCACCCTGGGCAAGTACCCCTTGGTTTGCCTCCACATTGGCAGCAATAATCCGAATTTGACCCGGCGCTGACTCCTCTTGGTCAATGACTTGGAATCCATCTTTCAGCGATGTAACCTTTGATAAGAACCTACAATGCTTCCGATTTTTTTCGCTATTTGGACATTGTACATGTAGTTCCGTGAAGTAATAGTATTGTAAAAGCTGGAAAACGTCAGGATATAACTGGTTAACGTTATAATGATGACCGGGATTAGCGCATAAATGATAAATGTTTTTCTAATACCTTCTCTGTAAGGCCTGAAATTTTTTGTCATTTCCCCACCTTAATGTTCGATTATCCATGTCACATTATATCATTTCAATGCATTGCAGCATTGAATTAACCAAAACAAAATAATCGTAGCCGGACTCGTATATCAGCATAAAAATAACTAGTGATTTTTTGTATTTTGGTATACTTTAACGTAGGTGAAATAGTACTGAAGGTTAATCATTCCTTAAAAAGTATTGTATACAATTGCGAATTCCCATTAGATCCAATTAGGATGAATCCGAAAGCTTATTGCAGGTAATTTTCATCTGAGTCCCAACGGAGGTCGTACGAAAGATCATAGAAGTTTGCATGATTGGAGCGATCTTGTAAAAAAGAAACGAATGAGAAGTTAGAATCGGAGTCTGACAAATCACCAAAAACATAATAGTATCTTTGATTCTTTTTAGCCTTCTAAAGGTCTACCGCACTACGCTTGTTGCTACTTGCGTCCCGGGACCTACGGCTTGCGGCTCGTTTTGGGCGATTTACATGAACTTATCACTCCGAAAACATTTTCATAGATTTCAACCCCTAATATGGAAATGTAGTGAACTACTTTTTCGGGAGGTATTCAATTGAGCAGCGGTAATGAACAGAAGGGCATGAATAGGAAGGAATTTTTGAAAATAAGCGGTTTGAGCGCGCTTGCACTGACGGCTGGTGCGGCAGGAGTTCCCTCGGATCTATTTTCTGGAACTGTTTTCGCGAAAGAGAATGACAAACCGAAAGACAAGCCGAATGGAGAAGCCAAGCTTCATTTTAAATCGGACGGCACGTTCAAAATCGTTCAGTTCAACGATACGCAGGACGATGAGGATATCGATCCCCGCACGGTGCAGCTTATGGAGAGGGTGCTGGATGAGGAGAAACCGGGGTTTGTTGTTTTAAACGGGGATAACATTACCGGCGGCACCGATACGCCAGCCGAAGTGAAGAAAGCGATCAATAATATAGCAGTGCCAATGGAAGAACGCGGAATTCCTTGGGCAATTACCTTCGGTAATCATGATGAGGATTCCACGCCGAACAGCGGCATGGATGAAGAAGCAATGCTTCAAATTTACCGCTCTTATAAATACAACAGGAATGAGAACGGTGTGAAAGGCGTCTCTGGTACGGGGAATATGAATCTGCTCATCGGCGGACACGATAGCAAAGAACCTTTATTTAATATGTGGCTGTTAGACAGTGGCCGGTATGCACCTAAGGAAATCGCCGGTCAAAACTTCGACGGATATCCGACTTGGGATTGGCTGAAAACCAACCAAGTCAACTGGTATTACGAAACGTCCGAGGCGCTTGAGAAGCAGTACGGCCGAAAAATCCCGTCACTTATGTTCATCCATATCCCGCTGTGGGAATACCGGTTTATGTGGTTCGCCAGCGTAGATGGCAGAACGGATGCCGATCATGCCAGAGCCGTAGCAAAACACGGCATCGTAGGCGAGCGGAACGAGGAAGAATGTCCCGGTCCGATTAACAGCGGCATGTTTTCCGCAATCCTCGAACGCGGCGACGTCAAGGGCGTATTTTGCGGGCATGACCATGTCAACACGTATTCCGGCAATTATTACGGCATCATGCTCGGTTACTGTGGAAGTACCGGTTTTGGCGCCTACGGGCTTGCAGGTGCCGAGCGCAACAGACTGCGCGGCGCCCGGGTGTACAATTTGCAAGCCGCCGGTAACGATGTCAAGGTCGACACTCATTTAGTGTTCGCGAAAGATTACGGCATTGATTTAACAGCGAACTAAAAAACCATTGCTTAAAACGGTTTTTCACCGGATACTGGGAGGATAACAAGACATAAATGCTGCCCTTTCTGTGCAGTAAAAGATCCCGCTGACACAACCCTCAGCGGGATTATTCGAATTATTCAGATGGCGTAATTGCGGCCAAAGCAGCACGTGATCCAATGCTTCAGGATCTTTAGTCTCTGAAACTATTTCAATTGCTGCACTATATGATCCGCCGTGCGGATGGCCAAGGCCACGGTCGTAAGCGTCGGGGTGGAGGATCCGGTAGTCGGCAGAACACTGTTATCCGCGATATATAGGCCGGGTACGACATGGATTTGCCCGAACCGGTTCATTGCGGATGTGTCGGGGTCATCGCCCATGCTGCAGGTCCCCGCTTCGCCCCTCTCGGGACCACTGTAGGTGTGATCAGAGGTTTCGTTTCCGCCCCCATGACAGAAGCGAGCGTATGAACAGCGTCTACCATTTGGATCTTGATTGCCTCTTCTTGATCACTGTGGGAAAAATCGACTTGCAGCATAGGTTTTTTTCATTGTCTACAAAATGGGGTCTTGACCATTCACCGACTGCCGTCTCTTTGTGCTTATTGAGCTATCGTTCCCCGTTAGCTTAACATGATGTGCTTGTAAATCCGTATTACCTCGCTCTATATAATTACTTTTTCATTGTCTGTATTGCGTTACTAAGCCTTCCTTCTACTCCCTCAATACCATTAATACGCATATAAATCAGTAATAAATTTTTAGCTTCATAAAAGCTGGGTGAGAACACTGTATTCACCGAGGCTGTTTGATTTTTAACTTCTTCTAGCCCT
>NZ_JBWDNT010000042.1:0-1816 GCF_056269345.1 Paenibacillus sp. J22P15
ATCGTCGGCATTCTCCTTCATCCACGTCATATATTGCTTGAGCTCGTTCGGATGTGACGATGCCAAATATTGCGTATCCGGAACGACGGCAATCGTGTAATCGCCTTCCGCGAAATTCGGCTCCAGCCAGTTGTACGTTTCATCATCGTAAGGGATCGCGTCGTTGCCGTTCGCCGAGCCGTCCGCATAGATGCCGTTCGCAGCTTGGTCCAGCTTCCAGTTGCCGATCATCCCCGACTCGTTTCCTTGTAGGTATTTGTTGTAATTGGTCTTAATTTCCTCGGCCGTGCGTGTCGTCGACCAGAGGCGGACATCGGCGATTTCACCGTTGAAATTGACCGCGGGCACATCTTGCGCGGTATAGCCTTCGTAGGTCGAGCCGATCTTGAGCTCGCGGAAGTTGGGAAGCGCCTTCGGAAGTGGATTAGCCGCCTTCTCCTCGTCGACCTTCTCTCCGTTCACGTAGGTGGCGACCGTTTGGTCCGCGTCGTTCAGA
Organism: Paenibacillus sp. J22P15; assembly: GCF_056269345.1. NCBI lineage: Bacteria > Bacillati > Bacillota > Bacilli > Caryophanales > Paenibacillaceae > Paenibacillus > Paenibacillus sp. J22P15. The sequence continues at coordinate 497 of NZ_JBWDNT010000042.1, forward strand.
ACAATCGCAAGATGTACCCAATCCCCGGCGTTCAGGTTGACGTTATCCGCGAAGTAATTAAGCTCATAGTTTTTGTTGTCCCGCCAATATAGACGCGGCTTTCCGTTCGTATTGATTTCGAAGCTGATTCGGGAAATATCGCTGTAATATTGGGATTCATAGTTCCCTACGATCGCCCCGATGCGCTTGTTGCTTGGTGTATCGGCAGGGATCTTCACCCAAGATTCGAACGTGCGAGGCGCAGCTTTCAGCCCTGCTTCCAATGCGAGCTCCAATTCTCCCGTCGCGAAGTTGGCGCCGCTACCCTTGAATTCACCTACGTATGTTCGAGGGAAGCCGTTTAGCGTGCCGTTCAGTTTCCCCGCTTTGTCTAGCACGACGTTTACGATACCGTTCAGGACGGAAGCATCCAGCTTCCAAGCATGCTTCAGGCCATCTTCGTTGCCGCTCAGCTCCGCGTATGCGTTGTCCTTCAGTTCGTCCAACGTGCGAATGTCGTTCCACAACCGCACTTCGGCAATTTCCGCCCGGACATGCATTTGGTTGCGCGTATCCGTCCCGATGCTATGGTCGGCCACGAACGCAACTTTCTCCGGCAGCTCCAGATTTTCGAAGGTCGCGACAACTGCTCCGTCCTGAATAACGGACACTCTCTTGTTCGCAGTGTCCCGAGTGACCGCGAGATGCGTCCACTTGCCCGTCGTTATGAGCAGGCCTGTCGTTTGCTTGTCAATTAATTTGCCATTCGATACTTCATAGTAACGCAGTTGGTTAGCCGCCGAGAGTTCAATCGAGAAAGCAGTTGCTCCCGAATTGAAATTGCCGAACAAAACTTGACGAACGTTTGGATTCACATTAAATTTTGCAAGCATTTCGAATGTCGCAGGAATGTTGTCCAGCTTGCCGTTCAGTTTGACGGAATTTGCCTTAGCAGCATCGAAGACTAATCCTCTCGGCTCTGCTTCCTCCGCTTGGGCGGCAATCGCTCCAAAACTTTGCATGACCAAGACGACAGCCATGAACCACGTAAACATCCATTTCCTCTTCCTCATCGGTTTCATCCTCTCCTATTTCGAAATATGGGCGAGCCCCCACCGGGTAAGCGGTGACGGATGCGTTGGCTTGTATTACATCATTGATGCTTGGAAGCGGAGGCCAGCTTATCCGCGATCATCTGCAGAAGTGCAAGAACGTCCTGCGTATTGACCTCTTTATCGCCGTTGACGTCCGCCGCCTCAAGCTTAGCTGCATTCTCTTCGCTCGGCTCGGCGACGATCAGCTTCAGGATCAGCGTCGCATCCAAAATATTGATTTGGTTAT
>NZ_JBWDNT010000010.1:0-198082 GCF_056269345.1 Paenibacillus sp. J22P15
ATATAAGCGCTAGGGTAATCGATATGCTTCGGATTAATTTGCTCTCCAGTGTGATACATGTACGAATGCGTCGTCATAATAATTTTTTTGTCCGGATTTTCCGACGCTATTCGGTTCGCCCATGCCAGCACGCCGTCGTTTGGCCCAAACTCCAGAGCGATCACCATATACTCCACACCGTTAATATCGAAGTAATGATACGTATTCTCCATTTTTCCTTCTTGGTAAGCCCCGCCGAAGGTGGATAGCTTGGAATATTTGCTGTGCGGGAAATATTTGTTGTAATTCGTATAATTGCGAGTCAAATCCGTTTTATTTAAAATGACGTCATGATTGCCGGGCGGAAGCACATAAGGCACGACGCCGTCCAGATAGGAATACGCTTCGGAGACAGCATCCCATTGCGCGGTGCTCGACGGATTATCCACGATGTCGCCAACGCCGACCGCCAGCTTAATATTCAAATCGTCGGCATTCTCCTTCATCCACGTCATATATTGCTTGAGCTCGTTCGGATGTGACGATGCCAAATATTGCGTATCCGGAACGACGGCAATCGTGTAATCGCCTTCCGCAAAATTCGGATCCAGCCAGTTGTATGTTTCATCATCGTAGGAGTATCCGTCGTTTTTGTTCGAGGAGAGATCAGGGTAAGCTTCGCCGGCTTGATCCAGTTTCCAATTTCCCAGCAGCCCAGATTCGTTGCCTTGCAAGGATACATTATAATTCTCTTTAATCTCTTCGGCCGTCCGAACTGTAGACCATACGCGAACATCGGCGATTTGACCGTTGAAGGTCATTTGGGGTTTGCCATCCGTCGAATAACCTCTAAAGTCGGATCCGATCTTCATCTCGCGAGCCGTGTGGTCGGTTGGTATCGGCACCGTCAACGCTTCCTCGTCGACCTTCTCGCCATTCACGTACGTCGACGCCTTATTCGCCGTATCGTCCAATACCATCGCGATGTGGACCCACTCGCCCGTGTTCACATTCACTTTTTCCGCAATGTAGCCCAGTTCGCTGTTTTTGTAAGCCCGCCAGTATATCCTTGGTTGGCCGTTGCTGAAAATTTCGAAATTAAATCGGGATACGTCACTGTAAGTGGAACCTTCGTAGTTGCCGATGATCACCCCGACGCGTTTGCTGGTTGGCGTGTTCGCCGGCACTTTCATCCATGCTTCCACCGTGCGAGGGGCAGCGGAAAGCTTCTCCTTCGTCGCGATCTCCACTTGGCCATCTGTGAAGTCGATACCCGTTCCTTGAAATAGAGCAGCCGCCGCTGTCGTAACCGAAGCCGACTCCTCCGCCTGCGTCGGAGTCGTGATGAATCCTTGTACAAACATCATGATGGCTAACGTCATGATAAAAAACGATTTTCCTTTTTTCACCATTATCATCCATTCTACCTGTTGGCATAATTTTTAATATGACCTGTATCGTACGACCATTCACTTCTGTCCCAATTTAGCGCTTATACATGCTCACCCTCTCAATGGATTCCAAGTATAATATTTGCGATCCTACTAAAGCATAAAAAAAAATGCAAAATATAGCAATATAAAATGCTACAATTTGCATTATCTTAATATTTATCAAGTATTATTTCCGTTATTTGTTGACGAATAATGAAGAAACTCGAAAACTATTGTACATTTTCCAAAAAAATAAAACCCAAATCCAGCTCCGCTGTACTTGCGGCGCCGGATTTGGGTTTTCACACTCCATCGTCCCTCGTTTGCTCCACTAATCCTGTTTGTAGACTACTTTCATCCCGGAACTCTTATATTTTTTTACAATATCTTCATTAATGCTGGAATCCGTAATAATCATATCGACCTGATCCAGCGGGCAAACGTTCAAATACGAAACCTTCTCGAATTTGCTGGTATCCGCAGCTATATTGATGTGACGCGCGTTTCTCATCATCGCTTTAATAATTTCGATTTCATGGATGCGGAAGTCGGTCAAACCTTTAGTCACCGATATCGCGTTAATGGAGATAAACGCCTGATCGATATTATACCCGGCGATGTCCTCCTCGCATTTTCTCCCATACAATGCGCATTCCTGCTGATCCAGAATACCGCCCGGCACAATGACCGTAAAACCCGCCTTGCTCGAGAATTGCTCGAGAATTGCTCGATAATGCGCAATCCGTTCGAGATGATTGTAAGGCGATCGAAACGTTCCGCCAGCTTCTTGGCGATCTCCAGGTTCGTCGTGCCCGCGTTTAATGCGATCGCTTGGCCTTCCGCCACATACTCGCATGCGAATTGCGCCAGCTCGATTTTCTTTTCCTTGTTTTTGTTTTCCCTGTAGGAGAACACATTCTGATCACCAGGATCTTCAGCAAGAATGGCGCCGCCATGCACGCGCTTGAGCATCTTCTTCACTTCCATGTTTTCCATGTCGCGTCTCACGGTATCGATCGATACGTTCAGGACGCCGACAAGCTCGGTCACCTTGACGGAATTGTGTTGTTTGAGAAACTCCAGTATTTTCTTGTACCGTTCTTCTTGCAGCATTTCCCCATCATCTCCCGCGATCGTAATCTATCGCTTTTTGCTTTATCATATTGTTCCGCAGAAAAAGATACAAACTCTCATTCGTTAGAGAGAGTGTATCTTCCTCTTTATGCTCAACCGTTCGTTCTCAGCTTCCTCTTGATCAGATTGGCAACGACTTCTAGCAGTATGGCAAATGCCAGGATCAGATACGTAATGAACCCAATTTCCCTGATATCGAAATAATAATTGCTCGCCATAAACATATCGTAGCCGATGCCGCCCGCTCCTGCGGCGGCTCCCATCGCCACCGCCACCGCGAAGTTGATCTCGAAGCGCATGAACGTCCAGGATATGAGGTACGAAATCGACGAAGGGATGACCGCTTGGAACACGATCTGCCACCAATTGGCCCCGCTGGCTCTAAGCGCTTCGATGACGCCGTCCTCCAGCTCCTCGAACGATTCCGAATATGCCTTAACCAGGTAACTTACCGAGTGGAACGTCATGCCGATAACCGCCGCCACGCTTCCGAGCCCTGCCGCCACCGCAAAGATCAATACCCATAACACGGTAGGCACCGCACGGATAAAGGCGACGGCGCTTCTGATCACAAGCGAGATCTTAGGGTTCGACAAATTACGAGCAGATAGCAGCCCCAGCAGCAGCGCGATAACGCCGCCGAACAATGTCGTCAGGAAAGCAAGCCCTGCCGTGATGATCACTTGCTTCAACGCCTCGCCGAAGGTGAAATGGCGGGCATGCGCCTCTGTAAACATGGTGCCGATCGTATCGCCCGTCGACATCACCGCTTTCGCGACGTCCAGATCCTTGTAGTCGAATGTGAAAAAACCGAATAAGGTAAGTGCAGCGAGCGCCAATATTGTCAGCCGGCTGACGAAGGAAGCCTTATTAAAAGGTTTGACCGCGATCCGGTTCATCTTACATCACCACTCTCCTCACATAGTTCGACACCGACTCGATGAGCATGATGGCGATCACGATCGCAATAACCACCAACGAGGAGGCGCTGTAGTTCAAGCTCTTGTAATACAGATTGAATAAGAAGCCGATTCCCGTGCCCGTTAGGATGCCGATCAACGTCGCCTGCCTGATGTTCGTCTCGATCATGAACAAGATCCAGCTCAGTAGCTGCGGGATGCTTGCCGGAATAACGGATTGCGCGATTATCGTGAAATAACTCGCACCTGTCGCTCTCAACGCTTCGACGGCGCTGTCGCTGATTTCATCGATCGACTCCATGAAAGCACGGGTCAGAAACCCAAAGGAACCGAAGAACAGCGCCAAATATCCCGTGAGCACATTCTGGCCGAAGGAAAACAGCAAGATCATGGACCAGGCTGCAACATCGATATTCCGGAACACGGTAGCGATCCAGCGGCAAACGACTTTAAACACTCCGTTTACCCCCGTCGTCCGGGAACCGAGCACGGCGAACGCCAGCGCGAATATGGCCGCCACGCTCGTCGCCGCAATCGATACCAATAAGGTTTCGACGAGTTTTTCTATGATATTGGGCATCTTCTTCCACGCCTTCTCGTCAGGGTAGAAATTGCTAACCGCCCATTCGACCGCTTTCGGGATGGAAGTCAAACCTTTCACGACATCGTATTGCGTAATTGTGATCGCCGCCATCGTAAGCACAAGCATCAACGCGCAGAAGAGTAGTGTGCTCAATCGTTTTCGGAGAAAAAAGTTACCCAGCATTTCGGCCTCCGCTTTCTTCCATCAATTCATCCAGTGCCGCACCGTAGATGGTCCGAAGCTTCTCCTTCGTCAATCCGGCCGGTGGACCGTCGTACACGACGGTTCCCTTATTCACTCCGATGATCCGGTCCGAATAATTCATAGCCACATCCACTTGATGCAAATTGACTACGACAGTAATGCCCATCGTCGAACAAATATTGCGCAGATGCTCCATAATGATCTTAGATGCATTCGGATCGAGTGAAGCGATCGGCTCGTCGCAGAGCAGCATCTTCGGATTCTGCACCAGCGCGCGTGCGATGCCTACGCGCTGCTTCTGACCGCCGCTCAGTTGATCGCAGCGCTTATAGATATGCTCTTCCAAGCCGAGAACCTTCAGCATGCTGTAGGCTTGCTTCTTCTCTTCTTCCGTGTATATGCCGAGTACACCAGCCAAAGTTGACTTGTATCCAAGCCTTCCATGCAGCACATTCTCGATCACGCTCAAGCGGTTGACCAAATTGTAGTGCTGGAAGATCATGCCGATACGGGTTCTCAGCTTTTTCAATTCTTTTTTCTTTAACTCCAAAACATTCGCTTTATCGAAGACGATTTCTCCGCTGCTGGCATCGATCATGCGGTTAATGCAGCGAAGGAGAGTCGATTTCCCCGCCCCCGAAGGTCCGATGATCGATACAAACTCTCCTTCTTTCACAGCGAAGTTAACATCCGATAACGCTTTTGCATCCGAGCCGTATTGTTTCGATATATGCTTGAATTCCAATAACGTTGGCATGGCTAACTCCTTTTTGATCGTACGCATAGTTAGTTGATATCCTTATGTGCTTAATTAGCTGCCAGCTCTCTGACCGGGTTAAAGAACGCATCGTCAACCGGTACAAACTTCTCATTGCCCGATTTTTTCTTGAAGATGCTTGTGCCTTCGCCGTCCTTGGGCAAGAAGATCTTTTCATTGTTCGTTACAGCGTCGGATGTAAATGCGTCCAATATCTTCTTCTGGTCTTCTTCGCTGAGCGATTTCGTATTAATAGCGAATGGTTGGTTCAGCACTGGCGTCACGGAAATCAATACGAATTCTTGGCCGACCATCGTGTTGAATGGCTCTTCCGCGCCTTCCTTCACTTTGTACACCGCACCCGGTTTGTTAGCGTCACCGGATACCAGCTCCACATAGTTCTCTACACACGAATCGCAGAATGCTGCAACATCCACTTTGCCCGCGAGTAGGTTAACTGCAGAACCTTGATGCGAGCCGCCAAATAGAACCTCGCTGAACAATTGGCCGTCTCCGCCTTGCAGCAGATCTTCGGCAGTAAGCTCCTTATACTGATCCATCGAGCTGAAGTGGCTCACGATGCCGGCCGAAGGCACTTTAAAGCCGGATGTGGAGGAGTTTGTTACGAACGAAAACTTCTTGCCTTCAATATTGTCGATTACATATTGGTCACCGTTCATGTAATTTGCTTCTTCGCCTTTCTTGACGCTCATCCAGCTGTAATAGACCGCGTCGTCCAGCGTGCCGGATTCTCCACTTTGAACGAATAGAGGTTCGATTTTGTCGTTTTTGTTCTTCGCCTCGACATATCCTTGAGCGCCCATATAGCCGATGTCTGCATTGCCGTTCGCAAGAGCTTCAATCGCGATAATGTAATCGGTCGTTGTTTGATGCTCCACTTTTTTGCCTGTTGCTTCTTCGATAATTTTGGAGAATTCTTCGCGGGCGACTTTCAACTCTGCGCCGGATTCGTTCGGGTTCCACACCATCGTAATGGTGTCTTTGGAGCCCCCGGAAGCCGGAACATTCCCGTTCTGACCCGCTTCTTTGTTTCCACACGCCGCCAGAACAGCAATAAGCACACAAGTAATAATGATCGATAACGCCTTTTTCATAATAACAATCCTCCAATATATGATTTGTTGTTACAACAAGGAAACAAGCATCTGCTCCAACTCTTCAGGCGATATGACCGCAGGGTTATTGTCCATTCTCCCTTTGGTGTACGCATGCGACACGATAGTAGGAACTTGTTCCGGACCGACGCCGTAATGGTTCAAGCGGCCCGACAATTCGTACTTCTCGTAGATCGATTGTAGAAAACGTTCCACGCCATCCGTGTCTTCCGTGCCGAATGCGGCAAGCAGCTTCTCCGGTTCGATCAATGCTGAATAATTGTGCTTAAGCACCGCAGCTAACGATAGGCTTGCGGCTATGCCATGATCGATGCCGTGCAGCAGCGTAAGCGGATAAGAGATCGAGTGGCAAGCGGTCGTCTTGGTATTACTGAAAGCAAGACCGGCAAGCACGCTGGCCAAAGCCAATTGTTCTCTGATCGCCAGATGATCAGGACGATCCTTCAATAGAGGGAGCGCCTTCCGAATGCGTTCGATCGCTTCGAGTGCATATACCCGCGATATCGCGTTCGTATGAACAGACCAATACGCTTCAGTTGCATGGCACAGCGCATCCAGCGCGGTAGCGACGCTCAGCCTAAGCGGCATCGTCACCGTCAACTCCGGAAGAATCAACGCCGCCTTCGCGAACAATCGTTGATTTGATACCGAATATTTGCAGCCACACTCTTCATCCCATACCGTCGCCCAGCTGGTTACCTCAGAGCCTGTGCCGGCCGTTGTCGGAATTCCGATCCATGGCGAAAAATTCGTTTTCCCGCTGTAGGATTCGGAGGAGATAACGTCTCTTACTTCAGCCGGGCCATCCAGCTTCACATGCTGCAATGCCGTCAACGCCTTGGCCGCATCCATCACGCTGCCGCCTCCGATCGCGATGATCAGCTCGTAATCGAACGGTTCGATCATGCGAATCAGATGATGAATATCCGTAACATCGGGGTTGTTTAAGGTAACTTCCACCAATAGGGTGTCTTTCGCGGACAACAAGCTCATGACTGGCACTAAGCTATCGTGGTTCTCGACGCCGCCTCCGCGGGTCAGAATCAGAATACGATGAACGTTTTTGCAGCATTCTTCTAAAGCTTGAGTGAATGCGCCGACGGACGCTTCACCGAAGTAAACGGCAACCGGATTGTAGAATTGATTCATACGAGCTCCCTCGCCAACCCGCTGCGTTCGAGCTCCTCGATGACATCAGGAAGCTGCGAGATCGAGTTAATGATGTAATCCGCTCCCGCCTTCTCGAACGTTTGTCTCGTTTGACTCATTCGTTCCATAAACTCGCCGCCCTCCATCGACTCCGCTTCCTCTTGCGTCAATCCAAGCTCGCTGCTGCCAAGTATGACCGCAACCGTCCATACGCCGGCATTTCTTCCTTCATTAATGTCGGATACAGTGTCGCCTACTTTCACGACCGCTTGAGGCGGATATACGCCAAGTTCGGTCATGTTTTGGAATATCATATAAGGGTACGGCCTTCCGCCCTTCACTTCGTCGGAAGCGACCATATAGTCAGGTGAGTAACCCTTGCGCTTCGCTTCCGGTACAATGACGTCCATCATTGCTTTTGTATAACCTGTCGTCGAGCCGATGATCAGCCCTGACTCACGCAGCATCTCTACCGTCTCCAACGCTCCTGGAATCGGATCGGTGTAGCTCTTCAGAGATTCCATCAAAGTCGATTCAAAGGTGACATAAAGCCGATCGACATCTTCTTTGACAGGCTCCGAGCCGTATTGAGCTACCCACTCCGTCTTTACTCTCTCCATTTGCAATATTGCTTGTATATGATCCCACTTCAGCATCCCCATCGGTTCTCTCGCTTCCCGATTCGTAATAGGGATCCCCGCTTTTTCGAATGCCTGTAAAAATGCATGCATTGGCGCAAAACAACCGAAATCAATCACTGTTCCCGCCCAATCAAATATGACCGCTTTTATCCGTCCGTCGTTCTCCATTTATGTCTCCTCATTTCGTTATCATCGTCGTCGTTGAACAATTCTCATTATAGAGATTAGTTCAAAAACGTGCAATAGATTTTGCGATTATTTACATACATTTTACAATTATAATGCTTTTTTATGCCGTTTTACACTGCGAAAACATACCCGTAGTTATTCTCTATTTATGTTAACGAACAGATCCTACGCATCACTAACCATATAGGTTAGCCTTTAAAGTGCGAAGCAGCGCCATTCATTCACGTTTGGAGCGATTGGCCAATAAGCAGCACCCACATTTTCCTTATAGCCCAATACCATTGTTAAGTTACTGTAAAATAAAACAATATACATTGCTTTAAAATGCATTATTTTAATATACTCTAGTGAAGAAGCGGACTATTCGCTCTGGACTCTCATACGAAGTTTAGGCAGCACAGCGGTGAATGGCGGGAAGAGGAGGGGACGCACGTATAGAAGCAATCATGTTCGGCTTTCAATAGAGATAACCCAAGAGAGGATGGTTACTATGAAAAACTTGCGATTATGGAAAGTGATTAGCAGCATGTTGATTGTATCGTTACTATTTCAAAGCGTTATATTCGCAGAATCGGCATCGGCCAAACCCGAATTGGAAGTGAAATCGGTGCAAGCTCAAGTCGGCGCAACCGCGATCGTAGATATCGTAATCAACCAGCCAAAAGGGCTGAAAACATTCGAGTTCCAGCTCAACTACGATCGTACAGCTCTCGAGCTGTTGAATGAAACAAACATCAAAGGAGCAGACGTGGCAAATTGGCTTTATGAATACAAAGTCAATTCCGCCAAAGGAATCGTCCGGGTAGCGGCCGTTAACTCTGATGGTATCCAATCAAACAAATCAGCCGTCATTATGCGGCTGACATTCAAAGCAATAGGCGCTGCAGGCGCCAAAATGTACAGCATTACCGGATTAAAGGCATTTATGAGTATCGACCAGCAAGCTGAAATGACAACCAAAATGGGTACGTTCGAAATTGTATCCATCAGCGACCCTATCGATCCGACGACACCAACGACACCGACAAAACCAACGGACAAGGAGTACATCTCCCTTCAGCCAACCGTGAACTCCAATGGGTATGCGAGCGCCCAAGCGAACGATAAAGAAATTATGGACATCCTTAGCAACGACAAGTTGAAAACGATCCATGTCAAAGTTGATGCTCCACAGGCTGCAACAGGCGTCGAAGTGGGGCTTAGCGGTACAGCTGCCGGCAACATCGCGGAGAGCGGAAAAAAACTGGTCATTCAAACGCCTATCGGCGACATTGAACTGGAGAAAGCCACACTAGCACAAGCTAAAGGCAAAGAACTCATCATCAAAATTGAAAACGCGGCAGAAGCGGAGCAGAAGCCTGCCCGAACCGTTTCGATCTGGATGGGCGGAGTGCCGGTCACTCATTTCGACGGCGTCGTGAAGGTCTCGATTCCTTATGTGAAAGCTCCGAAGGAAACCGATGAAAATATCGTCATCTTCCGGTTGAACGGCAATCAAAAGTCGATTCTCCCCAAAGCGCAAGCTGTCGATGGCAAAATTGTGTTCGTTACTCAAGAGCCTTCGACTTACGCAGTAGGCTATCATGCTAAAACATTCAAAGATACGGTCAATCATTGGGCAGATAAACATATCAACTTCGTAACGGCGAGAGAACTTTTCACAGGCGTTTCGAACGATATTTTTACACCAAACGGAACAATGACCAGAGGAATGCTGGTAACCGTTCTCGGCAGGCTAGACAGCGCCGATGTATCCGGAAAACCGGCGAAATTCGATGACGTATCAGCCGACAAATATTATGCGCCTTATGTGGCATGGGCGACCGAAATCGGCATCGCAACCGGAACCGGCGGGGGCAAATTCGCTCCGGAGAAGCCAGTGACGCGAGAAGAGCTGGCGCTTATGATCGCGAACTATGCGAAGCACGTAAACCTCACGCTAGCGAACCCAAGCGATGAGCAAAAATTTGCAGATGAAAACACGTTTTCCACTTGGTCAAGGCAAGCCATAAAAGCGATGCAAGCTTCCGGTATTTTCGGAGGGAAAACAGGCAATAAATTCGATCCAAAGGGAACAGCGACAAGAGCGGAAGTTGCCAAAGTTATCAGAACTATGATTGGCCTTGAAGTTTCATAATTAGCTTAAACAAACATGCAAACCCGCGGGTTTGCATGTTTGTTTTTGTTGCAACACAAAACCTCCATGGTCTTTCGCCCGCAACCCGTACTTGAAAGTAGGGTTTAGTGTTTAAGGCGCCATCCCATACTGGATAATACTGCGATTGGACAGTAACACGAAGCTTTTTTGGTGGTTCGACCCACCCTTCTTCAAAATAAACACTTTTCTTTAAGATTGTTATTTTTGCGATTTTCCTGTACTAAAAAGCCATTGACCCCATTTAAAATGGAATCAATGGCTTCTTTAATCTGATTATTGCAAAATCGTCTTGGCTACGATCGCAAGGTCTTCAATATCTACTTTTCCATCATGATTGACATCGGCTTTCGCATTCCAGCCTGGTTGACCAGCTTGCTTGCCGTACACTGCTGCAACGATCGCCAAGTCTCCGATTGTGATACCGCCTTGTCCATTAATATCTACGTTAATTCTCATGGATTCGAACACTTGAATTGCCGCATCCAACGCAGCTTTAGTATCGTCTACCTGCTGTTGAGTGACATTCGTATCGTTCGTTATCGCACTAGCCGCATCTATTGCCGATTGCAATTGTGCTTTAGATCCAACTGCATACAAGCCATCCTCATTTCCTTCCACTGCTGCATTATGCTTAGCCTGAGCGCTTGCGATCAACGCATTTAATTGCGATTTATCTACCGCTATACTGATATTAATCTCGTGAGAAGACCCGTTAATCGGCAGTTCAATCCCCTGTCCGTTGGCAATAACAACATTGTCTATAGAAACTGCCGTATTGGACGCCTGAGCTCCAGATTTAGCCTTAAATTTGAATGAGAGCAGATCTCCTTGTGCAGGCACGCCAAGCATTTCTTGATTCGCTTTCACGCTTGCAGCTACAATCCGGATTTGTCCCAGCACAGACTCATTATTATCGATCACTTGGAATCCGTCCTTCAGCGATGTAACCGATTCGAACTGCAATTTCACAGGATCATAATGAAGCGTCAAATCTTGAGCGTACATTACCTGGTGTTCACTTTGCGTAACATTGCTTAACCCCATCGTTATATCGAATGTTTGACCAGGAATTACCTCATTTAAACCTGTCAAAGTAGACTGAGTCTCCGTCATCCCCAGTGCATTGTCGATAACACTTAGTTTAAATTTGGCTTGAATAATATAACTTAGATCAGTTGTCACTCCGCCTTTCCATGCTTTAGAGAATTCCTCGTCCCAATGTCCGTAAGAATTCATGATAAGGGTACCATCTGGTTGTACGACAATACCAGCGTATCCTGTATCCCCTGAATATAGGTTTTGTGCAAAATCTTCTTTTAACATAATGCGATATTGACCTTCGTTTTGCTGCATCAAATCTTCATATGTTCCTACCCAAGCTACCCATTCGCCCGCTCTCCAATCGCCAGGTTCAATTTTACCGTTCTGATTATAATCAAGAATAATTTCTCGGAAAGTTACGACAAGACGGCCGGTAATTGGATCGTAGACTGCCTTATGTCTTTCCCCTTGCAATGCTCCTTGGACATCTTCTGGTTCACTCCACGTCTCACCTTCGTCGTCAGAATAGAACATAACTGATTTATGTTGATGGGACTGGCTTCTAGCCAAAGCTACAATTCTCTTACCATCCGGTGATCGGAACATTTCCACCTCGCATATTTGGTAGCTGCTTTCAATCGATCTGTATTCGCTTAAATATGATACCGGCTTACTCCATTGTTCATTGCCATGTTCATCATAAGTTAAATAAGTTTTGTAATTGGTGAAACCATAATCGTGATAAACTCCCATCCATTTATCAATTAAATTCCCATTCTCATCTTTCAACTGGGTTAAACTTGCCATAGCTACTATAGCGTTATTCGGCTTATTATCAATATTCGTATACCAATGCTGATACTCTGTCCAAGTCTCTCCACCGTCATCAGAATACGATGTGTTCCAACCTGTCGAACCATCTCCCCACCCTGGACAACCGGTAATCAAGATAAGCCTCTCTTTGCCGTTACTCATATTTAATTTATAGATAGTAGGTGTTTCTTGAGATCTTGCCCATGAGGCCGGAGTCTCCTTTTCAACCCAGGTTTCCCCCGCATCATAGCTCATTTGTAGTACAAGAGGACCTTTACCATGACCAATTGGATACGCTGTAATCAATGTTTTATTATCGTTCAGCATAACCATATCTGGCTGCCCCAAATATTGTCGCTCTGTACCTTTGCCGTTCTCAATCGTTGTAATAAATTTCTCGTCTAAATTATATTTCGGGATTGAATATTGAATATTCAAATGTTTTGCTACCTTAATCCCTATCGTTTTCTTATAACCGCCAACCACGTTTTCAACTGTAATTGTAGCATCACCTTTACTTATAGCATTCACTTTACCACTTTCACTTACCGTTACAACTTGTGGATTACTAGAAGTATAGGTTAACGATTTATCTGGATGATCAGATATGAGTTCAGCTTGAATTTGATAGGAATCTCCGATATAAAGCTTTTTACTCATTTCAGAAATATTCAATCCATTCACGTAGCTTATCGTTTTCACTTCATCTGGAGTCAATGTACGATTAAATACTTTTACTTCATCCAACATCCCACTAAATCCACGTCCGCCAATTATTTTTGTTGGAGCCAAAAGCGGTGTCTTCACATTTTGATTCCAAACAATCGTTGCTTTTAATAGGCCATCAATATAGAGATTAAGATTGGATGCGTTGCTAGTTAACGTAACATGTTTCCAACTATTTTTCTCTAAGAGGTAATTAAAAGTTAAGTAACCTTCTGGTACATGGATAGACATCTTACTTTCTGCACTATCACGGCGCACATCGATGGAAGTGGAACTTAGCTGATTACCAGTAAACGATTTGCCATCCCATAGTGCGGATGCGGTCTCATTACTTCCGGCATCTTTTACCCAAAAGGATACTGTCCAATTTTTTGTCAATGTAACTGGCGAAGTAATTTCGACCTTGTCTTCTTTTGCAAATTGAATCGCGTTGCCAGACATACCTTCAACAATTGTTCCACCTGTTAACATTCCGTTTGCCGATCCCCAACTATCAGTTATCGTATTATCTGTAACATTATCAAAAGAATAATAAGACACCTGAGCCTCTGGATCAACTTTTAGCCGGTCTACGATAACCTGAATAGAAGTCGTTTTAGTTGGATCAGCTTGGGAAGTGACTGTGATTGTCACAGTTCCTATGCCTTCACCAGTAATTAGTCCATTCGAATCTACACTTGCGATAACTTCATTTGCTGATGTCCATGTTACGGATGGGTTACTAATATTGTCTGGTGTCAGTATTGCATGTAGTTGTTTTGTTGTACCAATACCAACAGATATTTCTGCACCTTCTTGGATTGCTATAGATTCTATCGCTACCGGGTTATTTTTAATTTGAATATATTTTGATGTTAGAGCTTTTAGTTCTTCACGAATTTGATCCATGTCTGCCGCAATTTGAGTCTTGCCAGCCGTTGATAAATAGTAACCTGATGAACTATATTGTGGTTTTATTTTTGCTAGCAATCTATCCACATCAGCATTCATAGCAGGAACTTCTTTTTTGATTTGAATCAATTTATTCACATCGCGTACACCTTCTGCCATTTTCTCAAGTCGTACACTTGATTTGGAAGACGGATTTGAAGCCGTACGTTCATCTGGGAATATTAGAAACGTATCTCCCGCCTCGAATGCGTTATGTGTCGTATCCTCTAATGGATTCTCTACCCAAGAATCATAGGCCCAGCGTAAATATCCAGCTCCTCCCACAGCATATGAATACATCATAGTCCAATAACTTTCTGCTGGTGTACTAAGTGAGAAATTTCCTGGTATATGACCTGTACAGGAATAAATTGTGGTCCTAAGGCCAAGTGCTTTACGTTGATTAATAAATTGAGCAAATTCTGTTGGATGAGCTTTTACTGCTATCGTTCCAACACTCAGATCATCCACACGCATTCCTAAATCTTTCTTTGCTACAAAAGCATCCATAGCCCCTGCTGTTTTCAAGCTATCTCCGTGAATCCCTTTAACGCTGTCAATCAGATCAAAAATTGCCCCGCTGAATCCTCTCTCGTCAATCCCCAGATAGGTATGATCAAACCATCCCTTTTCTTCTAGATGTACAACAAAACTATTTAAAAATAATTTCCAAATGCGCGAGTATTCACTCGTACCCACACTAGAAAACGAAGCAGTTACATTACGACTTGTAGCTTCGTCATAGTAGGTAAAGGAGTTATGCCAAGGAGCAATACCATAAGCAACAATTTTATCTCCAAGTCCAAATGTTTTATTAAAATTTACCCATGCATCAAAATCAGAATAATCAAAGGTAAACATACCATCCGTCTTTTTTGTCCATTTTATCATTGATGGGTAGTGAATTTCGTTTGCACTATAAGTCTGACCATCCCATGCATCATCAACAATTGTCGTCGTAATTGCATGCCCACCCAATTGTTTATATTTCTCCATATGCGGAAGTAAAATTTCTAGATGTTTTTGTGAAAAAGGCTCCACACCATAGTATTCTGCTACACTATACGGCGCCTGCCATAATTCAATATCAAAACCATCTTTAAACTCTTCTGCATCAGGCATCGTTGCATCTAATACTTCTAGATTAAATGTAAATTCTATCGGTGTATCTACTCCGTCTGCTGTTACGATAATTTTACCAACATAGGTTCCAGACTGTGTATCCTTAGGTACATCAAATTCAACCCAAACTGGCTGTACCGCATTAAATGGAATCTGAATTGGTGTCGTTTGATATAGAATATCATTACTTTCTGCGCGATTTCCCTCTGGTACAGGCCTTGTTTTGCTACCATACCCTGGCATACCAGTATAAGCTTTTGTAGATTTAATAAATGTTGTAGTGATATTATTAGCCGATAACGTGTCGGTTCCGCTTACAAAATCCGTTGCCTGTACACTTACATTACTTAAGCCAGATTCTAATGAAATCAACGCAATTTCCGATACTGCTTTATCATTTTTCCATGCATAAATTGATTTATTTACTACACCTAAGTTCTTAACTTCCGTATAACGATCCTGTGTGTATTGCGTATTTGTGTCAACTATACTTCCATGAAGCTGCGGATTTCCCTCGGTTACAGTCACTGTAAGCGCTTTAGACAAGTTGTATTTTAATGAGCTTATTGTTATAGTTGCAGTTCCAGCAGAAAGTGCTTGCACCACTCCATCGGCACTTACTTTGGCAATGTTCGTATCACTTGAACTATACTTACGATCGCTAATATTCGCATAATCTGGTACCACCGTATAATTCATTTGATATTGTGAACCTTCAATGAGAGTAACATTGTCTTGTGATAGTACAATATCACTCACTTGGTATGGCAAATGATAGACAACGACTTTCGCACTATCGATGAGTGTTCCTGTAGCATTTGGCTCTTTCTCGCCTGTTGCCTCTGCCCGCAAAACATGAGGTCCTTCCGTCAATCCACTCACCGTGGTAATCAAGGTAGAATTGATATTGGAAGGATTGTATAAACTAAATACACCAATTTCTACTCCATCTATCAGGTATCGTACCTTCCCCATAGGCTTATTTTTGCCTGCATAAATATCAATTTTGTTACCAAAAAAATTCACTTCGTAAAAGGTATCTCTTGGATTAGCCCCTAATGGATTGGACCAAGTATGTGCAGCATCACCTGGTGACCAATTGTTGGTGGAAAACGTGAAGTAATTATTAGTTCCCGTAGTTTTCGTATGTGGGATCACTGTTGTCTCCTCTTCTACTTCTACTGCTAAATCATCATTGTACACACGGGCGTAACTGACTTGTAAGCCTGTACCTCCATCGGGTAAAGTGACATTAACTGTATGAATTCCATTCGTTAATCCTTTTTTACTATACAATAGGGTTTCTGTATTAGCAGCACCTGCAATAAGTAATGTTTCAGGAGCATTATCATCCAATTGGAACGTATTTTGCGGGTCATTTTTGACACCGTACAATTCTACCCCTGTTCCCTTAAATGTGAACGAATAGGTGTGCTTACGGGCCTCTTCATATTTCATATTCCAAACCCAATGTTGCGTCTTGGCTTCTTCAATTCCTATAATAGTTGACTTCCTATCCGCTGCCCATCCAGTTAATCCATTTACATCCGTAGCTGTCGTGTAAGTAAAATAATGATCACCTGAGGTTACGGTATCATCCACGACAATACTAGATGTGGATTCGGCATATCCTACTACTGGATTAGCGGTCAATACTGTCGTTAGTACCATAATGCTTGCCAAAACAATGTGAATAAATTTATTCGTTACTTTTTTTAATTTATTCATTGTGCATACTCCTTTTCTTTTTATAATGTTTTTTGATGATCATATTACCTTTTACGATAAAGCGCTTCCATTCCATCGTATACAAATCGTTATATTTGTGAAATACCTCTCTTTTTACATTTGGGGTCTTATTTTGACAAGATGAATACAACATGACAATAGGAAATATCATGATTACAACAAGCGACCGATTCGCTTCTTGAAAAAATGAGAGTTAAAGTAAGCCTATCAATATTAAAAAAAAGGGAGCGATTACTACTCGCACCCTTTCACTTTAGTAACAACCCGGTTGATGATGAGGTTTGGAATGCGCAGCCTTAAGCTATTCTCCGCTTCATTTTTAATAAAAACATTGGTAAATATGCTGCAATTAACATGGGTATAATTAGATTTACTTGGAATATCAGAATCAGAAGCAAAAAAACTGCTAATGGTTTTCGGAGTACTGCACTTACGAGTGAAGTAGTGACAATAGCAACGGATGTTACAGGATCTATTGGAAACAACATTGCAAGTCCATATCCTATACTTACACCTGCAAAAATAATAGGAAAAATATGTCCTCCACGCCAACCAGATGCTAAACAAAATTCTGTTAAGAATAACTTCACAATACCTGCTGCCAATAATAAATAAATAGACATATCAGTCCACTCTGCAGCTAATTCTGTTAACTCATGTTCCCCGGAAAATAAAGTAATAGGAAGAACAGTACCGATTAACCCTAGTACTAATCCACCAATAACAGGTCTAATTATTTTATAATTTTCGAGCGGTTTGAACACCTTGTGCAAGGAATCCCCAAAAAAACCATATAGTTTAGCAAGCAATATTCCTATAATTATTAGCGGGATCATGGCTATTATTTCATGAACGCCTATCGTCGCTGAACCAAAATCGGCTAAAGCAAAATTCCTGTTATCTATTTTGGATAAAAGTATAAATACACCAAAACCTGCAGCAGTAGTTATTGAATATACAATTGTCTTTATCCACTTTATATGTTTTGGATCTTTTCTTTCTTCAACGAATGTATTTGCTCCAAATAGCGGTGCCCTAAAAACTATGCCAATTGCAGTCTCAATACTATACTCTATGATGATATCTCCATGCTCATTTAATACAGATTTTTTCTTAACTATAGATTTAATTACATCTCCTGCCCATGTTGAAAGGCCACCTATAACGCCAACTAAAGCGGCCTCGGGACCAAGACTGGCTCCAAAAGAAAGAACAATAATGGCTAGTATTGCGCTCTTATGCACTGATTTGTAATCAATTCTTTTGGTTTTATTGAATTCTGCTAATACCTCATCTGTTAAACGCGGGTAATTACCAATGTATTTTTGGCATAAACCTATCAAAATGCCTCCAACTACACACACGATTATGGTCCAATTTCTGACCTCAATCACACTTGGTAAATAAACCCATAAAAAGTGAGTCGTTAAAGAAAGAACAGCGAAAAAAATCCATGTCAGAAGCCCTATGAACCCGCCTATAACGATGCAGTACAAAATTAAAATTCCCGATCCTAAAAACTTCATTCTCTTGTTTCCCCGACTTTCTATCTTAGCACAGCTCCTGATTCATTTTTAAATATTTTTGATGTTGCCACAGGAGTGCTGGATTATTATGGTCTGATTATTATTCTAGACTAATGCTAGGTCGAGTATACAGTGCGACTGTCTCTACTTGACTCGTCTGCCTGTCTTTCAACTTCCTTGAGCGGTATTGTCACATCTTCTCGTACCATTAATATTACGCACTCCACATGTGTGGGTTGCGCAAAATAGACAAGTCTGATGCACTTCCGTTCCTCAGATTGGGTTTGCAAAGCCAATTATTGATATTCTAATAGTCGTCAAGGATATTATCAAGGTAGACGAGTATAACGAACAAATGATTCTTAAAGGCTATAAATCACGAGGGGAACAAGGAATTGCTGGACGACGTTATTTTCCAAAGGGCGGAGACCATAGAACTTATCACGTACATATTTACGAGGTCGGAAATATAAACATCGAGTATCATCTGAACTTCAAAGAATACCTAATAAATCACCCTGATGAAGCGAAAAAATACGGAGAATTGAAATTACACTTAGCTGAACAATCACCGGATAATGTTCATGTATATCAAGATGGAAAAGAAGCTTTTTGCACCGAAATTGTAAAGAAGGCAATGAAATGGGCGGCTCATGCCTTTTAGTTTCGCTTTAATTCGCTTGTGATTGTAATAATCGATATTTGTGCAATGAATCAGGAGCATATCTTCAGCTGTTAATCGACTGCAGGATTGTTCTAACATCGTGGAAACAAGAGAATAGACGGGTCTTGAACCGATCTTATACGTAGATCATTAATCCCACCAACTTCTTAAGCCATTATCAGTATTTATCTCGTCTGCATTCTTGCAAAACTCATAAAATGCATTTTTCACATCTATATCAATATCCTCTGTGTTTACAACCAGTCCTTCAATTGATACACAGTAATCACTTCGCTTATAAGTTACCGCATATCCATAAAAAAAAACTACTGGGTATTTTAATAAAAAATTATAAATTTGATTTACTGTAGGTGCATTGTTCTGACTATCATCTGGATCTATATACTTGTAAGTAAGGAGTTGTTGCAACGCATCAACCCCTAAAGGTTTAAAACGAACAACCCTATTAGTTCTATCTTCCCAATCCACATCAATTTTTAATATAGTATCTCGCACCTTATAGTCAGTATTGAATTCAAATTTCATATCGCTCATGACTATTACCTCCTTGATTTAATTATTATCGTTTATTTAATGGATTATTTTCCGTCGGTCTTTCTATCATCGATAAATAATCAGGATTTTTTATTAGTTCATCCCTTTAAAACTTAACGCTAACTTTACGTCTCAACCACCAAATCTATTCTATTTTTACTCATCATAAATATAAACAAGTAAACAAGAAATCCTACACATCCCCCCTCTATTTATTATGTTTCAATATTTTAGCAACGCTCTCTAGAGGCTCATCTGGATTATAGAACTTCTTCTTAAAATCAAAATTCGGTCCCGATCTTACATCATAGTCATTACAATTTTTTCCTAACTCTACAAAATAGTTATAACCCAAGTGCTCCTTTACTCTAACTCTGGTTCGTTCTTCAATGGGGGTAAAAATATTCTCTGTGAGTTGAATCATAACTCCGTTATCATCGACCTCTGTAACTTTATAACATGGAGTAGACATCAATTTTTCCTTACCAAATAAATCGATATACTCTTTGCCAAAATACTCTACCCAATGTAATTCAGGATGTATGATGTCTAAGCTAAGAGGCTCGTCCCACTCTGGAAAAGCTTCATTATACACCCTCGCTTTAACTGCTTTAAATGTTTGAATTAAATCGATAAATAAATTCAAAAATAATTTTTCATTTTTTTGTTCAAATATAAGTTTAGAATTAACAGAAAGTGTCACCCTATTAAAAATATTTCGATTTCTCTTTTCCCAACTTACAACATACTTTAGTTCCTTTTTTTTCTTTTTTTCTAACCTAAAGTATCCTTCTGCGATAGGTAAAGATGAACGTGCAAACTCTTCATTTCCAATCTTATTCAGCCACATTTCAGTAAGAACAGAAGGATCATTTTTGTCAAAGTTAGTTGTCCATGTTTGATATAAATTATTTAATAACTGAGGTAAAAAAGACTCATATCTCGTTATGGTATTAAAAAAATCTTCAGCAAGCTTCCGACTTTGAAAATCCTCTGTACTGAAAAGTTCTAAAACCACCTGTGAATTTTTCACGTTAATCTCTCCTAATTATTATTCTACGGTACTTGTCTAACAATAAGAGTAATTTTTAATTTATTCGCTTCTCTTATATAGTCTGGGTCTAAAACGATTAACCTTCGTTAAAATTTGCAGGTAATTCAAATGATAGTTTATTATCAACAATTTGTGGCGTAGTAAGTTTTAATATCTTGGCAACGCTCTCTAGAGGCTCATCTGGATTAAAGAACTTCTTTCTGTAATCAAAAATTGGTCCCATTTTCATATCATAGTCATTATAATTTTTTCCGAGTTCCACAAAAAATTCATGGCCTAAATGCTTCTTTACTGCTGTTCTTACTTCTTCTTCAATAGGAGTAAACAAACTTTCTGTGAGTTGAATCAAAACCCCGATATCTTCGACCTCTTTTACTTTATAACATGGAGTAGTCAACAATTTTTCCTTACCAAATAAATTCGTATACTCTTCACCAAAGTACTCGATCCAATTCAATTCAGGATGTATAATGTCTAATTTAAGAGGCTCTTGCCACTCAGGAAATGCTTCATTATACACCCTCGCTTTAACTGCTTTAAATGTTTGAATTAAATCGGTAAATAAATTTAAAAATAATTTTTCATTTTTTTGTTCAAATATAAGTTTAGAATTAACAGAAAGTGTTACCATATTAAAAATGTTTCGATTTCTCTTTTCCCAAGAAACAACGTAACTAAGATCCTTTTTTTTCTTTTTTTCTAGTCGAAGGTACCCTGCCGTGATAGGTAAAGATGAACGTGCAAGATCTTCATTTTCAGTTTTATTCAGCCACATTTCAATAAGTACAGAAGGGTCATTTTTGTCAAAATTATTTGTCAATGTTCGAGTTAAATTATTCAATACCTGAGGTAAAAAGGGCTCATATCTCATTATCGTATTAAAAAACTCTTCGGCAAGATTCTGATTTTGAAAATCCTCTGTACTAAAAAGCTGTAAAACTACCTGTGTATTTTGCACGTTAATCTCTCCTAATTATTATTCTACGGTCTAACAATAAGAGTAATTTTTAATTTTGTAGCTTCTCTTATATAGTCAGAAGTCTAAAACATTTACCCCTTGCGGTGTTTAATTTTCTTGTCTTCTTCATTCATCTCGTTAAAATTTGCAGGTAATTCAAAATAAAATGTAAAATTATTTAGCTTTGTTTTATTAGTCATCAATCACCTTTTTTGAAGAGAGACAGAATACTGCCTATCTATTTATTATTTTTGGTACCTTTTTTTAGAATTTTATTTTCTAATGAAATCTCTGGATAAAAAATCTTTTAGAATAATCAATCTTAGGACCATAATTTTCATTATTCATAATATAGTCACTAGGATCCTTACCTTTTTCACAGAAATATTGAACACCCAAGTGCTCCCTAATGGCTGCTCTAATTTGATCTGGAATAGACAATAAAACATTATCTGTGAGCTGTATTAACACACCATGGTTATCTATCTCTATAGTTTTATGACAAGGTGTTGTCATTAACTTTTCTTTAGTAAAGAGTTTAATATATGGCGGTCCAAAGTATTCTATCCAATTTAATTCGGGATGAATAACATTATAATTAATTGAATCCATCCATTCTGGTTAATCGGAGTTATAAATCCTAGCTTTTACTGGCTTAAATAGTCTAATAAAATCAATACACAGATCTAAATATAACTTTACAGTGTCTAGATCTAAGACTATATTTTTATTCACTGAAAATATAACAGAGTTAAAAATACTGCTATTGCTTTTTTCCCAAAATACAGAAAAATCAACTTCATTTTTCTTCTTCTTTTTCATAAATAAACGACCATTGGCAACAGGTTGAGATGAACGCGCAAACTCTTCGTTTTCTATTTCGTTCAGCCATACTTTTTCTATAGTTGAAGGATCTGATGGCTCAAATTTAAAAGCCTTTGCTGGCGTAGTTTTATCAAATATTTCTGGTACAAATACACTATGCTTCATTATTAATCTGATAAACTCATTCGCCAGTTTTTGGTCTTGAAAATTTTCAACACTAAACAGCTGAAATCTAATTTGTGAGTTTTGCACTTCCATCTCTCCTATTAATTATATCTAAGATACCATTACAACTCTAAGCGTTACACCAGCTAGTTGAGCTTCATTTCCCAGTCCCAAGATGCAAAATCTGCCCGTACTTTTTTCTTTCCAGGAATACCGTATACATCGAATGCTTCTTCAAGAACTTGGACAGTACACCCCTTACTTAGAGATCAAAAAAATCAATCAGAGGGGAAGAGCGATGAAGAAGAAACAGTACGACTAAAATTTCAAGAAATTGGTTGCGGCTAAAGGGAAAGAGATTGGCAACATGACAGCCGTAGCGCGTCAGCATAAGCTTGATCCTAAGATGGTTCTTAGATGGCCCAGAGAACTGAACCGTAACGATCTGGATCAACTGATGGGAACAGCGTCAAGCAAGCGAAGTTTGTTCCTACTGCTGAAGATTATGCACAGCTGGAAAAAGAAAATGAAAAACTGAAGAAGCTCTTTGCATAGCAAACCCTAGAGAGGGATACTCTCAAAGAACTACTAAAAAAACGAACCCGCACTTGCGGATATAATAGAGATTGCATAGAAATAGTGTGAATAATCTGTTTTGTTCTTCGGATAGTGGACGTAGAGCGATCGACGTATTATTCCTATGTGAGTAGATTGCAGCAAGAGGCCAAAATGATCCACAGGACCGGCAGCATCTATGACTTCTCTGCGTACGAATATATGGAGGCGGTCAAAAATGGGACTGTACAACCGAAGCAAGTGAAAGTCTAGCTCGGCTCGATTCAATATGTACATTTTCGAGCAAATCGGAGCATTTTAAAGAAACACTTTAATCTAAATCGAAGAAGAGGCGCAATATCCACAATTAAGGGGTTTAACCGCTTTACCCTTTGACGGATTGAGTGAACCCTGATTCCACCTTTACTAGTGCATTAAGCGTATCAGTAATTCTAACCTTGTATCCGAAACCTAGAATTTTTTATGATTTCTTCAGCAAGTTCATCTGGCTTCTTACTGTCGGTGTCCAGTAGGAATGGCTCATTAGTCGGTGACGCCATCAACTTGTTCCGAAGGAAAAGCGAGCGGTGGATATATTTCGCATCTCCTCGCTGATGGAGTCGAGCGGCAAGGGTGTCCGGTTCCGCGTGCAGCACAACATAGTGGAGCCTCGCCTCGAGATCCGATAGTTCGTCAATGAACCATTGAAGTTCTTCTTCGACAACGAAATCGATAACCACGTTTAGCCCGTTCATGAGAAAATTCCGTGTCACCGCAGCGATATTAAGCCATGCCAATCGGAGTCGTTCCTCCCAAGCCGGTTCGGACTCACCTCGGTAGACATGGAGAAGGAGATCACCTTCAATCAAGACACTTTGGCTCATCGCACTAGCCAGAGTCTTGGAAACGGTTGATTTGCCTACACCAAGTGGACCAGAAATAAGATAGACGGTTACTGATTTTTTGGAGAAATGCATATATACTCCTCCCTCCCCTATTTTACACATTCATAACGAAGCAGCTGCCGCAGCAGTCTGCTTCCTGGATCGTTGAAGAACTCTATCAAATATATTTATATACTATTTAAGGCACAAGCTTATCATATCCATCGGGGTCTAACAGGTCAGGGTTAATTCCAGTTGATTTTATTGCTTCTTCTTTAAATGTATTATTACATTTATTGCAAATATAAAATTTGGTTTTGCCTTCTTTAATTTTTGCATATTGTGGGTTACTCGGTTCCAACACAAACTTTTTTGCACATGACATACATCTAGCCTCCAGTGCCAAAAAACCACTCCCTTAAATGTAATGTTCAATCTAATTTTACCATACAATGATATTTTTCTTGTATGACAATAATATGAATACGTATATATTTCACATGCAGCGCAAGCGCCGTTCTACCGAACCTGCCTTTTGTTATTAATCGAACTTATTCATTCGTACCTTTCACAGCGTCAGCAGCATCCATCGTCGCGGCCAGCTTCTTCTTAGGCACACCTGTCAAACCTACTTCCTCATTGTATGCATCAAAAATTTGCCTAGCGATAGGTGATGCACCATAACCCCCAAAACCGCCATCTGGTACAATGACCGCTACTGCGAGCTTGGGATTCTCTGCAGGCGCATAAGCAATGAAGACGGCATTTTCCGCTGTACGCTTCGCCACGTCTTGCTCCGATGTACCCGTCTTCCGTCTGTAGGTATAATCAACACCTTCAAAGCCTTCCGATTTTACCAAGGACATGCCCGTCTCAATCTCTTCCCAATATTCAATTGGAAAATCAACGGTGTTCAAAATCTTAGGCGTATAGCCCTGAATAATTTTCCCGTCTGAATCTTTAATTTCATTCACGAATTGGGGCTTCATGCGTTTGCCGTGATTAGCCAGCATTGCTGTATATTGCGCAAGCTGCAATGTCGTATAACGTCCTTGCTGACCATAGGAAGCCATAATAAGTGCAGATTGCGAACTAAATCTCTTTGCGGAGTCAAAGTAATCGATAATACCTTTCGATTCTCCGTACAAACCGCTTTCGGTTAGCACGCCAAGTCCAAATTGCTTCATATATTCATCCCAAATCTCTACACTACTCTTGCCGTTCTGCTCGCCTCTCCTATTAAGCTTGTTGCCGACCATAGCGGCCATGAATGGGTTCGATGAATTCTGAATAGCTCTCGCTCCGTCTATGCTCCCATACACATGCCCCTGGGAATTTGTAACATAAGTCTCGTAACCTTTTTTACCGTAACTGAATCTGCCGGTATCCTTGTAGTAATCCGTCGTGTAAAACAATTTCTCATTCAATCCGATTAGAACGGACAATGGCTTCAACGTTGATCCCGGCGGCACAATGGACGATGGATGTTTTTTCCTTTCCTCCTCCGTCTCATATTTACCGTAAACGCTGCGAATCGTTCCGTTCTCCAATACATTGGAGAAGTTCTCATAGTCAATTGCGCTAATGCGGCCGCCTGCCCAAATGTTCGGATCGTAATCAGGCATGCTTGCCATTGCCACTATTTTACCGGTATCGACCTCCATTGCAACGGCAAAGCCGGTTCTCGCATATTCCGCCCGCTCGTATCGATTGGATGAAGTTGTTATTTTTTTCAAGTGATTCATAATGGCTTCTTCTGTTTTCAACTGCACGTTTTTATTAATGGTCAGATATATGTCCGAGCCCTTATCGGGATTCGTAATTTGCATCGGTCCGATAATTCGCTCCGCGTTGTTAACAGGATACGTCTTCAGGCCGTTTGTTCCCCGTAGAATGTCCTGATACATATACTCCAGGCCATCCATACCGACGTCCTCTTCTTCCAAATACTGAAGGGTCGGCTCATCTTCAATACTTTTTTCCTTATAAAAATCTACGGTTTCTCTAACTCCCTTATACTTTTTCAAATAGCCCACCAGTTGAACGGAAATGGAATTGGTGTCGTAGTTCCGTACGCTTTCCTCCATGATGTCGACGCCTTTGAAAGCCGTGCGGTTTTCCATGAAATAAGCGATTTCTTTATTGGTCAAGCCTGATTTGATGCGCCTTGGTGTCGATATATTATTCCGGCTGAACTCAAGATCCATCTGGCGGATAATATCATCTACGGTCATCGCTTTCGCCGGATCTCCGTGCTCCATGAATACTTCATACAATTTTCTCGCCATTTCCTTCGCATTCTCTTTCGCATCCTCCAGCTTAAGCTCCGGCTGTATGCTGAAATATAACGATTGGGTGGATGTGGAACTCGCGATCGGATAGCCTGTAGAATCGTAAATATTGCCCCTTATCGGCGGAATCTTTACGCTGCGTGTTGCTTTTTCGATGCCCTCAGCGCTAAGTGTCGGTCCCTCCACGAACTGTAAAATAGCTAGCCGAACGATCAATACACTAAACAAAGTGAATGTAACAAAGAAAAATAAGTTCAATCGAAATGAAAAATGACGCCTATTTACTATTTCTCGCTTTTGCGGATCATCTTGCACGTTTAATCACCTCATAATCATTTAATGAACTTACCTATTGATCATTTTGTAAAGTATGTTATCGTTTCAACCAACTAAAAACCGCCTAGTCATAGGCGGCTCTAATTTAACTTTCGTACCCGTTAACGTAATTTAACATTGATTGCTTGTTCTCTTAGTTATCTTTAAAAAAGACTTTATAAAAGAGAGTTACAACTATCATTGATAGAAGCATGTCTGTTACAGGTTCATCTGTTTTGAACAATGATGCTAATGCGAAAAATATTAATGCAGATATACCTAATAAGACAAGAAATAATACGGGTCTGCTCATAATATAATCCCATCCTTATTGTCTGCATTACTTAAATCTACATTACTTTCAGCAGAATCTAAAAATAAAGATAGTGAACTGAATATTTCCATTACGAGAAGAACAATGTTATCTTTTTCATTTTTTGAAATTAATTCTTCATTTATCATAACTTGGATTATCCGGCATGTTATGATTCTATCATTCTTTATACTTAAAGTAACCGAAAACCAAATTAGTAATTTCCGAAGTCAGTTTTGCGCTTTGGAAAGGACATAGTATGTAAGAGCGCTTGATTGATCAAGCACCCCAAAACTTATTACCAAAAATGTTTACATGTGCGATGATGTTTATTGTGTTTATTGTGCTTTTTGTGCTTTTTGCCGATAATAAGAACTTTTTGACCAGGTTTAACAAAAATAACTTTAACATCCTTTTCTTTCTCTTTTTTATTACAGTTGCAGTTCCCCATACAAATCATCTCCTCATTTAAAGATAATCTAGAATATTCATAGATTATTAGATCTGATTGGACAATTAATATCTCTGAAGAAATTGGGGGTTGAACTATGCTTATTAAGTCCGAAACGTCGGGTTTCTCTACAATCTAAAAACACGCCAACAAATGGCGTGTTTTTGTATTTGGGGGAACCTAAGAGGATCGAGGCAAAGGGTTCCATAACCAGCTTTTTTCCGTTTTACTACTAAGTCTTTCAATGTTCCGTCTTTGCAATTCCTTTTAGCATATCCCGATACATGCCGGGCGTGATGCCTTCTATTTTTTTGAACGTCCGAATAAACGTATTGCTGCTGTAGAAACCGACTTGTTCAGCGATATCCTTGATCGTGAGCTCATTTTGGGAGAGCAGCTTTCTCGCTGCCTCCAGTCTTGCCATGTTGATCGCATCGAGCAAGGTGACTCCGGCATGCTCTTTGTACACTCGGCTCAAGTAGACTGGATTCATTCCGAAATGTTCTGCGATTGCGGCAACGCCCAAATTAGCATCAAGGTAATGAGCCTCAATGTACATCGCCAAATCGTCAGCCAAGCCGGAAGGACGGCTTTTCTTTTGTGCAAGCTCGCTAGTGATTTCTTTGACTATGCCGGACAGCCCTTGTCGGATATCGTTTACGTTCTCGCTTTCCAGCAACCTCCACAGCGTTTTCTGATGCACCGTCATGGAAGCGCGGCTATAATCCGCCTCATATAGAGCCTTCATGACCGTTCCAGCCATATCGAAGAGAAAACATCTAACCATCTCGATCGGCAGTCGATCCTGAGATCGCATCGCTTCGAATACCTCTTCGAAAATGGCAAGAGCCAGATCTGTCTCGCCCGCTTTGATTGCCGTGATTAAGCGTTGTTCTTTCTCCCATGTGAACCAATATTCGGATTCATTGCTTTGCAACTGCTCATACTGAATAATCTCAGTACTGCCTAGCAGCATCTTATACTCCATCGCTTTCAAAGCTTCTTGATAAGCGGACGGAATACCGCCGATTGATGTATGAACACGGCTAATCGATGTCGTAAAATGGATGTTGAACTTGCTTTGAATTAATTGTCTTGCTTCTCCAATTAATCGAAACAGCTCCCCCTGCACCTCTTCATCAGACTCGGTTTGCACATTGACCAAGCACGCCAGCATATCGTCCAACTCCCCAATATAGGCGAGGTGATGCTGCTTGCACATCTCTTCTACGATATTGCCTACGATCATTTGTGCAAACTTTCGCTGACGCTCTACATCCTCATTCTGTTGCTTGAACAGTTCCGCATATTCCTCAATATATAGCAGAATCACAACATAACGTTCACCAACAAACGTGATGCCGTGTGTATTCAAGGCTTCGCTCAGAGGAAAATTCGCCTCCAGCCTTCCCTTCATTAGCCGTTCAAACAAATAGTTGCGCAGCACTTTATTTTGCTGATCAAGTGCATGAAAGATAAGAGAATATTCGTTCTTGATTTCAGCGAGCGAAAACTGAGCTTGGCTTGACAACGATCGCACCAAATTATGAACCGGGTGATAACTGCGTCTGGCAAGCAAATATGCGACAGCGGCGCCTAATAATAATGCAATTAACAACGCGGCGATCATCAAATTGCGAATATAGGACGATTTTTCCATAAACACTTTTACAGGAAGTACCGATATATATTTCAAATTAGCGCTTTCCGAGGATATATAAGATACTGCCATCTTTTTTCCATCCCAAGTTTCATACACGATACCGCTATCTCCGGATAAGCGATCATACGAAATGGATTCAGGAAGGCTCATATCTTTGGTAGATACTAGAACTTCATTGCTTTCGTTCAAAATAAGGACGGATCCTTGATTGATCCAATTAACTTTTTGAATCGGTGCTTGGAACCGTTCCAGTTCGAGCACAATGACGCTCGTCGCTAACGGCGATTCCCGGTTTTCGACCGGAAGAGATCGCATATAAAGAATCGCTTGTTTCGTTATTCCGGTACTGGTCTTATATGGATATACAATCCAGTCTCCCTTATAATTGCGGTCAAGCAACGAATACCATTCTTGTTTCGTAATATCGCCCGTCTCATGGTGTGCTTGGAAATAATCATCAGGATCATAGAAAGCACTCTGCGACAAGAGAAAATCGCCTCTATTATAATACACGTAAGAGTCGGTAACCATTTCATTCGCCATCTTCAAACCTTTGAATTCTTTAAGCGCAAGAGTGATGGAATACCGGTCCTGCTCGATCAGCGGCTGGTTCACATAAAGAAGACCCCGCACTTGGGGAAGAAAAGCAGTCTGCACGCTCATTCGGTTGACGCTATCGATTTGCCCGTCCAATACCTCTTTGACCTGCTGGAGAAGAGCAGCATTAGCGCGGTTGATCTCCGTCCCTACTAGATCGCGAACTTGCAAGTACACAAATAACCCTATCATAATTGGAATAAGCAGAATGAGGGAATAGGAGAGAAACCATGACCACAAAATGCTCCAACGTTGTAAATTAAATATTCTTTTCAATGCGATCACCGCCGCTCCTTCTCTCAGCTTCTCTTGTTGAATCTCTCCAACGCAGCTTGCTGCAGCTGGATCGCTTTCTCGATATTCATCTTCTTCAACTGACTAACGAAGAGGTCAAAGTTCTCCATCGGCTCTTCACCCAAAATAAATCTCGTATACATTTTATCGCTGAACGTTCTGACTTCCTCCATGATCTTGGCTAGCTGTTCAGATTCTCCCTGTGTAGCGCTAACGAGAGGCATCTTTACATTTTCCGCGTTTTTCTCGAATTTTCCCCATATTCGGATGGCATCCTTTTGCTGCTTAAGCTCATAGAATTGTTCGAGATAACGGTCATCGTTCACGAAGCCGGGAGATGGGTAGTTGGCACGCGTATACTTAGTCAAGGCTATGGAGATAGCCAGCTTATCTGGATTGTTTATGATCAAATCGGTATATTCCGGATAGCCGTTATTTAGCTCATAGCTCACCCCTTCAATGCCGAAGTTTTTCAGCAGATGCCCCTCTTCACTGAACAGGTAATCGAGCCATTTCACGGCCTCTTCCGGATTATTGTTCGCCGTCGTAATTGCTACGCTACCGGATGTCTGATACTTGTCCATCCTGTTGATAAATTGAGGCTCGTCCCCTTTCTTAAGGACCGGATATTGTGCAGCAACTAAGTTATAATCAGGGTTATTCACCGTGCCGACCTTCATATAGACGCCAATACCGCTGCCAGCATAGCCGTAAGCTGCTCCGGATTTGCCCGAAGTCATCTTGGCGCCAATCAATTTCTTGTCATTGACGCCAAAATCAAGATCGATCAATCCCTCTTTGTACCAGCCGCGCAAGAAACTCAAATATTGCTTAAATCCAGGCTCCATTGGACCATATTTCACTTGGCCGTTGTTCAAGTAAAAATCCCTTCCTACGCCGAAAGCGCCTACGATAAAATCATTGAGCTTATAGGGATCCAATATATCAATATAAGTCGTGTAAGGCGCCCCGACTCCCTTCTTCTCCTTGAATTCCCGCAGTACATTCGTCCATTCCTCAAGCGTTTCAGGAACCTCCAGCCCTAGATCATCAAGCCAATCTTTGCGAATAAGGGGACCGCTAAACGTACTTACTCTCCCAATTGATAGAGCAGGAATGACATACTGCGTTCCGTTATCCGTCTTCACTAGCTTGGCCAGCTCCGGATTGTCGTTCAAATATTTTTTTAGATTCGGTGCATAAAGGTCGATAAGTTCATTTAATCTGATGATGACACCGTCATTGATGGCCTTCTCTGGCCCCCCCGGATACGATAACCAGTCATACTCGATCAGGTCGGGCAAGTCTCTTGACGCGATCAGTAGGTGGAACTGTTCTTTCTCATTCCCCTGCGGCGGGTGGGTAAACTCGACATGAATACCCGTATTCTTCTCCATCTGCTGATATATTCCCACCTCGTCCAAATCTCGGACAACGGTTGCAGCATTCGGATTAAGCGGCGACCAGTACTTATAGCTGATCCCCTCCGAGCTATTATTAACGGAAGGGACAGTTTCTTTGAGCGAATTATGCTGGGAGCAACCGGCAGCCAACACTCCAGCCAACATAAACATAAGGAGCAGACATCCCATAATTCTTTTTGAAGTTAATGTATTCCGTTTTTGCATCCTAACTCCTTCCTCGCTCCCCCTTAGATGTTTTACTGATCTTCACATCCTTCTCATTAATCACTACTGTGTAGCTGTCGCCACATTTGAATTGATAGTAATTATCTCCAGTTAAGCGAATATCTGCGAACGCCTTTTGCTTCCCCTTATAAGGCACGAGCACCGTCAAATATGCCGCAGTACCGCTCTTCGTGCCTTGGAATCGAACTCTCGTGGAAGCTCTTGCGATATCATTGACATCGGACAACCTCCCTGGCAGAAGCGTTACTTCTTCCTGTGGATACGTATAAATCGCTAGATTCGCAATTTCGCTTATTACTTTGCGTCCGTACTTTTCATCCTTCGTTATAGAATACGCTTCAAGCAAATCTTGCCAATGCGTCATCCTATTTATCTGCCATAAAAATTCATTATCGTTATATCTGCGTTCCAACCAGCATGGCGGATTTCCTATGTACTCGCGTAAACCGCCTGTACCTGGGAGCGTTAACATTCCGTTATAAGCTGCCTCTGCATTCTTTATCGTTTCTTCTACAAGCTCGGGCATGTTTTGAGAAATGTAATCACCTTTGACCGCCATCCCCTCTAATCGAGATCGCAAATTAGCTAATAACACTTTCGTTGATATGGGCTCGGAATATAAAGTAACAATATTCATCATTTAATACCCCCTGCTAGATTCGAAATATCTCTAATTTAGGGGCGAATTTACGTCATTGTCAATCTGCTAAGCGATAAAGTAGCAAATGGGATATCGATATCGGATTCGGATTATGATCAAAGTCGCGTTTGGATGATAGCTATATTATATTGAGGATTTCGCAATATCTGCAAGCTTTATATGCTTAGAAATGTAATCGCCTTCACAAAACATCCACAAACAAATGGGAGGACAACATCGTAATGCTAACAGGTAAACAGAAAAAAGTATCAACCGCAGCAAGCAAAGCAGGTCGCGCAATTCTCTCGCTCGTCTTAGTAGGAAGCCTCATCGCCGGCTGCTCTAAGGAAGCTCCAGCACCTACTACTAATGAAGGTGCGAGCACAAATGGAAGCGCAACTACAAAGACCAGCTTCACCTACTGGTCGAAACTGGATAGGAATGCTTCAGCTGTCGTTACTCAGCTTGGCGAAGTGGAATTTTACAAAGCATTAGAAAAAAAGACTGGAATAAAAATTAATTTCACACACCCGCCGGTAGGCAGCGAGGGCGAGCAATTCAACTTACTTATCGCCTCACGGGATCTTCCGGATATGGTGGAATACGGATGGATTGAGTATCCTGGCGGTCCGGAGAAAGCTATCAAAGATAACGTCATTATTAAACTTAATGATTTAATCGACGAACATGCTCCTAATATTAAGAAGTATTTAGATGAGAATCCTGATATCGCCAAACAAGTGAAAACGGATAGCGGCGTGCTTTACGTAGTGCCGTCCATCGGTACAGGAACTGTCAACACGTTCAGCGGCCCGCTTGTTCGCAAAGATTGGCTTAACGATCTTGGACTGCAAGCTCCCGAAACAATCGAAGAATGGACGACCATGCTGCGTGCCTTTAAAGAGAAAAAAGGAGCAACCGCTCCTTTCACGATGCTGCTCAACGTCAAAGAATATGACATTATTTCTGGAGCCTTTGGTGTTAATCGGGATTTCTTCCTAGAAGACGGAAAAGTGAAATATGGTCCGATGGAGCCCGCTTTCAAGGACTATTTGAGCTTAATGCACGATTGGTACAAGGAAGGATTGCTTGATCCAGATATTGGCGCCAATGACAAAAAGACACTTGATGCGAAGATGGCCTCTGGTAAATCCGGTGCCGTTTATGGTTATGCGGGCAGCAGTATCGGCGTTTATATGAAGGCCAATGAGGAAAAAGACCCGAAATATGATATAGCCGCTGCACAATATCCGGTACTTAAAAAAGGTGATGAGCCAAAATTAGTTTTTGTGGCTGACCGTTATCGCACAGCGGGAAGCGTAGCAATCACTACAGCGAACTCAGATCCGGTAGGCGCTATCAAATGGCTGGACTATTACTTTTCCGAAGAAGGCAATTTGCTGAAAAACTTTGGTGTTGAAGGCTTAACTTATAACATGGAAAACGGCTATCCGAAATATACGGACTTAATTATGAAAAATCCGGATAAACTTTCTATCTCTCAAGCGATGTCGAAATATTTAAGATCCAGCTATCCTTCACCGGGCTTTGTTAACGATGATCGTTACCTGGAGCAATATTATGAGCTTCCGCAGCAAAAAGAGTCCATTAAACTTTGGGGCAAATACGAGAATAATGCTATAGGTGTAAAAATGCCGCTAGTCAGCGCCACACCAGAAGAGTCCGAGCAATTAGCAAAGTATATGTCTGAAGTAAGTACGTTCGCTGATGAAATGTATATCCGATTTATTCTAGGCGAAGAATCTCTCGACAACTTCGATAAATATGTTGCTCAATTGAAAAAAATGAAAATTGAAGAAGCAATCCAATTGCAGCAAGCTGCCGTAGATCGCTTCATTAAGAGATAACAGCGAGAGAGGTGACCAACATGCCGCAGTTAACATCCAACCAGACAACTGCGGCAGAGGTTCAACAAACAGAAGGCCCCCCTTCTCTGAACTTCTGCCACAAACTAATTAGAGATCTTATCCGTAATAAAGCTGTTTATATAATGTTAATTCCCGTCATTGCATACTATGTGCTATTTCACTACATGCCGATGTATGGAGCTATTATCGCTTTCAAAAAATTCGACATTGCCTTAGGAATTTGGAATAGTCCATGGGTAGGCTTTCAACATTTCAAAGATTTTTTTGAAGGCTTCTATTTCTGGCGCGTTATTCGCAATACGGTCCTCATCAGTGTTTATCAATTGCTATTTGGTTTCCCGGCGCCTATCCTGCTTGCGCTGTTGCTCAACGAAATTTCAAAAAAATGGTTCAAGCAGCTCGTTCAAACGATTTCTTATATGCCTCACTTTATTTCTCTAGTCGTTGTTGGCGGTATGATTACGCAATTTTTATCGCGCGAGGGATTTATTACGGATATCATCGTTTGGTTTGGCGGTGAACGAACCGCGCTGCTGGCACATTCTGAAAATTTCCGTACCATCTTTGTTGCCTCCGGCATATGGCAACAAATAGGCTGGGGATCCATCATTTATCTTGCAGCGTTGTCCGGTATCAACCCCGAACAATACGAAGCGGCTACGGTCGATGGCGCGGGCAGATTAAGAAAACTATGGAATATTACATTACCAGGAATCATGCCGGTTATCGTCATCTTATTTATTTTACAGATCGGTCATATGATGGATGTCGGCTTTGAAAAAGTCATTTTGCTCTATAATCCGAACACATATGAAACAGCAGATGTTATAAACTCATTCGTCTATCGCAGAGGTTTAGGAGGCAGCTTCGAGTATAGCTTTACGACTGCGGTCGGCTTATTCCAATCCGTCATCAACTTTACCCTGCTCATTAGTGCTAATTATATTAGCCGCAAGCTAAATGAGACAAGCTTATGGTAGTTTACAGAAAATTAGGCGGGAGGAATCTTCGTGCATAAAAAGTCATTAGGCTCCTTGCTGTTCGATATGTTTAACGTCATCTTCATGTGCTTACTCATTATCATTGCAGCATACCCTTTTGTTTACGTTATTTTTGCTTCACTTAGTGATTCTGATTTACTTGTCAGTCACACTGGTTTATTGTTCCAGCCAATCGGTTTACAGTTCGAAGCTTACAAAATGGTATTTTCGAACCCAAATATTTTATCAGGATACGGAAACACATTAATTATCGTAGTCGGCGGTACCCTGCTCAACTTGTTTATTACGGCGCTTGGCGCTTACGGTCTGTCACGCAAAGGACTTATGCTTGTCCGTCCGCTAACAATGGGAATCGTATTTACGATGTTTTTCTCCGGAGGCATGATTCCTGTTTATTTGCTCGTGTACAATACACTGAATTTAGGTAACTCTTTGTGGGCGCTTATACTGCCGACCGCTATCTCTACATGGAATCTGATCGTGATGCGTACATCGTTTGCAGCCGTTCCCGATAGCTTGATCGAATCAGGCAGAATCGATGGTGCAGGGGAATTTACGATCTTGTTTAGAATCGTACTGCCCCTTAGCATGCCGGTTATTGCGGTCATGATTTTGTATTATGGCGTAGCCCACTGGAACTCCTGGTTCTCAGCGATGATTTACTTACGCGACCGAGAGTTGTATCCTCTTCAGCTTATATTGCGAGAAATACTAATTCAAAATAGTGTTGATTCAATGACTAACTCTGCCGGCGGATCCGATGATAATTTTTCCATTGGCGAAAGCATTAAATACGCAACTATTATTATCGCTACAGTACCTATTTTGCTCGTATACCCGTTTCTACAAAAATATTTTGCTAAAGGTGTATTGGTAGGCGCAATAAAAGAATAATAGCAAAGGAAATGATGAGAATGCCTATAAGTCATGCTGATTTCTTTGGTGTCTGGGACGAGGCAGCCGGTGGGTGGTCTATTAAGGGAAAATTACGATATGCCGATTTCCCTGAATTGAGCCCCATTGAACACTTTGCCAAGTTAGGGGATTACGAGAACTCTCAAATCGCGCTGCTTCACTATTTTAAACAGCGGATCACGAGAATCGCTCAGCCTTATGATCAGGACGCGGCAAACGAGAAACTAGCGCCTCTACTTGCAGATCAGATCATTCCTGTACTAAAAGAAACCTATTTGGATACCTTTAATGTCTCAAAAACACCGTCTGCCTTTTCATTGGATCTGCTCGCCAATGTCAAGGCAGCGGTAAGCTCTGACAAAGTTATTAGCTTAATGCTCATGGGGCGTCATAAAGGGACTGAGCCTGCTTACATTTACAGCAGCGATTATGACTCCTCCCCTTTGCCGCTTGAACAGTGCCAGCCATTACTAAGTATTAAATATACGGATCAGCTCGGGACGAAATCCGTTCAGCTC
This sequence comes from Paenibacillus sp. J22P15, assembly GCF_056269345.1. Classification (NCBI taxonomy): domain Bacteria; kingdom Bacillati; phylum Bacillota; class Bacilli; order Caryophanales; family Paenibacillaceae; genus Paenibacillus; species Paenibacillus sp. J22P15. The sequence goes on from NZ_JBWDNT010000010.1 coordinate 36,387, forward strand.
GTTCCGAGCATGGATACGTACATTCAGGGAAATGATGACGCCAATCATAGCCATGAACCGCTATTGGTAGTGTTGGAATCAGGCTCTCCTTATGATGAACATACACGTAAAGCATATCTGAAATTCGATTTATCTCAGATTAACGGCGCCGTTATATCGGCAACTCTCCGGTTATCCGGTTACACTCATGCCGAGGAACCCGTGGGCGTCATGATTTTCCATACTGGTGATAATGCCTGGGATGAAAACACCATTACTTATTGTAATCACAACGGCAAGACCTTCTCATGGCAGGGGCTGCCCGAAGGTACGGATTGGATCGGACCGCCGGCAACGATATCCGATAATCAATATCCGATGCAGATTACGAACTTTACTTGGCTTAATCCGCTGATTGCCGAATATGCCGCATCGAATAACGAAGCTTATGCGACCAAATATATCGCTTATATGATCGACTTCATTCGAGTTTCAGAGCAATACGTAACACCGGGCGCGATCAGCATGGGATCAGCCACATTCCCGAAATGCTTTCAAGCTTCGATGCGGGCGGCAAATTGGGTCAAAGCCTATCACATTCTCAAAAACAGCTCATCTATGAATGCCGACGATCACACGATGATAATCAAAGCACTTTGGAAAAAAGCGGCGGCGTTATCGACGGTAGCTGGCTTTGATCCTCGCAATAATCATGGCCTCTATGAAACAAATGGCTTTTATAGCATTGCCGTTTATTTCCCTGAGTTTACAGATTCAGATAACTGGATTGATTTAGTAAATCAACGCCTAGACCTCTTAATTACTTCATTAAACTTTAGTGATGGTTCCTATTCCGAGTCTAGCTCCAGCTATTCGATTGGCGCGGCAGAGGCATGTATGTCCATTAAAGAGTTAGGCCGAATGAACCGGCAGAGCTTTAGCGAGACCTTCGACACCTCCCTGAGAAAGATGGGCTATTATATCGCCGATCTGACTTTTCCGAACGGGTTTCTTCCTCTCTTCGGGGATGGCAGCAGCCTTGATGGCAGAATTGCAATTAAAAAACTGGGCGAGCTTTATCAAGACGATATATTGCTTTATGTAGGTACGGCAGGAGAGAAAGGCACTCCCCCAACACATACCTCATCGATTTATCCTGTTAGCAAATCCGCTACAATGCGCAGCGGCTGGACCGATGATGCTCGCTATTTGTTTATCAATGTAAAGCAACAGTATTCACACAGACATTCCGATGACAACAGTATTATCTATTATGCGAATGGCAGGCAGCTGCTCGTCGATCCCGGCACCTATTCTTATAGTGATGAGCCTATCTCCAATTGGCTGCGCTATTCTACCGAGGCGCATAACACGGTTGAAATCAACCAGCAATCGCAGAACTTAACTGAAGGTGAGTTTAGGCACTGGGTTGATAATGAGAAATTCAGTTTTTTAGAAGGCGTTATCTATAATGTGCCTGGTTTTACCTTTTATCGTGACGTCCTTTTCTTAAAATCAGCCTTTACAATCGTTTCGGACTATATATGCGCGCCGGAAGGCAAACATCAGTATCGGCAAAATTGGCACTTCCTGCCTACCGCGAGTCCAGTGCTCGATCCAATCACTAGACAGGTGCGAACGGCCTTTCATGATCATCTAGGAGATATTCATGTCATCCCTGCCGATCCGGAACAATTGACAGAAGCGAAATTGAAAGATGGATACTACTCCCGTGCGTTCTATACCGTGTCAAACGCCAAGTATGCGGCCTATACGAAGGAAAATGTGCAAGGCGATATTACGTACGACACCGTCCTTTATCCGGCCGCAGGCGGGGAAATATGCAACATTGAAGTCCATCGGCTTGATCTCGCACCTGCAGTACCAACTACAACTGCCAGTGCGCTAAAAATTGATAATATTGGCGAAGAAAGTTACACGGGATATTACTATTTATCGCATGAAGAGGAACCGCAGCAGTTACGCCAATTCGATACATTTGCTTTTGACGGAAAAATGGCTTATGTCGAGACAAGAAGCAATGACGATATCCGATTGGCTATGATTAAGTCCGGCCAAACACTAGTACACCGCTCGCTAAAGTTAATCTCCTCCAGCCTGACCATAAATGATATTTCCATAGAGTGGAATGAGTCTACCATTGAAATCACCGGCTCCAATCTCGTGATTGCCGACGATATTTACGCAGCTTCAGCTATTGCGATCTATGCTCAGGCAGCAGCAATTATACGATTGAACGGGGAAAACATGACTGAATTTACCGTTCGCGACAACTATATTTATATAGCTGCATCCTCCTGATTATCGAGCGGTCATACTTTATCTTTTTAGGAGTTGATTCGAGTGCTAAACACTCAAACGAAACCGCATGTGGTGGTGATTATGGCCGATCAATTGCGTGCCGACATGATATCTCCCGAATACGCACCTAATATATACAACCTGTCGCAAGAAAGCTTCCGATTCAACAAAGCTTATTGCGCCTCTCCGTTATGCGTTCCCGCCCGCGGATCTTTTTTTACCGGTCGGTATCCGAATCAGACCGGATGTCTCATCAATCCGTGGGAGAAACAGGATGCAGCTCACGGTTATGTAAAAAACAACATCCCGAATCTATATCAATTGCTAGAAACAGATTGGGATGGCTGGCATACGGGGAAGCAGCATCTTTTGACCGAAGAACGATTCGACCTTTCCGAACACTCGCTTACCCATTGGTTACCGCTCGAAGGAAGGTATGAGCAGCAGCTCAAAGAGCAAGGAAAACGCAAACCTGGGGGAGCTTCTTTTCAAGGTATTGTTCCGGAGATGGCAGGCGGAACCACAACCCGCGCCAAAGCGTACTCCATTCCTACGACCGGTTGTTATGAAGAAGGATTTGACGCTTTCTTTGATGGATTCATTCTGAATGATACGCTTCATGCCCTGCAGCAGCGGGATCAGAATAAACCGCTATTTTTAAGCGCCATGTTTCTGGCCCCCCATCCTCCGCTGGAAATCCCGGAGCCATGGTATTCGATGTATTCTCAGGCAGAAATAAAGCTTCCTGAGAATGTGGGAAGATGGTCGAAGAACCAGTCTCCTCTACAGCTGTACAACCTGACTGGCGCGATCGGCGCCCGCTACTCTAGAGAAGAGTGGCACCGGATATGGGCGGTATATGCTGGGCTTGTCAAGCTGCTGGATGACTGCGTAGGCCGAATTATTGAGGAATTGAAAGCACAGGGCATCTATGACGATACGGTTCTGATCTTCACGAGTGACCATGGAGAAATGCTCGGTTCCCACTGCCTATGGCAAAAAATGTGCATGTACGAGGAATCAGTGAAAACACCTTTGTTCTTCAAATTTCCGAGCGCTTCCCAAAGTGCGGCTGGTGAAACAGATGCTCTAGTCAGCGCAATCGATATCGTACCTACGTTATGCGATTATTTAAATATTCCGGTTCCCGAGAGTGTTGCGGGATCTTCGTTAATGCCGCTCGTGCGGGGCGAGCAGATGGACCGTGAACGTCTCTTCATTCAGTTTGACGGCAACGGCGCGAGAGGCAACTTCCAACGCTGCGTCATCGAAGGAAACCATAAGCTGATCGTGGACATTTTCAAAGACGAGCTATTCCTTGAGCTGTATGACACAGCTGTCGACCCTAAGGAGCTTGTCAATATCGCGTTCGAAGACGATCACCAAGATTTAATCATTTCACTGCTTGAACATTTAAATGAACATATGCAATCCACTGGCGATTTGTTGAAATTGCCAGAAGACGCATATTCAACATTCATCGATAGATATTCTTTTTTTTTATAAACTATAAGGCTGAGACAACCTTCGCAAATTTATGAATGATGACAGGAGTGTAACAATGACAACATTACAAGCACCGGATCAAATTTGGTTAGACAATGTAATAAGCAAACTCACGAAGAAGATGGACTGGGTCAGCGAAAAATCGAAAAATAAAATTCCATACACTACAATTAACGGTACGCATGACAACCGAATCGTCGATAATCCGCGAGGCGTGGTCACCGATGGTATTAACTGGTGGACGAACGGGTTCTGGGGCGGTATGATGTGGCTCATGTATCACGAAACAGGCAATGAAAAGTATAAGGAGATTGCCAATTTCTCAGAAAATGAGTTGGATGAATGTTTCCGTCAATATTACGGTCTTCATCACGATGTCGGATTTATGTGGCTCCCTACAAGCGTTGCGAACTATAAAGTAACCGGAAATCCGGAATCCCGCAAGAGAGCGATGCACGCGAGCAACTTGCTTGCCGGGCGCTTTAATTTGGCCGGCGGGTTTATTCGCGCATGGAACGATGATGAGGGATCGAAAACGAGGGGCTGGGCGATCGTGGATTGTATGATAAATCTCCCTCTCTTGTACTTTGCGACAGAAGAAACCGGCGATCCACGCTTCAAACAAATCGCTATGAAGCATGCGGACACCGCTCTTGAGACTTTTATCAGGCCGGACGGCTCTGTTCATCATATCGTAGAGTTTGATCCCTTTAATGGCGGCGTGGTCAAAACTTACGGCGGTCAGGGCTACGAAGAAGGCTCCTCCTGGACTCGAGGACAAACGTGGGCTATGTACGGCTTCGTGATGAGTTATATTCATACAGAGAAAGAACAATATTTGCATGCGGCCAAACGCGTCGCGCATTATTTTATGGCGAATATTCCGGACAATGGCGTCATTCCAATCGATTTCAGACAACCGAAAGAACCCGCCTACGAAGACTCCACCGCAGCGGCTATTGCGGCATGTGGACTCATCGAAATCGCTAAAGTCGTCGGTGAGCTCGAAAAGGATATTTATATTAACGCTGCGTTGAAGCTTTTGAAAACGTTAGATGAGTCCCGCTGTGACTGGACAACAGATTGCGATTGCCTGTTGATCAATGGTTCGTCCGCCTATCATAATGATGATAAACATTCATCGATCATATATGGTGACTATTATTTCATGGAAGCTATTTTCAAGTTAAAAGGTAATGATCTGTTCATTTGGTAACTATCGTTATGTGATCCGAATATATTCCGCCCCGTTCCATTCGATACACAATGTTTGTGTACTGCATGCCGCTCATTATCGGCATGCAGTATTACAAAACCGATATGTCCGTCTATTCATTAAGTCATTCGTCGAATGACACGAAAACCACTGTTTCCCGTAGAGCTGTCCGGGGTATTTGAGCTTCGAGCCGCTACCCGGTATCGATTGCAATAGGATCGATGGCAAAGATACGATCCACCGCGCATCGAGCGTTTTTCTGTTGGCTGGTTGAACAGCGGATTCTTGCTCGTCGTTTGACGATGATACGCCGGGCTAAACCAATCCTGGCACCACTCCCATACGTTTCCTGACATATTGTAAAGTCCATATCCGTTCGGCTGAAATGTATTAACAGGAGCCGTGCCGACAAATCCATCACTTGCATTGTTTTTAATCGGAAACTTCCCTTGCCATATATTACAGCGATGCTCACCATCAGGCTTCAGTAAATCACCCCATGGATACGTTTTACTTTCTAGTCCTCCTCGAGCTGCGAACTCCCATTCTGCTTCCGTAGGCAAGCTTACCCCAGCCCAGCGGCAATACTGATCGGCGTCATTCCATGAAACATGAACAACTGGATGGTCCATTCGATCGTCAATGTTGGAGTCAGGCCCTTCAGGCGCAGACCAACACGCTCCATTTACAACTAACCACCAAGGCACGCCTTGAGGAACGTCAACAACATGCTTCTTCATCTCATCGGAAGCCAGCAAGTGAAAAACGAAAGACCAGCCAAAACGTTCCGCTTCCGTTACATATCCAGTAGCCTCAACAAAAAGCTTATAATCTGCGTTAGTTACCGCATAAGGCGACATCTGGAACGCGTCAATTTCTACCTCTCTAATCGGTCCTTCTCCATCTGAAGGAAATCCATCCTGTGAATCGGTGCCCATCTTAAATTTCCCCTTGGGTATCTGTACCATTGTGTCCCACAAAGGTTTGTTCACAGTTTTCATTTGCTTTTCCTTCGCCGGCAATAGCACATTGTCTATTTTCGTTTGTTCTCTTGATGCTGAACAACAAGGAAGTTTATTTTCCATTTCATTACCTCAGATCATATATGGATTTTAGAATGCAATATCATTATTATAAATGCTTTTTTTTACAATTCCGAAAAATTTAATGTTTTTTCCCTATTGTAGCTTGCATCAGCCATTTGGGTTATGATATTTAATACGTTAATAAACTCTTGCTTATGAAATGGAGAATTAGTCAGATTATGATGGACAAATCATTACATAAACAAACATCAAGAAATATGCTATATTACTATATTGCCGAGAAAGGCATCATCTCAAAAGCGGAACTCTCTACATACTTTAATACACCTACAAGTACAATGAACCGCTTGCTTGATGAGCTTCTTGCGGATAATCTCATAGAAGAATCAGGTTTCGGTCCTTCCAATGGAGGTCGAAAGCCTATTTTATTTCAAATTAATGCATCCTATGGTTATTTTTTCGGTTTGGAAATCTCTCGCTTCTATTCTTCGTTAGGTCTTTTTGATACGCAAATGAACCCCAAGTCTTTTATTAGATGGAGAATGGATGAAGATATGACCCCCGAAGTCTTCGTCAAGTATGTGGCCAAACAAATGAAATCGTTACTCAAAGATCACCAACTTGATAAGCGCCAACTACTTGGTATCGGTATCGGCGCTGTAGGCCCGCTTGATCGAGACAACGGAATTATCCTTAAACCACTCTATTTTCCAGCAAAAGGATGGATCAACGTACCGATATGTAACCTCATTCAGAAGGAAACCGGCATTCCCACCTATTTAGATAATGGGGCAAATACCGCATTGCTAGGAGAACATTGGTATATTAGACATTTAAATATCCAGCATATGATCTATGTGCATGCCGGAGTAAGCCTTCGTTCAGCTATGATGTCCTATGGTCAAATCGTTCACGGTACCGTAGACAGGGAAGGCTCCATCGGTCAAATGATCATTCATACGGATGGGCCAAGATTGAATGATCAAGGAAATTATGGCGCTTTGGAAGCCTTCGTCTCCGTTCATGCATTGGAGAAGCAAGCCCGCTCTGAGGTCAAGCTGGGCAGAGAAGAGTTTGTTACCAGATATCCTTTCGGTGTGGATAACATAAAATTTGATCTGCTCTTGACCGAATTAAGCATGGGTAATCCTCACGTACATGAGCTTTTTCTTCGAGCTGCCAGACACTTTGGAATTGGACTTGCCAATCTCATTAATGTTTTTCACCCCGAGATGATTATTCTTGGCGGCGCATTAATTAATTCCACGGAGCGTTTTTTCCAGACAGCCATCGAAGTCGCACAGAAACATACCTATTATTCTCCTGAATACGTGCCGGTTTTCACCAAAGGCGAGCTGAAAGAGGATGCCGTTGCTGCTGGTGCTGCATTAATGGTGTGGAAACAGATGAGCATCTAAAAAATAATAATTCCAGCTCCTGCTGAGAGTGCAATGACCATCAGAGGGTGCAGCTTATACTTTATAATCCCGATGACCACAGCGGCGCATAGCAGCATAGTCGCTGCCAGCGTCCAGTCAAAAGACTGGATGGAAATACCAGAGAAACCAAAATGGATAGCAGCATATGCAATTAAGCCTACGATAGTAGGACGTAATCCATAAAAAGATGACTTGAACCACTTATTCTGATTCATTCGGCTAAATACTCCAGCTAATATAATAATGATCAGCAAAGAAGGAATAATGATACCTAGTGTACTAGCAATGGCTCCCCATATCCCAGATGTCTGGTAACCGATCAATGTAGCTGTATTCGTGGCAATGGGACCGGGAGCCATCCCTGCCAAAGCAACGGTTTCCTGAAATTGACTAACGGTCATCCACTGCTTTTCTTCTACGGAGAATTGAATTAATGGTATGACCGCATAGCCTCCCCCGAACGATACAAGCCCGATTTTTAGAAAGGTAACAAATAGCTCCAATGCTAACATCCTTTCACCTCCCTAAATGTAATATTCCGGATAGGTTATTTCACTCTGGAAGCTGTTGTTCCTCACCCTTTCAGTATGCACTCTTAGTCCGAGCCAGTTCTTCACTTGCATGAGAACAATTCCAACAAACAAACCTGTAATAATAATTAATGAAGGATTAATATCGACAAACAGCAGTAACGTTAAGGTTGCTACGGCTATACCTGTAGTCGATTTATCGATCAATGAGGTTTTGGCTACTTTTAATGCAGCAACAATAATTAACCCGATAATTGCAGCATGAATGCCTTTTAAAGCTGCTATTACCTTAGGATTCATATCCATCCAACTATATGCAAAGCTAAGTACAAAGACGATTCCGAAAGTCGGAAGGGTAATTCCAATTACAGCTGCAATGGCTCCCATAACCCCGCCTAATCGATAACCAATGAAAGTCGCTGCATTAACGCCCACTCCCCCAGGAGCTGATCCTGCAATAGAGAGAATATCGTTTAATTCTGCGCTCTCGAGCCATCCACGCTTACCGACAACCTCTTTCTCGATTATAGGTATCATCGCATATCCACCGCCAAAGGTAGAAGGTCCAATGCAGAAGAATGTCCAAAATAATTGCAGCCATCTTATCCATAATGACTTTACTAAACTAACCATGGAGACCACCGTCCCTTATCTGATAAGTTCAGTATAACATCTTTTATCCGTTTTGGCTTTAAGTATCAGTTACTTCCCTATAAATAATGTGTATAAAATGTATAAACCAAGTTAATAAATTCATTTTGGATTTAAGTAGGCGACATAAGACAGCTGCTGAAGCAAAAAAAGGACCTAGAATCATCTTACAGATTCTAAGCCCTTATAATATTACGTATCAGTACTACAAACTTGTGTTATCCACCTAGCAGCAAATCATTCAGCAGCTTAATTTGTTTTCTCTCTCCAGCGATAACAAGAGTCATACCCGCCATCAATTTATCTTCTGGTCCAGGATTAATCTTCTGCTTGCCCTTCTCAACAAATGCAAGGATCGTTGCTCCCGTTCTTGCTCTAACTTGTAATTCCTCAATTGATTTATTAATACTTTTAAAGTGTGGTTCTATTTTGCACCATTCAATTATAAGCTCATCGAGCGTCACTTGAATGGTATCCAACGCTTTAGGCTTGTAATGCATACCTCCGATAATTGATGCGATCTGTCTAGATTCATCATCATCCAAGCTTACTTGTGAAATGCATTCATCTGGATCCTCATCTAAAAAATGATAGAGCTCTCTTCTTCCATCATCATGAATGACAACTACAATCTTGCCGCCCGAGTTCGTTTCCATTTGATACTTTTTACCTATTCCAGGTAGATCAGATTCTCTTATTGTTCCCATCTACTTATACATCCTCCAATCAATATATATCAATTTGCTTGTTCAGATTTTTCTTTTGGCTTGCTCCATTTAAATAGTTTGTTTAAGCCATTATAGACATGTTTCGACTCTTTCGCCAGTAACGGGCCTAGAATAGCTAATATTAACACATATAGCGCCGAAAATGGTTTAAGAATCGGTAATAGCCCTGCGGATATGCCTAAATTAGCTACAATGATCGTGAACTCTCCACGAGCCATAACCGTAAGTCCAATATTAGTTGAAGCTTTATGGGATAGCCCAGCTTTTCGACCTGCAATCATTCCCGCTATGATATTCCCCAAAATTGTTAGTACAATTGCCCCGATGGCAATCCATGCAGCATCACCAAGTGTTAATGGATCAATGCTTAGACCAAAGCTAAAGAAGAATATGGCACCGAAGAAATCCCGGAACGGAATTACAAGCTGTTCGATCCTCTTACTATGTGTTGTTTCCGATAACGCAAGTCCAAATAATAAAGCTCCGATGGCTTCTGCCACGTGCAAAGTCTCAGAAAAACCTGAGATAAAGAACAACAATGCGAATACAACGATAATAAATATCTCATTGGATGTGATATTTAACAGCTTGTTTAATAAAGGTGTTCCTTTCCTTGCGATGACGAAGAACAGCAGCATATAACCCATGGAGATAGCTACGGAGAGCAGAATTCCACCAATTGACGTTGCTCCTCCAAGCAGCAGACCTGACATCACAGAAAGGAAAACGGCAAGAAATAAATCATCAAACAAGATCATGCCCAAGATGAGCTCTGTTTCGGAGTTACCCGTCCGTCTAAAATCAACCAATACTTTCGCCACAATAGCCGTAGAGGAAACGGACAGCATCCCAGCAATAATTAACGTTTCATATAGTGGGAAACTAACTAAGAAACCATAGGCTAAACCAATTACAAAATTCAAGAGAACGTATACCGTTCCACCAAACACAATATTGCGGCCTGATTTAATTAATTTGGATACCGAAAACTCGAGTCCAATATAGAATAATAAAAAGAGAACTCCCATACGTCCTAAAAATGTGATCACTTCATTGCTTTCAATGAAGGTTAAATCAATCAAACCAACAGTCGGAGCATGTGGGCCAACTAACATCCCTAAAATTATTAAGAATGGTATGATTGAAAACTTGAACTTACCTGCTATCAGCGAAAATATCGCTATAAGTAACAATGCGGTTCCAACTTCGAAAATCATATGATCCATACAATTTTATCTCCCTCCTATGTAATATGATCGGTAGACCAACCTTTATTATAACCCTTAAAAATTGTTAAATGCACAATTTCATCTAATTATTTATCACTTTATAAAAACCTATCAAATTTTGTAATCGATTTTTATACATAATTAAAACGGGTATAGTGTCGCCGCTCACTTTTATTATTGGAAGTAAGCGGCGGCACTATACCCGTTAATTCATTTATTTGAATCTCAGTATGAGTTATTTATTTTCATAAGGTACTAAGCCGTAGTTCATAAAAAAACTGCACACTTGGATGCTTTAATTTCATCTTCTCACTCATGTTCAAAATTCGTTTTTTCCCAACTCGTCTGTCCACCAAAGCTAAAATATTCAATAAGATATCATTGCTCTCTATGCTTTCCTCTATAGAAATGGATAAAAACTTATTAGCTACAACGATAAAATTTGATTTACTTAATGAGGACTGTGCTGACATAAGCTCCTTTGCATAATCTGATATTCTTCTACCTCTTGCAATTACTTTTAGACGATCCTCCGGAACTGTCCCCTTGGTAACTTTTCTAACCGCTTCAATTTCTTCATTGGTGATAGGAATTTGGATATCTGAATCATTCTTAATTTCCAGTTCCGTCTGATACCATCTGATTAAGGTAGTTGTATCACTCATATTGAGTACGTTCTTTTTATCTACCGCAATATAACAATGTCCTGCTTTATCAGGTAAATAACGGTAGCTGGTTGCACGGTATTCGACCCTTCCATATAACGCAGGACAGAGAAAACTCTCCAGTTGTTGCTTCAATTTACTCCAGGACATGTCATCCTCCAATGTTCTATATAATAAATACCTATTGAGGCAGTCATTCCACTATCATAATACAATAACCAACACATAGATCAAACTAAATACACTGTAATAAAAAAAACCGCCCTATGTAAGGCGGTTAATTAAACCATTTAATCCTTTATTTATGAACATAATGTTTCATTGTACAGCCCAGAACTCTATTAAATGCTTGCCTTTAATTTCGGCAGGAAGCTTATCCACTTGATTGCCGTCGCATTTCATCACAAATTTTGTACCCCAACCATGGACAAAGATATCGAAATTCGCCATCCGATAACGAAGATTCTCTACTCTCAGATCACGTATAGTCTCGGGCACTGCTGGTGCAAAAGTAAGGCCTGTTTCGTCATATTCCATACCCAAGACACCCAAGTGAAAATAGGAAATAAAACCGGCGGCATGCCAGAGCTGACCCGGCCAGCGCCAAGCCTTTCCTGTCTGATAATCTATTGCTTCATAAAACGTCTTATTCATAACGCTATTGCGCGTCTGCTGCGCAATAAATGTCATGAGAAGATCCAATCTCCCTTCTCGCCCTGCGGCGGCTGCCATCCCGCTTGTCCAAACCACCCACGCCGAATTGCAGAAGTGGTTAGTTTCTTGACGATAAGGAAATACGTTGACCCCGAATTCGTTCATCGCAACCTCGGGAAGCCGATTCAGAATGCTCTGCCTCTGCTCCCGAGTGGCCACTCCGTAACGCGGCCACATAGCGATCTCTTGTCCGGCTGATTCCCAATAGCTAAGTTGATGGCTCTCGCTGCCGATCGGACCGCTTGTAAAATAGCCTGCCTCTGCCTTCCAATATTGGCTTTGAATCTGGCCAAGAATTAACTCACCTCTATCGGCCCAATCTTTAATTTGACTCTCGGGTTCCCCCATATATGCTCCCATGCGCGACATCGCACGGAAAGCTTCCAAGAAGTAAATTTCGGTCGCTAGGCTGAATCCGCCGCACTCCGGCTCTGGAAAGGCATCGTTAGAGGTCGATTGATCGGCAGGAATTAATCCTTGATCCGGGTCAAAGCTTTCTTCAAGCTTGGCAATCCTTACTTTGAGGCTGTGCCAGGTTTCTTTGATTAACGTCAAATCGCCCGTCGCCAAATAATAATCCCATATCCCGACAATGGGCATCGCTGTGCCATCAACGCCATTATCAAAGCCGCCCTTTGTCGTAAAGAGCAACGATTTTCTGGCCCCTACTGGGTCCAAGATATTCCCAGTTCGAATGGCAACATGCGCGGTATCCCTTACCCACACGCCGAAGCCATCGCCCGGGCCCTGGAATTGCCCCGCGGTCCACATGCCTTCCTCGCCTGGCCGGGCAAACTCTTTCGAACCGCATCGGTAAAAAATGTCGGAAGCCAGACGGTACGCTGCATCGATCGTCGCATGACCCGTACGAATATCCGGCAACTTCGCAATTCCATGCTGAGGTTGCCACACATTGTCGCGATCAATGACGCGCGTCATATCACTCCACTCGGTTCGGCGCCAGCTAAATTCTTCGATTGCACGGGTTGGAGAAATAATCGTATCACGATCGGGCACGTAAGCAGGTGGTTCTCCATAAATAGAGTCTTCTACTCGATGCTTAAAAATCGTGTAGCTATCCGATCGATAGACAATCGTATTGTCTTTAACCGCCTCGTTTATCAGCAGTCTTTCTTCCGAATTCGACCAAATGCTACGTAGCCCGAATACCTCCACGGAATCCGCCCGTACTTTCCCTCTATGACACAGCAATCGAATTTTCCGTTGTTCATATAAGGGTTCTACGGCAATTGACATCGCCACTTCGCCCTCGCAGGCGAAAATCTCCATGGATGCTTTATCTAGCAGCAATTGCAGCTTAATCTTTCCACTATCTTGTGTTAACGGAGCGACTACGCCTCGACATTCGATCGATTGCTGGGCCCTATCCAATACAATACTTATTCCGTAGAGTTGAACTTCAAGAAGACTATCTGCTTCTATTTCTAGCTCCAGCTGTACTTCCAGCATATCCGAGAAAATATCGTCCGGTTTTCTTTCGGCTGGCAAAATACGAATGCCCGGCCATTCATCAGGAGCGATCCTAAAACGTAAGTCCTCTTCAAAGCTTTGCCCATCATTACATGTGATTTCTGACCAGCATCTTTGCCATACGCGTAAATTTTGAAGTTCTTTGACTGGCGCAGCTTGAAGCTTGATCCCATCCTCCGTCTTTCGCAAGTTCAACTCTGTAATGAGCATTTGTTGATTGAACGGCATTTCCAGACAACTCGTTCCTTGACTAAAACCGATAAGTAAACAGCGGTTATTATCAGCCTTATAAGTCAATAATTCGGAATGAAGTCCATACCATAACCAAGCGCGTTCACTCTCGGCGATGAAACGATGACCTGACAAATGTCCAATCGAATATGTGTTATCTTCATGAACACAAAGCCATTTCGATTGATCTTTATGGCCGTCCACCGGTATCTCCAATAAGCGGGAAGCGTACTTCCTATTACGCTTCTTGTTTTGCGTTTGTAGTAGATCGTAATCCGCATCCGCTTCATTCCAGTGGATTAAATCCTTGCTGACCGCATATCCTAAAAACTTATCAGAATCACTATTTTCATAGAGGCTATGCTCATACCATAGATGCCATTGTCCATGCTCATGATAGAAGTCGATCAGCCCGTTAATCGTGCCCTTTTTCATTGAAAAATGGAACTGAGGACGATATTTCTCCCGGTACAATTCTCCTTCTCCCGCTTGATCGTTTTGAAAAACGAGGTGCTCCGCGCGGAGCACTTCGTTACTCAATTCTGTTTCCAATTCGCACCCTGTGTAATCTTTCAGATCCAGAGTAAACCAGGAATGAACTTCTTTATCCGCAAGCTTTAGTCTGAATTGCTTTATTTCAACTCCGTCACGGATCAATCTGATTAAGCTGAGCGGAGCGTCGTTGTGAATGGGAATATGGATAAAACGTTGCTTTATTGTAACTATATTCCTTGTTGCCATATCTTCCTCCCGCCTTCGATGGACGAATTTAGCATATCAAAGCAGCTGTCGACTATAGCCTTTCGGTATGGATTTCCGCCGCCTTCATCTCCCAGACTTCCATCTTGGAGACAAGCGTGTCACCGCTTGAACGAAGCTTGATGCCATCGCTGCCATCCAAGGAAGGATAGACTCTCGCCGAAAGGGCCGTTTCGTCATCGACAAACACTTCGACGATCGATTGATCCGCAAATATTCGCAGCCTTAGCGGCTCGACGTCATCAGCGGGCGGCAAATCTCCCTTAATCGGCGATTTATGTACGTTCGGGAATAAGCTCGAATTTGTACGGTCAATAATGATCGCATTCGCCGCCAAATCCAAGCACACGTCCGTATACTCAAGGCCGCACGCCGAAGCAAATATGGAAACGATCAATTTGTCCGTCCCTGCGGTCTGTCGATCGATTTCTACCAAACACTCAAATGACGTCGAATGTACGCCCGTATTCATCGGATCTTGCCCGATGCTAGCGCCTGTAAAGCTTCGGCTCTCGCCCCTCAGTATCTCTAGTTCAGGAACCGGCGTCATCGCGAGCGCGCCATTCGGCTTGAGATTGACAACACGCGGCAGCGCCAGTGCCCCCGACCATTCCAAGCTCAACGGGAAATCCTCTCCTCTTCCTTCCGGAACCCATCCGAGCAGGATACGGCGACCCTTCTCGTCAACGAAGCCTGTCGAGGCATAATAGCCTTCCCATCCGCTAAAGTCGACGGTGCCATGTCTCAGCACGTTCGTCATCCGATCCTCGCTTATTGTTCCAGAAACGTAGCGAACCGGTCCGCTCGGGGAATAGAACAGAACGGCCTTATCGCCAAAGCGGAACAGATGAGGGCACTCCCAGATCGACTCGTCTCCCTGATGGAAAATCCCCTTGAAGCTCCACTTTTCCAAATCATCGGAACGATAAATCATGCTGCAGCCTTTGTCGTCCTCTTTGCCTCCTAGCAGCATGCGCCATCCGTCATGCTCTTGCCATACATAAGGGTCTCTCCATTCCGTAATCCGAAGATCTCCATGCAGGTCCGCGGTCAATATGGGATTGATGTCCGGCTTGCGCCAGTTTCGTAAGTCTTTCCCACTGGCCGCCCACTGCTGCGCTCCATTCGTCGGGTTTCGTTCTCCTTCACCGATGCTCGTATAAAACAAAGTCACATCGTCGCCGTTTACGACTGAACAACCTGAGAAGCAATGAAGTTCTCCGAGCTCGCGCGAAGGGACGAGTGCAACCGGCAAATGCGTCCAGTTGACCAGATCGAGACTTTTGGCGTGTCCCCAGTGGATATCGCCCCATTCCGGTGCAGAAGGATTGTGTTGGTAAAACAAATGATATTCGCCGCCCGATTGGAAAGGGCCGTTGGGGTCGTTCATCCAATTGCGTGGCGGTGTAAAGTGATACCTCGGTCTGTAACGGTCCAACTTCTTCACTCCTTTGTTTTCCGTTCCGCAGCCGTCAAGAAATCCCTTCTCCCTTGATCGAACTTCGCATGCATGATATGAAAGCGTATTCATATAATGCAGTGACAACCTATTAATGATAACGAAGACAAAACTAAAGCAAGTTCATAATAACTCAGCTAAAAATTACCCAGAAGATAAAGCGTAAAAGTCCGTTTCGCTATAAAAATCAATAAGGCAAATACATCCAAATAATACTACATTATTCATTAGGATACCAACAAAAAATATCGTCCACTTAGATGGACACATTATAAAATTGAAATGGGAGAATCCCTAATGAAAACAGACAATTCACCGAGTAGGATTGCCTGTTTTCATACCTTTTCTATCTCCCCGCCTTATGAACAGCTATCCATTTTCTTTCTCCCCTACATAATAAAATGACAGCTCCCTAATAGAAGGCTCACCTTGCGCATTTGTCACTATTAGAGAAACACCACGAACTTTAACCGGCGGAATACGTACAATGGCCTTATGGCCGATGTTCTGTCCCTCGTAAACCGTTAGGATTCGATGCGATTTTTCTGTCATGATATTGATTTGAAAATTCAGAATATGTTCTCCCTGCGATAAATCCTCTTGAATAACAATATGATCAAGCAGATGTGGATGAGCTGGCTCATAAATCCATTCATTCTCTTTCTGAATACATTGCTCCAAGGTCGCGATCGGGTTGTCAAATCTTCTTCGTATTTCTGCGCCCATTGCATTCAAGCGGCTTACGTCTATCGAAGGCAGCAAGCCTTGCCTGTCGGGACCGATATTCAGCAGCAAATTCGCACCGCGCCCTACGGAATAATAATACAAGCCCATAAGCTGATCCACACTTTTGACCGTATGCTCATCGCTATCGCTATAAAACCAATTTGCTCGCATCTGCACATCACATTCCGCAGGCAGCCATAGCTTATCCGGCAATGATTCCTTCTCCTCGGTCATGATCGAAAACTCAAGCGAATCCACAACATTCCAGCAAGGAATCGGCGCAATGCCATCCTCATTCCCCACCCAACGGAAATTAGGGTCTCCCATATTAAAAATTAAGATATTCGGTTGAAGGCGGCGAATCTCCCCAATGATCCGTTTCCAATCATATTCATGATCTTCCGAGCCACAGCCGTCAAACCACAAAATATCAATCTCTCCGTATTGACCAAGCAGCTCTGTAATTTGATTGACGAAATAATCATCGTAGGCCTTTGCATCCTGGTTATAGAAATCCGCAGATCCGTCAAAAGGAGAATAATATAAACCAGGCTTCACATCATATTTTCGACAAGCATCAACAAACTCTCGGACAACGTCCCCCTCCCCATCCTTCCAAGGGGATTGTTTGGTAGAGAACGAGCTATACTGCGACGGCCAATTAGAAAACCCATCATGATGCTTAGCTGTAAGTACAGCATAATTCATTCCAGCTTCCTTCGCCGTACGTATCCATTGCTCACAATCCAATTGCTGCGGATTAAACAAAGCAGGGGACATCTCTCTTGGATCAAAGTCTACGTACCCTTCATAAAACGTTCTTAGACCAAAATGCACAAATAATCCGTACTCCCAGGATTGATACTCAAGCTGTTTCGGGGTTGGTTTAATATTAGAATTTGCTGTCATCATAAGCACCTCTTCTTTAGGAATGGAGTATTTTTATTTGCACTAGAAAATAACCTACGAACTCAATTCGAATACATAGCCCTTATTCAAAACCAATTCTTCAATGACATTGCGAGCAGCTTATATGTTGATTTTCCTTATTTTCTATGCCGAGCATGCCAAACTGATTTTTAACCCCCTCTTCCCGTAATAAGTCCTGAGTCCGTTTTTTCATCAATTGATCCTTTTTAGCGGGAATTCCGAAATGCAGCTGCCTATTAAGCATGTGATTATGTATGATTTCATTTTTTAATATTCACTAAAGCTTAGCCAAATCCTCTTCTTCTGCCATAAAAAAACACCCTATCTAAGAGCCATGAAATGGCGTGAATATGGTGCATGTAATCGAAATTTTCAAGCAGCTCAAGCGTCCTTATATTCTGCAAAGCTTCATGCAGCCCTCATCCGTTGTATCGAAAGGTTGAATGGGCCCTATAGAAAATTGTGAGTACCGGCAATTTTATCCCCATTGCAAAACCACAATTCGCCAACTATATTACAATTCTTTACCGCCCTACTTGGATACTCTTAATCTAACTCGTGTCCCAACACCAAGCTCACTTTCGATTGTAATCCCATATCCGCTACCATATTTAACTCTAATTCGCTCATTCACATTGTTAAGTCCATAGCCCTTAGACTGTTTAACAAGTACCTCATCTATCAATTTCATATCCATCCCGGGGCCATTGTCTTGTATGGTAAACAGAATGGCATCAGCATCTAACTTTCCGCTAACCTCCAATATACCCCTGCCTGTTCGTTTCAGATCAATTCCGTGTTCAATCGCATTCTCTACGATCGGCTGTAGAAGCAGCTTGATCATTTGACAATCCAATATCTCGTCATCAAAGTCATAGTTCACATCAAAATTGTAGTCATGCATAATCAATTGCATCTCAAGATACGACTTCATATTCAATAGTTCGTCTCTAACAAACAGAATGTCGTTGCCCATATTTAGCGTCGTTCGATAGAAAGTGGACAATATTCCTGCAACATTGCTAATATCCTCGGCACCGACTTCTATCGCTTTCCAGTTAATAATGGACAGAGAGTTATATAAAAAATGAGGATTAATTTGCGATTGAAGAGCTCTTAACTCAGCTTCCCTCTGAACGATTTTGCTTTTGTAGCCCTCCTCGATCAACTGATTGATGCTCGCCAACATCTTTCCGAATCTAAGCTCCAGCTCACCAATTTCGTCCCTGGAATGCACTTTCATATTAATCGTAAATGTTCCTTCCTCAACCAATCTCATCTTATTATTCAATCGCTGAATCCTTCTCACGAACACTTGAGAGAACATCCAAATAATGAATAATAGAATAACTAAACTTACTCCTTCGATAATGATTGTGGCGCGTATAATATTCCAAGGTTTTATCGTTAAGGCATCTGGAGATGCGATAAGGGAGATGGTCCAACCAGATTCCCTCATCAACCTCTTGTGCCATACATATTCGGAGTTGGTCACATTCGGATCTTGTTTGGACTGCTGAGTCAATTGACTAACTACTGTCTGTTGAATAGAAGATTGATTACTTGAATACACAATATTCATCTGCGAATCTGTTATTACAATCGTTGCTTCCTTCATATCTAATTCATAAAGAGAATCGAAGAACAACTCAGGGATTAGCTCCATATGAATCAGGTTGTTCTTTTCGTAATTAATATCTCCAAAAATTCTTTTTACTCCGAATATTTTTCCTTCTTGGGCGTACCAATGCGTATCTGTCGAATTTAAAACTTCTTTGTACCAAACCTCATTTTCTACAGTCGATATCGGCATAATCGAATTCATTCGTTCGGTAAGATTATTTCCTGTGTAGATCGTGATCCGCTGAATCTCTCTGTTCAAAAAGAGAGTTGTATTGAGCAAAGGATCAACAATTTCTTGCAAATCAATATACATTGCATAATAGTCATTGTATTCCTCGTTAAAAATATGCGCAAAGTTTGGGTTATAGCTTATCAAATCAATAGCCGCATTAAATCGTTGCAGCTTGTAATTTAGATTATCTTCCATCTTCTTCAAACTATCCTGCAAGACGATATTAGCTTGTTGAATTTGTACTTGCTTGGATTGTTGATAAGAATAAACACCTAGAATTGTAAGCGGAATCATGATAACGAATAAATATGAAATGAACAATTTATGTTTCATCTTCAGGTCATTGATAAAGTCTAATTTCACTGTCAGCTCCAGCCCTCTTTCCTTCCATATAGATTTATTATATCCGTACAAATCTATATGGACAGGAACAATTTCTTAGGACACTACTCTTTAACCGCACCAAGCACAATTCCGCTCACGAAATATTTTTGTAAGAAAGGGTAGATAAGCATGATCGGAATCATCGATACCATAACCTTCGCCGCATTGAGTAGTTGGCTCGACATATTGGATAATCTCTTTACTTCTTCAGGGTCGGTGGTATTCATAATAGAATCTAAGCTAATAATTAACTGTTGAATGTAAGTTTGTAATGGCCAGTTTTCCTTATGGTTCATCAAGATCATTCCGTCAAAGAAGGCATTCCAATGTCCCACAATTGAAAATAAAGTGACCGTTGCCAAAGAAGGTAGTGAGATTGGGATATAGATCATTATCAATGTCCTCCAAGAACCAGCCCCATCTATATTGGCAGAGTCTTCAAGTTCTTTAGGAATTCCCTTGAAGAAATTCATTAATAGAATGACGTTAAAGATTGGAACAGCCGTAGGCAAAACCAGTGCCCATATCGAATCCAGAAGTCCGTATGTGTAAATCGTCATATACCAGGGAACTAGCCCTCCGCTGAAAAGCATGCAGAAGATAATAAACCACATATAGATATTACGACCCGGAAAAAATTTCGCGGATTTTGATAATGGAAACGCCATTAATATAGTGATTACAAAATTGATTGCTCCGCCTAGAAGTACCCTTTGTACGGAAACACCGAATGAAACGAAAAAGCTTCGATCGTTAATCACTGATTTGTAAGCACTCAAATTAAAGTCAACAGGCCAGAAAAACACTTCTCCGGACATCGCCGCTACTTTGCCACTAAAAGAAATAGCCAGCGTGTTCAGTATGGGAGCCATAGCTAAAAGGGCGATAAAGGTGAGGACCATATAGATCAACAAGTCCACAACGCGATTATTCCCACGAACCATATTTAATTCACCTCTGTTAGAAAATACGATAGTTGGCAAACCGGGCAGCTAATCCGTAGGAAATGGCTATAAGAATAAAGCTAACGATAGATTTAAGCAGGCCGACTGCCGTTGCTAAACCATATTGGATCTCAAGCAATCCTGCACGGTAGACATAAGTATCTATGATATCACCAGATTCATAGACGATTGGATTGTAAAGGTTTAAAATTTGCTCAAACCCAGCATTCAGTACATTACCCAAACCTAAAGTGGCTAGCAGTATAACTGTCGTTAATACTCCGGGAATCGTAATATTGAGCAGCCTTTGAAACCGATTTGCTCCATCGATCGCAGCAGCTTCGTATAGACTCATATTGATAGAAGTAAGTGCTGCGATATAAATAATCGTACTAAAGCCGAATTCCTTCCATACATCACTCGTTACAATAACAAATCGAAACCAGCTATTGCTTTGTAAAAATAAAATAGGGTCCCCACCGAACCACTTGATGACTTGGTTAACGATCCCATCCAAACTTAAGAGGTTTATCAGAACACCCGAAAGGATAACCCAAGACATAAAGTGCGGTAAATAAACAATGGTTTGGATCACTCGCTTGAATTTAACATGGAACACCTCATGAAGCAGCAAGGCAAATACAAAGGGAACAATCAAGCCTGCAACAATCTTCATTACTGCGATTGTAAGCGTATTAATTAAGATTAGCTTGCTATCTGGTAAACTAAGCATATATTCGAAGTTTTCCCATCCAACCCACTCTGAATGGAATATTCCGAGCGTTGGCTGAAAATCTTGAAAGGCAATGACTACTCCGAACATTGGAATGACACTAAATGCAATAAGCAAGAGAATTCCAGGTAACAGCATGATGTGGTAGTTCAAAATAGATGATCGATTTTTCATTATTTCCCCACCTAACGAGGCTTTAGTAATTGGGATATTCTTGCCTCGCAAGAATACCCCAAACCTTGATGATTACATTTGTAATGAATTACTGAGTACTAACGGCGTCAGCGATTTCATTGGTGACTGCATCCCCGCCGATACTCTTCCATGTGGCAACAAATTTATCGAATTCTTCAATCGGTGCGGCTCCTGTAATGATCTTCAAGAAAGTTTCATTTTCAAGCTTCTCCAAGTTAGCACCCTTCTTGAGCATAGTCTCGGTCTTGCCATAGAAGACAGGCTCAATTTTGTTAATCTCTTTAGCGCCTGTAACGGAAGCTGCAGTATAGAAGGCAAGCGAATCCGCATAGGCAGGCATATCTTGTTTTGGATTTTCACTATTTTTCAATACGGCGACAACCCTCGGCAAAATCCTGCTAGGAAGATCGCTTATATTTTTGTCTTGAATGGCTTTTTCATAAACCGGAACATCACGGGCAAGCGCATCTTGGTAATCAAGTTGCAGATTAAGCGGATAGTTCAACCAACCTACACCTAGATCCTTGTACAGCTCCCGTGTAACCGGATCAAGAAGACGAATCCCCTCGTACTCAACGCTTAATATTTTCAATACGGCTTCTGGATTTTTAGCCTTCTTATTCACGACTAAGAATGTACCAGAAGGAGGTGATGGCACAACATTTCTCTTTCCTTCACCATCTAATGGCACGGCTAGAGGAATCCAATCCGCATCAGGATTAGCCTTAACAGCATCAGACAATGCCCAACCACCAAACCAAGGAGCGAATAAAATTCCCGCTCTGCCGCTGGACACTAGTCCTGCATTGTCCTCATATTTTCTAGTCAGAAATTCTTTATCTATTAAACCATCAGCATACATATCCCTTAATACGGTCAAAGCCTGCTTCGTCTCGGGAGTCGTGGAACCATAGATAATGTTACCATCGTTATCCTTAAACCAGCTCTTCGGATATGAATGATTAACATTGAATATTGGATCGAAAGTGAAGAATCCTCCGTCCGTCACAAGCGCTTTGTCCCCAAGCAATCCTACTGTATCTGCCTTACTATTCCCATCAGGATCATTTTCTTTAAATGCTTTAATAATGGCTGTCACTTCGTCCATTGTTTTAGGAAGCTCCAGATTAAGCTTTTCCATCCAATCTTTACGAATCCACAACAGTTGGTAGCTGCCATCAATATTCGTATTCGGGAGGCCTAATAACTTGCCGTCAATTCTTCCTGTATTCAACACCCTGTCTCCCGAATAGGAGCTGTAATAATCTTTAATCAGTGGGGATGCATATTGTTCATAAACATCTGACAAATCTGCAAGCATATTCGCTTTAGCCATTCTTTTGAATTGTTGTTCATCAACGACCAATACATCCGGAATACTATTGCTTGCAATCGCCAACGTGACCTTCTGGTTATAAGCATCCAAATCTTCTACCGAGAAATCGTATTTCACCTTCACATTCAAACGATCCTCAACATACTTCAAATAATCGTTGCTTTCAAGCGTATCGCCAGGAGGTAAGTTATTTCCTGCAACCCCTTGTCTGCCGAGAGTGATCGTAACGGTATCATCATACCTCGAGAAAGCGTTTTCTTCTTTCGCCACAGCGTTAGACTCTGTTGGTTGTGGGGAATTGCTTGATTCTACCTTCGGACTCGAAGTATTGGTGTTGCCGCAGGCAGCTAGTCCAAAACATGCAACCGCACACAATAATGCAAGTAGTCTCTTTGTTTTCATGACCATCCTCCGTTAATTAGGTATTTCTTACATTTCAATCATAGCAGGCTTCCATAATCACCTGATATATCACAAATTTATGATATAAATAGATTTTTTACGAAGATGCTTCCCTAAATTTGGCCGGTGTCACCCCATAATAACGACGAAAGGTTTGAATAAAGTAGGTTGAGCTTCTATATCCCAGCTGCTTATACATATCAACAATCTTCATATTCGTATCCGTCAACAGTTCAGCGGCTTTTTCCATACGGATCTGTGTAATATATCGGATGAGACTTTGACCCGTTTCTTTCTTGAATAAATAGCTTAAATAGCTGGGTGTCAAATACACTTTCTCAGAGATACTCTCCAACGAGAGATCTTGACTATATTCCTCCTCAATCAATTCCTTAATCGTCCGGATAAGTTTAAGATTAGAATTATCCTTCTCCTTTGATCCTTCACTATTATCGATTAGAGAGAAAATGGAATACATAAGCCCCTTCAAGTCATGTAGAGATACCGTTCTTGAAATTTTGTCCAAATAATCATTAATCTCTGAAAATTCATGCCTGTTCTCCCTCGTCACCACTTTTTTCATAATTTCCGAGCATATGAATTTAGTATAGAGAGAAGAGAATTGCCCTTTACTTTTCAAAAAGGAGAAGAGCAGCTCGATGCTGTATTGAGCTCCCTGAATATCGTGATACTCCAGACATTGGTATACCTTCTCTAATATCGGATTCAGCTCAATTTCATCGAAATTTGCTTGTGAAAATTGTTCATCAGTAAATAAGATCGCTTGATCTTCCACAAAAAACTTATAATCCAAAACTTTCTCCATCTCGTTATAAATGCTATAAATATGTTCCAATTGGTCTACCGAGTTCCCTATTACAAGACCCACTTTCATCTTTAAGCTTTCAGCAGTTCGACGAATAACCTCTTCTCCAAGCGTTTGAAGAGCCTCTTTATGGATGGGCTCATGATGCTTAACGAATAGCACACTTTGATGCTCATTTAAGTTTACATAATCGAGATCATAGCTCATTTGCTCCGTTAATAACCTAATAAATGCATCATTGTGGATATCGAAAAACTTCCTAGAGCAATCCACAAGAATCAAATGGAACCATTGCTCGTTATTTGCGTATTCCAGCAACTCCGGAGATGTCGTGAGATTCCCGTGATGCTCCACCCCATTTAATGCATCTAACAGCATTTTCTCTTTCTCATACGCAATACTCCGGTTATACCCCTTCAACAATTGATCATTTCGTTTTTTCTCTGCTGCTTTTTCCTCACAGGCCGTTATTGCTTGTTTCACGACACCAAGAAACTCTGTGATTTGTATCGGTTTGAGTAAATAGTTGGAAATATCAGTTCGTATTGCTCTTCTCGCATATTCGAACTCATTGAAGGCACTATAAATGATGATCTCAATACCTAGACCCATCTCACTGACTTTTTCCGACAGATCCAGTCCATCCATAAAGGGCATCTTGATATCGGTAATCAGAATATCGATATGCTGCTCCTTAATGATCTCCAGCGCAACCTCACCGTTCTCTGCTAAGATCGTCTCAAGACCCAGCTTGTGGCCTTGAATTAATCGCTTGATTCCTTCCCTTTCAATTCGTTCGTCATCGACGATCAGAATACGATACATGCCTCAATCCTCCTCGGAACAGAAAAAAAGAAGTGCTTCTCTATGAAAGATGCAGCCCTTCTTTTGTCCCCCGAATTTATGATGTTCTAAACGAAACCGCGCCTACATTGACGCTATGGCAAGCCTGATTGGCTTTCTCTACCGTATCCATTATACTTCCCCATTGTAGAATATAACGGAACTCATAGAATCCTCCTAGCGTTGCCTTGAAATTCGTCTCCCAATAGTTGGTCAGTACCCATGCGTACAACGACTTATTTCCGTCATCCTTCTGTTGTCCATGAACAAGTCTTGGACCGTATTCCAAAGGTCCGGTTTGCATCAAAGGCGTATCCGGAGTCGCGATCGCTAGTCCCCCTTGAGGAGATATAAAGGCAAGTCCTTCCTGGATACAATAGAAATCCGTAAGTGTACCCGGTATTTGATCTGTACCTGGTCTTATGGACGCTCCTGCCTTCTCGAACCACAACTCACCGTTGTCTGCTTTATTAAACGGAAGTGAGACGTAGACATTCTCGGGATCCCATACGCTATCCTTGTGTATACGAACAGATACATCAACCCTCTGCTGTTCCTTGTATACTTTGATAAATAACGAATAATGGCTCATCCCTTGTACCTTATATTGTAATTCAACAATACCATAAATCGGACCGTTCGTTATTTCCTTTACCCCAGTAAGAATGCCGGAATAACGCTGAACATTCATTCCTTTGCGATTCCTGCCCATTATTCTTCTTACGTTCATTTGATCATTACGTTCTCCATGAGTCACTTCATATACTGGGGTGAATGCCCGATGAGCCTGATCAAGATCGATCAATTCCTTGCCCGTCTGCTTATCAATCCAGGAGTTGACTCCCTCCCCTGTATTCCAAGAGATGCGAGCATAGCGAGACTCTATGGAATTCTCAGTAATCATAAGCTGCGGTGCTTCTTCCTGAGTTAAGCGTATCAAATTCTGAAGATCATGGATACGATCCGCACCTTGGAGTCTTGTACTGCTGGTTGTAACGGAAGATTGTTTCGAAGCTTCGCGAATGAAAAATCTTCTCTCTTCCTTGGCATCCAACTTAATCATGATAGCGATTTGGTACCCTCTGCTCACTTTTTCCTGTTGATGGACAATGACTTCTCCCGTCTGTTCATCAACAACTTCAAAGCCTTTCCTGAAATAGTCCGCTTCCCATTGCTCTTCCAGGTAGAAATGCGCCAAATCCTCCACAGGATAATCAAAGGAATTGATCACTTTGTACGTGAATGCCCTGTTCGCCCTTAACAATACATCTCCCCGCACCTTAAGAACCTCATCTAATGAGGTATTCACCAGTCTGCTTGCATTAGCTGCATAAGCTTCTTTTCGTACAGCAAGCTCCTGCACCATCATCTGCCATGGCTCCGATATAGAAGAATGATATCCCCAAGTATGCTCCGCATACATAATTAAATTCTGTTCAGCTTGGGCAATATCACGCGAATCGACAACCTTACAATCTGAATCCAATCTCTTAACGACATCTAATGTACGTTGTGCATTTCTGTAAATTTGCGTGTGCATCGCTGTGGATGCAACGCCATCCGACCACCAATCCGGCCAGTCTCCACGATATACAGGAATTTCAACATCTTGCTGCCTCAATAAATCAAAGTAGTGATTGAGTGTCGTCATTTCGATCTCGACTCTATCTCCGTGTTTCTGATTCCATTCGTTGATAAAGCTCGCAACTCTGCCATTCGGTGCCGCGTTGTCCCGGAGCAGTCCCATAACATTAACCAAAATAAAATCGTATGGATAATCTTCCCTCTCTAATTGCTCTAGGTACCGGGAAATTCTAGTTTCTGCATGTGTCCAGTGATCCTCAGCAATGCCCCATACAAAATTTTCGTCTCTTATCGTATAGGAAAGCGTACCATCCGGATTGATTCCAAGATCATTCCCCATCATGTAATGCTCTCCGCTCCATACTAATAAGCGATCTCCTTTAGGAGTTTCCCAGTAGAACGGAAATTGCTTGCGGCCTATTGCGAACATCCCATGGTGGGTGTGGATACACGATAGCAAATTTTCAATTCCTGCGTCCGCCATTGCCTGGGAGTACCCCCAGCTGTACCCATTAATGTCTGCGGTCATTGCCGATTTCACTTGAAGTCCCAGTGGCTCGGCAAACTTCCCTGCCCGTGAGAGCATATTACTTAATAGTTCGAAATTGATCAATTCCGTCATATTCAAGTAGGTGCCCGACAATTCGATATCGCCTCGCTGCAGAGCGGCTACGAATTGATCCTTCTCCCCTTCCGTTGCTTCTTCTAGAAACTTCTCAACAGCCCAGAAGGTTTCGCAGGTCCACTTAAAGCCTTTCCATTCCTGACGATCCTCCGTGTGAGAAGCTTTGCATATTTCGAGCACTTGCCGAATGAAGTCTACATGATATTGCTCGATTTTCTCTTGTCTCTCTGTATAACCGATATCCGTATGAGAATGATGGATCACGTAGATTTTCCACTTTTTTTTCTTCATATTCATTTCTCATCGTTCTCCTAACTATAATAGATTCACTTTCTATCGTTTGTCTCTTATTATATCTGGGCATAGGATTCGAAATATATATCACTTTTTTTTGAAACATATAAGTTTTTCGGTCCTTTATGATGTTTATGAATTGGCGTTCCAGAACCATTAAATAGTACAAGGTGACAACCCGTTCTCAACATTACTTGCTGGTACAGGAGAACGTTTTGAATCCAAGCATCGGTTTAAGCCGAGTCATAACTAATGACCTTTCGTTCAATTTTAGATTGACATCCCCAATATCCACCATTTATGATTAAACTGACTAGTCAGTACAAATTTAAAGAGTGGAGGAATTCATATGAACAGCATGACAACGAAAGGCTCTCGTTTCATTGATGCTCAAGGACGCCAAGTCATTCTTCACGGCATAAGCATGGTTTGTAAGGACAAAGAAAAAGGATATATCGATGAATGGACACAGACGGATTTTCGAAAATTAAAGCAATGGGGATTCAACGTCATCCGGCTGGGAATTATCTGGGACGGAATCGAACCGTCGCCAGGACAATTCAACGGCCAATATGTAGATAACGTCCGGGAGATGATCCGGTTGGCCGATCAATTCGGCCTGTACGTCATTCTCGATATGCACCAAGATTTGTATAGCTCGCTATACGCGGACGGCGCCCCTGCCTGGGCCACGTTGACCGACAACCACGAGTATGTCCGAACAGATCTCTGGAGCGATGCTTATCTGTTTGACCGGGCAGTACAAACCGCATTCGACCACTTCTGGAACAACACCCCTGCTTCCGATGGCGTCGGCTTACAGGACCATTACGTATCAGCTTGGCGTTTCGTCGTCGAAAGGCTTCGCGACGAGCCTAATCTGATCGGATACGATATGATGAACGAACCCTTCATCGGCTCCAAAGTCGGGGAAATGGTTCAAGGCATGTTTGCCGCATACGGAGAACAGGCAGCAGAACTAACGGGTCAACTCCCCCCTAACATGGAAGAGCTGCTGAACGTATGGCTCGATCCAGAGAAGAAGTTGCAGGCACTAAGTTTACTGGATTCCATCGACGTTTATCGTCAAGTCATGCATGCGACGGCACCAGTGCAGGTCGCTTTCGAACGGGATGTGCTCTCTCCCTTTTTCCAGAAGACGGGTCAAGCCATTCGCGATGCCGATCCTGACCGAATTCTGTTTCTTGAAACGAATTACTTTTCAAATCTGGGAGTGACCAGTTCGATCCAACCGGTTGTGGGGTCAAACGGCCAACCAGATGATCAGCAGGCGTATGCGCCGCATGGCTACGATTTGGTTACAGATTCCGATTACGTGCACGTCGCCAATAGCGGTCGCGTCGACTTTATTTTCGACAATCACTCGCAAACCCAGAACAGGCTAAACATGCCGATGGTCATCGGGGAATGGGGAGCTTACGGCGAATCCCATCTGGCGGAACAAGCGTGTCTTGACGTTCAGAAAAACTTTGAACGATTGTTATGCGGTGATATTTACTGGTGTTATTTGTACCCCGAGATGGATCAATACAGCTCCTTTAACGGAGTGTGCCGAGGCTTTCCTTCAGCGGTCGCCGGGAAAATCCTGAGCTACTCCTACGATCGCGGTCACAACCGTTTCGAGATGGAGTGGGATGAGGATGCCGGCGTCGACGTACCGACGAGAATATATTTCCCGGATATCAAAGCCATGCAGTCCGCAGACTTGACGCTAACCTCCGCTGAGAGTGGATATGAATGGTCTGGCTTAGAAGGCACGACAGCGGGTTTTCTTTGCTTGCAGCCATCAGGCGGTGGAAGAAGGACACTGAGAATCGTTTAATCCCCCGGCATATGGTATACTCTAGGGAAAATCGATTCGTTGGAAGGGACCGATAGTACGGTGAGCAGAAATAAAATTATCGATGCCGCAATCAAACTTTTTTCTGAATTCGGTTATCACAAGACGAGCATGGACGACATCGCCAAAGAAGCCAACGTAGCTAAGGGTACGCTTTACTATCATTTCTCGGGCAAAGGGGAACTGTTCGAGCGGATCGTGACGGACGGACTTCAAATGCTGATGGAGAAAATCGAGGACGTGCTGCAGGAAAACGAGACCGCCGATATACAAATCCGGAAAATTGTTAGCAAGCATATCGAGTTATTCTTGCAATACGGAGAGCTTATTCATATTATCTCTAACGAGATAACGAACGGAATCGAGCCGGATATATTGGAGCGGATCGGTGTAATCAAGCAGAATTACATCGATTTCTTGTCCGAAGTCCTCCGCCAGGGACATAATGACGGGGAATTAAACGAGCTGAACTTCGAGCTCGCAGCTGCCTGCTTACTCGGCATGTTAGAAAGTGCGAGCATCTATGCCGTCAAGCATCGGGAAGCTGTCACAAGCGAGCAGTTGCATGAGACGATCAATGCTTTCGTTCTTCCGGCGCTATTGAGAAAATATTAATCTTCGCTTCGTTATATAGAAGACTTCCTTTTCAAAGGTTAAGTTACATTCATGACCCCCCCTGAAATATACACTTGAGGGTTGCGGCCCGTTGCCGCAACCCTCGCAAACGGCAATAGCGAAACCATGGTGCTGTTTAGCATCCGCGAAGCTTACCTCAATTGTTTCTTTTCGTTTATGGTAAAGTTGCTTACCGGACTTCCTTAAGCGGTTCAACCTCTTGTAGCCTGCTACCAGCGAATACAAACATAACAGCAGTTGATTCATTCATGATCATTTTCCTGTTTCTTAATTTGTTCAATATTACCATGGCTATATTCTTTTATAAACTGCCCATCTTTTGTTTTATAAACGACGCAGGTACCATTCGCCTTAGCATCTAACTTGGCGCAATCTCCCGTTAACTTTATCAGCTTTTGTAGAATCTATTTCTTGTAATCTGTAAAGGTTTTCGACATCAAATGCATTGAAGCGCTATCATCTTTATACAGAAAATCCTGAACTTGAGATTCAAGCGAATATGAGCACACAATATTAACAATAGAGATTACCTGCCCTCGTTGCTTTGAGAACGAACAAATTTCGGTCGAAATGCACTAGGCGGTTTGCCTGTCCACCGACGGAATTGTCTAGAAAAGTGGCTTGCAGACTGAAATCCAAGCTGTTCAGCTAGCTCTTCCATCGTATAGGTCGAATGCACAAGCAAATGCTTCGCCTGATTAAGCACAATTTTACTCCTATACTGTCGCGGCGATTCCCCATAAACCTTAGTAAATATATGCGTGCAGCGTCCGCGACTAATCCCTAATGAGGCAGCAATTTCAGCTACTCCTTCATTATTTCCATTCCGTAGTTTGTCTTCAATCTCATGGGCTAGCTCAGTTTCAAATATGGAGGCATTATGCATCTTATCATCACTCATCAGAATCGGACTAATCGTTTTTTCGCTGTACTTTATAAATTCACTAATGATCCCTATAGTGTGAGATTGGATAATAAGGCGATTATAAGCTTTATCGTCTTCAACTGTATCTATTCGATTATTGTGCAAAAGAGCATTTTCAATAGCGTTAACATGTGACAGTAAAGATAGTTGAGTTGCCTCTTCTGCCTTAATGATCACATAATCCGTTTTGCATAATCGTGCACGAATAATCGGGTCATCCAGGTCGAAATGTAAATTAAAGAAACGATAAACGGATGTTGAGTTATTCTCAGAAGCATGTATAATTCCAGACTTTATTAATATCCAATCCCCACTGCTAAACGTAAAAACATGGTCACCTATCGCTTGCTTTATCTCTCCATTCTTACAATGCAATAGTTCAAAGAGATTATGATGATGTCGTGGAAAAGACCAATTCGGATGAAAATTCCCTACATGACAGCCGATAATCTGTAGCGTACTCGTTAAGTTAGGGAGTGAATAATTAATATCCATTTTATATGGACCTCCTTACGTACAATGTTTCAAGTATCTTATTATAACGTAACTCCCTCTGAACAAAAGGTCAAATAATATCTACTTTTGTCCATTTGTTTGATAATGCTTTTCCGCTTAAAATGGGAAGTATCACTACGAAGCGCGCACCCACTTAGAATTGGAGGTCACATAGATGACTGTGTTAACTGTACAAAATGATCAATTTAATTACGATGACAAGCCTATTCGCTTAATTTCCGGAGCTATCCATTACTTTAGAGTCGTGCCTGAATATTGGTATGATCGTTTATTGAAACTAAAGGCATGTGGCTTTAATACAGTAGAAACTTATATTCCATGGAATTTCCATGAACCTACACCTGGTAAGTTTAACTTTGATGGTATGGCTGATGTTGAAGGCTTTATTCGATTAGCAGGCGAACTAGATTTGCATGTCATCGTACGCCCGAGTCCATATATTTGCGCAGAATGGGAATTCGGTGGATTACCTGCATGGCTGCTTGCAGATCGAGAGATACAACTTCGTTGTATGAACCGCCCATATCTTGAAAAAGTGGACGCATATTACGATGAACTATTGCCAAGACTGAAACCATTACTTTCCACAAATGGTGGCCCTATTATTGCTATGCAAGTAGAGAATGAATATGGAAGCTATGGTAACGATACAGAATATCTACAATATTTAGAGCAAGCTATGATAAGTCGTGGAATTGACGTATTATTATTCACTTCTGATGGACCAGAGAATCATATGCTTCAAGGTGGAATGGTTCCAAATGTTCTAGAAACTGCGAATTTCGGTTCAAGAGCAGAAGAGTCTTTCGAGATGCTTCGTCGATATCAACCACAAGGCCCACTTATGTGTATGGAATACTGGAATGGTTGGTTTGATCACTGGGGTGAAGAACATCATATTCGTAATGGTGATGAAGTGGCTCAAGTATTTGAGGATATGCTTTCTTTAGGGGCCTCTGTGAATTTCTATATGTTCCATGGCGGCACTAATTTTGGTTTCACTAGCGGAGCGAATGGCTTAGAACGAGATCATTATGAGCCTACGGTTACAAGCTATGATTATAACGCACCATTGAGTGAAGCTGGCGATCCTACTGAGAAATACTTTGCAATACGCGATATTATAGCGAAATATACAGATCTTCCTGAGATGGAAGTTCCTAAAGCTTTGCCTAAGCAAGCCTATGGAACTGTGCTTGCTACTAGCAATGCCGTCTTATTTGATCAGTTACACCAATTGTCTGTACCAGTAAAATCTGTCACTCCAGAGCCAATGGAGCGTTACGGACAAAATAACGGATTTATCCTATATGAAACATTTATTACAGGACCACGTGAAGAAAAAGAACTAATTATTCAAGATTGCCACGACCGAGCACTTATATTCTTGAATGATGAATTTAAAGGAATCATCGAGAGATGGGATTCCAGTAAAAAAGTAAAATTTGAAGTGCCAAATGGTGGCGCACGTCTGCGAATTTTAGTTGAGAATATGGGGCGTATCAACTACGGACCATTTCTAGCTGATCGTAAAGGTATTACCGAAGGAGTTCGTCACGGCAATCAATTCCTCTATGGATGGACTGTTTGGACATTGCCACTTGACGACTTGAAACCTTTAAACTTTGCTGCGATAGAGAAGACAACAACAAATGGTCCAGCATTTTATCGTGCAGAATTACGCATTGAAAATGCACCAGCAGATACATTCTTGAAGTTGGAAGGATGGTCTAAAGGGGTAGTGTACGTTAATGGATTCAATATAGGTCGATATTGGAAAGCTGGTCCACAGCAGACACTTTACATTCCTGCACCGCTTCTACGTCAAGGCAACAATGAAATCATTGTATTTGACATTGACGGAACAGATAGCTTAGAGTTACAGTTTGTTGATCAACCGGAGTTGGGATAATGCTCATAGCATTACAATCAACAACGATGTAGCGTCAATTCAGCCTAAGAGATCTCTCTCTACCACGACAAAGAGCCCTTGCGTAGCAAGGGCTCTTTGTCAGAATTTATATTCTCTTCATTCACACTGTCTACTCCACATGTCTTGATTGTAGGTCGCAGACGCTTTAAAAAGATGTGGTGATGTTTACCCGGACCACCACCTAAAATCTTTACAACGAAATCAAATCAGTGATAGCATTGCATAACTCTTTAGATATTGGAACTGAAAGTAGCGATCCGGTCCGCACAATAATGGCATGCAGAATTAGCGATAAATCACGCTCAATTTGTATGTTGTCGTCTAATTGCAACTTTTCTTTAGAATTGTAGTGCTCTAACTTATGCAAGATGTATTTTCTATTTTTCGAGCTTAGAGTCTTCAAGGAAATCACTGGCGTTACGCCAGCTGAATACCGCAGACAGGCTAAAACATCTTAATCGGTTTGAGGTGCAAGCGTCTTTGAGAGCAAAAAAAATCCTGAATACTTAAAAAGTGTGGTATGCACTTTTTAAGTATTCAGGATTTACAGATTCCTGGCACAATTAATTTGTTGGTGTGCTTGTGGATTCCCGGACGACCAGCTTGGGTTGCATAACAATCCTTTGCTTAATTTCATCCGTGTCCTCCGTGCTGCGAATCAACAAATCGAACGCCAGCTTGACCATTTGATCCATCGGCTGGGCGATCGTCGTAAGCTCTGGATTCGTCACGGTAGACAGAATCGTATCATCAAAGCCGATAATCGACAGCTGCTCAGGTACCCGTACTCCTGCTTCCTTGGCGGCTTGCAATGCACCGATTGCAAGCAAATCGTTGCAGCAAAATATAGCCGACGGAATGTTTTCCCCGTGGATTAGCGACGCAGCCGCTCGTTTTCCATCTTTAATGCTGGAATCGCATGATAAAATGTCGGCATCGTCTAAGGCAATTCCAGCCTCGAACAATGTGAATCTAAAGCCTCTTACCCGCTCGAGGCTGCTGGTTACTTTAAAACTTTCAGATAACACTGCCATTCGTCGATGGCCTTCGCCAATCAAATGCTCGGCGGCAAGCGACCCGCCTTTGAAATCGTCCGTCAGCACGCTGTGAACCGGCATCGCGACGGCTTCCCTGGCAATCATAACGATTGGCAGGGATTTTTCTGCCAGCTGCGTCAATATATCTGCATTTTCCACGCCGGTTCCGATTAAAATACCGTCTACGCTTTTTTGCTCCAGCAGCCGAATATATTTCTCTACCCGATCATCCTTGTTGTCTGTGCTGCAGACGATGACGCTATATCCTTCGGAATGCGCCAAATCCTCCACAGAACGGGCAATCTCGGAGAAAAAGGGGTTGGATACATCGGGAATGAGCAGGCCAATTGTGTACGTTTTCTTTCCCATCAACGCCGAAGCGATTACGCTCGGCCGGTACTGGAGACGTTCCATTATCTTAAATATTTCATCCCGCGTTTTCTTGCTTACTTTTCCTTTGCTGTTTATCGCATTGGAGACGGTCGCGATGGAAACGCCTGCCTCCTTGGCAACATCATATATCGTGGTCGCTTTCATGCCCAACCTCATTATTGTCGGATGTTAAGGATAGGCTGTAAGCCCCCTTACCCGGATATTATCCGATTTATTCGCTAAATTTGCAATCGATTTGCGAACGATTTGCAAATAAACGGTGACTACGGCTGCTGCCTGGTTGCGATCCAAGCATGATCCGGATCGTTATGGAACTTCCAGATGCGGGTTGGACCCGCCATAACGTTAAGATAGTAGACCTGATAGCCCGGAGGCGCCGAAACTGGATGATACCCTTGCGGAACAAGCACCGCTTCACCGTCTTTGACCGCCAAAGTCTCGTCAAGCGAGCGATCATCCGTGTAGACGCGTTGGATGGCGAAGCCCTGCTCAGGCTGTACATGGTAATAGTAGGTTTCCTCCAGCAGCGACTCCTCGGGAAGTGCGTCGCGATCATGCTTGTGGGGCGGGTAACTGGACCAATGTCCTTCCGGCGTAAACACTTCAACGACAAGCAGACTGTCAGCAGGCTCTTGCTCGGGCAAAATATTGTGAATATGCCGCTGCGTCGTTCCCGTTCCGCGAACCTCGACACCGACGTCTCCCGGCGCGATAAGGCGCGCGGGATGGTTGCCTTTTCCAGGCGCTTCGCATACGGCAAGCTCCACTTGCGTAAGGGCCTCCATCTCGTATCGGTCGTCGCTTGGCACGTAGACGGAATAAGGAGGCGTTTGCTCAAAGACGCTCATTCTTTGGCCGATATTCGTCCATGCGGATTTAGCCGTTGTCACGTTGGCTAATCCGCCGAGCAGCACTAGGCAAACTTCATTCTCTCCTGTTGCTCGGCTTAACTTTTCCCCCGGATTCAATTGGTAAACTTCGAAGCCGACATAGCTCCAGCCTGCCGTTTCTGGAGTAATCGAAAGTACGGGAGTAAGTCCCGAAGCTTGACGCTGCGGACTAACGATTAGATTGCTCATTCGATTACACCCCTTCTTTCAATTTCAAAAGCTCCGAGAGCTTCACACTGCGGTTTTCGCGCAGTGAAAGCTTCGCTGCGAGCGCGATTCTCTCTGCCAGGCATGCATCCACTCCGCTAACCGAAACTTCGCCTCCGTGAAGCAAAACATTGATAAACTGCTCTGTTTCTTCAATATAAGCGATATTGTAGCGCTCTAGGAAGAAATGAAGCGGCTTCTCGCTGATGACGCCTTCTTCCGTGCTGAGCACAGCCGTATTAGGGTGATCGTTCGTTGCTGCCACGGCGCCTTTCGAGCCGAATACTTCGGCACGCTGATCATAGCCATACACTGCCTTGCGACTGCAATCGATAACGCCAAGCGCGCCGTTTGCGAATCTGAGCGTCACAATTGCCGTATCGACGTCGTCGTGCTTGCCGAATACTGGGTCAATAAGAACGCTGCCTAGTGCGTTTACTTCTACTACCTCGCTGCCCGATAGAAAACGAGCCATGTCGAAATCATGGATCATCATATCCATGAAAATACCGCCCGATACTTTAATATAGGCTTCCGGTGGAGGTGCAGGGTCGCGGGAAGTAATCTTGATTAGTTGCGTTTCGCCGATCGCTCCAGCCTGGACATGCTCGCGGATTCGCTTGAAGTTATGATCGAAGCGGCGGTTAAAGCCAACTTGAAGGTGAACGCCGGCTTTGCGAACCTCTTCCAGCGCTTCCTCCGTTTGCCGTATGTCCATGCTAACCGGCTTTTCGCAAAAAATATGCTTGCCCTGCTGAGCAGCACTTTTAATGAGAGGCACATGCGTATCCGTGGAAGAGCAAATGAATACAGCGTCTATGTCCGGATTTGCCAACAGCTCTTCGCTGTCCTTCGTCACGATGGGAATGCCTCTTTCCAGCGCCCACTCGGTCAGCTCTGGACCAGCAAACAGATCGCTTATCGCTACGATTTCTGCTTGTGGGTGTCTCCTCAAATTGTCGGCATGGATTTTGCCGATTCTCCCTGCACCGATGATGCCGATCCTAATTTTTTTCATATTCGTCCGCCTTTCTCTTGTCTCGAACTGCCGAATAGCCGCGATTACCAGCGAGCGGTCACCATTTTTTTGCGGGTATAGAACTCTACGCCGTCCGTGCCGTTCGCATGAAGGTCGCCGTAGAACGATTTTTTCCAGCCCGAAAATGGGAAAAATGCCATTGGAGCCGGTACGCCAAGGTTAATGCCAAGCATGCCTGCGTCAATCGTCTCGCGAAATTGTCGCACGCTGCTGCCGTTGCTTGTGAACAAGCAAGCGCCATTGGCGAATTCCGAACGGTTTGCGATCACAATTGCCTCTTCCAGTGTTTCTGCTCTCATAACGGACAGGACAGGAGCGAAAATCTCATCTTTCCAAATTTTCATCTCGGAGCTAACTTGATCGAAAATCGTCGGACCTATGAAATAGCCGGCCGATTGGGTAGCTGCATCTTTGCGGCCATCACGCACGAGCAAGCCGCCTTCGGTTTCACCGGATTCAATATAGCCGATCGTTCTTTCCTTATGGGGAGCG
This sequence comes from Paenibacillus sp. J22P15, assembly GCF_056269345.1. Classification (NCBI taxonomy): domain Bacteria; kingdom Bacillati; phylum Bacillota; class Bacilli; order Caryophanales; family Paenibacillaceae; genus Paenibacillus; species Paenibacillus sp. J22P15. Next base: position 73,958 of record NZ_JBWDNT010000010.1, read on the forward strand.
CGAATAACGGGACCAAGGAACGTTCCTTCTTCCAGTCCGTTACCGATGGTAATGTTGTCCGCCGCTTCGGACAACCGGCGTACCAGCTCATCGCCAACATCGCCTACTGCAATTACGACGGCACAAGCCATGCAGCGCTCGCCCGCAGAGCCAAATGCCGCGCTGACGATTTCTTTAACGGTAAGGTTAAGATCCGCGTCTGGCATCACGATGGAATGGTTTTTGGCGCCGGCAAGCGCTTGAACCCTTTTACCGTAAGAAGTGCCCGTTTTGTACACATATTCAGCAACCGGCTGTGAGCCGACGAAAGAAATAGCCTGTACGTTCGGGTGCTTCAAAATGCCGTTAACCACTTCATGCGCGCCGTGGACGACATTAAGCACGCCGGGTGGTAATCCAGCCTCATGGAACAGCTCTACAAGACGGTTAGCCAGTAGCGGCGTACGCTCCGATGGCTTCAGAACGAATGTGTTACCGCAAGCAATCGCGAGCGGGAACATCCAGCAAGGAACCATCATCGGGAAGTTGAATGGAGAGATCCCTCCAACGACGCCGATCGGGTAACGATACATGCCAGATTCCAAATTCGTTGCAATATCAGGCAGCTGCTTGCCCATCATGAGCGTCGGAGTTCCTGCAGCGAACTCGACGCACTCGATGCCGCGAAGCACTTCACCGTACGCTTCGGCATAGCTTTTGCCATTCTCTGTCGTAATAAGGCGTGCAAGCTCTTCCCAATGATCAATGAGAAGCTGCTGGTATTTAAACAATACGCGAGCACGTTTTGGAACCGGCGTCTTGCTCCAGCTCTCGAATGCATGTCTTGCCGTTTGAACAGCCGCGTCCACATCCGCCTCGGATGAGAGCGGGACTTTCGCCAAAATTTCCTCGGTTGCAGGATTAAATACATTGTCGTACTTTTCCGTCGATGCCTCGACCCATTGACCGCCAATCCAGTTTTTAAGCATAGTCGTCATGTTATTCCCTCGTTTCTTCAAGTTGTAAGCTTGCAAGGCGATAAACCTGGAAATCTAACTTGCGGTAATTTCACCGCGATTGCAGCGTTCGATGTAATCATTGACTTGCTCTACCGTTGGCATCGCATCCGAGCAGCTATGGCTGGAGATGACGATACATGCTGCCGCGCTTCCGAATTCCATGCTTTTCTCTAGCGTACTGCCAGACATTATTCCGTAAAGGAAGCCTGCCGCATAGGAATCGCCTGCCCCAAATGTTTTGACAACTTTAGCCGGATATGATTTCGCACGATGCTCCAAACCGTCCGTCGTATAGGCGATTGAGCCTTCTTTGCCATGCTTGATAATGACGATTTTAGCGGAATGATTGAACCATTTGGAAGCGGTGAACCGGTCGCTGTGTTCCACGTTTTGCTCGAATCGCTCCATGCTGTCGAACTCTTCACGAGTTCCAATGATGATGTCGCTTTTTTCTGCCGCTAAGTTGTAGTAAACGGCTGTTTCTTCCGAAGAAGTCCATGTATAAGGCCGGAAATCGATATCAAAAATAACAATTGTGCCATGCTTGCGTGCATAATCCAATGCCAGAAGCACAGCTTCCCGTGAAGGACTCGCCGCCAGCGCCGTGCCGGAGACGAGCAGCGCTTTGCTGTCCGCGATGAGCGACTCGCTCACTTCCAGCGGATTCAGGAGCAAATCGGCAGCGTTGTCCCGGTACATGAGGATACTGCATTCCGATGGGCTTTTAATCTCGGTAAAAGCAAGGCCAGTAACGGCCCCTGTATTGTCTGTCACGACATTGCTTGTATCAATGCCCTCATTGTCGAGATAGTTCCGGATGAATCTGCCCATCTGATCGTTTGCGATTTTGCCGATAAACGCTGTCTTGTTGCCAAGCCGGCTCATTCCGATTGCAATATTCGCCGGTGATCCGCCTACGTATTTGGTAAACGTCATGGTTTGCTCCATTGGACGGTTGATCTCGTTCGCATTGAGATCGATGCAAAGACGGCCAATCGCCGTGAAGTCAAACTTCCTGTCGGAAGGGAATGCAAGGGTTGACAATTTACTCACTCTCCTTCTCGCCCATTAAGGAGCCGAGGTACTCGATAGCTCTGGCCGCATACTCTCGTGCCGGATACTCGCCCGGATCCTGCTCGCCCTCCAGCAGCGCCCAGCCATCGTAATTCCGTTCGAGAAGCTCCTTCAAGATCGGCCCAAAATCGATATTCCCGTCACCCGGGACGGTAAACACTCCGTTGCGGATACAAGTGACAAAATCGACGCCTGAAGCTTTCGCTTCCTTAAGTCGATTCACGCGCACATCCTTCAGATGAATATAGGCGACCCGGTCATAATGCTTGCGAAGCAGCGCCGCTGGATCTGCCCCACCGTACAACGCGTGACCTGAATCAAATAGAAGGAACACGGCTTTCGGATCGGTCAAAGCCATCAGCTTGTCGATTTCATCCGGGCTCTCGACCGCCGTTCCGCCATGATGGTGGTACGTCAGCTTCAACCCGTATTCCAGCGCGATTTTACCAGCGGCGTTCAAGCCTTCAGCCAGGCTCGCCCAGCCAGCCTCATCGAGGCGGATCACTTCGGTTTCATTCGGCGTGCGGCGTGGATCAAAATGCAGCGATCCTCCAACCTCGCACGTACTGATGACCTTACTTCCCATCTGCTGCAAAAACTCGGTATGCTTACGGAAAGCTTCCAGCTCCGCTTCCCGGTAGGCTGGATCTGAGAACAGCACAGATTTCCATTGGGAGACGAGCTGGATATCCCGTTTCGAAAGCTCTCGCTTAAGCAGCTCGATATCAGTGGGAAACTTTCTGCCCATCTCCGTTCCCCTCAAGCCAAGCGCCTGAATGTCGTCCAAAATTTGCTCGTAAGTCGTATGCTCGCCATGCTCTTTTACGTCTTCGCCGACCCAATTGATCGGATGGACACCTAAATGAAAAGGAAACAACGCCATTTATAAATCCTCCTAATAGGCTTTTGCTTGTACCAGCTTTTTGTTCATTTCATTATGCGCTGCAACGACCTTTGCACTCTCCGATACGGCTGGAACGCCAACGTTCCACCACGACTCATAGCCGCCCGTATTCGTGCCGGCCAGAACGGGAATCTCGATCAGCGTCGTGCGCGTTTCCGCCTTCGCTTTCTTCAGCGCTTTGCGAAGCTCCTCCGCATTGGATGCTTTGTAGGAAGCTAAACCCAAGCTGCGGGCATGGGCCGCAAAGTCGATTGGCAATGGTTGGCCCGTATAACGGCCAGTCTCTGGCTGGCGGTAGCGGAATTCATTGCCGAAGCCGTCACTGCCATGGCCGCGCTGCAGATTATGAATGCATTGGTAGCCATGGTTATCGAACAACAGTACAGTTAGTTTTCTTCCTTCCTGCAAGCTCGTCACTAGCTCGGAGTGAAGCATCAAATAACCTCCGTCTCCCACGAGGGCGTAAACCTCCCGGTCCGGTTCCGCCAGCGCAGCGCCAAACGCGCCGCTCACCTCGTATCCCATGCAAGAGAATCCATACTCCATGTGATAACCGCCAGGCGAGCCAACCCGCCACAAGCGTTGAAGGTCGCCCGGCAGGCTGCCTGCTGCACAGACGATTACGGCATCATCATCAATGGTTTCATTGATAACGCCGAGCGCCTGCGTTTGCGCAAAGCCCTCTTCCAGCTCCAGCGAATACAACCTGTCAATTTCGGCATTCCATTCCGTATTAACATCAGCAATCTCGCCGTCTGTATAGCCAGATGCATAACCAGCCTCCACAAGTCCTTCTGCCAACAGGCGGATTGCTTCCTTCGCATCCCCCGCTAGTGCCGTACCTTCCAGCTTTGCCGCATCCATACGGTTGATATTAATATTTAGAAATTGGACTTCCTGATGAGGGAATGCCGATTTGGAGGACGTCGTAAAGTCAGAATATCGCGTTCCGATTCCAATGATCAGATCTGCTTCTTTAGCCAGCTTGTTTGCTGCCAATCCTCCGGTTACGCCAATGCCTCCAACGTTTAGCGGATGATTCCAAGGCAAGGAGCCTTTGCCCGCTTGCGTCTCGGCGACTGGAATATCGAATTTTTCAGCGAATGCGGCAAGTGCCTCCGTCGCGAAGGAATACTGCACGCCCCCGCCCGCTATGATAAGCGGTTTGCGTTTTGAATCAACGAGTGCAACCGCGCGTTTCAGCGCGTCCGTCGATGGCTGCTGGCGATCCACGACATGTACCCGTTTCTCAAAGAAGGACGCCGGATAATCGTATGCTTCCGCCTGAACATCCTGTGGCAAAGCTAGCGTAACCGTTCCGGTATCCGCTGGATCCGTCAATACCCGCATCGCTTGAAGGGCTGCGCTCATCAATTGCTCAGGACGGACGATGCGATCCCAATATTTGCTCACCGGCTTGAAGCAATCTGTTGCCGATATGGTGTAGTCATGTCCCGCTTCCAATTGCTGCAGCACCGGATCCGGCTGCCTCGATGCAAAGTTATCTCCCGGAAGGAGCAGCAGCGGGATGCGGTTAACCGTCGCTGTTCCTGCTGCAGTTACCATATTCAAAGCGCCGGGACCGATCGAAGCCGTGCAAGCGTAGATGCTTGTGCGGTTTAATTGCTTGGCATAAGCGGTTGCCGCATGTGCCATTCCTTGTTCGTTTTTTCCTTGCACGAAAACCAGATTACCCGGGCTGCGTTCCAACGCTTCGCCGATTCCCGTCACGTTTCCGTGACCGAAAATGCCCATGACACCAGCTACGAACTTTGTTTCTACTCCGTCAATAGAAATGTACTGCTGATCGAGAAATTTCAATAAGGCCTGTGCCATTGTTAAGCGGATTGTGCTCATAGAATCCTCCTCGAATATAAAGTTAAGCGCTTTTTATATAAACGCTTTCAAAATAAAAATAATTAATATAATTATATAAGGTAAAGCGCTTAATCTATTTATAACATATTGGCACTGAGCAAATCAATCATAATTTTAGGAGGAATTTTCCAACATGGCCAATTCCGATCTTCTGCCTCACTAGGACACTGCACTTCGAGTTTCACCTCCAAAAGTAGATGAATGGCCGCAGCCTGTTAAATAAAACAAGCTGACGCCGTTAGATTTACGGCGCCAGCTTGCAGCATAGGGTTTATAAACTGTTAGCTTCATTTTGAGTCCAAGAAATTTTTCTTTCCGTTTCAAACGATTTTTTTGCGGACAGTGCGATTTCCAGTGCTATCTTGCCATCAATCTCGCTGACTGCCGGTTTTTTATTATTTCTTAAACAACTGATAAAATGATCTATTTCCTTTAAATAGGCATCTTTAAAACGCTCTGGAAACGCCGGAATAATATCATGTGTATTTCCGCTCTTTGTTAATATTTGAATATCATGATACCGTAACGATCCAATTAGTATACTTCCTTCGCTGCCTATGACTTCTCCTCTAATATCGTAACCGTAAAATGCATTCCGGCTAGCTTCTATATCTGCAGCCGCACCAGAGTCGAAGGTTAAATAAGTGATCGCTTGGTCTACGTCATTATACGGTTTCATAAAGGAATGGAGCAGAATGTCCCCATGTGCGGAAACGGAAGTTACCTCCGCATTTAACAAATACCTGGCGATATCATAATCATGTATCGACATATCTAAGAAGATACCCCCGCTATTTTTTATAAACTCGGCTGGGGGAGAACCAGGATCACGGGATACGCCTTTAAAATATAGGGGTGTTCCGATATCCCCTGCTTGTATTCTATTACGAGCTTCAATGTAAGCGCTATCAAACCTCCTCATAAAACCAACCTGACAAAAAACGTTGTTGTCTTTGATGGTTTGAATGACTCTATCGGCTTCCTCTAAATCATTGGTAAGCGGTTTTTCAACAAAAATGTGTTTCTTGTGCTTTGCGGCTATTTCAATCATTTCAGCGTGGGTGCTTGTCGGTGTTGCTATTATAACCGCGTCAATGGTTGGATCTTCGAAAACTTCGTTATAGTTCTTAGTTGATTTTTCTATGTTCAATTCACGGGCAACTTTTTCGGCCTGATTGCCGAATGGATCTACAACACATACTAGATTTGCTCCTCTCACTCTTGTTGCCAAATTTTCGGCGTGCCAATAACCGAGCCGTCCTAAACCAAGAACAGCACAACGAACTTGCTCTTTCATAATCTCTCACTCCCTAGTTTTATTAAGGATGCTATTCTCCTCTTGTATTTAAGGATATCTCCGCAAACGGATAGTAAACACTCATTTTTGTGATTAAAAATTTATCAATTTCTCAGGGCGGACGATGCGATCCCAATATTTGCTCACCGGCTTGAAGCAATCTGTTGCCGATATGGTGTAGTCATGTATAAAAGGTAAAGCGCTTAATCTATTTATAACATATTGGCACTGAGCAAATCAATCATAATTTTAGGAGGAATTTTCCAACATGGCCAATTCCAATCTTCTGCCTCACTAGGACACTGCACTTCGAGTTTCACCTCCAAAAGTAGATGAATGGCCGCAGCCTGTTAAATAATACAAGCTGACGCCGTTAGATTTACGGCGCCAGCTTGAAGCATAGGGTTTATAAATTTTTTACCATTTAGGATAGCTTCTTTACCTGCCGATACCCTATGTTTTTCAGGATTTTCGTTATCAATACGGCGTGCCAATGAATCTGGATCAACATTAACACTAATCCCAAGCCGATCGATAATTAGATTGCGAATTGTGCTCTTACCGCTGCCATTATTCCTAGCGAATACAAACATAACATCAGTTGGTTCACTCATGATCATTTACCTATTTCTCAATTTGTTCGATATTCCCATTGCTATATTCTTTCACAAACTGTCCATCTTTTGTTTTATAAACAACATAGGTATCGTTAGCCTTAGCATCTAACTTCGCGCGATCTCCCGTTTGCTTTATCAGCTTTTGTAGATCCTGTATGCGATTCATAACTTCCCCCCGAGACCATTCAAAATTTATGATTAGCAACCTTATAACTGAAGTATATCACTGATCGTTTCCTTAAAAGACACAACCAGCAATAGCGTTCAAACAAAAAAAAAAGACTGCTCTAAAAGAACAGTCTAGATCAAAATTTTTTTACCGCATCACCTTATAAAACTCATGATAAAGCTTCATCAGAGCCCTTTTCTCAATCCGTGACACTTAACTACACTCAAGCTATAATGTAGATGTCATCTGCGCATATTCTCTAAACTCCTAAACTTCCCTTGGATGTCTTCTACGCAGCTCTTCGGCCCCGGCAGAACGGCCAGTTACATCCAGCCTTTCCGAGTACTCTTTCAAATAACCCTTCGCATGATACGGTCCCCCTTCTTTCATAACCGTCCATAAAGGATCTACATCATGCTTCATAGATGACATCATCTCATCGTGCCACTCGTTCAAATAATAAACTGCCTGCATACATAGTTCGCGATGCTGTGCTGCTATATTATGCTGTTCATAAGGGTCATCCTTTATGTTAAACAGCATTTCTTTGTCAAATAAATGATAGCCGTCGTGATAAGTCCGGATATAAAGCCAATCCCCAAAACGTACGCTGCGCTGGCATACATGGGCACACTGTGATACGACCAAATAATCGCGTCCTGCCTCAGCACCATCACGAATTGCGTTAGCATAACTTATTCCATCCCAAGTTTCGGCTGGTGCGAGTCCCATCATATCCGCCATTGTCGGCGGCAGGTCGAGATGGTAATGAAGGCCCGTATCCACTGTTCCGAATGTTTTGCTAGGCCAGCGAATGATCATTGGGATACGGCATGTCCCCTGATCTGCGGTGCCATGCTCGCCGTAAATACCGAGCTCGCCCATGTTTTCGCCATGATCAGCTGTAATAATAATGACAACATCGTCCATAATACCTTTTTGCTTCATTTTGCTTAAAATCATGCCGACATGCTCATCCATATACTTAATTCCGCAATCATAACCATCAATCATACGGCGCATATCCTTCATATCGGCGATTTCACCAGGATAACGCGGATACTGCGGATACGTCTCGCTGGTGTACATATTAATTTCTTTCGGACTATGCGGGCCTACCTTATTGCTGTGCTTGTCGAGCAAAGTTTCGTTAATCCACTCCGGAAGAGGCTCGTTCTCGAATGGATTGCCAAACTCCTCAGGTGCCCGATAAGGCGTATGCGGATCCCAATAATTCACGTAAAGCAGCCAATCATCCTGCTCCGCGTTGCGCTCCAGCCAGTCTAATACTACGGGAGTAACTTCTTCAGCTGATTCCATACCGCCTCTCCCTGTATTATGAATTTCGTTAAAGCCTGCATAGAATGTCCACGCGCTGTGTCTTTCCCCGAATGGACTGACTAATGTTGTTTTCAGGCCGGCCCTGCGAAATAGCGATGGGAAGCTGCTGCTATCGAGCTGACTTCTAAACATACGCGTTTCTCCATCATGACGAACATCGGCGGCAGTACCTCCATGACCGACAACACCATTATGGATGCCGAAGGTTCCTGTCATTAATGCCGTTCTTGAAGGAAAGCAAGGCGCATCCGACGTATAGTAATTCTCAAAACGAACCCCTTCCGCAGCGACACTGTCAATATGGGGTGAAGTATTACGGTGGTAGCCATAGCAGCCCAAATGATTTGGTTTCGTTGAATCCAGATCCAGTAATAATACTCTCATAGCTAAAACTCCTTTGATGATTTTTTTGCCCGGAAAAGAATATCTGCCCCGCGCATAGCCGCAGGTTGCTAAATTTTACGCATCTTATTGCCTTCCTTTTTTGTTAGCGCTTTCTAAACTGTGCTCTCATTATAGGATTTCAGATAAAGCCGCGTCTATGTACAAAATCAATATTAGATGTACGATTCAACGATCACTTGTAATCAATCTCTCATCGATTAGCTGATTTATATTGTGATTCCCCTTACAAACTGCTACTATTGTGCTATATCCATCCTATATTCAAGGAGAGCAGGGAAAAGTTTGTCAATCATTTATTCTGTACATTATGATGATTTCATTCCGAACTGGATAACGTTGCGAGAGCCTATTACGTATCATATTCTCGTTCTGATTGTTGAAGGTAAAGTGACTTACAATGTCAATGACATTGAAGTAATAGCAGAACGCGGCGACTTTATATACTTTCCCGAAGGAACAAGAAGATCCGGAGGTAACCACCCTTCCGGACCGCATAGAAAATACACTATACTTCTGACACCATCAAAGCCGTTAAACAGCGGCATACCGTTAATCAGCAATCAAAAATATGTAAAATTCAAACCTCACAATTTCCAATATATCTTGCTCCGCTTCGAAAGATTGTATGAGGAGATGCTAAACCGCGATGCCTATCAGGCTTTAGTCAGTGAAAGCATTTTGCATGAACTGCTCGGGCTTCTCTCAAGAGAAATGGAAAAACCAGAGGTTACGCCAATGAAGATCAAGTTTGCCCAGCTAATCAAGGAATACTTAATAGAGCATTACCGCGAGCAAATCAAGATCAAGCAGCTGGCGCAGCTTATTCAACGTTCGCCAAACTACACGATTGCTGTTTTTCGGGAAGTAATCGGCTCTTCGCCAATCAACTATATCCATCAGCTGCGCATTATGGAAGCTTGCAGCTTGCTCATTAATTCCGATATGACCGTTGCCCATATCTCCAATTATCTCGGCTACTATGATACCTCCTATTTTTTTCGTATTTTCAAAAAGTTTACATCGATGTCACCAACAGATTTTATCGCACGCGGCCATCATATTAATGTATCGCAGTTGTTTCTGTAACGGCCGTTTGAGTCCATTGCACATCGCATAATTTCCAATCAAAAAAGCCCGCATATGCAGGCCTTTCGAAAACAACAACATCATTTACCAATAGAATACGTTTCTAATCGGTCTACGTTATTCATATAGTACTGCCTTAACATCATCATTGTCGATGTTCGTTTTGTCATACCATACGAAGCCACTGTCGATTACAGGATCAACCGTTTCACCTTTTGCTGCCGCTACAGCCGCTTTAACCGTTTCGTAACCGATGCCGATCGGATTCTGAGAAACTGCGCCAGCCATCAAACCATTCTTTACTGCGTCTATTTGCGCTTTGCCGGAATCATAGCCTACAACTGTAATTTTTCCTTCTTTCTTCATTTCAGAAACTGCGTTGATTACCCCGATCGCAGAGCCTTCATTCGTACCGAAAATTCCTTTCAGATTCGGATAGGCCTGCATAATCGCCTTAGCTAAGTCGGTCGATTTCAGATGATCTCCTCCACCATATTGAACATCCACAACCTTGATATTCGGATACTTTTCTTTCATACGATTGACAAAGCCCTCACTTCGATCAATCCCCGTTTGGCTCGTTTGGTCATGTCCAATAACAGCAACTTCCCCTTCACCGCCGATAAGTTCAGCCATTTTATCTGCTGCGATACCTGCTGCTACAGCGTTATTCGTCGCTACCGTTGCCACTGGAATAGTGCTGTCAACACCTGAGTCGAAGGCAACAACAGGTATTCCACCTGCTTCTGCTTTCTTCAGTAAAGGAATTGATGCTTGACTGTCAAGAGCTGCAAAACCAATTGCACTTGGTTTCTTGTCCAGTGCAACTTGTAGCATTTCGAGTTGCTTATCAACTTGTGATTCATTCTCAGGACCTTCGAACGTAATTACAACGTCAAGCTCTGCCGCAGCTTTCTCAGCGCCGATCTTAACCGCTTGCCAGAATTGATGTTGGAATCCCTTGGAAACGACTGGAATGTACATCTTTTGTGTGCTGCTAGGTGCTTCAGATGCCTTCGAAGTCGCAGTTGCAGACGGCGATCCATTGTTGCCGCCGTTGTTCGAACTACATGCGCTTATAACCAATGCAAGTGATAATACTGCCAATACAAATAACTTTTTCATTTTCATATCCCCTTTTCGAATTGAGTGATAATGATGTTTTATACATATAATCTCCAATGGAGACGATACCGCGGTTATGCCTTGCGACGCCGTAATATATCAGCGTATACCGCGAGCAGAATGACAAAGCCGACAACGACTGTCTGCCACTCCGGGGGTACCGACAGAATCCGAAGCCCATTCGTCAACACGCTCATAATCAGAGCACCGATGACTGTGCCGATAATCGTTCCCTTGCCACCGCTCAACGAGGTTCCGCCAATGACGACCGCTGCGATGGCTTCCAGTTCATAACCCATACCAAGTGCGGGCTGAGCTGAGTTAAGTCGTGACGCCATCAGAATACCACCAAGTCCTGTAAACAAGCCTGCAACCATGTAGATGACAATCTTCCATCTCTGCACATTAACACCGGAAAGTCGCGTTGCTTCCTCGTTGCTGCCGATCGCAAAGTTATAACGGCCGACTATTGTGCGGGACAATAGCAGACTTCCTATGATCGCTGCAAGGAAGAAAATCAGCACAGCATTCGGGATATCAAAGCCTGGAATGAGATCACCAAGTACCGAGCCAAGAGAGATTTCCATAAACACTTCATTATCAGTGAAATAGATCGGCTTCGTACTCGAGATCACAAGCGCAAGACCTTTGGCGATCATCATCATCGCAAGTGTAGCGATAAACGGCGGGATTCCAAGACGTGCAATTACAATTCCGGAGAACAACCCGCAAACTCCTCCCGTTAATAGTCCTCCGATAATGCCAACCCACACTGGCAGTCCCCACATCGTAATGAAGACCCCCGTCATTACCGCGCTCAGCGTCATAACTGTACCGACCGACAAATCAATGCCGCCTGTAACGATAATGAACGTCGCGCCCAGCGCCAGCACACCGATTACCGCTGTGGAGAGCAAAATCCCGACGATATTGGAGAAGTTAAAAAAATTGCTTGATGCTATTGAAAAAAAAGTAAAAAGTAAGATCAAGCTCCCAAAGGCCAAAAATTGCTGGAGCCCCGCAGTGAATATAAAACGTTGTTTCTGAACGACTCCTATTGCTTCCTTCATTCTACTTCCTCTCTTTCTTAATCATCCTCTATCGGCTAATCCGGTCCGTCGCGTATGTCATAATCTGTTCTTGCGAAGTGAATTCATCATTCATGAGCTCACCTGTAATTCTGCCCTCGCACATGACGATAATCCGGTGACTGAGCCGCAGTATCTCTGGCAGCTCCGAGCTGATCATAATAATCGATTTCCCCGAGTCTGCAAGGTTTTCGAGCAGCCTGTAAATCTCGCTCTTGGCACCGATGTCAATGCCTCGTGTCGGCTCATCGAATATGAGAATGTCACAGTCCCTCGTCAACCATTTACCGATAATCACTTTCTGCTGGTTGCCTCCAGACAAATTTTTCAGCTTCTGCTCAATACCGGGTGTCTTGACCTTCAGATCTTCGACTACCTTCTGCGACACCTCAGTCATACGCTTGTCATTAATCCATCCGAAGCTTTTCGCGAAGCGGCCTAATGTGGCCATTGCGATATTCGTCTTGACATCCATTTCGACCAAGCAGCCATACTGCTTTCTATCCTCGGATAGATAACCTATGCCATGTTTCACTGCTTGATAGGGCCCCGAAATTTGCACTTTCCGGCCATGGATGAATATTTCTCCCGAGTCGATCGAGTCTGCACCGAAGACGGCTCGGGCCATCTCGGTTCTTCCAGCCCCGACGAGCCCGGCAACTCCGAGAATTTCCCCCTTGCGGAGTGAGAAGCTCACATCGTGGAGCGTATTCCTACGATTCAACTTGCGCACATCTAGCACGAGTTCTCTATCGTTGTCCTCCTGGCGATTCGGCTTGGCAGGCTGATAGATTTCCCGGCCTACCATCATTGCAATAATCCGATCGATGCTAACTTCAGCAGTTGAAACCGTATCTATGTAGCTGCCATCGCGCATGATCGTAATTCGATCCGAAATCCGCTTCAACTCCGCCATCCGGTGAGAAATATATACGATTCCTACTCCTTTCGCCCGCAGCTGGTTGATCATCTTAAACAGCTCTTCAATCTCAGCATCACTAAGCGCTGCTGTTGGCTCATCCATAATCAACACCTGTGAGTCATAGGAAATTGCTTTGGTAATTTCAACCATCTGCTGCTTGGCGACAGTCAGATCTGACACAAGTGTCGTCGGCTCAATGTCCAAATTCATCTGCTTTAGTAGGGTTGCAGTCTTTCGATTCATCTCTTTATCATCGAGAAACAGCCTAATAGCTTTGCGTGGCTCCTTGCCAATAAAGATGTTCTGAGCTACGGTCAGATCTGGCGCCAGATTAAGCTCCTGATGAATCATACTGATTCCAAACTGCTGAGCTGTTCGCGTATCCGGGATATGAACTTCCTTCCCTTTGTGGATAATGCGTCCCCCATCCTTCAAATAAACGCCAGTCAATACTTTCATCATTGTCGATTTACCTGCACCATTCTCTCCAACAAGAGCGTGCACTTCACCGGATCGCAACTCGAACTGACATTGCTTCAATGCGTGAACACCAGCAAAATGTTTCTCGATTTCTTCCATCTTTACAACAACCTGGCTCATTTTTTCCCCCTCTCAACTCCTTGTTCTTATTGTTACTATTTAATTTACACGGTCTGCACCGTCACTTACATGTGGTTTTCTCTTGAAATAGTCGAATATTTTTTTGGAATTGCTATCTACCTTGAATTTTCGTACGGCTTAAACACACAAAGCAGCTGTCCCGATTATTTCCGGAACAGCTGCTTTTGTTCATTGCATATTTATTCATGTCCTCACATTGGTTAACCATCCTCATTACTTGCCAACGAATGGAAACAGCAGTTTTTGAATTTCCTCTTCGTACATATTTTGTTTGGTAATAACCAATGACCCCGTATCTATCTGTTTCTGCACACTCTTTCCTCGGACCGCTTCTACGGCTGTTTTGACGCTTAAATACCCCATCTGAAAAGGTCTCTGAATAACGGTCGCCTTCATGACGCCTTCGTCCAGCAGTTTTATTTCATTCACCGAGCTATCAAAGCCGATTAACTTGACTTGCTCGCTAACCCCCAGCTCCTTAATTGCTCTCCCCGCTCCGACTGAAGTTGGCTCATTCAGCCCAATAATTCCTTGTATATCAGAATGCGTCTGCAATATTTCCTTTGCACTTAAGTAAGCCTTCTGCTCGGACCCATCCACAAAATAAGTGTCCAATCGTTCAATATCTGGATGATCACTTAACACCTCACGCACGCCTTTTTCCCGGTCTATATGAGAAGCAGCATTTTTGACATAACTAATAATACCGATTTTAGCTGGACCTATAATTTCCTTGAGCATCGCCTGACCCGCCTCTCTACCGGCTTGGACGTTGTCCGTCGAGACAATACTTCGAGCAATATCAGAATTAATCCCCGAATCTACGATGATCAGCTTAATGCCCTCTGCTATAACCTTATTGGAGACAGGTATCAATCTATCAAAATCGGTAGCAGCCAGCACGACCGCATCCGGACGTTCGCCGATTGCTTTCTCCACAAGAGCAATTTGTCCGTCTACATCCGTTTCATCTTTGGCTCCCCACACCTGAACATTCGCATCAAACTCTTGGGCAGCTACATGCACCCCATCGACCAACACCCGCCAGAACTCAATTGAAGCATCATTTGATTTAATAATGACTACCATGTCCAAAGACTTTTTGTTCGACAATCCTTTAGATCCATAGATTAAACTTACCGCAATAACAAGAACAACAACAATCGCTCCAATTATCCATCTATGCTTTGCTTTATTCATTTGTCAGCCTCCATTGGCTGAAGGAATTTAGGAAAGTGAATATATACGGTTGTTCCTTCATCCGGTATACTCTCATAAACTAATCCGTATTGCTGGCCAAAATAAAGCTTAAGCCGTTCATGAACATTCAACACTCCGACGCCCTTCCCTCCCTCTTTTCCTAACCGGGGTATCAATATAGTTCTCAGCTTATCCTCATCCATTCCCTTTCCATTATCTTCAACAATCAGGAGGAGCGCCGATTCCGTTTCCTCAGAACGAATTCGGATTAGACCAGGCCCTCGTTTCATCTTAATGCCATGATAGATTGCATTCTCAACAATCGGCTGTAAAATAACTTTGATCGTTTTGTAATCCCAAACCGTATCGCTTATTTCAATTTGATAATCCAATTTGTTTTTATAGCGCATTTTTTGAATCATCAAATAGTTCGTAATATGCTCGACCTCATTTCTTATCGAAACAAGCTCTTCTCCTTGACTAATCGATGCTCGGAATAATTTGGCGAGCGCCGAGGTCATTAAGACGACCTCTCGTGATTTATTACTTTCCGCCATCCATACAATTGAATCCAATGTATTATACAAAAAATGCGGATTGATCTGAGCTTGCAGTGCGTTCAGTTCACTAATGCGCTTCTGCTCCTGATCGTGCACAACCTGATTCATCAGCTCTTTTATTTTACCAACCATGATGTTAAATGCCCGTGCTAACCTGCCAATCTCATACGATCTTGGAACCGACACATGAATGTCAAAGTTCCCCTTCTCTACTTCCTTCATATATCTCTGCAATTGCTTAATTGGTTGGCTCACTCGCTGTGACAAAAGGAAAGAAATCACAATCGCAATGACGATGCAGATTAAGCCTAGCAAAAAAAGTGACATCCGAATCTCATTCTGATTGCCGACAAGTTCATTGACATATGATACACCAACAATTTTCCAACCGAAATTTGAATCCTGTACAGTATACATCCGACTATAATTGCCTTCATCGCTTGTAAAGGTTCCATGCTTGATTTCCAGCACCTGATCGATCATTTCAGACTTCAATTTACTGTATATTAGCTGTTGCTGGGGGTGATAGACAATTTTCCCGCTAGAATCGACGATAAACAAATAACCTCTCTGGCCAAGCCTGATATCTTTGAGCATGTCATTCATTACGCTGAAATTTAAATCCGCAAGAAAGACACCCAGCTTCTTATCTCCGTCCCTGCTCAGCAGCTCCCTGCTTAACGACACAACCCATGGATAGTGGTCTTTAAATATCGGCTGTACGTGTGACGAAGAAATGACGCTTTTTCCGCTCGCTTCCTGAGCGTTACGGTACCAGCTTAAGCTTGTTCGATCGATAGACGAATTAAGCTCAAACTCCCTCCGCCCAGAGACAAACTGGCCGTTATAACCAAACACATTAACTGAAGTGATGTCGCTTCGAGATACGAGCATCGATTCCAACAACTTCGATATCATTTCTTTAGCTTCTTTTTCTTCCGTTAAGGTCTCGAAGCTTTCTTTTGATAAATAATCCTGCACGAGGGGGTTGCCAGCGACTAGTTCCGACATGTATGTCATGCCATTCACATAAGCCGTAATGTTGTTGTTTACTTGCTTCACAAGCTCCGTCGTATATTCCTGTGCTTTCGTTTGAACCGCATCTTTCGTCAAGTAATACGAGATCACACTCATAATTATAATCATCATCAGTATGAGTAAAGCCGAGGAAAGCACCATATTTGTCTGAATACTGCGGAACTTCGAGAAGATATTCACCCTACATCACGCTTTCTGTATATTCATTTTATTGCGGAATTCCGTTGGAGTATCCCCGGTGTTTTTTTTGAAGGTTCCACTGAAATAATGCGGATCGTTATAACCAACCGCATATGCAATCTCATAGCTCTTCATTGATGTTAAATATAACAACTCTTTGGCCTTTTCCATTCGTTCATCAGTTAAAAATTCTATGAATGATCGCCCATTGTGCTGCTTAAATTTACTACTGAAATAACTTGTACTCATCGATACTTGCTTACACACCGACTTTAAAGATAATTCCGAATCCATATAATGCTGTCTCACATAATCCATGGCCATAGCAATTTGACGCACACTTTGGTCCTCACGCATGCTTTGGATGGCCAATACCGCTTTACCGCATAATTCCTTCATCCAAGATTCAATTTCAACCAGTGTAGCAAACTGGTTTATTTCCGTAATCAGATTTTTAGCTCCACCGAACACTTGTGGGCTGTTGCTATCCATTTCGTAAAGCGTATGCATCAAGGTTAATATAATACGCTGGATGTATATGTAACAGATATCAATTGGAAATACATGATCTCGAAACTCCGAGAACAGATTCGTCATCCATTCATTCATTTCTTGCAACGTTCCTGTCTTTAGTTTTGTTATCAGCTCGTTTTCCAATTTAACAACTGAAAGCAATTCCGGACGTTCACGTTGCTCCATATCAGAGATACGAATAATTTCATTCATGCCGATAACAAATCTATACTCAAGAGCTGATAATGCAGACCGGTGAACAAGAGACGCATTGTCCTCCCACATAGAAGCATGCCCGATCCCTATCGAAACTTTTATTGGTAAGAATGAAGTAACCGCGATGTGTATTTCTTCTGCCCTTAACATGGCATACTCCAGCAATTGTTCACTATCATCGCCGGACAGTAGTACGAACACACGATTTTCCCGATCCCGGAAAATCGCAGTCCCTATATATGTAGCCGTAATTTCTTGCGCAATATTAAATACGGCAAATCGTAAGAGCTCATGCTCGAATAATGTCGAAGGTAAACTTAATCCAAACTCGTCCACATCAATAGCAAGTTCGACCAATAACGGACCGTTCCATTGGATTTGAAAGTAACTGCATCTTTCCTTCAATTGTTTCTGGGTCATCGACGAAGACACCATGCGTTCCAGAAATCGCTCCTTCAATAGTGGGAAGCTTTCCGTTAGTTGACGCTTCAGCAACTCATACTCTTGAATTTTCCTTCTCTCGAAATCTAATTCTGTTACTACTCTTCGCATAACTATCTCAAGCTCGGCAGCTGTAATCGGTTTCAAAATATAGTCTGTAGCTTGTAATTTAAGCGCTTGCTGTGCGAATTCGAAATTGTCATATCCAGTGAGGATAATGACCTTCACTTGCGGCTCACTTGCCGCCAGCTCGCGTGTCAGTTCAATGCCGTTCATGAACGGCATTCCGATATCTGTAAGTACAACATCCGGCTTCTCGCGCTTAATAAACTCTAACGCTTCCAAGCCGTCCTCGCAATCGCCTATACATATAAACCCGAGCTGCTCCCAATTCATCTGGTCCTTAATCGCTTCCCGTATTAATGCTTCATCATCCACGATCAAGAGCTTGTACATCGAATTCCCCTCCTCTTAGTTACATGCTACATTGTCATCTAATCAATTGAGTTAATATCACAATTAACAATATATCCCTATTCAACAAAAAAGTGAGTTTACCTTGTATGAACTGCTAAATATGTTTAAATTTTTGTAGCAACAAAAAAATCCCCTCAGATAAACAATGTTGAGTCCATAATATCTTGAACTCTTTTTTCACTGTCTACCGTAAGGGGATAATTATTGGTAGTAAAACTACTACATCACTATTCTGTTATTCTGTCTGAATGATTATTCTTGCCAATATTGCGAGATCCTCAATATCAATCTTGCCATCAGCTTTGAGATCCATGAACTTATATAGATCCCATTGTGGATCGCTCGAATCTTTGCCATACCACATTGCCATCAAAGCCAAATCTCCGATTCTAACTTTTCCGTCACCGTTCAGATCTCCTAATATTCGGGTTATCACCGAAGCTTTAAATGTTCCCAGAGCATCACTCAATTCGCTCGCGGATTGATCCACTTGCTCTTGAGATGCCGAGGCATTCTCAGCTGTTGCGCGAGCGCTATCAATTGCTGCTTGAAGCGCGGCTTTCGATCCCGCTGGATATTGACCGACATTTGTTCCTTCTGTTGCGGCATCATATGCGGCTTGAGCAATAGAAATCAATTCATTTAACGCCGTTTTGTTTATGGAATTGATTGACACGTGATGCGAAACACCTTCCAATTGCATCTCTTTTCCTTCGCCAGTAGCAAGAACCAAATTAGTCAGGTTTATTTCTGTTTGTACTGAATGAGTAATTGATTTGACTTTAAAGCTAAACTTCAGCAAGTCTCCGCTTTCATTTACTTCGTTACCCTCTCCCAAACTTGCAGCAAGGATTCGCACTTGACCTGGAGCATCTTTACGGCTCACTATCTTGAAACCGTCATTCATAGATTCCGCTGAAATGAATTCAAACATTGCAGGATCATAAGTGAATGTCAGATCTTGGGCATACACGCTGTCATTCACATTGGTCAGACCAAAAATCAAATCAAATCCGTCTCCCGCATTGACGTTATTATTACCGCTTAGCGTGATCGTTACCGTTTCTGTGCTTGGGGGTGTGAACGTCGCCTGCCCCCCGCCATAGATCTCAAACTCTTTCAATGTGACCTCTTTAGTTGCACTAATGGTATTGTATTTGACGTATCGACCTGCCACGCCAGCGGGCAAAATAATTTCGTGTGTTTCCTTTGCCTCCTGAGTCGAATACACGGTCGTCCAGCTGCCAGCATCACCGGTGTCGGAAACTTGTATCTCGAACGCGCGCATACGGTGACCCATGCCGGCACTCGTATCCTCGTACAAAATGACGGTGTCAAGCGATTCGATTTGCCCAAGGTCAACAATCAGATCGGATGTGTTAGAGTCACCTTGCGATGCCCACCGAGTACCCATGTTCCCGTCCACAGCCTTGCCGGGTGCGTAAGGATCTCCCCAATAAGGGATGGAACTGGAAGCCGTCTTATTCAGCGCCAGATTCGTAGAGCCATACTGGTTGAAGGTCGCCAAGCTACCTACCGGTAGATCGTTTAGAAACAGCTGCGCATTCAGGCGGATAGAGCCGGCGGTCTCCAAGGTCAAAGCGTCGATATACTTCGCAGAGGCAGCGGTCGGCACGCTACCGTCCAGCGTGTAACGGATCACTAATCTATTATCCTTGACCGAAGGATCCATGGTCAGCTTATCTCCCCTACCTAGCGGCTTGCGGCTAGGGGTGATCACCACGGACAGTTTTTTGGCTTCCACCGGTGCGGTTGGCGATGAGATGCCGGCCGGGGTGACCGCCGCTACCGTGTAGTAGTAAATGGAACCTACGGTCACGGCAGTATCTGTATAGGTGTTGATGCTCACGGTGGCGAGCCGCTCATAGCCCGTACCGTAAACAGAGCCGGCGGACTGACCGGAGGCTACGGTCTGAAGCTTCTGGCGGTAGATTACATACTCCGTTGCGCCGGGAGTATTGTCCCAGGTTAGTTCGATGGTCTCATCGCCAGTGCGGACGGCCTGCACACTCCGAGGCCGCTCCACGTCAGCTGTGGTCTGGCCGGGCAGGTTCGATAGGGTGTACACGCCACCCTCGGTGGTCTGAAAGGAAATTCTGTCATTGGAAATCTTTTGGACGGATGCGCCGGAAACGGTGGCGCTGCCTATACCGGGATATTCTATCTCACTGACGCCGCCGGCGCGGGAAGTGATGGTCATGGCCGAGAGTTTCGAGCCGGCCCAGTCCATATCAAATACGAAGTTTCCTCTGGCAACCAGTCCCTTGACACTGCCGCTAGGCCATGCGTCGGGCAGTGCGGGCAGTGGCTGGATGTAACCAAGATGGCTCTGCAGCAGCATTTCCGCAACGCCGGAGGTGTAACCGTAGTTACCTTCGATCTGAAAGATATATCCTGCGCTGGCTAGTGAACCACCATGGGAACCGTGGGAATCCAGCAGATTGTTCATAATACCGCGGGCGTTCTGGGTTAAAAACGACTGCACCATGCGGTATGATTTGTTGCCGTCCATGGTTCTAGCCCAGAGGTTCAGACGGTGACCCTTAGACCAGCCGGTCGTGATCTCGAAACCGCTATGCTCCAGAGAAACCTTGGCGGCGTCCATGTAGGTCTGGTTTTCCTTGTTTATCAGATTGCCAGGATACATGCCGATTAGATTGGAATTGTGACGATGCACGTCCGCGCCGCCGGCATTGAAGTTGTAGGCTCTGCTACTCCCAATGTAGCCTATGTTTGTCTCGTCATACCACTCTTTGATTTGGCCCTGATTGCCGATCTGTATGGGGTTTAGACCATCCATCTTCTCCTGCCAGTCTTTGCGAAGTTCCTCATCCACGCCGAGGATCTTGGAGGCCTCGATGGTCTCCTTATAGAGCTGCCAAACTAGCGACTGGTCATAAGTGCTGCCGATGGAAGTCGGGCCCTGCTCGGGAGATATCGAAGGTGAAACCACCCAGCGATTCTGCTTTGTACTCCAAATCAGATAGGAGTCCCAGAACTTGACCTGCTCGCGCATGGCCGGATAGATGGTCGAACGCAGGTACTCCACATTGCCGGTGAAGCGGTAGTAGTCATACACATTCTGCAGCGCCCAAGGCGCGCCGCCCATGTTCCAACCGTACTCTTGGCTGCCGCCGGGTGCGGTCATGCCGAAGGGGTTATTCTGGGTGTGGACAACCCAGCCGTTCTCCTCGCCAGGTCCACTGATTACACCATGAGAATTGGCGGCGGTGACACGGCCCGGCTTGCGCAGCGAGTCCACGTACTCCACAAAGGGGACGCCACTCTCAGCCAGGTTGGTGTTGTACACCGGCCAGTAGTTCATCTGGACGTTGACGTTAAAGTGGAAGTCACCGCCCCAGGCCATACTGCCCACGCCCCACATACCCTGGAGATTGGTCGGCAATGCGCCCTCGCGGGAGCCGGCGATGGTCAGATAGCGTCCGAACTGGAACACCATCACATCCAATATTTGGTTAAAGTTTCCTTTGCGGTACTCGCCAATTAGCTCGTCGGTGGGTACATTGGCCGGGGCAGCGCCCACATCCAGGCTGACACGGGAGAACAGCGAGTAGTAATCCTCGATGTGGCGGTTGTGCAGCACCTGATAGCCCATGCTCACTGCATTGTCCAGGCTGGCTGTGATTTCTTCATGGGGATCCTCGCCGCGATAGGTAGGATAGTCATTCTTATAGTCGGTATCGGAAGCCATCACGATGGTCACAGCATCGGCGTTGCGCACCTGAATGGTTCCGGAGGAGGTCGTATTTGTGGTACCGCCTCTGGCCATCACGCGGATCTGTCCCTCATATTTCAGGCCGTTGTCCGAAAGCGCGCCACGCAGAGTGATGGTGTTATCCAAAGCGGTAATCGTAGCACCACCCTGCTGGCTGGACATACTGACATCAAAGCTCTGCTTGCCCTTGTTGTCGGCAGTGAAGTGGTAGACTTGCACCTTGTCGGGGTAGCTGGCAAAATACTCACGCCGGAAGGTATCGTCGTCGTTCTGGTAGGAAACCGAAGCGATACCAGTGTTGAGGTCTAGGTCGCGGACATAGTTTCTGGCCGCGGCATCCGTATGTCCGGCGGGCGCAAAGTCCACCCAAAGGTCAGCAAAGTCCTGATAGCTGCCCATGCCGTTAAGGTTGCCGAACATATCGCTGACATTGCCTCCGCCATTGTTGTATGCTTGGCTTTCCAGCCCATCTTGATTCTTTTTGACAGTATCCTTCGACATCGGTGTGCTCCGGTTGCCGCCATTATAGTTTCTCGACGTTGCCGGGCCGCCAGTCCAGAGGGTCTTTTCATTGAGGTGGATCCGATCCTTGGCCACGCCACCAAAGAGCACGGAACCAAAGAATCCGTTACCGATTACAAGACCTTCGGTTTGCCAGTCCTTGACCGGCTGTTTGTACCACAGACGCATACCGTTGCTAGCAGCCGCTTGCACAGCCTGATCCACCAATTTGGGCTCAGATGAATGCGTTTCCGGCGCAACCTCCCGAGCCAGCACTGTCGAATCCATGTTCATCAGCATGGAAACCCCTAGCAGCAGCGCCAGGATACGCGCGGAAAGGTGGAACTTTCCGTAGACTCTACTTGTATTGTTCATGTTTGTACCTCCTGCCTTCTAATTATTCTATACGGGGGATACCCACCATATTTTAACAATAACATCGGGATGAGAATCTTTTAATAGAATAATCTCTTCAGATAGTCGAAAAATCTCCTATATGAGTCAGTTCAAAAAAGCCTCTAATTTAATACAAAAAAGCACCTATGCGAACATGGAAAAATGGAAGTATCCCTACAACCAATTTGACCATACGCGAGGTGCTTTTTCATGTATTATTTTTGATTTTTACTTGATTGGATTAATAGTAGATCGTAAGTGGCTGCAACTCCTCCTTGTAGACTAAATTTCTCCTCGTATTCCTTATACATGTTGGTGAAGAGGCGTCGTAAACTGTGCCCCTTCATAGTAACTGCTTCTGAAGTGCTAGCTCCCATTGCTTTAACGGAATGAAGAAGATCTCTTGCGGAAGCATACTTTTCAATATGAATAGAACGGTTATAATTGAAACTTGAATAACCTGATCTCTCGAGGATGAACTTCCACTCAAGCGGAGAATGAAACGACAGTCCATGACGTTGTGGCTCCATTCCGAATGTTCGATAAACTTCATTAAATGACCTATGCATCTCACTGAATGTATCCGGCCCGAATGTGGTAAATATGAGTAATCCTCCTGAACGCAGCATTCGTTGAAGGTGTTCGAGCGTTTCTTCGGGATTGCTTAGCCATTGAAAACAGGCGTTGGATACGATGATATCGAACGATGCCGCCTTAGCCTCAGCCGCCCACCTTTCTATATCTGCATTAATAAAACGTATACGATCCGATGTACTATTTCCAGTGCCCAGATGATCATCTGCTGATATGACACGTTTCACAGCTACTTTAATCATCTCGGGTGCAACATCAAGTGCAGTAATTTTCGCGCTAGGCCATTCCTTCACTATCATTTGGGTTAGAGACCCGGTGCCACAACCGATCTCAAGAATGTTAGGTTCAACTATGAACCGTTTGTTTTTCCATCCTATGAGAGATTTTATAAGCTCATCAGCCATTGTTCGTTGAACATGAGCATGCGTATCATATGAATTGGAACTACGATTAAATTGACGTTGAATAGCACTAATTCTGTTGTTGGTCATGCCACCATCCCCTCAATTCTTCAGCTATGTGTACTTCCTTTCCCAAAAAAGGCATATGCCCGCAGGCGTGTATTGTAACTAACTTGGCTTGAGGCAACTGATCCTTTAGCTCCAAAACAGCATGATAAGAACAAATTTTATCCTCAGTCCCGTGGATAAGAAGCACAGGACAGGTAATACTCGTCAATCTAGACAAGCATTCCACGTTTCGTAAAATCTGAAGGCCTGAAATTAGTGCTGGGGCTGTCCAACTGCCGATTGGAGGAAGGCTTGCAGAAAGACCGCTCTCCCGTTCCATATCCGTAAACATAAGCTGTCTGAAATTCGTTTCAACAGCTTGCTGATCCTTTGAGATTCCTCTGATCATCTGCCGAACGTAGACATCTGATATGCCGAGGGCACCTTCTTCTTTGGAACGAGTGAAACGAGCCGTTGCACCAAACAGCACAAGACCATCAGCGTAACGATTAGCCGCTAATCTCAGCGCGAGCAAACTTCCGAGTGACCAGCCTGCGATTAGTATTGGCCCTTGAAACCGCCTATTGCTGCAACCTGCCTCATCTGCAAACCGGATCTTCTTAGCTGCGGTTTCCGTGATATGAAGCATATTCTCAGGAGAGTCCGCATCCTTATATTCCACAGAAACATGAGCATATTCTGGCAGTAACTCGCGAAGCCGATCAAAAACAGTATCCGGCATGCTCCATCCAGTCAACCACAAAATAACACCACTCATCATGAACGAATCACTCCTAATTGATGCCCAATTGTACAGATTATCTCGAGCGCATTGACCAATTCCTTATCATTATGAGCAGCTGTTAAAGAGAAGCGAATTCGTGCTGTACCATCAGGAACCGTAGGCGGTCGGATGGCTACCGCTTCTATCCCTTTCCATTCAAGTGCTTCACTGAAGCGAAGGGTCAGTTCATTATCACCAACAATCACCGGTACAATAGGAGACTCGCCGCTGCCGACATTAAAACCAGCATTAAGCAGCGAAGATCGAAACAATTTGCTTAACGAGAAGAGTCGTTCGCGGCGCCAATGATCAGCTTGGACTAAGGCGAGTGATGTTGAAATACCCGTTACCAAGGAAGGCGGTAATGCCGTCGAATACATGAGCGGTCTAGCCTTGTTAATTAGCCAGCGAATTAATGTACGACTACCGCAGACATATGCACCATATACACCAAACGATTTACTGAATGTTCCCATATGTACATCCACCTCATGCTGCAGACCGAGCTCAAAGCACAGTCCCTGACCTTGTTCCCCGTAAATCCCCCCGCTGTGCGCTTCGTCCACCATCAGCATCGTTCCGTATTTACGTTTGAGCGCAGCCAGCTTTGCTAAGGGAGCTGCATCGCCATCCATGGAGAAGACGGCATCCGTAACAATCAACTTGCGCCTTTTATCACGATGCTTATTGAGCAAAGCCTCCAAATGTTCCATATCGTTATGTCGGTACCGGGCATGCTCCGCGCGGCTCAAAATAATACCGTCTACAATACTCGCATGGTTTAACTGGTCGCTGAAAACCACATCGTTACGTCCTACAAGCGCACTAATAACACCGGAATTAGCCATATATCCATTTGCAAAAACAAGTGCCGCATCACTCTTCTGCCAATGTGACAGCTCTTCTTCAAGACCTCTATAAGGCAAGCGATTGCCCGTCACAAGACGTGACGCTCCTGAGCCGCTTCCTTCGGTATGCAGCGTTTCGCACATGGTTTCAATAATAGCAGGATTTTGAGCTAGTCCAAGGTAGTCATTAGAGGCCAGATTGAGCAGCAAGCGTCCTCCTCTCACCGTGTAACCAGGACATTGCGGAGCTGGAGCACTGTCACGTAAATACCGCTCTAGCGAAGCGTCATGTAATAACTCAAGTTCTTTTTCCATCCAGTTCATAATCCGTACCACCTTAAAGGGCGTTCATATCAATTTTAAAGAGCATTTAACTCAATCTCAAAACCCAAATCTTCAATGATTTGATGATCGGATGATATATCTTGACCTGCGGTCGTCAAATAATCACCTACAAAGAGTGAGTTGGCAGCATATAGCGACAATGGCTGCAACGTACGGAGACTAACTTCGCGCCCTCCTGCAACACGAATCTCTTTTGACGGACAGATAAACCGAAACAATGCCAGTACCTTAAGCCCTTTCAGAGCCGGGGTACGTCCTGCTCCCTCCAAAGGGGTCCCAGGAATAGCATTCAAAAAATTAATCGGAATCGAATCCGCATCGAGCTCACGGAGCGCATAAGCCATCTCAACTATTTCCTGATTACTTTCACCCATACCGATAATTACACCAGAGCAGGGAGACATACCAAATGTTTTTACCTTCTCCACGGTTTCAACACGCTGTTCATAGGTATGCGTAGTCGTAATAGACGAGTAATTATCTTTACTTGTGTTCAAGTTGTGGTTGTAACGGTGTACACCTGCTTCTGCTAAACGTTCTGCTTGACCGTCCTTCAAAATTCCGAGACATGCGCATATTTTCAGCGGCATCGTTGCACGTATTTCTTCAACTGCATTTACGACTTGATCCAGCTCTTTTTCCGTTGGGCCTTTCCCCGAGGCTACAATACAGTAGGTTCCTGCTTTACGTGCCATAGCCTCACGCGCTCCTGCAAGAAGTGTTTCTTTGTCGAGCAAGGTGTATTTTTTTACGGGCGCCGTCGATATGATGGACTGTGAGCAGTAACCACAATCTTCGGGGCAATGTCCACTTTTTGCGTTAATGATCATGTTCAGTTTCACTTTTTTGCCGTAAAAGTGTTGTCTGACTTGAAAAGCAGCGTGCATCAAGGACAATATGTCATCGTTATCTGATTCAAGAACAGCTAGCCCTTCTTCAACCGTTAAACATTCACCCCTTAGCGCTTTCTCAGCAAGTAACGACCACTCTATTTCCGATTTTTTTATTGTCATTTCGTTCATCCTCACTTTGTTTGAATGGTTAGTGCGCGCGCGATCGCTTCCAATTGAATCTGTTCTCGAACCGCATGGATCAGCGATACTGTATTTATTTCGTCCTTCAAGTAAGGGATATGCCCGAGAAACTTGATGCCGCTATAACGTTCAATTAACGCAGCATTGGTTGCCACACTCGGGTCGACAGTCCTGTCAATTAATTGTCCATCGTTGAAAATAAAACCTAGTATCGGAACCCCATTTTCCCGTAAATAGGACATCGTAAGTAGCGTGTGATTAATCGTTCCGAGACCCGAACGGGCTACAATCAAAGCCGGAATCCGAAGCTCTTTTATCAAATCCACCATTAGAAAATCATCGGTTAGCGGCACAGCTACGCCCCCAGCACCTTCGATAAGCAGCGAATCGTAACGCTGTAATAAGTCTTCGCCAGCAGCTGCTAGCCCCATTAATGTTAAGGTCACACCCGCTTGTTTGGCTGCGAGCAGCGGCGTGAGCGGAGCTTCGAATGTGAATGTCGCTACCGCCTCCGGCTGCTCATTTAGTCCGGTGTATCGTAGTAGACGCTCAGCGTCGGTAGCTCCGCCACCTAGCAGCTCACCTGATTGTACAGGCTTCCAAATACCGACATTCCTGTTATCGGCGCGAAGAGCCGCAGTAAGCGCCGCAGTTACAATGGTTTTGCCAACGCCAGTGTCTGTCCCGACCACAAATAATCCACGCATCGACCTCATAGGATGGATTCTCCTTCAGTGACGCTGAGAATGGCCTCCATCAAAATATCCGTCATAATATCAAGCTCGGCCTCTGTACTAACTAGTGGAGGTATGAATACGACAACATTGCCTAGCGGTCTCGTAAGCATTCCAAGCTCTCTGGCCTTTTGGGTTACGCGAACACCGATTCGTTCGGACCAATCATACGGTTCACGAGTAACCTTATTGCGTACAAGCTCAATTCCAATCATCAGTCCCTTTTGCCTTATGTCACCAACATGCAGAAAATTATGTAAAACTGCGAGCTTATGTTCTATGAATGATGCCTTAGATCGTACTCCTTCAATGATGTTACGCTCTTCAAACAGCTTTAAGCTGGCCAAAGCAACGGCACAGCCGAGCGGATTACCTGTGAAGGAATGACCATGGAAAAATGTTTTTTGTTCTTCATAATCTGCATAAAATGCGTTGTACACCTCGTCTGTCGCAAGCGTCGCTGCCACGGGTAGATAGCCGCCTGTAAGGCCTTTTCCGATGACAAGCAAATCAGGTGATACCTCTTCAAGATCACAAGCAAACATAGCACCTGTACGCCCAAAACCTGTCGCCACCTCATCCGCAATGAACAATACACCATACTTACGGCAAAGTGCTGCCATCTCTCGTAAACAGCCTTCTGGCATAATAATGATGCCGCTAGCCCCTTGAACAATCGGCTCTACAATGAGTGCTGCGATTTCATCTGCGCTGGTCTCGAGTAATTGACGCAATGCCATTAACGTAGCTTCCTTTGCTTCCTCTTCACCGCCATCATAGCGGTAGGTATAAGGATATGGAATGACATACGAAGGAAAGAGCATGGGACGAAACACTTCATGATACAGTGGAATCGCACCTACGCTTACCGCTCCAATGGTATCTCCATGATACGCTTGATTCATCGTAATAAACTTCGTTTTACCCTCCTGTCCTTGGTTTTTCCAATATTGAAACGCCATTTTGACCGCAATTTCAACACCCGTTGCCCCAGAATCAGAGTAAAACACTTTATTTAACCCTTCAGGAGAAATCTCTACCAATTTCTCTGCAAGTTCAATGGCAGGCACATTAGCCATACCAAGAAGAGTAGAATGTGCAACTCGTCCTAACTGATCTGTGATCGCTTGATTTAGCTCAGGGACGTTGTGCCCATGGACGTTAAGCCACACCGAGGAAAAGCCATCATAATAATTACGCCCATTAACGTCATATAATTTGATGCCTTCACCGCGTTCGATAATTAGAGGATCGGAGTTATTGTAGTCTTTCATTTGAGTAAAAGGATGCCATAAATATTGCTTATTGATGGCAGATAGTCGTTCATAATGCAGCATGGTCACAAGTGATTACCACCTTTAATTTGATACACCTAATTGTTAACCTAATAAAATTTATTTTGGTTAACAATTAGGTGTGGTTAGTTTATCAGACATAAATCTTCCTGTAAAGATAATCATTCCAACCGATTTTCGATTCGCTGTATGAAAAAAGCCATTGATCCCATATAAATGGAATCAATGGCTTCATTAAACCAATTTACTCATGCAAACGATGTACGGTCTTCTTCTATTGCAGAATCGCCTTGGCCACGATCGCAAGGTCTTCAATATCTACTTTTCCATCATGATTGACATCCGCTTTCGCATTCCAGCTAGGCTGACCTTCTTGCTTACCGTAAGCTGCTGCAACGATCGCCAAGTCTCCAACCGTTATGCCGTCTTTTCCATTGACATCGGCGGAGATTTTCTTGCTTTCAAACACTTGAATGGCCGCTTCCAGTGTGGATTTCGCGTTATCCACCTGCTGTTGCGTTGCATTCGGATCGTTAGCTGTCGCTTTCGCCGCATTGATGGTCGACTGTAATTGCCCTTTGGAGCCAACCGCATACAGACCATGCCCGTTTCCTTCCACGGCTGCATCGTGCTTAGTCTGAGCGCTAGCGATCGAAGCATTCAGACCTGATTTATCAACCGGGATACTGATTTCAAGCGCGTGAGAGGCTCCATTCAACGGCAGTTCATTACCCTCTCCGTTCGCAATGGCCACATCGTCTATAGATACGGTCGTATCGGTTTCTTGGGCCTCGGACTTCACCGTAAATTTGAATTTCAATAAATTTCCTTCAGCTGACACGCCTTGTTTTCCGCTAGCTGCTACAATTCGGATCTGTCCAGGCACGTTTTCCTTGTGATCGATGACCTCAAATTCATCTCTCAGGGATGTGACCGAATCAAATTGCAACTTCGCCGGATCATAATGCAGCGTCAAATCTTGCGCATACATTTGCTGATATACGCTTTCTGTCACGCCGCTTAGTCCCATCGTAACATCGAATGGTAGGCCAGGAGCTGCTTGATGTGCACCTGTCAATGTAGATTGAGGCATTGTTGATGCTTGAAGCACAGTCACTTGGATGCTGGTTGTCAAGGCTACGTGGTTCGGATTCGCCACACCTTCCGGCAAGGTTACGGTTCCATCAACCGTGAAGGTCTGTTCAGTCTTAACAGCTGGATCATAGCTTGAAGCTTCGACATTCCATACCACATTGGCATTCGTATTTCCATTATCGGTTACCAGTTCTACAGTTGCAGGCAATCCAAGGGCTGCTGCCGTCTTGGCCGTTCCGTTCGCCATCCCTGTGATGGCTACGGGCGCCGTGATATTCTTTAGCGTCTGTCCTTGCCCCGCATTCATCAATTGCGTTACCTCGGCCTGAGTCAATGCGCCGCTAAATACGCGAACATCGTCCAGCATTCCATTGTAAGCTTCCCCGCCAGATTCATTGGCTCCCAGCAGAATCTTATTCGTGACAGTCGGAAGCGGTCCGAGATTCGTTCCGTCGCTTGCTACTACGTTACCGTCGACATAAATTTTCAGCCCTTGTGCTCCATCGTAGGCAGCCACATAATGATGCCATTTGTTATCGTTGTAGGTCCATGGAAAATACAACGCTTTATAACTGGATGAAGCATTAGGCCAATAGGCAACGCGAGCCTGTGCCCCTACCACCTGAAGGGCCGTGAAACGATTACTGTGACGGAAAATGCTCGTGAGGGTCTTTGGCTGAGAAGTCTTGAACCACAATGAAACGGACTCGTTACCCGTTTGATTCAAAGTTGCCGAAGCGTTGAACTCGGCCCTTGAGCCACCGCTGAATGCAAGTGCTCCGCCGATCTTGCCCGAATCGGTCCAAGTCGGGTTATTAATCAGCTTTCCGATGTTGCCCTTGCCTGAAGAATCGCCGACGGTTGTACCAGAGCCTTCATCGAACTTCCAGTGGGCTGCTAATAGGTCGACAGGCTTTGTAGAGACGC
The DNA here is from genome assembly GCF_056269345.1 of Paenibacillus sp. J22P15. Lineage (NCBI taxonomy): Bacteria > Bacillati > Bacillota > Bacilli > Caryophanales > Paenibacillaceae > Paenibacillus > Paenibacillus sp. J22P15. The sequence goes on from NZ_JBWDNT010000010.1 coordinate 104,867, forward strand.
TAATGCTTGTTGTCAAAGGCATGTTATCGGGATTTAACACCCCAGGTGGCAAAGTTACAGTTCCATTTACAGTGAAGGTCTTCGCCGTCGTGGCAGTTGGATCGTAGTTTGCACTATTTACATCCCAATTCACACTGGCAACCAAGTATCCCACATCGGTTACAAGCGTAACTTTGGCAGGCAATCCAAGAGCTTCCGCTGTCTTAGCCGTTCCGATGGCCGCTGTTACAGATGTAGGTGCTGTGATGCTGTTCAATTTAATCTCTGTCAATCCATACATCAAATCCGCGATAATCGGCAGATGGTCGGAAGCTGCGCGGGTCGTTTCCGTTAGCAGCACATCCGCATTCTTCATCCCTATATTTTTGGAGGCAAAGATGTAATCGATTCGTTTTACCGGGTTCGGCAACGGATCGGTGTAATCCTCGTTCTGACCCAATGAGCCGAATACATCGTTATAGGCTTGCATCATCGGTTGCATTTCGGCGCTGTTCGGAAGAGCATTGAAATCGCCGACAAAGATTGCTGGTCCTTCGTTTTTCCCGCCCCACTGCAGCACTTCCTTGATCTGTTGCGTCCGTTCTTCCGCTTTTAGGTGATCAAGATGGGTGTTGAAGAAACGGAATTGGGTTCCTTTAACGTCAACTACAGTTTCCAACAATCCCCGTTGTTCGCTCGTACTGAAAAGGAGGTGATTCTCGGAAGAAACAATTGGATACTTGCTTAAAACGGCCGTTCCGTATTGATGGCCCCCATTATCCAGATTAGCCCCATACGCGTATTCCATGCCCAGATACTCGGATAGCAGTTTGGCCTGATCTTCGAAATTGCTCCGAGAACCGAAGTTATTATCTACTTCTTGCAGTCCGATGACGTCGGCCTGCGAGTCTTTGATAATGTCACCGATCCGTTTCAGGGCCAACTTCCCATCCGATCCTTCAGCGTGATGAATGTTGTAGGACATTACTCTCATTTGAACCTTCTCCAATTCAGAAGATTCCGCCGCCTTTACGGATGTCCCCATCGCGAACGGAGCCGCCAACAAGGACAATATGGTGCCGACAACAATTGGTTTCTTAAAAATTGACATCTTAAACAAGTTACCACTCTCCTAGATTTTCTTGTACAAAAAACAATAATAGTTAAGAATGGGCGTTTGTCATCTTGCATAGCCCTTTATCGTCGAATCTTGGAAGTTAAAAGTGGTTATCTTGCTTTTTCAGTAAATGTCAAATCTTGTTCCCCCTCCTTCTTTACTATAAGGAGTATCCACCAATGACATCGTATCTACGATCACTGATACATTCAATGACTCTACTTTTAAAGTTATGTAAAGATAACATTCAGGCTCATATCAAGCAGCTGGAGAAAATACGACGTGTTCTCATTACAATCTTTGAATCAACCAATAAAATGCCAGCACAAAAATCAAGCACGACGTTGAAATCATCATTTTCCGATACCACGGGAACTTTCGCATCCATATCAAGACGGGCAGCAATAGGCATATAATCATTAGCTGGCCCACTTCCACGCCTAAATTAAACATCAGTAATGTGCCGATCAGATTGCTCTTAGGCAGTCCCGTTTCAGCCAAAGCCCCGGCAAAACCCATGCCGTGAATCAGGCCAAATATGGCTGTCAATATCCACCGCCATTTCGCCTTTTGAACAAAAATATTTTCCACAGCCACATAACAGATGCTGAGCGCTATTATGGCTTCGACCCAGGAAGAGATGACTTGAATTCGGCCCGACGCCACCAAGAAAAGTGTAATGCTGTGAGCGACGGTGAAAGCAGTAACAATTTTCACCGCTTCCTTGAAGCGGGATGTGATTAATATTAGTGATATCAAAAAAAGTACATGATCATATCCGAACAAAAGGTGTTCGATTCCAAGTACAAAATATCTCCACAGGACGATGCCAACGTTTGCTTGAGGAACGTTGATATGAATGTCTCTTTTGTCGGTTGCAAGCATTTCTTGTTGGGTATATTCACCATAATTAACCAAGAGTAAACTTGTATGATTAGGCGCATCATCAAACACCAGATTGTAATGAAGATCAAATTGTTCGACCTCTTCATCGGCGGTAAATCTTAGTCCGATCACTGCGCCTTTTCCGGAACTATTCTCTATTACGTTCATCGAAAGCAGTTCCATCTTTAAGGGGTTTGAGTCTATATCTATACGTAGACCATTCTTTATATACGAATCGATCTTATCTTTTTGCGAGGCCAGTTCCTCGTTATCCAGATTATCATCCTTATTGGTATCGAATTGCCCAAGCAAGTCTTGTTCAATGAAAAGTTCATAGTCAATCTCATTCCCTTGAATATATAACTTCGAGTACCCCAAGTCTGCGACATCCGCGAATGAAGTAGTGGCCGTCCCGATGAATAGTAAGATTATGAACAAAAGAAATGAACGTCGGATCATAGCTGTACCTCTTTTCATAAATTCATTTAGTCAAGTTCTACGCTGTAACATATCACTGATGCTATTCTTTCTATGATTGCAATTTCACACTAATAGATTAGGTAAGGCTTGAATATAGAAAAAAAGAACATCTTCTTCTGAAAATGGCTATTGCGGGTCTTTATAATAAGCACTTTTCATTAAGGTTGTGAAATTTCAACTTCCGCCGCATGAAAAAAGCCAGTGATCCCATTAAAAATTTGACCACTGGCTTTTTCAAACGTATTATTGCAAAATCGCCTTGGCCACGATCGCCAGGTCTACAATATCTACCTTACCGTCATGATTGACATCAGCTTTCGCATTCCAGTCTGGCTGACCTTCTTGCTTACCGTAAGCTGCTGCAACGATCGCCAAGTCTCCAATCGTGATACCATCTTTTCCATTGACATCGGCGGAGATTTTCTTACTTTCAAACACTTGAATGGCTAGTTCTAGTAGGGATTTTGCATTATCCACCTGCTGCTGCGTAGCATTCGGATCGTTCGCCGTCGCTTTCGCCGCATCGATCGCCGACTGCAATTGCGCCTTGGAGCCATTCGCATACATTCCGTGCTCGTTTCCTTCCACAGCTGTATCGTGCTTCGCCTGAGCGCTAGCGATCGAAGCATTCAGACCTGATTTATCAACCGGGATACTGATTTGCAGCGCGTGAGAAGCTCCATTCAACGGCAGTTCATTTCCCTCTCCGTTCGCAATGGCCACATCGCCTACAGAAACGGTCGTATCGGTTTCTTGGGCCTCGGTCTTCACCGTAAATTTGAATTTCAATAAATCTCCTTCAGCTGACACGCCTTGTTTTCCGCTAGCTGCTACAATTCGGATCTGTCCAGGCACGTTTTCCTTGTAATCGATGACCTCAAATTCATCTCTCAGGGATGTGACCGAATCGAATTGCAACTTCGCCGGATCATAATGCAGCGTCAAATCTTGCGCATACATTTGCTGATATACGCTTTCTGTCACGCCGCTTAGTCCCATCGTGACATCGAATGGTAGGCCAGGAGCTGCTTGATGTGCACCTGTCAATTTAGAATGAGGCATTGTTGATGCTTGAAGCACAGTCACTTGGATGCTGGTTGTCAAGGCTACGTGGTTCGGATTCGCCACACCTTCCGGCAAGGTTACGGTTCCATCAACCGTGAAGGTCTGTTCAGTCTTAACAGCTGGATCATAGCTTGAAGCTTCGACATTCCATACCACATTGGCATTCGTATTTCCATTATCGGTTACCAGTTCTATGGTTGCAGGCAATCCAAGGGCTGCTGCCGTCTTGGCCGTTCCGTTCGCCACCCCTGTGATGGCTGCGGGCGCAGTGATACTCTTTAGCGTCAGTCCTTGCCCCGCATTCATCAATTGCGTTACCTCGGCCTGAGTCAATACGCCGCTAAATACGCGAACGTCGTCCAACTGTCCATTATAAGCTTCTCCGCCTGTTTCAGCGGCTCCGAGCACGATTTTATTCGTTACAGCCGGAAGCGGTCCAAGATCCGTTGCTTTGCTTGCCACTAAGTTACCGTCGACATAGATCTTCAGCCCCTGTGTCTTATCGTAGGCAGCCACATAATGATGCCATTTGTTATCGTTGTAGGTCCATGGAAACGACAACGCTTTATAACTGGATGAACCGTTGGGCCAATAGGCCGCGCGAGCTTGACCCCCGGCTGTTATCTGAAGGGCCGTGAAACGCTTATCATGACGGAAAATGTTCGCGTTGCCGATCGCAGCCTGAGAAGTCTTGAACCACAACGATACGGACTCGTCACCCGTTTGATTCAAAGTTGCCGAAGAGCTGAACTCGGCCCTTTTGCCGCCGCTGAAAGCAAGCGCTCCGCCGATCTTGCCCGAAATCCAAGACGGGTTGTTAACCAAAGTTCCGGTGTTACCTTTGCCTGAAGCATCGCCGGCCGTTGTACCGGAGCCTTCATCGAACTTCCAGTGGGCTACTAGTTCGGCAGGCTTTGCAGATACGCTAATGCTTGTTGTCAATGGAACGCTGTCTGGGTTTGCGACTCCAATTGGCAGGGTGACTTCCCCTGTTACCGTGAAGGTCTGCGCCGTCGTGACAGTTGGATCGTAGCTTGCACTATTTACATCCCAATTCACACTGGCATCCACATTTCCCCCATCGGTTACAAGGGCTACTTTAGCAGGCAATCCAAGAGCTTCCGCTGTCTTCGCCGTTCCGATGGCCACTGTTACCGAAGCAGGTTCTGTGATGCTATTCAATTTTTTTTCTTGAGTCTCTGTCAATTCAAACCAGCGAAAAACCCAAAAAGGTTGAGTTACATTCATCCTTATTTTATGTGAGCCTTCACTCAGTCTGACCGTTTCGGATTTAATGACATAGTTGTTCCAATCCCCAGTTGAGAATGAGGTTCTCGTTTGAGGTACTCCATCTACCTCGAATTCAACCTCTCCCGTATACCCCGTTTTTGATCCCACCTTGTAATCTAATTGATAGAATCCCGATTTTGCCACATCTACGTTATATTCCATCCAGTCGCCTTTTTCTAAAAAATTCACTCGCAATGCGGGTCCGCCATCATTAGTCCCTTGATATCTGAATACAGCACCCTGTTTCTTATTGTAGTTTGCAGCTTCTATCCTTCCTGGCACCGATGCTGAACCAGGCAATTCATCCAAAATATTTACATTAAAGCTGGCTGTCTTTCCACCTACAGTCACAGTCAGTGGCACTCCTTCTTTAAGAGTGGAACTATCAAAGCCGGTAATATGATCACCCGTTACGTTCTCCACTTTTGTTGTTCCATCGCTGTAAGTGCCTGTCACAACCAGCCCATTTAAAAGAAGCGCATCTGCATACAGGTAATTCAACTTTGTTGGCAGTTCAGTTATTTCGATGCTTTGCAACTTAACGTTAGAAGTCTCGTTGGCCATTGCCATGATCTGTTCTGTAGACAATGCTTGATTGTAAACTCTTACTGCATCAATACGTCCATTGAAGCTTTGTTGGCCTCTGCTGTCCGCACCGATATACGTTCCCGTTGTTGGCGTAGAAGGATCTGTTGTATTGTTGGTTATAGGTAGGCTCTTGCCATTGATATAAAGCTCCCAGGTGCCGCTTCTTCTTGCCGCAGTAATATTGGTCCATTGTCCTGGAGTCAAAGCAGTCTGCGATCCCAGGATCGTCTGACCGTTGATCGCAATAGATACCTTTTCGCCCTTGTCATGATCCAGCACGATGGAATAACCGTTGCTAAGGCCATCGCCATTGGACAAGATCTGCTGCGATCCCGAAGTTGCGCCATTCCACTTCACCCAAGCTGTTAGCGTTAAATCGTCTGTTTTAGTTGATGCAAGGCCTGCGCTCGCATAATTGCCGTCAGCGCCGTTTAGGATGAGCGAAGCTGAACCTTCCATTTTATCGGCCGTATCATAGGCGGCACTTCCATTCAAGGTTGCATTGAACCCATCCGGGATACTGTCATTACCATTGCCGTTAAATCCCCACATCGTACTGTAATTGGCGCTGTCCATAATCTGGAACTTATCAATATTCAGGCCCGCTGCGTTGCCATCGCTTTTTATGACGATCTTGTTTGGACCAGGATTCAGCTCAACAGGTACCACCAAATCGTTATACGAGCTCATGCTTCCGGTAGTCGGAAAGCTGAGCGTCTGTTCCTTGCGTCCGCTTACATGTATGCCTACATATAAGCCCTTGGTAACATTGGCAGCATCAGTAGCATATCTGATTTTCAATATTTTAGTGCCGCCAGAAGCTCCACCGTCAACCTCGAGCGACTCGATATATGCGCTTCCATGGTTCATATTGACAACCTTGCCGCCGGACGCATTTATGTCGTCACCAGCAGTTGCATATGCGAATACACTATCCTCGGCCTCATACACACCGGTTGTATTTGGCTGCAAACTAATAGTACCTTCCCATACGGTTTTTTGTGTAGTTACATCCCTTCCCTTTAAACGCACCTTGTCTTTATATACATCAAAAATCATAGCTTGTCTCTCTAAAACCGCACCGTCTCTTAAAGCAGTGAATTTATTGGTGTACATGTTGCCTTGTATCTTAGTATCGTCGTGAAGATGTCCTGTTGTTAAAATAACCTGTGGATATTTTTCAAGGACATTTCTGAACTTCTGTTCCTGTATCGTATTTTGACCATAATTATCCGAATATGACTTGGATACGGTCTGGTAAATAGGGTTATGCGTGAACACAAACATCGGCTTCTCCGGTTCAGCATTTGCAGCAAGCGTACTATCCAACCAGGCTAACTGCTCGTTGGACATATACGCGGAATCGGCCGGTTTCCTATCAAACCCTAAAAATATGAAGTCATAGCCTTGTATTTCCCGGTGGTAATACACCTTATTTTCTGGTATTCCTGCCTTTTGTATAAATCTGTTCTGCGCTACTTTAAAATCCGACTGCCAATCATATTCATGATTTCCAATTAGATAATACACCGGCGGACGATCCGGTACAGAATTAATAGCATTTATTATGGCATCATATTCAGCGCTTTCCCCAAAATTGGTTAAATCCCCGGGTAAAACGATTGCACTGCTATTATTAGCAACAGCATCCTTTACAGCTTTAATCGTATTACCTGTGTTATTATGCGTGTCCGACATTGACATAAAGCTAAAGATTGGAGCATCCGTCGGGTTTTCCGCCCCTGCTGCAGAACTTTCTGTCGGAAGCACAGCACTAAGGCCAGAGCTGATTGTAGCCATCATCGTTAGTATTAGAAATGGCTTTTTTAACTTTTTAAGAAATAACATGAATTAACCTCCTGTAGAAATTTAAAATAATCGGTGATGAAAAATAGAATAGCGTTCGCCTTGCTTAGCCGGTTAATGTCAAATCTTGTTCTCCTTCCTTCATCCCCCCCTTTTCATCGTATTTATAATCACTGATACATTCAATGACTCTACTATTAAAGTTATATGAAGATAATATTCAGGCTTATATCAAGTCCTCATAGAAACGCTATTCATGCGCAATGCATAATCAGCAAAGTAAAATTTCAATGTTTAAATTGCGCTAAAATAACCGCAACCCAGACATCGAGATTGCTTTCTTGTCGAGGTTGCGGTTTTATGTTCCATAGACGTTTGTGAATTAAATGTTTTGAGCTGCTTTGCCTACGAGTACTGTCAAAAGCAACGCCAGACTAAATGCAAGTAGTTTTTTTATCATTGGACAATTCGCCCTTTCTGTACTCGTCATAAATAAGGAGGGGAGAACATAGTTCTCCCCTCCGATTTCAATTACCAGCCCATCCTAAATTTCGCTAAAGCAAGCATAATTGCGGGTTTGTTTACTGCAAGATTGCTTTAGCTGTGATTGCAAGGTCTACAATATCCACCTTGCCGTCTTTATTTACATCCGCTTTCTCATTCCAGCCCGCCTGATCTTGTTGTTTGCCGTATGCTCCTGCAACAATAGCCAAGTCGCCAATAGAAATTTTTCCATCTCCATTGACATCCGCATTGATTTTCTTGGTGTCAAACACTTGGATTGCCGCTTCCAATGCAGCTTTCGCGCTATCCACCTGCTGCTGAGTAGCATTCGGATCGTTTGCTGTCGCTTTGGCTTCAGTGATTGCCGACTGCAATTGCGCTTTGGATCCATTCACGTACTGGCCGTGCCCATTACCTTCCTCTGCTGCATCATGCTTAGCCTGAGCGCTTGTGATTAAAGCATTCAAGAGTGATTTATCCACAGGTATACTAATTTGTACTTCATGGGAGGCTCCGCCGACCTGCAGCTCATTCCCCTCAGCATTGGCAATCTCAACATTGTCGACTGTAATTGTCGTTGCCTCCGCTGCAGATTTGGCTGTAAATTTGAAAGTCAACAAATCACCTTCGGCAAGTACCCCTTGGTTTGCTTCCACGCTGGCAGCAATAATCCGAATTTGCCCCGGCGCTATCTCCCTTTGGTCAATGACTTGGAATCCATCTTTCAGCGATGTAACCGAATCGAATTGCAAATTCGCTGGATTATAATGCAGCGTCAAATCTTGGGCATACATTCGCTCGTATACACTTTCTGTTACGCCGGTCAACCCCATCTTAAGATTGAAGATTTCACCAGCGTTCACCTGCTGTGAACCAGTCAAAATAGCCTGAGGCTGATGCTCCATTTGACCGCTGATCGTAATCGTCGCAGCACCTTTTACGCCGCTGCCGTCTGTCGCTGTCGCTACTACAATCACTGATCCATCTTTTATCGCTGTAAGTAATCCATTCTCATCAATCGTCGCTTTATCCGTTGCCGAGATTCCATCGGCATCGAAGACGCTCCAAGTTACGGTGTTGTTTGCGGTCTCGGGCAGAACGTCAGCCTGCAATTGCAGTGTGCCATTCTTGGTTGAGATTTCATCTGCACCGTTTGCGCCACTTACAGAAATGGATTTAACGAGACCCATGATTTGCTGTACGTGGTCTTGGTTTAGCGCGACACCATATACGCGAACGTCGTCCAGCGCTCCAGTATAGGGTTCACCATTGCCTGGCGATGCTCCCATCATGAAGACCTCTGTCGGGACGCCCAAAATTCCTGTGCTATTCGGATTTGATGCACCCGGCACGTGTACACCATCGATATAGACTTTTAATCCAGTCGTTGTATCGTAAGACGCTGCGTAATGGTGCCAATTATCATCGGCGTATGAATTGATCGCGTACGTATAACTACAGTAACTACCGCACCCCGCACTTGGCCAATAGGCTACGCGAGCATTGCCACCGCCATAATACTGAAATGCCGTCAGGTGCGAACTATAACGCAAGATAGAAGCATTAGCCGTAGATTTCGAACTCGTCTTAAACCAAGTTGTTACGGTCATCCCCGACGTCTCTCGTCCTGCTTGATACAAAAGGCTCGTTGAAAGATTCGAACCAGGTACTTCAACTCGGTTGCCAGAAAATTGAAGGGCTCCACCATCCTTGCCGGTAGTCCATGTCGGATTGCTGATTAGCGTTCCATTGTTGTTATTACCCGATGAATCGCCAGCCATTGAACCGGTACCTTCGTCGAACTTCCACCAAGCTATTGGCGTTTGCGTTGGATCGTTAATCGCAATCGTTGCGGAACCTTGTATGCCGCTTCCATCTTTAGCTGTCGCTACTACCTTCACGGTTCCATATTCCTTCGTCACAAGTAAACCATCTGCATCTATGGTCGCTTTACTCGTCGCCGTGACACCATCCGCTTCAAAGACGGTCCATGTTACACGACTGTCGGTTGCACTCGCAGGCAGAACAGCAGCCTGCATTTGCAGAGTTTCGTTCAAGGCGTTGATCGTATTTGCACCGCCTTCACCACTTACCGTGATTGATGTAACGAGCACGATCGGTTGGCCGCTAATTGTAATCGTTGCGGAACCTTGTACGCCGGAGCCATCTTTGGCTGCCGCTACCACCTTCACAGTTCCATTGTTCGTTGCCGTAAGCAATCCGCTCGCATCTATTGCCGCTTTATTCGTCGCCGTAACGCCATCTTCTTCGAAGACGGTCCATATTACTTCACTGTTTGATGCATTCGCGGGCAGAACAGCAGCCTGCATTTGCAGTGTGCCATTCTGGTCAGTGATCGCATTCGCACCGTCTGCACTATTGACAGTGATCGATGTAACAGGTATTGCCGGATCTCCATATATTTGAATTTCAGACAACCCATTATTAACTCCCGTGCCTCCAGTTGCCGTGAACTTAACCCAACCGACTGTTTTATCCGGGAATGTGACCTCCTTGGCAGCACCGGTCGTACTAATACCCGTTACGTTGACACTGCTGCCATCGCTGAAAGATAACGTGCCGGCATTCACGTTATCGCCAGTATTTGGTCGGTCGTAAAGGACTACTTTATTAATCGTATACGGGGTGTTCCATGTCAGCTTTAACCATGGATTCCGATCATTCTTTGCAGCCCATTCACCGCGACCAGCAACGCCGATCACCCCATCAATTGCAAATTTTGCGGCATAATCAGCATTATATTCGCTGGATGCTTCTACTGTTGCAAGAGATGCTATGCTTTGGCCCTGAATTGAAATCGTTGCGGCACCTTGTATGCTGTCATCAGCGATGGATGTCGCAATCACCTTCACGGTTCCATTGTTCTTTGCCGTCAGCAATCCGCTCGCATTAATCGTCGCTTTATTCGTGGCCGTGACTCCATCAGCCTCGTAGACATTCCATGTCACACTTCTGAATGTTGCATCCACTGGCAGAACTTCAGCCTGCATTTGCAGTGTCCCGCTCTGGCTAGTGATCTCATTCACGCGATCTGCGCCACTTACATTGATCGATGTTACAGGCGTTCCATTCCCGCTGAAGTATACTTGAATTTCGGACAACCCGTTATTAACTCCCATGCCTCCAGTTGCCTGGAACTTAACCCAGGTCACTGTTTTTTCCGGGAACGTGACCTCCTTGGCATAACCGAGCTCCTCTATTCCCGTTACATCGATACTGCTGCCATCGCTGAAGGTTAAAGTACCGGCATTCACGTTAGCGCCAGCATTCATTCGGTCGAACAAGATTACTTTATCAATCGTTTGACTGTTATTCCATGTCAGCTGTATCCATGGATTCACTTCAGACGATGCCCATTCACCGTTGCCATTAACGCTAGTTACCCCGTCAATTGCATATTTAGAGGCATAACTTGCGTTATATTCGGTGGATGCAGTTGCTGTTGCGGAAGGTGCTATATTTCTGTAACCTTGACTTGCGTCTAGCAACTCGAGCGATTGAATTACCAATCTATTTGAAGCTTTCAGCCTTATCGTATGGGAGCCTTTGGTTAAAGTTACGGTTTCTGAAACTATCCTATTAGCTCCCCACGAACCGGTACTCGGCAATGTTGTTGTTTTCTGCAGTACATCATCAACAATAAAATCAATTGCCGCGGAACCACCATCGTGTCTACCGTAAAGGTAATTTGCTAGGTAAGTTCCTGTTCTCTCTACATCCACTGAGTAGTCAAGCCATGATTCTGTTGAAGGTAGAATACCTGTAGAAGTTGCTCCCATGTATATAAAGTCATGCTTTGCTATATAGTTTACAGCATTTATCACTCCAGGCACGGAAACTGTACCTACCTTTAAAGTATAGATATCTACAGTATAAGTAGCTGTCTTCCCGCCTACATTAACCGTTAACGTCTGACCTTTTTCCACTTTACTAGAATTAAAACCGCTGATGTTGTTTCCATTTATGGCCTCATTCTTAGTAGAGCCATCGCTGTAGGTGCCAACAATGGTCATACCGCTGACATCATTTTTTTCATCTACCGCATATCTCCGTTTATCAGGCAGCTTTGTAATTTCGATGCTTTCTAACTTAGGGGCAGAGGTTTCATTGGCAATCGCCTTGATCTGTTCGTTAGACAAAGCTTGATTGTAGAACCTAACTGAATCGATAAGTCCGTTAAAACCCTGCTTGCCGCTGCTGTCTGCACCAATGAACGTCCCCGTTGTAGGAGTATCAGGCGCTGATGTATTATTCGTTATCGGTGCGTTGATGCCATTAATCGTAAGTTCCCAGGTGCCGCTTCTTCTTACCGCCGTAATATTGGTCCATTGTCCCGGCGTCAAAGCAGTCTGCGATCCTAGGATCGTCTGGCCGTTGACCGCTATGGACACCGTATCGCCTTCGGCATGATCCAATGCGATGGAATAGCCGCTCGAAAGACCGTCGCCATTCGTCAAAATCTGCTGAGAGCCTGAAGTAGCACCATTCCACTTCACCCATGCTGTGAGGGTTACATCGTCAGTTTGGGTTGATACAAGGTCAGCACTTGCATAATTACCGTTAGCCCCGTCGAGACTGAGTGAAGCTGAGCCTTCCATCTTATTGGCCGTGTCAAAGGCAGCACTTCCATGCAATGTTGCATTGAACCCATTAGGGATACTGTCGTCGCCATTGCTGTTGAATCCCCACATCGTGCTGTAATGGACGGGTTCAATCATTTGTAATTTATCCAGGTTCACTTCTACTGCGTTGTTTTCTCTTTTTAAGGTGATCTTGTTATAACCTGGATTCAGTTCAATAGCTACATCCAAATCCCTATAGGTACCCGTTCCTCCGGTAGCCGGAGCACTAATCGTCTGTACCTTGTATCCATTTACATAAACCCCCATCGAAGCGTTGGCAGCTGCGGCATAATTTACTTTCAATACTTTTTCGCCGCCTGATGCGCCTCCGTCAACCCTGAGCATCTCCAGATAGGCTCGTCCATCCTTCATATTGACAACCTTGCCGCCAGACCCGTTTTCATCATCGGCTTGGGTTGCGTACGAGAATGAACCCTGTTCGGCTTCGTATACGCCGCTTGTATTCGGTTGTAATGGTATTGTTCCATTCCAAATCGTTGTTTTGGTATTGAAGTCTCTGCCGCTTATTTGCACCTTGTCGCTATAAACATCAAAGATTAAACCCTGATTGTCGCTCACAATAGCTCCATCTCTTACTGCAGAGAATTCGTTACTGTATAAATTGCCTTGTGCTTTAATATCGTTATGGACATGTCCTGTTGTAAAAATACTTTGCGGATATTTCGCCAAAATTTCCTTCATTTTATAATCCGAGTCTGGATTAACAAAACTATCATATTGAGATGGATATGTATAAGATACAGTTGAACTTAATGGCTGATGCAAGAACAGAAAAATCGGCTTGCTTGGGTCGGCATTTTCAGCAAGCGTGCGATCCAACCAACTTAACGTCTCGTCAGTAAAACCTGCCGGTTTAATCTCAGGACTTAAAAAAATAAAATGATAACCATTAATCCACATATCGTAGTTTATATCTGGCGCTCCAGTCTTCTCTATAAATCTCTTCTTGGATACCTCGAAATCAGCTTCGTAATCATACTCGTGATTGCCCATTGTATAATAGACTGGAGCATGCGGTTTCGATTTCATCATATTCATGACAGCGTCATATTCGCCCACTGTTTGGTGATTGGTCAGATCTCCGACTACAGCAATTGCTTCTACATTGTTAGCAACTGAGTCATCCAACGCCTTAGATAGATTTGCTGTATTGACATGAATGTCAGATATGGACATGAACCTGAGAAGAGGACCGCTCTCAGGGTCCGACCCCGCAGCCAAGCTTGGTTCTTGAAAAAGCACAGTCCCAAGACCAATGCTGCCTAGCAGGATTGCAACGATTAAACTTAGCGATAGAAATGACTTTCTTAACCATTTAAGAAAAAACATACTCTTAACCTCCCGTTTAATTTGTGCCATTTAATGATGAATCAAGAAACGAATGGACGATCGACTCTGCGAGTCAAGTCCAGTTCATCGTATATAATGTCACTGGTATATTCAACGGCTCTTCTATTAAAGAATATTGAAGACCATTATCCCTTCCATGTCAGTGATATAAAAAATCTCATTGCAATCTTTGAATCAACCAAAAAAGGAGGCATTTGGGAGGGCAAACACCAGTATACAAAAAGGCCCCCACAGCCTAAACACCTTTTTTCAAAGTGTCCAGTCTATGGGGACCAGTGTTTGTTTACTGCAAGATTGCTTTAGCTATGATTGCAAGGTCTACAATATCCACCTTGCCGTCTTTATTTACATCCGATTTCGCATTCCAGCCCGCCTGATCTTGTTGTTTGCCGTAAACCGCTGCAACAATAGCCATGTCTCCAATAGAAATTTTTCCATCCCCATTGACATCGGCATTGATTTTCTTGGTGTCAAACACTTGAATGGCCGCTTCCAATGCAGCTTTCGCGCTATCCACCTGCTGCTGAGTGGTATTCGGATCGTTTGCTGTCTCGCTTGCCGCATCGATGGCTGACTGCAATGCCGCTTTGGATCCATTCACGTACTGGCCGTGCCCATTGCCTTCCTCTGCTTCATCGTACTTAGCCTGAGCGCTTGTGATTAAAGCATTCAAGAGTGATTTATCCACAGGTATACTAATTTGTACTTCATGGGAGGCTCCGCCGACCTGCAGCTCATTCCCCTCAGCATTGGCAATCACAACATTGTCGACAGTAATTGTCACTGCCTCCGCTGCAGATTTGGCTGTAAATTTGAAATTCAGTAAATCGCCTTCGGCAAGTACCCCTTGGTTTTCATCCACGCTGGCAGCAATTATCCGAATTTGACCTGGTGCTGTCTCCATTTGGTCAATGACTTGGAATCCATCTTTCAGCGATGTAACCGAATCGAATTGCAAATTCGCTGGATCATAGTGCAATGTCAAATCTTGGGCGTACACCGACTGGTATACACTTTGTGTTACGCCGGTCAATCCCATCTTAAGATTGAAGATTTCACCAGCGTTCACCTGCTGTACACCTGTTAATGTAGTGGCAGGTGGTCGCTGAATGTCATAATCAATAAATATATGGTAGTCACTTAGCACATCGTTGTACAGCTTGACTTCATCGGCTATACCTTTAAACCATCCAAATCCGCCTCCGCTGTTAGAACCAAGCCAATACCTTGTTCCTCCTGTCCACATCGTGCCTATACTTGCAGGCGTACCCTCGGATTGACCGTTGACATACAGCTTCATCTGTCCATTATTGATTGCTGACAGCGTAATATGGTACCATGTTCCAGCCTGAACAGTGGTTGTACCGGTCACAGTTTTTACCGCTCCATCATACAAGTAGGCCTCAAACTTACCGCTCGAATTAATTCGCAATTGATGTGAAAATGATGCAGATGCACCAGCAGAATCCGTTCTTACCCATATATTCTGCGCCGTTGCCGCCTCTGGTTTTACCCATAAGGAAACCGTATATGCTGTCGGGTCTACAGCATCAGGTATATTAACGAAGGAGTTGGTGCCATTGAAGGAAAGAGCGTTGCCCGCTTGACCTGCTGCCCACGCAGCTCCTCCGTTCAATGTACCCGTTTTACTATTGCCTGATGAATCGGTGGTGACTGTACCGGAGCCTTCATCGAACTTCCAGTGAGCTGCTAGTTCAGCAGGCTTTGCAGTTACGCTCATGCTTATTGTCAATGGGACGCTGTCCGGGTTAATTACTCCAATAGGCAGAGTTACCTCTCCTGTTACCGTGAAGGTCTGTCCCGTCATGGCAGTTGGATCGTAGTTTGCACTATTTAAATCCCAATTCACGCTGGCATCCCTATTCCCCCCAGAGGTTACTAGGGATAATTTTGCGGGCAATAAAAGATCCGCCGCTGTCTTGGCCGTTCCGATGTCCACTGTTACCGGTGCAGGTACTGTGATGCTGGTTAATTTTTGGTCAGGCTGCTCTATCAACTCAAGTGAACGAAAGACAAATTTTCCCGAATTAACTCTCAACCTTATCGTATGGGGACCTTCGGTTAAAGCTACGTAATCTGAAGCTATTCTATTAGGTTCCCAGGCACCGGTACTCGGCAAAAGTGTTGTCTTCTGAAGAACATCATCAACAATAAAATCAATTCCAGCATTACCACTGTCATATCTACCATATAAGTAATTTGCAGTGTAAGCTCCTGTTTTCTTTACATTCACTGAGTAGTCCATCCAAACGCCTGGCGTTAGATAATTTAAATCCAGTCCTCCAGTAACTAGTACCTGGTCATGCTTTGCTATATAGTTTGGAGCTGCTATCTTTCCAGGTACTGATACTGTACCGGTCTTTAAAGAATATATATCTACAGTAAAAGTAGCAGTCCTCCCACCCGCAGTAACCGTTAACGTCTGACCCGTTACTGGAGCTGAGTTATTAAAGCCTGTTACATTGTCTGCATTTACGTTCACATTCCCTGTAGAACCGTCGCTGTAGGTGCCAACAACGGTCAAGCCGCTGACTTTAAAACTCTCACCTATCGCATAACTCCGCTGTGTTGGCAGTTTTGTAATTGTGATGCTTTCTAACTTAGGGGCAGAGGTTTCGTTGGCAATCGCCTTGATCTGTTCGTTAGACAAAGCTTGATTGTAAACCCTAACCGAATCTATACGACCATTGAAGCCCTGATTGCCCCTGCTGTCTGCACCAATAAACGTTCCCGTTGTAGGTGTGGCAGGCGTTGTTGTATTATTGGTTACCGGCGCGCTGCTGCCATTGATATGAAGTTCCCAGGTGCCGCTTCTTCTTACCGCCGTAATATTGGTCCATTGTCCCGCTGTCAAAGCAGTCTGCGATCCTAGGATCGTCTGACCGTTGACCGCTATGGACACCTTATCGCCTTGGTCATGATCCAGCACGATGGAATATCCATTGGTAAGCCCATCGCCATTGGACAAGATCTGCTGAGAGCCTGAAGTGGCGCCATTCCATTTCACCCATGATGTCAGGGTGACATCGTCATTTTTTGTCGTTACAAGACCTGCACTTGCATAATTACCGTCAGACCCGTCGAGGCTGAGTGAAGCTGAGCCTTCCATTTTATTGGTCGTATCAAAGGCAGCACTTCCATGCAATGTTGCATTGAACCCATTAGGGATACTGTCGTCGCCATTGCTGTTGAATCCCCACATCGTGCTGTAATGGGCGGGCTCGATAATTTGCAATTTATCCAGGTTCACTTCAGTTGCGTTGCTCTCTCTTTTTAAGGCTATCTTGTTATATGAACCCGGCTTCAGTTCAATAGCTACATCCAAATCCTTATAGGTACCCGTTCCTCCGGTAGCCGGAGCGCTAATCGTCTGTACCTTAGTTCCATTTACATATACGCCCATCGAAGCGTTGGCAGCAGCAGCATAATTTACTTTCAATACTTTTTCGCCGCCTGATGCGCCTCCGTCAACTCTGAGCATCTCTAGATAGGCTCTTCCATCCTTCATATTGACAACCTTGCCGCCAGACCCATTTGCATCATCGGCTTTGGTTGCGTACGAGAATGAACCATCTTCGGCTTCGTATACGCCGCTTGTATTCGGTTGTAATTGTATCGTTCCATTCCAAATCGTTGTTTTGTTATTGAAGTCTCTGCCGCTTATTTGCACCCTGTCGCTATAAACATCAAAGATTATACCCTGATTGTTGCTCACAATAGCGCCATCTCTTACGGCTGAGAATTCCTCGCTGTATAAATTACCTTCGATCTTAATATCGTCATGAAGATGTCCTGTTACAAAAACACTTTGGGGGTATTTCTTCAGAACTTCCTTCAATTTATATGTCTGCGGAGTACTTCCATAATTATCAGAAAATGATTTAGATACAGTTTGGTATATTGGCTGATGCATGAATAGAAAAATTGGCTTGCTTGGGTCGGCATTTGAAGCAAGCGTGCTATCCAACCAACTTAACGTCTCGTCAGATAATTCTTGCGGTTTGTAATCAGGACCTAAAAAAATGAAATGATAACCATTGATCCACTGATCGTAGGATAAACTCGGCGCTCCTGTCTTCTCTATAAATCGGTTCTTGGATATATTGAAATCATTTTCGTAGTCATACTCGTGGTTGCCAATTACATAATATGCAGGAGCATGAGGTTTTGAATTCATCATATTCATGACAGCGTCATATTCGCCCACTGTTTGATGATTGGTCAGATCTCCGACTACAGCAATTGCTTCGACATTGTTAGCAACAGAGTCATCCAACGCCTTGGATAGATTTGCTGTATTGACATGAATGTCAGATATGGACATGAACCTGAGAAGAGGACCGCTCTCAGGGTCCGACCCCGCAGCCAAGCTTGGTTCTTGAAAAAGCACAGTGCCAAGACCAATGCTGCCTAGCAGGATTGCAACGATTAAACTTAGCGATAGAAATGACTTTCTTAACCATTTAAGAAAAAACATACTCTTAACCTCCCGTTTAATTTGTACCATCTAATGATGAATCAAGAAACGAATGGACGATCGTCTCTGCGAGCCAAGTCCAGTTCATCGTATATAATGTCACTGGTATATTCAACGGCTCTTATATTAAAGAATTTTGAAGAACATTATCCGTTTCATATCAGTAATATAAAAAATCTCATTACAATCTTTGAATCAACCAAAAAAGGAGGCATTTGGGTCCAGTCTATGGGGACCAGTCTGCTGTTAGCTAGCTTCAGGATCGAGTTTCAATGTTTAAATTGCACTAAAATAACCGCAACCCAGACGAGATTGCTTTCTTGTCGAGGTTGTGGTTTTATGTTCCATAGAAGTTTGTGAATTACATGTTTTTAGCAATGTCCTAATCCCGAACAATAACTTGATCAAACCTTGATTTCAAAACACCCGGAACCTCATATAGTAAATAAAAGGTACCGTCAACTTCTCCTCGAAGCGAAGCGGGAAAAGATAAATACTCAGCTTTTGACAGGATTGGAAGTACAGAAATATCACTGGACAGTCCACATTTAGTCTTCAAACTAAAAGCTGACAGTATATTGTTTTCTATAAGAACAACCCGTTCATGATTTCTATCGTATAAGCAATATTTCAAAGGATTGGCCCTCCTTTTTCCTCGTTGTTTCTTTATGGTCGCTCCGCTTGATAGTAAGCAGACCTGTGCGAATTTCACAGATCTGCCTAATAATGAAGAAAGGATTATTTCAAGTTGTCCAAGAGTGTTTTTACGTCAGAGCCAAGGTTCAATGCGTTCAGCACGATCGTAAGCGCCTCTGCGCGTGTGGAGTTGCCCTTCGGATCAAATAAGCCATTGCCCTTGCCGCTGATGATGCCCGCTTTTGCCGCATCCTTGATTTGATTCACTGCATAAGAGCTTGCGCTTGCTATATCAGCAAAGTTGCCTTTGGAAGCATCTTTGTCCACTTTAGTTAAGTCCACAATACGAGATAGAATTATAACCATTTCTTCACGGTTAATCGTTTTGTTCGGCTTGAACGTCCCGTCATTATATCCGGTAATCACTCCTGCACTAGCAAGCTTCTTAATGGCGTCTTTAGCCCAGTGGCTGTTAATATCGTTCAGAACTACCGACTGATTGCCGCCACCGTTGATATCGAATACACGAGAAATGATCGCTGCAAATTCGGCGCGTGTAATGCTTCCGTTCGGATGGAACGTTCCATCCCCATACCCTTCGATAAAGTTCAGTTTCACGAACGTACCGATGTTTTTTTCGCCCCAATGACCTTTAATGTCAGCCATTTTAACCTTTATACCAGATTTATTAGCTTCCGCTACTTTGGACGAGATTGTATTAAGCAATTTTGTTACATTAACAATGTCGATCTTGAATACATCGCTTGCAAGTTTTGTAGCTTTTATATTCACCGATGCTTCGCTTTTGCTTGAAACTTCAGTAGTCGCGAGCCGCGAATTTACCATTTTCACGCTGTCCAGTACAATATCGGCCTTACCCTGACTAGCCGCACGAAATGTCAGCGTAGCCAATGTTACATCCCCGTTCTGGCCCGCAGCATTGCCTATTTGCGTATGCGCGATTTGAATCTTATTTCCGTTCACAATAGGGTCCACGGCAAATCCGCTGCCTTTGGTAACACCCTTCACAAACTCCAACCGGCTGGTATCATAGGTTAAATTGAGTTCATATGCGTACAAGTCGCTTAATTTCTTTCCGCTCACCGTCACTTGGAAGTCATCGCCTGCGGATATGTTCTTATCCGAGATGGACAACGAAAAGCTAGGGCCCGAGCTTGCCTGAGTAACGGCTTGGGGAAGTACGAGTACTGTCAAAAGCAACGCCAGACTAAATGCAAGTAGTTTTTTTATCATTGGACAATTCGCCCTTTCTGTACTCGTCATAAGTAAGGAGGGGAGAACAAGGTCTCCCCTCCCATTTCAATTACCAGCACAACCTAAATTTCGCTAAAACAAGCATAATTGCGGGTTTGTTTACTGCAAGATTGCTTTAGCTGTGATTGCAAGGTCTACAATATCCACCTTGCCGTCTTTATTTACATCCGCTTTCGCATTCCAGCCCGCCTGATCTTGTTGTGTGCCGTATGCTCCTGCAACAATAGCCAAGTCGCCAATAGAAATTTTTCCATCCCCATTGACATCCGCATTGATTTTCTTGGTGTCAAACACTTGAATGGCCGCTTCCAATGCAGCTTTCGCGCTATCCACCTGCTGCTGAGTGGCATTCGGATCATTTGCTGTCGCGCTTGCCGCATCGATGGCTGACTGCAATTGCGCTTTGGATCCATTCACGTACTGGCCGTGCCCATTTCCTTCCACTGCTGCATCGTACTTAGCCTGAGCGCTTGTGATCAAAGCATTCAAGAGTGATTTATCCACAGGTATACTAATTTGTACTTCATGGGAGGCTCCGCCGACCTGCAGCTCATTCCCCTCAGCATTGGCGATCTCAACATTGTCGACAGTAATTGTCGTTGCCTCCGCTGCAGATTTGGCTGTAAATTTGAAAGTCATCATATCGCCTTCGGCAAGTACCCCTTGGTTTGCTTCCACGCTGGCAGCAATAATCCGAATTTGACCCGGTGCTGTCTCCATTTGGTCAATGACTTGGAATCCATCTTTCAGCGATGTAACCGAATCGAATTGCAAATTCGCTGGATCATAGTGCAGCGTCAGATCTTGGGCATACATACGCTCGTATACACTTTCTGTTACGCCGGTCAACCCCATCTTTACATCAAATGTTTGACCAGCGTTCACCTGCTGTGAACCAGTCAAAGTAGCCTGAGGCTGCTGCTCCATTTGACCACTGATCGTAATCGTCGCAGCACCTTTTACGCCGCTGCCGTCTGTCGCTGTCGCTACTACAATCACTGATCCATCTTTTATCGCTGTAAGTAATCCATTCTCATCAATCGTCGCTTTATCCGTTGCCGAGATTCCATCGGCATCGAAGACGCTCCAAGTTACGGTATTGTTTGCGGTCTCGGGCAGAACGTCAGCCTGCATTTGCAGTGTGCCATTCTTGGTTGAGATTTCATTCGCACCGTTTGCGCCACTTACAGAAATGGATGTAACAGGAGGTACGGCAGGACCTCCATATACTTGAATTTCAGACAACCCATTATTACGAGCTCCTGTGTTTCCAGTTGCCTGAAACTGGACCCAAGTGACTGTTTTATCCGGGAATGTAACCACCTTGGCGGCACCGGACGTATCTATACCTGTTACATTAACACTGCTGCCATCGCTGAATGATAAAGTGCCGGCATTCACGTTATCGGTAGTATTTGGTCGGTCGTAAAGGACTACTTTATTAATAGTATACGGGGTGTTCCATGTCAGCTTTATCCATGGATTCGCTGTACCCTTTGATGCCCATTCGCGACCAGCAGCGCCGATTGTCCCATCAATTGCAAATTTTGCGGCAAAATCAGCATTATATTCGCTGGATGCAGTTGCAGTTGCAAGATTTGCTATGCTTTGGCCTTGAATAGTAATTGTAGCGGTATCTTGTATGCTGTCGTCTTCGGTGGATGTCGCAATTACCTTCACGGTTCCATTGTTCTTTGCCGTCAGCAGTCCGCTCGCATTAATCGTCGCTTTATTCGTGGCCGTGACTCCATCGGCCTCGAAGACACCCCATGTCACACTTCTGAAAGTTGCATCCACAGGCAGAACTTCAGCCTGCATTTGCAGTGTCCCGCTCTGGCTTGTGATCTCATTCACACCGTCTGCGCCACTTACATTGATCGATGTTACAGGCGTTCCAGCCCCGCTGAAGTATACTTGAAATTCGGACAACCCGTTATTAGCTCCCGCGCCTCCAGTTGCCTGGAACTTAACCCAGGTCACTGTTTTTTCCGGGAATGTGACCTCCTTGCCATAACCGAGCTGATAACCGAGCTGATCCATTTCCGTAACATCAATACTGCTGCCATCGCTGAAAGTTAAAGTACCAGCATTCACGTTAGCGCTAGCATTCTTTCGGTCGAACAGGATGACTTTATCAATCGGTTGGCTGTTGTCCCATGTCAGCTGTATCCATGGTTTCTGTTCAGACGATACCCATTCACCGCTACCATCCGTTTCGATTACCCCGTCAACGGCAAATTTCGGGTCAGAATTTGCGTTTAAATAGGTGGATGCAGTTACACTTGCAGTAGGTGCTATGTTTCTGTAGCTTTGACTTGTGTCTAGCACTTCAAAGTTATAAATGCCATATTTTTTGCCCTTTACTTGCAATCTTATCGTATGGATGCCTTCGGTTAAAGCTACACTATTAGATGAGGAGAATACATTGGTAGCAATTGTTTTCTGCAAAACACCATCAACAATAAAATCAGCTTGATCAGCAGCATTAGCAGATAAATTTATTTGGTAAATTCCTGTTTTTTGTACATCCACTGAGTATTCCGTCCATGTGTTAGCTGGATGATGAAGAGCTTGTCCAAAAATTGCATAATATACATCGTCATGCTTCGCTACATTGTTTATGACTTCGACCACTCCAGGCACAGGTACTGTACCTACCTTTACACTGTATACATCTATAGTATAAGTATCCGTCTTCCCACCCACATTAACCGTTAACGTCTTACCTGTTTGCACACCAGCATAACTAGTATTAAAACCGAGGACGTTGTTTCCAGTTATGGTCTCATTCTTTGTAGAACCATCACTGTAGGTGCCTACAACGGTCATACCGGTAATATCAATTCTAGAATTTACCGGAAACCTCCGTATGTCTGGCAGCTTTGTTATTTTGATACTTACCAATTTAGGGGCAGAGGTTTCATTGGCAATCGCCTTGATCTGATCGGTAGACAAAGCTTGATTGTAGAACCTAACCGAATCGATAAGACCGTTAAAGCCCTGCTTGCCGCTGCTGTCTGCACCTATGAACGTTCCCGTTGTAGGAGTATCAGGCGCTGATGTATTATTCGTTATCGGTGCGTTGATGCCATTAATCGTAAGTTCCCAGGTGCCGCTTCTTCTTACCGCCGTAATATTGGTCCATTGTCCTGGCGTCAAAGCAGTCTGCGATCCTAGGATCGTCTGGCCGTTGACCGCTATGGACACCTTATCGCCTTGGGTATGATCCAATGCGATGGAATAGCCGTTGGAAAGACCGTCGCCATTCGTCAAAATCTGCTGAGAGCCTGAAGTAGCACCATCCCACTTCACCCATGAAGTGAGGGTTACATCGTCAGTTTGGGTTGATACAAGGTCAGCACTTGCATAATTACCGTCAGCACCGTCGAAGCTGAGTGAAGCTGATCCTTCCATTTTATTGGCCGTGTCAAAGGCAGCACTTCCATGCAATGTTGCATTGAACCCATTCGGGATACTGTCGTCACCATTGCTGTTGAATCCCCACATCGTGCTGTAATTGACGGGTTCGAGAATTTGTAATTTATCCAGGTTCACTTCTACTGCGTTGTTTTCTCTCTTTAAGGCGATCTTGTTATAACCCGGATTCAGTTCAATAGCTACATCCAAATCCTTATAGGTACTCGTTCCTCCGGTAGACGGAGCACTAATCGTCTGTACCTTATATCCATTTACATAAACCCCCATCGAAGCGTTGGCAGCTGCGGCATAACTTACTTTCAATACTTTTTCGCCGCCAGATGCGCCTCCGTCAACTCTGAGCATCTCTAGATAGGCTCGACCATCCTTCATATTGACAACCTTGCCGCCAGACCCATTTGCATCATCGGCTTTGGTTGCGTAAGTGAATGAACCATCTTCGGCTTCGTATATGCCGGTTGTATTCGGTTGTAATTGTATCGTTCCATTCCAAATCGTTGATTTGGTATTGAAGTCTCTGCCGCTTATTTGCACTCTGTCGCTATACACATCAAAGATTAAACCTTGATTGTTGTTCACAATAGCTCCATCTCTTACTGCAGAGAATTTCTCACTAAATAAATTACCTTCGATCTTAATATCGTCATGAATATGCCCTGTTACAAACACACTTTGAGGATAATTCGCCAAAATGTCAGTTACTTGATGATTCGAATCTGGTAGAAGCCCAAGATAGTTATTAGATGGATAGGTTTGTGATGCAGTTCTATCTAATGGTTGATGCATGAACACAAAAATCGGCTTGCTAGGGTCGGCATTTTCAGCAATCGCGTTTTCAAACCAACTAATCGTCTCGTCAGTCCAGCCTGCATATCTAATATCAGCACTTAAAAAAATGAAATGATAGCCATTGATCCACTTATCGTAGTTTATATCTGGTGCTCCCGTTTTCTCTACGAATTTGCTTTGGGTTGCTTTGAAATCATCCTGAGGGTGGTAATCATACTCGTGATTGCCCATTGTATAATAGACTGGAGCATGAGGTTTTGATTTCATCATATTCATGACGGCGTCATACTCGCTGTCTGTATGGTGATTGGTTAGATCTCCGGCTACAGTTATTGCTTCGACATTGTTAGCAACAGAGTCATCCAACGCCTTGGATAGATTTGCTGTATTGACATGAATGTCAGATATGGACATGAACCTAAGAAGAGGACCGCTCTCAGGGTCCGCCCCCGCAGCCAAGCTTGGTTCTTGAAAAAGCACAGTACCAAGACCAATGCTGCCTAGCAGGATTGCAACGATTAAACTTAACGATAGATATGACTTTCTTAACCATTTCAGAAAAAACATACTCTTAACCTCCAGTTTAATATGTAGCATCTAATGATGAATAAAGAAACGAATGGACGATCGTCTCTGCGAGCCAAGTCCAGCTCATCGTATATAATGTCACTGGTATGTTCAACGGCTCTTCTATTAAAAAAATTTGAAGACCATTATCCGTTTCATATCAGTAATATAAAAAATCTCATTACAATCTTTGAATAAACCAAATAAATGCCACCACAAAAATAATGCACGACGTTGAAAGTATTATTTTACGATAAAACTTGAATTTTCTCAGCCAAATGAGGAGGGGCAGCAACAGACATAGGACCATTAGCTGTCCCACTTCCACACCTAAATTAAACGTCAGGAGAGCACTAATCAAATTGTGCTTTGGAAGACCCGTTTCAGCTAAAGCCCCAGCGAAGCCCATGCCGTGAATCAGGCCAAATACAAATGTCAATATCCAGCGCCATTTGGCCTTTTGAACAAACATATTTTCTACTGCCATATAACAAATTGTCAGGGCAATCGCGGCTTCGAGCCAAGGCCAGTTTACTTGGAGCCTTCCCGAGGCTACAAGAAATAGGGTTATGCTATGAGAGATTGTAAAAGCAGTAATAATTTGAATGGCATCTTTAAAGCGAGTTGCGATTAATACCAAGCAAAGCAAAAAGAGCAAATGATCAAAACCAATCAAAATGTGTTCGATGCCAAGCTTAAAGTATTCCCACAAAACAGCGCTAGTCTTAGGCTGAGGAAGGTTGATCAGAAAATCTCGTTTCGTATTATCCATAATATCATTCTGTAAATTTTCCCCTGAATGGACTAAAAGTACATTCATATGGTCAGGCGCAGCGTCATCAAACACCAGATTATAATGAAGATTAAATTTTTCAATCTCTTCATCTCCGGTAAACGTCAGTTGAAACACCACGCCTCTTGTGACTTTTCTTTCCACATTAACTGAAAGCAATTCCATCTTTAAGGGCTTTGAATCTATATCTATACGAAGGCCTTTCTGTAAATACGATTCGAGACTCTCTCTTTGCAATGCCAATTCCTCGTTCTCCAATTGTTTATCACCGTTGGAATCGAACAGTTGCATTAATTCTGATTCACTAATAAAAAGTTCATAGGCAATCTCGTTTCCTTCAACGTATAACTCCGAGTATCCCGCATTTGAAATATGCGCAGATGCAGTTGTGCTAGCGCCTAAGCCTAACAAGATGATTAATAAAGACAGGAATAAACGCAAATTTTTCACTTGATTACCTCTTTTTTATTAATTTTAGTCAAGATCATTAAGGGGATCGTAATTCGCATTAAGATACGGTGAATCCGGGACTTCGATTTCCTCGATTTGGTCAGCCTTTATCTTGAAGATCTCATTGCCATTGTAACTGCCGCTTTGAATGGTTCCTGTGACCTTGACCCAAGTATCTGTTGGATAATTTTGAGCTGCTGGGAATTCGATCATCGCCCCGTATGGCATGGCATCTGCGGAACAGCAATTGATGACAAAACGTCCAACGATAAACTCATTGCTTGTCATATTTTCTTCACGATAAACAAAGCCGCTGATTTCGATTTTTTTACCTATGAAATGATGTTTGAACAAATCAATCGTCGATATAATTTCTTTATAAAGAGACTGTTTGACAACGATCGGATCTTTTTTATAAAGACTCCTTCCTATTTTGGAATATACCTCCTCCCACTCATCGTTGAACATCTGTTCGATCTCCGCATCGGTTACTTCCGTCCCTGCTTTTGGGGTTGTTATTTCTGATGCGCTGCGCTGCAGTGGTTCTTGCTTCACTGTTGAAAGACTCATCCCTTTCGCCGAAGCCATAGCGCTTCCTAGAGCAGTATCCGGAAGGCCAAAGCCAAGAAGCAAAGGTAAGATCAGTAATAAGTAAGACAGGGAGATAGGAAAGGAAGATCGCGAAGCTTGAGGTTCGCATTCGCATTCGCAGTCTACTCGTTTCCCCCTGTAAACGCTGAAAACCAAATAACCCTGAAAACAGGCAATGACATATAAGGCAACAGCGACACCTTTGACGAAGATCATCATGCGTGCAGCAATGTAATATTGTAGTGCGTCGGTTTTAGTCAAATATACGATATAAGAGGAAAAGCCAAGCAGTATAAGCATACGAATAATATAATGCAAGCTCAGCATGCGATTGTTATTCATAACAAAACCTCCCAAAGCATGGATCCCGCCAGTACGGTAACAACAATAAGTATCGATAGTACGAGCACAAATTTTGATTTAAATACAGAGAGCAGCATCAGTGTACTTTTAATATCGAGCATTGGACCGAGCACGAGGAACGTCAGCAGAGACCCTGATGTGAATGTCGTACCAAAGGACGACGCCACAAAAGCATCCGATGTTGAGCATATCGACATGATGTAAGCGAGGCCCCCCATAAATAAATGCGAGCTAACCGGTCCTTGTCCGATAGCGACAAGACTTTCCCTATGCATAAAGATTTGGATGATTGCGGTAAGAAGGGAACCGAAGACAATATACTTGCCCATTACAAAAAATTCATCCGATGCATGGACGAAAAAAGTGGTTAATTTGTTGTTATGATGCTGATGTCCTTCGTGGGATGAAACATGTAAGTGATTGCTACGAAGAGGATTTGTTCTCACGAACCGGTATATCAGCAAGCCGATAACGGAGGCGACTAAAAAAGCAAGCCCCATTCGCGAGTAAACCATAGCAGGAGAACTACGAAAAGCAAAATAAGTGGCGGAGAACACAACAGGATTAATAATGGGTCCTGTAAGAATAAAAACTACAGCGATATATACGGGCATTCCTTTCATCATTAGTCTTCTGACCACAGGAATCATGCCGCATTCGCATACAGGGAAAAGAATGCCCAATAAACAGGCATATATAATACCCAATAATGGATTGGAAGGAATCAAGCGCCGGATCGTCTGTTCAGAAACAAAACTTTGCAGCGCAGCAGACAGAAATACACCGATCAAAATAAAAGGAATAGCCTCCAATATAATGCTGATGAAAATGGTTTTGAAGGATTGTACCTGTTCGGAAGTCATAAAGAATTGCAACGGAGCGCCTTGGTTTAAAACAACGAAAATAGTGAGGAGAAACAAGACCGCAGTAGCTGCGTGAATACTGACTCGAGTATACGTGGATAGCATAATTACAAGCTCCCTTCAAATGAATAAAATGGAGTGACCAATGTACAAGCCTTCATATGAATATTATTCTGAACAAACGGAAACACTATTCCGTTCGATAATTTGCGTTCTTATTTTCACAGTAATCTGCTTCTCGTCACAGAGGTTCATACGCTTAACCAGAAGCTTAACCGCTTCTGTTCCCAGCTCCTCCGTCGGTTGCCTAACGGTTGTAAGAGCAACAGGAAGCATTGTTGCCATTTGGATATCTGAAAATCCAACGATCGAAAGCTGATCCGGCACTACGATTTTCCGATTCATTGCACAATAAAGAACCGAGGCTGCCAAGTAGTCGTTTCCGCACATGATGGCGGTTATGTCGGAATTTCTTCGTATAAATTCATCCAGCAGCGGATCAAAATCCGAATAATTTGTATGATCTTTTAATTGATCTACGATATGGATATTATTACTTTTTACTGGGATTCCATTGTCATACAGTGCTTTAAAATATCCTTCATGTTGTTCTTCACTTCGATTAATTGCGGAGACTATGTTTGTGACTAAGCCAATTTTCGTGTGTCCTTTCTTAATCAAATGTTCAACCATTTGGTATACTCCCTGGAAATAATCATGATATACACAATCAATAGGGAGTTCTCGAAAATAACGGTCAATTATAACAACAGGGTATCTATCTATCTTCAATTGCATCACTTGGTCACTGTAATACGTGCGCGTCCGAGGAAGCAGAATAATGCCTCTAACTTGTTCTTGAACAAGCTGACGAAGACAGAAATCCTCATCTACAAGTCCCTTACTTACTTTAATGATAAGGTTGTAGTTCAGATTTCTTGCCTCGGATTCAATTGCGGATATGACTTGGGACGTATAGGGATCCAAATTTGGTACTACTAGTCCAATACAATTACTCATCATGCCAGCAGATGTTATTTTTTTGCTATTGCCGTCAGTTTGCGATAATTCGCTCGAGAGATTACTTAGAAACGTCCCTTTTCTAGCCATTCGGTAAACCACTCCCTGCTTGGCAAGATGTTCAAGTGCCAGCTTGGTGGTCATTCGACTGACACTAAACATTTTTGCCAATTCTCCCTCAGAAGGAACAGGATCATGTGGTTTTAAATTTCCGTGCTTTATGATTCGTTCAACTTCATTTGCGATTCGCAAATACATTGGCTGACCTTCTAATAGCACAGTTATTACTCCTTTGTCGTAATAATATAATCCGCATCTAGCTCAGACGGTGAAGATGGAAATGCTCTGATCTGCTATAAATTGTTACATGGTGACAGATTTGTTCCCGGTCAGCTTGAAGAAAATCATTAGTACTATAATGGTTGTGAAAGTAAGAATGCTAGATATCGCTGCGGCTGTTCCGTAACTTGCCCTGACTACTTCCGCATATATGGCAACTGACATCGTTTTGGTATTACTGGTATAAAGAATAATAGATGCGCTTAATTCATTGATAACGTTTATCCAACTCAATATCGCTCCCGAGAGGACGCCCGGAAGCATCATGACCGCCGTAATCTTAAAAAATGTTTTTACCGGCGAAGACCCCAAACTGATGGATGCTTCCTCGATACTTGGGCTAATCTGGTAAATAATTGCCGCACTGGACCGAAGCGTATATGGAAGCTTTCTTATTACAAAAGCAAGCACCAGAATCATCACACTTCCGCTCAGCAGCATAGGCTTCTGATTAAACGCGAGAAGTAGAGTTAAGCCAAGCACTGATCCAGGTAAAACAAATGGAAACATTGAAATGGTATCGATTAAGGAAGTAAGCGCATTTTTTTTCCTTGTTGATAGGTAAGCTATGAACATCCCCAAAACAACGATAATAGCTAACGCTTCAAAGCCAAAAATATACGTATTGACTATCGATTCCCAAAGCGTATCAAAAACTATTCTATAACTCTCCAATGAAAAGGCTGCAATAAATCTGGTGCCTTTCGTTTCAAGGAAAGAAGTAACCACTACGGTCAACTGGGGAATAATTGCAAACAAAACAACGAAATAGATCATGATATGTGCCCAAATTCCACTAATCCCTTTGAATTTTGCCGGCGTTATTGGCCTTAAGGAGTTCATCGTAAAAGATTTCTTATTAAGATAAATTTTTTGACCAACAAATAATAAGGCTGTTATCAATACCATAATAGTTGCCATTGCCGCTGCAAAATTCGCCTGCCCGCCCACTTCGCTAATAAACTCGGAATAAATCATAACAGGCATGACATTAAACCCTTCTCCGATAAGCATCGGAGTTCCGAAATCCGCCATAGCATCCATAAATACCAAGAGCGAGCCAGCTAGCAATGTTGGAGCAATCAATGGCAGGATAATATTGAATACCTTCTTGAATGGACTGCATCCCAAACTCTCGGCAGCCTCGATGAGTGATGCATCAACCTTCTTCAATGCTCCGGACACATAGAGATATATGAATGGAAATAATTTCAAAGTTAACACCAGAACAATACCGCCAAAGCCATATATGCTAGGCATTTCGATTCCCAGAGTCGAGAAGAACTTCGTGATCACACCGCTGCGACCGCTTAGAAGGATCCAGGAATATGCTCCGATAAATGGCGGCGAAAGTATCGATATGATGATCAGGATTTCAATCATTTTTTTGCCTTTGATTTCGTATGCCGTCATAAGATAGGCCATCGGCGCGCCGATTAGAATGGATAAAATAGTAACAGAAATAGAAATCTTGAAACTATTCAATAAACCTAGATAATAATATGGTTTCTCGAAAAACTTACTGAAATTTTGGAACGTAAACGTTCCTGTCACAGGATCTTTAAAGCTGCTCACTAACAACGAAAACATAGGATAGATCAGGAATAATGCTAATAATATAGCTATAATCAGGGCCATGATTGTCCAGAAATCTAATTTAATTTTAGTCATGCCTTTTCACGCCCTCGATTAAACTCCGTTCTCCATCCTCGGTAAACACGTTGATCTTTTCACTGTTTGGAGCAAGAAACAGCTCATCCATCACTTCGTAAAATTTGCTCGTTTGACCCAAATCTTGAACAAATTCACAGGGATGTCCGGCATCTGTCATCATCTCTCCTTGGAGATTCACTTCATAATTAATATATTGACCCAGAAATGTACTTTTGTTGATTGTTGCCTTCAAGCCACTCTCTGCTACGAAAAATTGTTCGGGTCTAACCGCAATAATAACATTCTGTCCATCAAACACATCATCAGCCAAATTATGCATCAATATAGAATAGCCGTTTTGGAATTCGATGCGTGTTTCGTTCGCTTTTAACCGAATGGATCCCTTAAATAAGTTCGAATGACCCACGAATTTCGAGACGAATGTATTGAACGGACGAGTATAAATATTTCTCGGTTTTCCAACCTGCTGGATCACGCCATCCTTCATGACTGCAATTCGATCGGATATTGCCAAAGCCTCTTCTTGATCATGGGTTACATAGACGGTGGTAATACCTACATCCCTTTGTATTTCCCTTATCGCGGTTCTCATCTCAATTCTCAGCTTGGCATCCAGATTGGAGAGCGGTTCGTCCATCAGAAGAACACTGGGGCGAATGACAATAGCTCTTGCAAGAGCTACACGCTGCTGCTGGCCGCCGGAAAGCTTCTCCGGAAGTCTTTGCTTGTATTGATCAATCTGAACGATATTCATGATTTCTTCCGTTTTTTTCTTAATCTCTGCTTTGGGAAGCCTTCTCAGCTTTAATCCGTATTCTATATTTTGCTGTACTGTCAGGTGCGGGAATATGGCATAATTCTGGAACACCATGCCAATGTTTCTCTTGTGAGCCGGAATATCGTTGATGACTTGATCGCCAAAAAGGATTTCCCCTTCCTCGATTGAGTTAAACCCCGCAATCATTCTTAGCAATGTCGTTTTGCCGCAGCCCGATGGTCCAAGAAGTGTAAAAAACTCACCATTCTTTATTTCAACTGAAAGCCCCGGAATGATCGTAAGTCTAGCGTTATCATATTTTTTTACAACCTGGTTAACATGAATGGCAATGCTCACTTGATTTCCTCCCTTACTATAGAAGCCTGCAACATGTGAATGTCACAGGCTTCCATAGCACTCTAATTCTTATCGTAATTTAGTACCGGCTATCACTTAATTGCTTGTGTAAACATCTTTAAACTTGTCGAGCCATGCTTGCGTGTTAACTAGCGATGATTCCAGATCTTCCGGAACGATCTTGATATCCGAAATCTCCTTTAACCCTGCTGGCGCAGTAATATCTGCCCTGGAAGCACGCATATTAAGTTTCTCAGCTGTAAGAGTCTGCAAATCTTTGGATGTCAGGAAATCAACGAATTTTTTTGCATTCTCAATATTTTTAGCACCTTTAATAATTTGCACGGTGCCAGGCGATACGATTACGCCTTCATTCATGTAGACAACCTCTACCGGAGAACCTTGTCTGACAGCCGCGGACGCCAGCTCTTCGTGAGTGAAACCTACAGTATACTCGCCTTTAGCAACACCCTCGGGTACTGCGGATGAACTTCCGATAAGCTTGCCATCAAGATTCTTGACCAAGTCTTCGATGTAATCCCAGCCCTTATTCTCATCACCGGCACCCATAGTCTGTAATATGTTTGCTACGTGAGTTAAGCCTGTTGACGATTTGGCAGGATCAGGAAATGCAATCTTGCCTTTCAGTTCTGGATTGAGAAGATCCGCATAGCCTTCAACTTTAATATCGCCAATAAGATTTTTGTTCACGAGAAGCACCATCGGAATAATGTTGTTTCTGCTGATCATCCCTTCCGTATTTTTGGCCGAATCTATAATAGAGCTTTCATTCACTGATGTATAAGGTTCAAACAGATTTTGTTTCGGAGTAATAACCGATGCTGTTCCACCCCATTCAACATCGCCCAACGGATTTGCCTGTTCCGCCTCGATTCTCTTAAGCAGCTCACCGGTACCCGCGGTAACAACATCAACCTTAATTCCAGTTTGAGCTTCAAATTCAGGGATTACAACATTCATGACATCTTGCGCTGCTGCCGTATAAACGACGAGCGACTTGGATTCTGGTGCCTTAGCTGATGAATTTGCTGTTGGGCTGGTTGTTGCTTCCCCTGTATTTACTGGTGTTGAGTTTGAGCAAGCAGAGGCTAAAAACAGCGTACTTGCCATAAGTCCGATTGCAAAAATCCGTTTCATTCTAACTCCTCCAAATATTTATATTTTGTCTTCATATTTATTGTATTCTGTCTGAATAGGTCGAACAATCTGAAAAAAAAGTACAATTATCCGAATAACTGAATTAACTTAAGTTTACAATTCCTACAAATATACGATTTTAAGTCATTATTTTATACATATATTTCCACAATAGTACAAAGGCGATTTCTGGCGTGCCATTCCATGCCAGTCCGTTCCGCCAGATACCTCCAAGTTTAATTTCTCACAGCAGAGTTCATACCAGCTGGATTCTTTAGGCGAGTGTTCGGGGTAATAGGCTTCTATACCATCTAACCCCAAATCTTTTAGTTGCTTAAATATACTTAATTCCCCCTCCAGGCTCATTTTCATGAGCTTAGGGTGAGCTAGAAATGCTTTTCCTCCGCTTTTCTTAATTGCATGAATGGCTGTTTCAGCCGGGGCACCATATTCCTGCTTTACATTACTAAAGCAATAATCAACAAGCCCCCCGTACTGCCACCAGTTGTTGAATAATCCATCCTTCAGCATGGCTGAGAACACATCTGATAGATAAAGCCCCTTTCCTTTCTTATATCTATCATGAAACTCCACTTGTTCCCAAGAATAACCAAACTTATCAGCTACAAATTTAAAAGCATGCTTAGTGTAAGCTGTAGCTTCAAGGGATAAAGTATCCAGCAATTTGAGCAGCTCTATGTTTTTTATGTCGATCCCATACCCAAGAATATGTATGCCTTTCTGGCCAATGCGTGATGAAATTTCTACTCCAGGAATGGCTTCAATATTCGCTCGTGCAGCGGCAGCCATAAAAACCTCTACTCCATCCACAGTATCGTGATCCGTTAAAGCAACCGATTTCATTTCATATTCTTGTGCCAGATTAATTAATTGTTCCGGTGTGTCCGTGCCGTCAGAATAACAGGAATGCATGTGATAATTGTATCTCAACTTTTTTTCATCCCTTCATATGTACTATGTCTTTGAAATCATTTTAATAGAGCCCAATAATCTGAACAATCCGAAAAAATAGTTTAACTATCCTAGTAAATGAACTTAAATACTCTCAAAAAAAAAACAGCTCATAAAGGTGTCGACCTAATTGAGCTGTTTCTTCTAATCGTTAATTTACGCATACTGATCTATTTTTCACGACTACTCGGTGACTGGACTTCATAAAATTGGTAGGATTTGTGCCTGTGTATTTTTTGAATACAGAGCAAAAATGTTTATAATCACTAAATCCAGTCATATTGGCTATCTCATAAATCCGACATTTACCAATGTCGAGCAATTCAACAGCTTTTTGAATTCTGTACTTGTTTAGGATATCCAAGAATGTCTGGGAAGTAACCTCCTTCAATTTTCGACTCAAGTAACTCGGACTGACTCCCAGTTGACCGGAGATAGCTTCTATAGTCAGCTTTTGATCGTAATCGCTCTTAATGCGCTTGATCATCTCACTGACATAATAATTTTGTCTATGTTCGGTAAACAGATAACCATCCAAATCAATCAAATAATGATCGCTTTCCGGTTTCGTTATATTGACGAACTCGTCGTACACTTTTCCTTGTTTTATTTCTCGCTTGATATTCTCGATAATGCCTGCAAGCTTTATTTCATCTACGGGCTTTAACAAATATTCAAAGACCTTCAAGGAGATCGCCTGTTTCGCATAATCAAACTCGCTATAGCTGGTCAGTATAATGCTTTGGAACGGATATATTTTCAAAGCTTGCTCTACCATTTCTATCCCATTCATGACACACATCCGGATATCAGTAATGACTAAGTCGGGACGGAGCTGCTCAATCAATTGGAGTCCTTCCTGCCCGTCACCGGCATCGCCTACAACGGTACAATTCATAGACAGCCAATCAACCGTGTGAACTAGCCCTTTTCTAATAATTTCCTCGTCTTCCACAATAACTACCTTCAACACGATTATACTCCCCCTTGCCTAACAGGTATTGTAATTTTGACAACTGTCCCGCCGTGATGCTCGCTTGATAAGTCTACTCCGTAATTTTCACCGTAAATAAGCTGTACTCTCCGATGAACATTGTACAAACCGATATGGGATGAAGTGTTTTTATTCTGCTTTAGGATTTCCTTGATGTTTTGCAAAACATTCGGCTCCATCCCCTTACCATCATCACGAATGTCGACGACCAGATGTTTTTCAGTAATGACCGCTTTAATCTGTA
Source organism: Paenibacillus sp. J22P15 (assembly GCF_056269345.1). Taxonomy (NCBI): domain Bacteria; kingdom Bacillati; phylum Bacillota; class Bacilli; order Caryophanales; family Paenibacillaceae; genus Paenibacillus; species Paenibacillus sp. J22P15. Next base: position 140,373 of record NZ_JBWDNT010000010.1, read on the forward strand.
TAGTCAAGGACTTACGGCTAGCAAATCCGTGAATAATTGAATTTTCTATAATCGGCTGCACGATAAGCCTTGGGACAATGCAGTCCAGTGCAGCTTCCTCCACATGGATCTCGTAATCAAAACTTTTACCAAAACGGTATTTTTGAATGAATAAATAGTTCTTAGTATACTCAATATCTTCCCCGAGGCTAACCTCCGTAATGCTGCTATTGATACTGTATCTTAACAAATTGGATAACACGATGATCATCTTATTGGCAGTAGAAGGATCCATTTTTACCATATAACGAATCGTTTCCAGCGTGTTGAAAAGAAAGTGAGGATTAAATTGGGACTCCAGTTGTTTAATTTCGGATACTACGTTTTGCCGGGCCTTTTCATTGTTCGCTTCAATCAACTTTTTAATATCGGCAAGCATTTGATTGTAAGTTTCTGCGAAGACTTGAAATTCATCGTTCGTACTGACTATGAGCTGGGTATCCAAATTACCATGTTGAACATTCTCAATCGCCCTTATTATGTCATCTAAGGCTCTGGTCTTACTGTTGGCAATTTTTATGGCTGATATGAAGGTTGTCAAGGCAAACATGCCGAAAAGCAAGCCTAATAATGAACCTGCCAGAATTAGCATCGATTTAAAGTAACCGACAGAGGTGAGAGTATAAATAATAACAAGCCCATCTAGTATTTCTGTTCTTGTCACATATTCAGTATCTTTATTCGATTTGACAACTCCAGATTTATCTCTCAAATTCGAATCAATTTTTCCTAATTGATCGACTAGCAATTCATTTGTGCCTGCAATTACATATCCGAAGTAATCAGTTATAACGACACTAGTTGAAAAATTTGTGCTGATAAGCTCGACTAAGTCACTTTGGTTAATGTCGAAGATAATAAATCCCATTACACGGCTTTCCTTTACTATGGCTTTGCCAATGGTCAAGCTTCGACTGTGGTCAATAAAACCTTGTTCCCTGACCAATATGACTTTTTCAGGGCTATCCAGCATTCTTCGAAGGAGTCCCCATTTCACAGAATCATTACCTTGGACATATTCGGGGATATGATTCGAGCTTTGTAATATAGGGTTAAGCTTATCGTCAAACACAAAGAAATTACCCTTGATTTGCATTTGATTTATAAAATTGTATAACTCTCCGTATATTTCGCTGTTCGGAAGCTTCGACTCCAGAGATGTTAACAAGCTACTATCCTTTGACATAAGATAGGCTTGATTCTGATAAGAACCTATAATATTACTTACTGTCTCGGCGATCTGGACGTTGTAATCATAGTTGCTTGAAACAATCGTCTTATAAAAACTAGAAAATAAAAGGATATAACTGGTAAGTGCAACGATGATAACTGGAGTAAACGCATAAATGATAAATGTTTTTTTTATATCATCCCTGAATCGTTTATACTTTTTTTGTTTTTTTGTCATTTTATCTCCTTGCACTCGTTACATCTGTTTATTTATATATTACTTCAGATGACATGACATTTCATTTCATTTACAGAACCTTTATAAACTTGTGTATTTTCCGCGACACCATATATGGTAACTTGATGCGTATACGCGGCAGATAGAAAAAAACCGGCATCGCCGGCTTCTTCAACACAGAACTTATAGATATAGGAGCGTCCGGTCAGAGCCTAAAGATATAGAATTGAGGAAGCGCTGTCATAATACCATTCCTTCTACCGATCAAGCTCTCCTTCTGTTGTCAACTAGAATTAGCTTTTAAATGCAAATTATCCTTATCTTAACAATATATTAAATAGAATATATCAGTGATAGTTGATACGATAAATTGGTGTGGAGATCTTGTAGCAAGAGCTGTATAGGATCAATGCTTGCGAATTCAGCTCAAAAGCTTTACGACGAGGGAGGGAAATATGATTCGACGTTAACGGGCAATGCAAGACGACAAACGCTCATTTCTTAACTCTATTGTTGCTTTTTTACTTAAAAAAATATAGGAGAGTGGTAGCTTGTTTATAAAATCAATTTTAAAGAAATCACTTCTTGTCGGCACCATATTGTCCTTGTTGGCGGTCCCGTTCGTGATGGGGACATCCGTTACGGCGGCGGAATCTTCTGATTTGGAGAAGGTTCAAATCAGAGCGATGTCCTACAACATTCATCACGCTGAAGGATCCGATCGGAAATTGGACTTGAAACGGATCGGTGACATTATCAAAGACTCGAATGCCGACATCATCGGCCTGCAAGAAGTAGATAATAACTACGGTCCTCGGAGCAATTTCGAAGATCAGGCCAGACGGCTGTCCGAGTATCTGGGCATGGAATTCGCTTACGGGGCTAATCTGAATTCGAATGGCCATCAATACGGAACGGCCGTTTTAAGCAAATATCCTATTGTTTCTTCCGAGAATCACCTCCTTTTCAGTATGAGCGAACAACGGGGATTGTTGGAAACTGTAGTCGACGTTCAAGGAACCCCATTCCGTTTCTTCAACACCCATCTTGATTGGGAAAGAGCGTCAGAACGGACGCAGCAGATCAAGGAAATACTAGCGTGGGGCGGGAAAAACGAAGGACCAGCAATTTTCGTCGGCGATTTCAATGCTATTCCGGACAGCGCCGAAATGCAACCTATGATGCAAGCCTATAACGATGTGTTCGGCTCATTGGGTCAGAACGAGGATTACACCATACCGGGAATGCGAATCGATTATATCTTTGCCTCCAAGAATATAGTGATGAAGAACGCGGATGTCCTGCTAACGGAAACGACCCGTGTCGCTTCCGACCATCTGCCGATTATTGCGGATTTGATATATGGATTGACAGAGACTAAATTGAACAGCATCACTGCGCCTGCTAACATAACAGACTTGGCGATCGGAACGGCGAATACAGCGGCCGCCCTTGGATTGCCTGCCAAAGTAACGCTTGTAACCGATTTGGGATACTTGGTTGCCAATGTGAATTGGGATGTAGATAGTGCAAGCTACAATCCAACTGCCACGACAGCGCAGACCTTCACTGTAAATGGAACTGTAACTTTGCCACCTGGGGTGTTAAATCCCGATAACGTGCCTTTGACAACAAGAATTACAGTATCTGTTAATAAGATCCCAACGCAGACCGCCACAGTTACCGCTTCATCGCAATACAGTGCTGATTATACTCCCGTTAAAGCGTTCGATGGTATCGTTGGGCAATCGGGCAGCGGCGAATGGGCCTCCAAGGGAGAAAAGAATCCATGGATCCAGGTGAATTGGCCGATGAGTCAAACGTTCAACAAGATTATCTTCAATGATCGGCCTAATTCAGCGGACTGGGCTCCCGGCGGAACGCTTACCTTCAGCGACGGAAGCACTTTTGCGGTTTCAGGAATCCCGAATGATGGAAGCGCTTATTCTGTAACTTTCCCTGAGAAGACGGTGACATGGGTCAAATTCCAGGTATCCGGAGGAAGCGGATCAAATGTCGGTTTGTCGGAAATGAAAATTTTCGCGCCGGTGCCTCCGGCTGCAATGCCTCAGACTACATTGACTGGTTTACAGCAGGTGAACTCTGGTCAAATATTTGATGTAAAGATGGGATTGACCGGCGTAACACAAAGTGTATACCAGCAAATGTATGCCCAAGATTTGACGCTGCATTATAATCCAGCGAATTTGCAATTCGACTCGGTTACATCGCTGAAAGATGGATTCCAAGTCATTGAACAACAAGAGACAACGCCGGGGCAAATTCGTATTATTGCTGCCAGCGTGGAAGCAAACCAAGGGATACTTGCCGAAGGCGATTTACTGAATTTCAAATTTACAGCCAAATCTGCAGCGGAGGTAGCGACAATTTCTGTCGACAATGTTGTGATTGCCAATGGACAGGGGAATGAACTGCAGGTCGGCGGAGCCTCCCATGAAGTACAAATTAGTATACCTGTGGATAAATCACTCTTGAATGCTTTAATCACAAGCGCTCAGGCTAAGTACGATGCAGCAGTGGAAGGCAATGGACACGGCCAGTATGTGAATGGATCCAAAGCGCCATTGCAGTCGGCAATCGCTGCGGCAAGCGCGACAGCAAATGATCCGAATGCCACTCAGCAGCAGGTGGATAGCGCGAAAGCTGCATTGGAAGCGGCCATTCAAGTGTTTGACACCAAGAAAATCAATGCGGATATCAATAGGGATGGAAAAATTTCTATTGGAGACTTGGCTATTGTTGCAGCGGCTTACAGCAAAGAAGAAGGTCAAGAGGGCTGGAACGGGAATGCGGATGTCAATAAAGACGGCAATGTTGACATTGCAGATCTTGCATTCGTAGCCAAAGTGATTTTGCAATAAAACAACCCCGCAAATTGTGGGATGGAAAATCTGTTTGCTCAGTTAGATTAGTGAAATTCAGGATTGAAGTAGGGGGAGATTTATTATTCTCCCCCCATACTTGAATTCAGATTCGGGAACGTGACTAACTGATACTACTTCAAAGGTACAACCATATTCCATGTGTTGTTAGCATTTGTGAACTCACCTGGACCATCTGCTGTTGCAAAGAATACATGTGTTGGTTTGTTATCCTGGAATAAAATAAATGGTCTTTCCAAGCTTCCCATTACCTCTTCTGTTCCATCATCCCATGTGATCCAGCGTGAATTATACAGTCAGTATAATAAGCCTTATCAGAATCATTCTCGTCCAGATGCTCTATAATCTCCAGCAATCCCGCAGCCGCAATCGCTGATAAAACCGTCCCCATAAAATAATCTTCATGTTTCCGCACTCCACATGTTAGGAAGCGGTGGTAAGAAAATCTTATCAATCTTCACCTATAACAAACCGTCAACTCCACCCGATTCCCTTCCCCTTTCATACACAATCCGCTCCACCAGCTTAAATATTTCTTCTTTTTTCGCCGTTGGTCCTGGAGCAGGAAGCATATGTGCCGTGCTACTCGGAATTTTCAAACCGGAAATGGTTTTAGGTTGCAGCCTGCACTCTATTCCATTATTTTTTCCAAAAAGCACAGCAACTAAAATCACAGAGCATCGTAAATCCTTGGTTCAAAATGAGTCCATTCATGGTCTAGCTGATCATATCATTCCAAACATTACTCTCTTATGCTTCCAGTAGTCCTGAGATACAAAAATTGTATGAGGGATTCTATAAGGTTTCACTTGAAACCTATTTTGATCTTTGGGATGCTTTTGTAGACATTCATGATGAAATTTTTGTTGAGCTTAAACGAAATACCAAGCCTGTAGTAATCGTTCCCGGTGATCTTGACCCTATTTATCCGACCTATTTATCCGGTTTACAGACCGCTTATATTCCGAATTCGCAATGCATGACGATTCTCAATTCATCGAATATGACGTTTTATGACCAACCTGAAGAAACTTACAAACAGATTCATCACTTTTTTCAGAATGGCAATGCATCTCCCAAAAGTGAGGATTCATTTCTTCAAGCACTACATAGTGAACTATTTGAAAGGCTGGATGAACAGAACCAGGCTTCTTCCGTGGATACATTAAGAGTAGATTTAATAAATCAGTTTCAGGTTTTTGTTAATGGAGAGCAAATTGTTGAAGGCTGGAATCAGCGCTACGCCAAGCCAATTCTCATCTATTTGGTCATGAACCTCTCAGTAACAAGGGAACAACTATGTGATGATCTATGGGGGAATGTTTCGACAGGAATAGCTCGGCACAATTTACGGATGTACTTAACGCATTTGCGAAAGCTCATTAGGAACGATGAGTACCAATTTCTTATTTTGGACAAAGAACATATCTACTTAAGCGGAAATATTGAATGTGACTTAACCGTATTTATTAAACTCCTGGATGAGGCTTGGACTGAACAGGATTCCATACATAAACAGCAACTTTGTACGCAATTGTTTGAGCAGCTTCATAAGAACTCATTTAGAATATTGTCCGATGATTGGATATTGAGAGAACGTGTAAATGGGAAGAAAAACTTTTTACGCTTAGTCAGTTCATGTCTGAGCGTTGCTTAGAGTCAGGGGAAATAGTTAAAGCCATTAAGTACTTGGAATGGGCGATTCATTTCCAGCCCTAGAGAAACAGAGCAGTTAGATGCAACAACCTCACATAAACAATCCCATGGCTATTATAGCCATGGGATTGTTTTAAGTTCCACTCACCATCTCTTTCGAAGGTTATAGTTACCTGGACCACATAAAATGTCGGCAGTTACAAGTGCATCGAAATCATCTTTTGAAAGTTGTGAGATAAGTTCATACTGGATACATATTCCAATTATTTTCTTGCCTTCATTGTAGCTAATATCCCTAAGGTTTTGATGATATTTGTACCATTGAGATAATCCTGAGTAGCGGATAGAATCCTCAAACCAACGATTTTCCCCCTGGCAGTTCACCTTCTACATACCTTTAATCTATTTGCATAACATGGATAATACGAGCTTGAATTATCATTTTTCAAAATACCTATTGCACTCATAATCTCACTAATAAATTAGAATTTATGCAGTTTCAAATATTTGTTTTTATTGGTAAATATACTTGAGACATTATTTTTATATCTGGTACTTCTGAATCCTCTACCTGAGCATCTAATATCGCTCTCATTAATGCCATACAAAATTTCATTCCAACTTCTTCAGATATTATATCCTTCAAGTAAATATTTGTATTATCATATTTTTCGGGAAAATTAATACAAAAATATGTCATTTTTTTCTTTTTTTCTTCCCATATTCTATATTTCACCGTGCCTTTACCATCAATTTTCCCTTCAATACCTTTAGTTAGAAATTTATCTATTTGTCCCACTTTACTCCACGTGGCTAAGTTTTTATTTATATAAACTTCATCCCATGTATCAAAAATAGGAAAATGTAATAATAAATTTCTTATAAAACTAAACAAATCATCCGCAATTATCCCTTCAAAATGAGGTCGTCCACCTTTTTTCATCCAATTAATATATTCTTTAATCGGCTCATAACTCAATAATTCTTTATATATCGAAAATGATTCTCTTAGTTTATAAAATCTTATTTTAGCATCCTTATTAATAAAACATCATTTACAACTTCTTCATATAAATCATAGAATCTATTATAAAATAATGATAATACTTCTTTCTCTTTTTCATTTGGTTTTAATTCTTCTATTTTAATCCCCCCACAAATTCCAGTTTAGCTGCATTTTACTGATATTATATGGCATATTCTTTTATTATAATTCTTTCAAAATCCGCTTAGAACGTGGGTCTTTGCCTTATCTTTCCGATAACGTAATATTCACGAAATTCGTAAATATAAGAAATACAATCGATTAAACGAACTCATCGTGTCTAAATAGCCTTTTTGAAACATGTTTTTATTATACTATTGAATGGAGGAATATTACGATCACTAATCCTATACTTTCAAACAAAAAACCTCCGCCAATTCCTTCAGCATAAGCTTCTAAAAATTGATTCACGCGAACATCCCATCAATGACATGTACGTGTGAATCAACAACTAGCTGTACCAAATAAATAAGAAGACAGGCTTATTGTCGCGCTTGGCGACTTCAAAAGCCTCTTCCGACCAAGGGAACCAGTTCACCGGATTATGCGCATGTTGCAGCAAGTATGGCGACTTTTCCTTGGCTAATCTATTGGGTACTTTGTGAGTTGTCATAGGGCATCACCTCTTTTCGTGTTGAAATTATTATCATCACAGTGCGCGATATTACCGCTTCTACATAAGACATGAAAGAATACCAGTAAGTAGCCAAGGTCATATTTTACATCTACATATTATATCTTATACTACAAGTCGTAGAGTTACTAAGGCGAACTGTACCCGAGTCAATAAACGCTACCTTATTTATGTATGACTTTGATTCTTCAAGCTTAACTAAAGAATGACGATAACTTTTCAATTTATCAATATAAGTTAACTGCACTAAAAAATCTTTATACTCATCTCTGTCCTTTCTTCCATAAAATGCAACTTCCTTAACTGGTAAATTCTCATAGTACACTCCTACTATTTCAGTAACGTCCTGAGAAACAGTTGCATAAATTTCGGTAGTGATATCTCTATATTTATTATGTAGTTCAATAATTTGATTATAATACTCCCGAACCAATAGTATAAGGTTTATCCACTCGCTCTGATTTTCTAATTTGTCTTTTAATTTGATTTTATTATTGAATTTATCTACTTTTTTCAACTCTTTATAGTTTGCCTCTACAAAATAAGGTAATTGACTACCCACCGTTCTATTAAAGAGTGGTATTACTGCTGTGATACGCTCTACAATTAACCCCTGGTGCTGCATAAAATTGCGGATAAATTCCATAAGCTGATATGAAACAGTTTGGTCATACAATTTATTCGTCTCATTTTCAAACACTATTTTTAAGTCAGAAACACACAACTGCTTTTCCAAAAGAGACAACCCATGAAGTACTTGATCACGATACAGCCGTATAGTACTAAGTAGATTATTTAATCTCCTATTGAGCACAACAACTTCAACCATACCATAATTCAAAAATATCTCATTAGAGTCCGGCTTATCATTTTGATTAGCAAGGAAGAAGTCATAACCCTCTTTTATTTGTTCTTCCCATTCATAGTAATTATCAGATACTATATTAAACTTTTCTTCAATCCAAATCAAAGATAAACAGGCCTGATATGAACTTCCGACCTTCAAAAAAATATCGTCATTTACTTCTTTGGGTGGAATGCCGAATAGGATTTCCTCTCTTATTTGAATACTACATTTTTCACTCATCAAAAGCCTCCCCTTCTTTAAATAATAAATTCGTTATTTATAACTGACCTTCTCCTGCTAATTTTAACTTAAAAGATTTGCATCTAACATGGCGAAAGTATTACAACAATGGGCGATAGCCTAAGAATGAGTACAACAAATAATCAAAGTAATTTTCGAACCACTTATTATACCTGCGTCCGTATAAGAAGTATATATCATTCATTCTTACACAATTCAGTAGACATCAGATGTCTACTGTTTCAGAAAGGAAAAAAGACCAATTCGCATAGGATCAGGCTTTTTTGAATAAAGGCAACGGGAGTCAAACTCCCTGCAATTGAGCAGTACCGTCACATCTCATTTCGTACCATCAATATTAGGCACTCCACATGTTTGGGTTGCGTAAAATGAACAGAATTTGATGTGACAGTATTCGCTGAAAATTTTAGTTATTACCTATTTTTTCGTTTTTGCTCTTTTATCTTTTTCTTCATATTTTTCTCACCTTTCTGCTTTCTCCGTATCTCCTTTTTCTTTAATGATTCTTGTTTAAGGTAATTCATATTAAATACATTTGGGTTAACCGACTCCATACCTTGACTCGTATATAAATTTTTTTCGGTTTGGTAAATCAATTCCCAAATATGAATTACGGTCTGAAAGATTGACAAACATTTACCTGCAAACTGAACGAGATACATTGAACGGATATCGGAATGATTATTTTTTCCAACAGGGTCATATTTAATTAATTGACTTACTCCATCAAATTCATATGTGTTATGTCCAATTGCATTTCGTATTTTATTGTCAATAGCGCCCTCAACAATTAAATGATCAAATACCTCCATTCCATCAATATACTCAACCTTTTTCCCCTTAGATGCTTCAAAGAATTTATCAAACTCATACTTAGGCTTTGTATCAGACATCTTTTTAAAATCGCTACGATACTTGGAATTATTATAACTAACTATGATTGGCAAAATCTCAGCCACCAGTTCGTAAGTATCTATATAAAATTCTTTAATATCTTCAAATGCTGCTGTAGTCATACCCTTCTCTTCATATATTCCTTCAGGAATCTCGTGGTAATAAGTAAGTCCATATGCAGGAATTAAGAATTTGAAGACTTCTGAAAAATGCTCTATTGTACGCAATATTCGTCTATCATATCTTCTAAAATGCTCTTGAAAATATTTTGACAACTCTATCAGGTTCGCAGGGTTTTGCTCTAAATTAGTTTTTAGTTCTTTGAATATTAGTTCGTTATGATCATTACTAATAACTGGTTGTAAGAATAATCTTGTAACAAAATGAACTCCACGCAAATATTCAAGTCTATTATTCATTGGAAATTGCATTTTTGGTAATACTTTACGGACTTCTTGAATTAAATATTCATGACTCTCGTGATGCCATAGTTCATTTATTCTTCTTATTCTTGGCCAATCATTTTTTATCTTATAAAGAAAGCTCATAACATTTTGTTTAAATTTATCAAACTTCTCATAACTACTCTGCGGAACACTTGGGTCACCCATTCCCCATAAACCTTGAAAAAACGGGGGCGGTATGTACCAATGAGTGTCAGAATTAAAGGGTTGTAACTTTTCAGTTAAAAGTTCCCCCGATGTTTCAATATAAAAATCCGCTTCATTTTCAGGAGAAACCAACGAAGCATTTTCAATATTAATTGTAAAATCAGCATTTTCTTGGTCAAGGATAGCAATTCCCTTGATTAAAATTTTACAATGTCCACATGTATATCTTATGGGATGACTATCTAGCCATCCATATTGTGCACGTACAAGCGTTATATGATTACAAACAACACATTCAAAATAAGACCGAATGTTTCCCATGGTAATCCCTCCACTTCATCTTCCATTGCGTTTGCAAACAAAAATCCCCCTCTTTTGAAAGATAGGGGTGATTTTTTTATCCGCCTTGTTTCTTAATCAGTTTTCCGGCTCTATACCAATAATGAATAATACCCAGAGGTTTGCTCTAAAGTTAAACATAAAACGAATTTGATTGTCTAGAGTATTTAATATCGTCTACATATTTTAAAACATTTAATAATCCTTCGAACTCTACTTTAAAGTTCTCAAGATCTTTGGCATTAGCATTATACCATTGAGATGCATCTTCTGTTGCATGTACGTTTCTATGCCTGTTTAAAACAATTTCATTCAGCGAAGTTTTATCCCTACCATTATAATTCCCACTCCTTAACCCATCCTCAATATCAAAAATCAACTCTTGAGTAAATAATTCTTTTATATTTTCAAATTTAGGATTATTTAACCGCTTTAGTCTGCTGATAAGAAGTGTTACATCACTAGCATTGTCTCCTCTAATTAAACTACAACTATAGATAATATTTTTAATCGAACCTTCTAGAAACCTAGTTGCTTTAGTATAGATATCGATGTTTAGTATCGATTTTATTTTCACATCATTAGCATCCCTAATTTCAAATCTTTCAATATTATCCATATCTCTCAAAAAGCTTTTATAATAAATATCGATATCCGGATGTTTAAAACTCACAATTTATCACCTACCAAAAAGTCAATACCAAGCCTTATTTTTATGTTCGGTGATTTATTTTGAATGACATTCTCCGAAATTAACTCAAGTAATTTGTTATAAGCAAAATTTAAGTTATAATCTTTTCCTTGGCTTATTAGTAGACCTAGAGGTATGAATAGAGAATAAAATAATGTACTACTGAAACGGCCATTTACTAATAAAGCCTTTTCGCCTAACGAATTTTGTATCACTTCTAAAGTATGAATAAAAATTCTTCGATAATGTTCTGCTAAATATTCATTATTTCTATTGCTTTGAATAAAATCATTCATTGCTTTCGAAATACTATTAGCATTTATATAGTTCTCACTCAGAAAAGTAAAAAATTTTAGAATGTACTCTGAATCCTTATATCTTTTGTCCACAGGATTGTTATACATTCTTCGCCACAAATAGTTTGTATTTAGATCATTTATACTATTTATCATGTTCCCAAAATACATTCGGTTTCTAAACTCTTGATCAGTAAGGCTTTCTCCACCTGCATTTAAACGATAAAATAATTCAGTAATAATATACGAGCTATTCCACGTGTATTCAATTATTGTAATATAAATCCTTCCCATATTAATTTTATGTTTATCCATTTCAGATAGTTCAGAATACTTCAGACCATTGATGTCAGAATTAATGTCGCGAATCTTAAACTCATCATTATAAAACGAATACAGAGTTCTAAGCCTTTGTATTCCATCTATAACAGTTAGTAATCGATCTTCATCTTCAAAAAGATATATTGCAGGGGTTGGGAAGTCTCTGTAAATTGAGTCTATATATAAACTTTGTTTTTTTACATCCCAAACTAAATTCCTATACTTATCTTTCTCTAGCACTATTTCCCCATTGTATATTTGATTAACTAATTCTTTTATTGAAAAAGTAATGTTATAGTATCTAATGTTTTTATTGTCCAAATAGCTCCCCCATTTTCAAAAACTATCAGTTAAAATCTTACAGTTGATACGTTTATAAATTTTCCCCATAATTCGTTATCGTTTTACAGATAGTAAATAGTGTCACCTAGGTTTTAAAAAGGTTGATAAAAATCAAATGTCATTTTTCCTGATAATTTTTTTTCAAGAACTTATTTTCTTTTGTAAAAGTAGCAATTTTATGCTTTTCAATATCAAGCTTTATTTGATTTAGATTCTCTTCATGTTCAATTTTATCTCGATTTAAAGTGAGGATATATTGGAAGTCTTGATATTTTTCTTCTTGTTTAGCTAAGAAATTTAAACTTTGAACAAGTGTATCTTGATCCACATCAAAGATATTATCATGAATTAGAAGGCCCGGATGGCGCATTCGTGTATATTGATTAAACAAAAGAGCCATATCATAAATAAATACCTTTGTTCTATCTACACTGTGACTACCATCGTCGTAAATTCGCAATTCCATTTTGACTATTTGTTTACTTGTTTTACTATTTATAGTTTCAATCGTAAATGAGCATTCCTTATTACCCATTATTAATTCATGAATTGATAGTATTGTTCTAAGGAAACTATTTAAGACATTCTTCTTTTCATCAATTTCATTATCCAATTCAAGTACCTCTTGAGTTTTCTTTAAGAACAGCGTTTTCTTTTCTTTCTCAGCATGTTCATATTCTTTAAATAAGCCTATTCTTTTTGAGTACTCTTGGTTTTTATGATTATAGATCTTCAAGCTGCTTTTTAGATTTTTCAAAACCCCTTTTTGATCTATAATCCTTAATTTATCACCGTATTCTTCGTCTAACCCTCTTATTTGTTCGGTTATTTCATATAATTCATTTTGCAAGTCAGAAGCCCTTTGGTTAATTAATGACCTCTGGAAAGTTTCTATCTTTGTTTTAAATCCAAGGGTCTCTTGAAGCGATTTTACAATTAGTTCACCGAGACCCTGCTTAAACTGATTATAAATAAGTTCAATTTCAGAACTATCAATTTCCTCAGGCTTAGGAAGACCTTTAATCCTTTGTAGTTCATACTTAATAGCTTTTTGGCGAACTCTAAGTTTGTCTAATAAATCCTCTAATCCGACAAGATCTTTCTCAATTGAATTGAATGCTTCGTTACTTCTAAAACTTTCAATTGCATCATTCATTTTTAGCACTTCATCGTTTAATGCATTTAATTCTGCTCTTACATCATTAATCTTTTTTTGATTACCGTTTGTTACTTCTTTCTTGGTATTTGTCGAAACACTCTTATATTGCTCTATTTTCTTAATAGTTACTTGAACCTTCATATAAAATTCCAACGAGATATTAAGAAAATATAAATGAGGAACAACGCTTACAGGAATTTTTTTGCTAACGTCAAAACACTCTAATATGGTTTTAAATTCAGATTTTTCATCTCGTATCAACGGGGATATCAGTTCACGAAAGGAGGGAAGTACCCCCTCATTAAAATCGTTATATAGTAAGTCCTTAAGATATCTTTGGGCTTCATCCACACTTTCAAAAATAATGGTCTCTTCATTCTTCTTTAATAGAGGCCTATTCTGTTCGCCCTTACTTCTTATAATTGTTATTTCTTCTTTACCAATTTGTAGATCAAGCTTTATTAGCACGTCAACACTGAACACTTCATCAGGTATTAGCCTAATTCTGCTATCACTATATTTCTTAAATAAACAAAAATTAATAAACTCAATAGACATTGATTTCCCAACACCATTAGTTTTTCTGCCCCGAGTTGTATTAGCATCTGATTTCTCACCTAGAATAACATTTATTCCATCTTCAAATACAATGGTTTCGAATACTTCAGGTTCAGAATACAACTTTAACAACTTGATTCTATTTACTACTCTATCCATAAATAAGGCTCCTCAAATTTCACTATTCCCAGTGAATATAAAAACAATAATCCGAATATTAATTGTCTGCTGTGTGATATCCCATTCTTCTTCAGAGTATCGGACACCTTATATATAGAAACCTTTTTAGTTTCACTCTTTTTTACTTCTTTCAGTATCAAATATCCGATATAAACAGCGGATGATTTAAAGTTCTCACCATCTTCAACTAATAACGCCAACTTTTTCACCTACTATATTGGGGAATACATTGCATTTTATTGTTTCGGAAATCAAATAGTATTTTATTGCCATTCTGTCAAATTCAAAACCCGACGCACCCATTTGCGCTTCGAAAAACGACGCTAACAATTCTAGTGCCTCCCTAGGATTTCCACCTGTTTGTTCCAAAAATTGATTACTAATGTCTTTCAAGTATAGCCTAATTACCAAAATTTTCACATCATCTAAGCCCAATATGTCGTTTGCCTGCTTAACAGCTTCCCCATACAGTGAAACTAATTCGATATAAAGCCCTTTTAGAAAATCGGAGTACTCTTTAAACCTTCTATTAATTTTATCCTCAGGGTCAGTAACTGTCTCCTCTTTCTTTGCAGTAACCTTTTTATGACTGCTTAAGTACTCAATTAAGGTAATGACTGTTTCTACTTCACTCGCCTGTTTTCTTGTTGTTTCTTTGACCTTCACAGATAATTCTCTATCTAAAAATTCGCAAATCCTTTTCAAATCTTCAGTATCTTTTTCTTTAATATGTTGCATCATGTCAAAATGATCAATTATATCAATATCTTTCGAAAAAGAGAAAAGACCGCTTGTATCAAATGTTGTTGTATATTTTTTCTTCTTGATAAGCATTAAAAAAATTAATCTGTCATACTGAGTATGTATCTTCTTATCATTAAACTTTACTATAGTATCAATTATCTTTGTGCTAGAGTTATCAGAGGTGACTTGAATAGCAATTCTACTAACTTGGTCAGCTAAATCAATTGCTGACATATTCTTTTCAAGAATATTCAAATTTATCAAGTTATAGCCGTACACTAACTTCAAAAACTCTTTGTAGAAGTCCTCCGCAATAATATTGATATCAAATAGACTTAAACAATTTCTAAGTTCCACTTCAAGTGCTAGTTTTGCCAATGCACGTGATATTAACTTTAAATAAATCTCTTTATTCACGTAAACAACTCCAATGTAAAATTCTTCAAGCACATTTACAGTTTAGCATCTTTTAGAAACGTGAATAGCTACTTTTTTAAGAGAATATATAGATTCTGTAGATTCTGAGCAATTGTTGTACGTACACCGTATTTCAAAAAAAATGGCACTGCAACAGAATTGCGACCAACAGTTACACACATTCAAAAAAAGAAGTAGGACGTTTCATTACGCTTGACCTCGACGACGAGCAAGTAATGAAGCAAGTCCTGCAACGGTTAATCCACAAAATCGAAGTGTTTGAAGGCGAAAGGATTAAGATTCACTATAACCTTTCCAATCCTTACGCCACCAACTAAGGTACAGTCTATCGGGCTGTATCTTTTCTTTCAAGTCTTACTGTAACCTCCACATGGGATGAGTGTGTATACAAAAAAAACCAAACGGAATCTCTGCCATTTGGTTTCATTTATTGATATAACACCGTGCAATGACAACTTCCTCTCACGGTCATCAAGTATTTCAACGTTCTTATATATTTTGCTCATCTCTATCTTTAACTGCACAGTCTTTCCAATTGATAAAATCGAATCGCATTATTGCCAAAAACATCGTCTAAGTGTTGATTTGTAAGCTCATTAGGTAAATTATAATGCAAAATGCCAACTGTCTGATCATAGCTTGCTGCAAGTAGACAAACTGGCCAATCACTGCCGAACATGACTCGCTTCAATCCGAATGTTTTTATGACATGTTCCACATAAAAGCTATAATCAGATTCTACCCGATCTGAAATATTCCCTTGGGTAACCATGCCTGATAGTTTACAATACAGTTGTGGAAATTGGGCGACTTCCGTAATCCACTCTTGCCAAGGTGATACTTCTTGCTTAGAAATTTGTGGATTACCCAAATGGTCAATGACCGCATTTAAATTAGGTACAAGCTCTAGTAATTTTAGTACAGCAGGGAATTGGGCAGCGTGGATTAATAAATCTACAGGGAATCCCAACTTCTCCAACCATCTTAAATTTTGAATAACTTGAGGACGTTGCAAGTATTCCATAGCATCTATACTTTGAAGCATGAGACGGACACCGATAAAATATTGATCATTACGTAACCGTTCAAATGTTTCCACGAAATTGTCCTGCTCAAAATCCAACCACCCTACTACACCAGCTATTGAATCATGCGTCTTGCACAAACCTAGAAGAAATTCGGTTTCCTCAACAGTGGCAGCAGCTTGAACAACAATTGTTTTCGTTATTCCATGCCGATTTAATGCTTCTGCAAGGTCATTAGGCATAAAATCCCGATAAAGTGTAGGAATCTCTGGTGTAAGCCATCCATAATCGTTTCGATTTAATTGCCAATAATGCTGATGAGCATCAATTCTCATATTATTAAACCTCGCTAACAAGCCGATTCGTCAGCTTACCCAGCTTCTCAATCTCAATCGTGACGATGTCTCCATCCTTTAAGTAAATCTGTTTATCTTCCGGATAACCGAGAACGACGCCTTCAGGTGTTCCAGTTAATATAATGTCCCCAGGTACAAGTGTCATATGCTGTGATATATAACTCACGATCTCGTCACAAGGGAAGATCATATCCGACGTATTGGAATGCTGGCGAACCTGTCCGTTGACCGTACATTTAATATCCAGATCATTCGGATTTCCGACTTCATCCGCCGAAACTAGATACGGTCCAAGTGGAGAGAATTTATCACATGACTTGCCTAGCAACCATTGCTGTGTTCTCAGCTGCAAGTCTCGTGCAGACAAATCGTTCACGCTGCAATAACCAAACACATGGCTAAGCGCATCCTCTTTGGTAACGTACTTTGCAGTTTTGCCGATAACGATGACGAGCTCCGCTTCATAATCGACTTTCGTCGTCACTTTCGGAAGTGGAATATCGTCGCCATGGCCCGTTAATGTATTGTTGAATTTATTGAATAGAATCGGGTATTGCGGGATCGCTGCATTCGTTTCCTCCGCATGCTTGCGATAGTTAAGACCTACGCAAATGATCTTATTCGGATGGGTCACACAGGGCCCGAGCGTCAGCTTCGCTTCATCAAGCAAGTAGGAACAATCGTCGCCAGACTTCTCTAGTGCTTGTGCTGTGAATTGAGCAAGTGCCGTAACCGCTGCCTCACCACCGTTGATCACTTCATGAACGGTCAGCGGCACGGATTCTCCATTATGCATAGGCATATCTAGTAATGCACTTGCAACATCCAGAATACCTTTTTCTGTTTTGACTCCTAGTTGGTATTCTCCGTTGTTAATGAATGTTAATAATTTCATTGTCAAACCCTCACCTTTGTCGTTTAATGTTATTTACGCATTTTTTCCGAAAGTAGCGCCTCCATCGATATACAGAGGAGAACCCATCATAAATTTCGATTCATCCGAAGCGAGGAATAATGCAGCTTGAGCAACATCCTCAGGTAAACCGAGCTCCTCGCTGAGCTGGCGTTTCTTGAGTGAATCAATTGCAGCTTTTGGATCATCGTAAGATGTTTTTAAATAGTTCTCAACGAATGGTGTTAGGATTGTACCGGGCAGAAGGGCATTTACACGGATATTGTATGATGCGTAATCCACTTGCATCGACTTCGTCAGTGCTAATACTGCTCCCTTAGTTGCGGAATAAGATGCCCTTCTGGCAAGTCCCATTTCTGCAACGAAGGAGGACATGTTAATGATGTTACCAGATCTGCGTTTCATCATATGCGGAAGCACATATTTGGAAGGCAAGTATACACCACGAATATTGACCTGAATAATTCGGTCCCATGCATCGGGCTCTATTTCATGCAAAGCTCCGACACCACTAATTCCCGCATTGTTAAATAACACATCAATCTGACCGCATTTTTCAATGATTTGATCTACCATCTGTAATACAGCTTCCGGATTTGTCACGTCTGCACAGATGAAGTAACCTTTTCCTCCGGCAGCATGAATTTCCTTCAACGTCTCTGTTCCATTGACTTCATTGAGATCATTTACAATTACAGTTGCGCCTTCACGAGCGAATAACAATGCCGTGCTTTTGCCGATACCAGAACCAGAACCTGTAATTAGAATAACTTTGTTTTCTAACCTCATTTATGACTACCTCCTTAGAATTGAGATAAACGATTCGCCAATTGACGGATTTCAACCTTCGCAATATCCTTCTTCAGTTCCCAAATATGCTGTGGCATGGAACAGCTCACATCGGTTAATAATTCTAGTGTAACTAAACATTACAGTTGTACTGGTATAATTAACAGAGCAAAAAGCAATTAAATCTCCGATATTTCACCAAAAGCATCCCTAAAAAGTTGCTTTTTCTTCAATTTGTTGATGATATACGGTAAACAATCATTTAGTTATCCTTGCGACAATAAAAATAGGAGGAAGGTAAAAGACCTTCCTCCTTTCGTAGTAAACCTACTATTTGTAATTCAACATCGCCAAGACCATCGTTACCGCTTCCGCTCTTATTGCATTCTCATTCGGTGCAAATAGGTTATTTCTTCGCCCCTTAATGATACCCGCTTCATTTGCAGCAGCTACATAAGGTTTTGCCCACGCATCACTTTGACTTCAAAGGTTTCGTTCACCGTTGGGCTTGCATTGGTGATGGACAATGAAAAGGTAGGAGCTTTATCTGCGAACGCAGCTTTCGAAGGCAAGACGGAAACATAGAGTACCAAAGCTAAGCTGCATCAAAGTAGTTTACGTACCATTGACTCATTCATATTTTCGATAAAAAAGATAAGGGGGAAGGTATTGCACCCTCCCCCTTTTGTAGTTAGCCTATTATCAATTTTGCAACAGCTGCAAGATCAACGATGTCTATCTTACCATCACCGTTCATATCCGCTTGTTTATACATAGCCCAATCCGCATCAGCAAAAGTCTTTCCATAACTCACTGCGATGAGAGCGAGATCACCAATGCTGAATTTACTATCTCCATTTAGGTCACCATTAGCCTCTACATTCACGGAAGCTGTAAATGCTTGCAACGCTGCTTCTAGTTGAACGATCGCTTGCTCCACTTGATCTTGAGTAGCCCCGCCTTGACCCGCTACTGCCTTGGCAAGATCAATTGCCGCTTGCAATATCGCTTTCGAACCAGCAGGATACTGACCGATTCCTGCTCCTTCTACCGCTGCATCATGCGATGCTTGCGCACTTGTAATAAGTGCTTGCAATACTGCTTTATCCACTGCGATAATTTGAATCGTGTACGCGGAACCATTGTCCACCGTCGTTTCGACTCCGCTTGCACCCGCAACAGCCACGTCAGTTAAGAAGATGGAGCTCGTTACGTTTTGGTCAGCCTCTTTGGCCTTAAAGTTCACTTTCAATACAGGAGCCGTGTGTTTTATTGCACTTCCGGACCCCGCACTTGCCATCAGAATACGAACCTCACCTTCTCCTTCCTTCTGTCCAACAATCGAAAATCCACTTTGCAAAGCATCGACTGAAATCAATTCGACTTGGGCCCTGTCATAATGGATCGTTTGATCCAGTGCATAAACGCTGTCTGCAACATTGCTCAAGATGTAGGTCACATCAAAGGATTCACCGGCAATGACGCTAGCGTCTCCCGTAGCCGTTAGAGTGTAATCCGTTGTTATAGGCGCCGCTTCCACGATAACCTTCTGCAAAACATTACCCGGATAACCTTCAACGATAGCAACTGCAATAATTGTACCTGCATTTGCATACATAGCTGGATCAAATTCAGCAAACGTTAACGCTAATTGTTGAGGTCCATCAGTAAATTGTGCGCTAATCGTTTCTGCTAACGTCGGCGCTGTGCCTGCAGTCGTGATAACATCTTCAAGTTCACTAATCGACTCGAGTCCTACAACGTTTACAGTTGTACTGACTTTTCCATTTATGCCCACCAATTGTCCACTTACTGTAAACATTCCTGTCTTCTTATATTGTGCTGGCTTTACATGATCCCATTTAATTCCTACCGTTTTAATACTTTCATCGTCAAAAGTAACATCGATTGTAACTGGTAAGACTGGAGCCGTTCCGAGTTCAGTAGTCAGAGAATCGATAGTTTCAATCGACGAAATCGTATACGTTTTCTCGATATTAATCGTATACGTTTTCGTGCCTGCTGGTGTAATTTCTGATAAAACTAAAGTGTTTCTTCCATAATTTAAGTTAGGCAATTCTATTGCTGTTGTATAATCGGTAAATTGATCCGTAATATCATTACCATTGAGCTTCACCTTTGTGCTTGATCCAGCCAATATCGGCTCAGGTCTAACCAAGGTGATCGGCTGTGAATCATCGTTGATAGATGCTTCATACAGATACCAGTTTGGATTAAAATCACCGGATAATGTTGCATTGCCCAAATTGAAATTCGTTCCATAATTTACGTAGGTCGGATTTGAAGTAATCTTGAAATCGTCCATGTAAACCTTTGAATTAATTCCTCCAAAACCTACTCCGCCATACGTATAGGTTCCATCGTCTACTGTCAATAATGTGGATCCGTCTACAACAAACCCGACTTTACCGCCGTATGTCTGGATTTGGAAATCATGCCAGTCTGTAGCGACGAATCCTTCTGGTACCGCACTCTTCCCGAGCGAGATATCACTTGAAGAAGTATGCTTATTCACTTCGAAATATGGAGTTCCTGCTGGAAATCCGGTTGTGCCATTTTTATTTCTTCTGTAGATCACTTGATAGGCTGCAGGATTTTTTGATGTTGTTCCATTAATGACTGCGGTCATTACATAGATGGTGAAATTATCATATGCTTGTCCAAGTACATTTTCTGTACCCCATCCACCAAACTTCCACTTCAAATTAAATATATAGTTATTCCATGACGCACCTGTTTCATAAAAATTCGATCCATCTGCATTAACATTTTCCAATATTTTATTATCCGGATCGTTTGAATCGGCAATAACGCTCATTGTCGATCTATTATTCGGAGTGAAGTCCGGCGTGACACCATCTTCAAAACTTTCATCCAACCGTATTACATTGTCATTAGATGAATCATAAGCTGGTGCTGTAGGTGTGGATACTGAGCCAGGATCAGCTGCATCTTCCCCGCCATAAATATACAGCTGGTCGTAATAACTGATGCCGAAACCATCTTCAGAACCGATTGAAACGTTATTGAAACTTGTCAATGTAGTAGTAGTGGAGACCAATACATCATCGATATACAGTTTTACATCGCTGCCACTCGTATAATCCCATTTCAACTCATGCCAACCATATGTGCGAGGAACAGCAGTTGATGTTACCGTACCATTATTGGACATAACATAATAGTTGCTATCCACAACCGCATCTATTCCTAGACCGAGAATATGAGTACCGTCATCTGCTCTTGCTAGTGATTTGACTCTTGAGGAATTTTGAACCCCAGAATCGTAAGAAGCAAGATTATTATTTTGTCTGTCAAACATTTTTACAGTAACGATTTTATTAAGGTCATCCGCAAAGCTTCTGTACAGCACTGGCTTCGCACCTGATGCTTTATTGCTATCGACTTTTAGGCCTTGCTTACCATCGAGAACGCCCTCTGACATCCATTCGGTTGTAATCACTGGTGCAGTACCTTTGTATGACCATTTCGAAAATGCAATACCATTTTCAAAATCTTCCTTGAAATAAATATCATCTGGTTCACTTGCGATATGGCTCGCTGGCAAATAAGTACTTGGGAAATCCTTCGTAACGCCAATTAGATCATACTCCATCAAAGTATCGTCAAAAGTACCGATTTGACTAACAACAGAACCATAATCAACATTGGTGTTCGTAAACTTTATTTTGTCTCCATACTGTACGATCGTGTTCACTTCAACATTAAAGTTTTGCGGATTGATGACTTTCAGATTACTAAGTTCAAATCCGGAAGCGCCTACATCGAGATTTATGCCGTTAGGTGCAAAGTCCGTCATACTAGGATTTGCTCCTACATTGTCTATCAACATCTGATTAATATAGTTGGGTTTACTATTGGTGGAACCTTTGTATAAATTCATAGAAAAGAATGCGCCATCATCTCCGCCATCTTGTTGCATATCGTGCATGTAGATATAGGAGAAGCTGTTGTGATGGGCATATAAATCAGTCATAATATTATAATTTTTATCTCCGTTAGGAAAATCTACGTTAGGATTGCGGTTATAACCACCTGTAATAAATATTCCTCTTCTTGGCGAGTTGTAAATTTCCAGATGTGAAATCGTGTTATAACCTGAATTATTGATCGTAACACCCGCAGTTTGACCCACTAACTGACCGATATCGTGAATAATCGAATTCGTAACGGTATTATCTCTGCTATACCCATCTCCATTAGCATCTCCGCCAGTGCCAGGATAACCGCCCTCGATATTGACCCCGCCATGTCCGGTATGCTCGATAAGACTATCTTCAATCGTCGTATTCTGGTTGGCCAAATAAAGCTCTATTCCAAACATACCCGCATTTTTAATATGCGTTTTGGATATTGTGATGTTATTCGTGTTGGACAACGTAATAACACCAACCTGAAACTCTACTCTTTCAGATTGTTCAGCATATGACGGTTGTGTGCTACCAGCTGCTTCTGGCGGGTAGTACCCTAAGCCAACACCAGCATCTCCCCAGTTCCAACCGTAGGCATAATAGTCAGGGAAATTTGTATCTTTAAATGTTAAACCGCTGAATGTTATATGCGATACCATGCTTGTACGAGATTTACCTTTAATATCGATGATTTTTTCTACAGCAGGGATGACGATATTCTGATCTTCTATATTTCCCGAATCAGCTAGCGGATAGTAATAGAGATATCCCGTTTTTTTGTTATAATAATATTCTCCGGGTTGGTCCAAAAATCCTAAATTACCCTGTAAGAAGTATCTAGCGTTAGTTCCTGTTGCATATTTCGGACGATATTTATGCGGTTTTCCTGGCACTGTTTTGTAAGTCAAAGTATTTGATGAAGCATTAATACCTGCAACCGGAATCGTATCTGTCATCCAATCCCAGTATCCCCCGTCCCACATATATACTTGTGCATCTAACTCGCCGCGCGTCTGTGCATTTACTAAGCCAGCTAGTGATTCTGCATCCAGATCACCCGCATGATACACTAATGAAGAAATTCCACCGCCAGCTGATCGCATATATTCAGTGGACGAAGCTGGAAATCTAGGGTCATCCTTTTTATTTTTCGTGCGTGCCATCGTTGCACGGACATCATTTACATATAATGTATTGAAGTCTACTTCTGTTCCCACATTCGTTTTATACACACTGTCCTCTGCTGCTGCAGGTAAATCTGCATCCGCGTCTGTACGAGTGACTAACTCCCATGCCGATGTCACTTTATTACCACCGATAAATTGCGCGCTACCCAATTCATCCAGATTTCTATAAATAACGTCGAACCCATTTGTTCCCGAATCGCTTTCATTGAATGCGATTGTCTCGTCAACATAATAGGTACCAGCAGCTATAAATACATAAATATCACCTGTCATATTGCTGTTAATTAAGCGAACGGCATCCCTAGCCGCTTGAATCGTAGCGAATGGATGGTCGTAAGACCCATCATTGGTGTCGTTACCGGTTGGTGCAACAAAAAATTGTGCCTGTATTCTGTCTTCCGTCATGCTTGAGGCTTGTACACTAATTCCCGAGCCTAGCAATGTCGTGATTAGCATACTCAGCACAATCAAAAAACTTAATTGCTTTTTAAGCATTTCATTTTCCCCCAGTCGTTTACTAAATAAACATGTATGAAGCTGTTTTTTAGTTGCTAAACCGCTTACAATCCTTTATATTCAAACGATTCAAATGTCGAATTCCCTTCGATGTGCCCCTTAACGCCCTTCGCATAGATACCGACGCGAGGAGCCGTAAAGCATAAAAATCGCGTATGGCGTTCGGGATATAGAAATTCCGCAGACAATTCCATTCCAACATCCGTATAAGTTTCCCCATCTAGTGAATAAGAGAAAGTGAAAGTTTTCGAATCTGAGTGTAACTGCGCTTTGAGCCATACTGCCAAGGAAGCTTCTATTGGGAGCGATACCCTCTTGAGATTTTTTTTGCCGACAGCAACGTATTGATCAACCTCGAGGTAGAGTCCATCAATCTCCTGGTTTTCATGTCGTCGACTTACATCGAAGGCCTGCCCAGTAGTTTGCCCGAGTCCGTTCCGTATAGAGAAGAATAGAAACGCGTCGGAATCACGGTAGAGAGTCAATCCCGCTTCTTCTCCTCGGGTCTTCGAATCAAATACTAGCTTCGTCGTCACTTCGAAACCGAAATGCTTCCATCGCCGGGTTAAAATAAGTGTAGATTGAAGTCCATAGGGGATGAACGGCTTACAGAATATCCGAAGTCCTTCAGGCGTTAATCGGAATCCATCCTCTACTGGATGACGTACCCACTCCCATTCTGGAGATAATTCCTTCTCAGAAAATGTATCTAACGATTCGAAGTTCGGTACGTCCATGCTCTTCATGTACGGAATCGTAATAGCATCCATCGGAATTCCCTTATCCCCGACAACGAACCAATCATCTTCTGTCCAATGAACTGGCTGCAGAAACGTTTCACGGCCGAGTGGACAGAAACCGCCAGGCGTAAGAGGCCGGCCTCCAAGATGATACATCCACCAGTTTCCAGATTCATCCTGCACCAATTTTCCGTGGCCCGCTTTTTGAATGCGTTTCTCTGGGTCCTTCTGAGTAAGTACTGGATTGTGCGGACATGGTATGTAAGGCCCCCAAATCGATCGACTCCTCGCTAGCGTTACCTTATGCTCGAAGAAAGTGCCTCCCTCTGCGAGCATAAGATAATACCAACCATTTCTCTTTACTAGATGAGGTGCTTCTGGGGCGGAACCGCCAGTTCCTGGCCATACTTGCTTCGCTTCTCCGATGAGTCGCGAGCCATCCCGCGCCATCTCATGTACCCAACCGCCGCCAAATGCCAAGTAGCGCTTTCCGTCATCGTCGTTGAAGATAGACGGATCAATAAAATGATGATTCAACTCTATCGCTTCGCTATAAGGGCCTTCTGGACGGTCTGCGGTAAACAATAGATTCGTACATCTTGGTTGCCCGTGATAATACGGCACGACGACCCAAAACTTCCCATCATAATAAGAGATGTCCGGCGCGAATACGCCGAATGAATCCGGCATTCCAGTCAAATCTAATTGACTCTTGCGAGTGATAACATGACCGATCGGCTTCCAGTGAACCAAGTCCCGTGAGTGATGAATTTGTACGCCAGGGAAAAACTGGAACGTTGACGTTACCATGTAATAGTCCGATCCGACGCGCACAATCGATGGATCAGGATTGTCGCCTGGTAATACAGGATTCTTAAAGTTAGCTTCTTCAATAACGTTCATTCTGCTTAATCCTCTCTCCGCGTAAAAGTGAATATTTCGTTTGCATCCTCCCACGTCTCCCAGAAACAGGCACCAGTGAGTTGCTGCCATCGCCCTTCAACGACAGGATCGACGAATCTATCTGGTACTTCAAGCATGGAATCTGATTCCACTATCATGAACAGGCTTAATCCTTCCCGAAAAATTCGCAATGAAATAATGCCCGCTTCCTGCATATATTTCTTATTCAGTTCGGGAATTTCGTTATGAAGCTTCTCATAATTTTCAACTTGATCAGCATATAGCTTAGCTACTTTACATACGATTGTGCGCGTCGTAGACACGGATACCACCTCACTATTTCGACTTATTTATCCGTATTTTTCAATTCATTTATATAATCTGGTATCAGAATGACACGGCTTTCCAAGCGTGATTTTTCCGCGGCGAATGCAATAAGATGACTTTTAATAGAAGCATCTGCCCCGGTAAGGGCTTTATCCCTACCGTCGCTTTGCACCAATCGCACAAAGTCACGCATAATACCGCTATCTCCTCCACCGTGTCCTGCCAAATCATTATCTAACTGGATTGTTTCCGTCTCGCGAGTACTAAAGTTTGTTACTTCAATTACATTTTTGTCCGTACTCGCTCGAATTTGTCCGAGTGAGCCCATCAACTTCATCGATCTACCGCCTTCTAAAGTAAAAGCACTCATAGTAAAGGACACAGTCACCTCATTGGCAAATTCCATATTAACTACCTGATGATCTACCACATTATTATCGCAATGATACACACATCTCCCGTAAATCCCATCTTTCAATTGACGAAGAACACCCTCGTCGCTTGTATCATTGCTAACAACGGCACGGAGCACTTCTCCTACCCAGTCATCCCGCTCCAGATACGTCTTAGGCGCATAATATGGGCATGTATCTTGAACAGGACAACCATCCAAACAGTACTTAGGGGCTCCTTCTGGCGCATTCTCTTTTTTGAAATGAGTCAAGGCGCCAAATGAAGAGACTTTTGTACAATCCGAATCCACCAGCCATTGAATGATATCCATGTCGTGACAGCTTTTGGCTAGAATCATCGGGCTAGACACTTCCGAATCCCGCCAATTTCCTCGGACAAAGCTGTGTGCCTGATGTCGATGCTCCACATTTTCCGTATGTTGTATCGAAATAAGGTTGCCGATCTGTCCACTCGCAATGATTTCTTTGATTTTGGAGAAAAAATCAGTATAACGAAGCACGTGACAGATCGAGAATACACGATTATATTTCTCGGCATATTCGCCCATAATGATGCATTCCAACGGATCGGGTGACATCGGTTTTTCCAATAGTACGTGATACCCTTTCTCCAATGCCTTAATCGAAGGCTCGAAATGCATTTTGTCTTGTGTACAAATTAGAATAGCATCCGCTAGTTTAGGACCTGCAAGAAGTTCCTCCCAAGTTGCAAAACAATTCTCTTCGGGAATAACATGTGCTTGCTGGAATAACTCTCTCCGCTTTGGATCGGTATCCGCAACTGCAACAAATTGTATTTCTTCCGGGTGTTTTAATGCGTAAGGAGCATACGATCCCGCGCCTCTTTGCCCAGCCCCGATTAACACTGCTGTAATTTTCCTCATATCCATTTCCACTCCTTAAATGCCTGTAGAAAAGGGAACTTTCCCCCGCTATATCCACGAGTAGGATAGCTCCCTCAACTATAAAGCTTACTTCAACTATTTATTTGCCGTTTACTTGGCGCCAAGCATCCAATTGCTTTTGTTTTTCAGCAATGATCTTCTCAGATCCAGCTGTTTTTAGCTTTCCAACGAACTCTGGCAGAACTTTTTCTGGATCTGCTGTACCTGAAGAAAGTGCAGCCAAATACTGGTCGATTACCGCTTGGGTTTGAGCAATCTCTGATTTAACAGGTTCTACGTCGAACGTAAATCCCAAAATTGGCGATACATCGGCTGTTTTGTTCAACTCATCCCAAACTGTAGTCATATTTTGAGTCTCGTTCTGGTTTTGCCAAACGATCATATTGTTACCGAATACCCATGGAACGACCGGATCATAACCGCTGTCTTTGATTTGTTCGATCTTGTTTTCGCCAACCTTCTTATAGTTAACGCCTTCAATTCCGTAGTTAAGTAAATTTGAAACCTCTGGATCACTATTTAATAGCTCGATAAACATCATTGCACGTTCCGGATTCGCTGAAGTTTTAGAAATTGCTGTAAGCGTTGCTGATGCTAAGGAAGTCGTTACTATCGGTTTCGTAATTAATTTGTCATACCACTCCACACTAGTTAATGCCTTCAATTTGCCGAACTGATCATAAGAGCTCGTCGAATCAAAATCTAGTCCCGCTGGCATTACTGCCGCGTATTTCGCTATTTTACGATCAGAGGAAACATCCTTAACCGTTGCTGCATCTTTACGCAAATATCCTTTGTTATACCAATCATGCAACATAGTAATGAAACCTTTGTATTCCTCGGACTCATATTGATTCACAACTTTCAAATCTGAATCTGCTAAGGAAATAACTCCCGGTGATTTGGTATCACCGATGCCATCGAATCCATGCATGTTAAGATTAAATAAATCCGATCCTGTGGAGAATTCTAGAGGCACCTTATCCGGTTCCCCGTTTTTAACGGCTGCCAAATATGGCTCTAAGTCAGACTGCTTAGTAACCGATTTCCAATCGAAATTATACTTATCCGCTAATTCCTTTTGAACCATGATCCCTTGACCAGCCGCCATCGTTTGATAGTTGATGACACCGTAAATATTACCGTTTACTCTAGCTGCTTCCCAAATTTTAGCAGGTACGCCAGCTTTCGTGAGCGGTGCATACTGATCCATCAGATCGTCAATCGGAAGGAAAGCTCCTTTGGCTGCATTAGCAAAATAGTTGTTAAACCAAGATGCAGTAAAAGCAAGGTCGAACTTTTCACCAGAAGCGATCATGACTGTCATTTTTTGTTCATAGTTACCGAAGTCAAGTGCATTTAATTTGACAGTTGCATTAATCTTTTTCTTTGTAATTACGTTCAGCGCATCTTCGATTGCCTGTTGGTTCTTTTGCGGCGGAGCGACATAATAGTAACTCAACTCTACTGGAGCTAGTGAATCATTTGTTGTTCCTTCTGAATCGGGTGTGGGTGACGGCGTATTCTGTTTATCCGCCCCGCATCCGGATAATAGAGCAGTTACTGAAAAAATACTCACCATTGCTAGTGCTGCCCATTTGGAACGACTTGATTTTTTTTTCATCATTTCGAAAAAAACCTCCCTTATATTTATGAAGCCTATATGTGAATGCAGATAATCTGCAATATCACCGAACCTAACGTACCGTTTACTTTATTCCTTAACAGCACCTACGCTTAAGCCTTTGACAAAGTAACGTTGAAGGAACGGGTAAGCTATTATAATCGGCCCAATCGCCAATATACATAACGCCATCCTTGCTGTTTCTCCAGGTATCTCTACGACAATATTCCGAGCTGCCGAGAATGCTGCAAGAGCATCAAGATTAGATAAGACGGATTGAAGTAAGAGTTGAAGTGGGAACAAGTTGCGATTTTCAATAAACAACAAACCAAGCCACCAATCATTCCAATAAGCTATCGAGTTAAGCAGCGCAATCGTAGCAAAAGAAGGTAACGATAACGGTGCTACGATTTTGAAAAAAATAAGCCACTCCCCAGCACCATCAATTCGAGCAGATTCCATAATAGATTCTGGAATAGTACGGAAGAAATTTCGCATTAAGAGCACATTCCATGCAGAAACCAAGTACGGCACGATCAGTACGAAAATCTGGTCTTTCATATCTAAATACTGTGTGATCAGAATGTACCAAGGCACCAAACCACCATTAAACAGCATCGTGAAAAAAACGTAGAACAGAACCGGTCGGCGGTAGCGTAATTCACTGCGTGATAATGGATAAGAGAGTAAGGCAGTTATTATTACACTTAGCACTGTACCTACGACAGTTACGAATATGGTCACGCCGTAAGCATTTAATAGACTTGCCGATGATTTCATAACGTATTCATAGGCGAACCATGTGAAATTTTCTGGAATGAGACTATATCCTGAGCTAGCTATTGTTCTCTCATCTGATAATGAAATCGAAAGCACGAGCACCAGTGGCAATATACAAAAAAGACTGAAAACTGCTAGAATCATGTTACTAATGATTTGACCTGAAAATATCTTTCTGCGTTTCTGTATCATCATGTACCTCCTCCCCATTTAGAATAATGCGTTCTCACTATTGAACTTGCGTACAATCCAATTGGATAAAACGACAAGAGTAAAACCAACTACAGATTGATATAATCCAATCGCTGAAGACATTCCGATATCTCCCATCGTTCTAAGAGCACGGAAAACATAGGTATCAATAACATCGGTCGTACTAAACAACAAACCGCTTTCTCTTGGTAAGTTATAAAACAGACCGAAATCAGCATAAAATATTTTGCCAAGCTGTAACAAGAATAACGTCACGATAATCGGCATTAACATAGGAAGGGAAATACTAAGTGCTTGACGAATTTTTCCGGCCCCTTCCATTTCAGCCGCTTCGTAATACGAATTATCGATTCCTGCTAATCCAGCGATAAAGATAACACTCAAGTAACCAACTGTTTTCCATAAGTTAGCAATTGGGAGGATGTATCGCCACTTCTCTGCATCCGAGTACCAATTCACGGAGTCTAAACCTAACGCATTTAACAATTGATTGACGATCCCTAGATCAACGTTGAACATTGCATATGATATATAGCCTGCAACAACCCACGACATAAGAAAAGGAAGGAACATCGCGCTTTTATAAAATCCCGATAGATGGCTATTTTTTATGTCATTAAGTAGTAGAGAAAAAATTAAAGCAACAAGTAATCCACTGACAATAAAAATACCATTGTAATAAATCGTATTAAATGTAATCCTTGCAGCATCTTGGGAGCTAAAGAAAAATTCAAAGTTTTTAAACCCTGCCCAATCGCTTCCCAATATTCCTTCTGATAAATTAAAATCCTTAAAAGCCAAGATGACCCCGAACATTGGAATATAGTTAAAAACAAACAATAAAAGTATTCCTGGAATCATCATTGTATAGAATGCTCGTTGGGTTTTCCATTCGCTTCTCGATGGCAAAACAGACTTTAATTTTTTTCCAATACGTGAATGACTTCTAACTGCTACCTCAGATCCCTTATTCATCTCTGTAATAAATCCCCTTTCTCATAGAACCATATTTTCTAATTCTGGTTACTCTTTTGCTCAACTTCACTGTACAATGGCACTCACCAAATAAATACTATAAAATGCAATCCAGCCACCAATTTTAGTCCTGTTGGCTCTCAAAATAATAACTTTTTCTATAATTTGTTGACTTTCTATAGCAAAAACATAATTACATATTTATAATTAATAGGTATTAACGATTATAAAATACTAGAGATTACAGGAGACTTGTACCTATGATTTTTCCCTTTAAGTCCTATTCAAACAGTTTGTTTGCCAAATTGCTGATCTCTTTAACCATTATGTTGACCGTCCTTATATCAGGGTTGTCCCTTCTGTTGTACCAAAATTACTCATCAGCTTCCCTGAAACTTATCAATCGTATGGATTCATCAAAACTATCTCAAATTAGCTATAGCGCTAATTATATGGAGAATTTATCTAAAAGTTTTATAGATTCCCTCATCACAAGTCCATTCACGTCTATTCTTATATACAATAAGGAAGATGACATGTACTTGCTCGGTGATGCGCTGCGAAATCTTAACAACCTTACTCTGCTTCAAGATTATGTTTCTTCCGTTTACACGGTCAATCTCACGCTAGATCGGATTACTTCTACTGAAACTAGTCGGTTCTACAATGAAAGCGATTTCTACGATCAAAATATTATTAGCATACTGAAAAATATGAACATAGTAACGCCTTCTTCTATGCCTATAGCTCGAACAATACCGAATGGATATAATGTGAGTGACCCATCGCAGCATACGAATGTATATACTTACATCGTTCCTTATTGGAATGGCTCAGACAAGCATCCAGATAAAGCCGTTGTAGTCAACATCAAATCAAACCAGCTAAGTGGTCTAATTACTTCGTTGAATGCCAAATCAGAAACGCCAGGTAATCACATTACGGTGATCGATTCGAATGGTTTAATTGTCAATGGCACCAATAACAACTTATTTTCTAAAAATTTGGAGCACACGGAATATATCCAGAAAGTTTTGGATTTTCAAACTTCAACAGGAAATTTCAAAATTAAAATAGATAACGAACTTTATAATGTGAATTTTGTTTCTTCCGATAATCCTAACTGGAAATTTATTAGTCTAACATCATACAATTCGTTTATGGGTCCTGTTAATTCTATTAAATTTTCTACCTTGATCATTTGCCTTGTCGTTTTATTATTCGGGTTGCTCACTTCCATTATTATGTCGAGATCTATTTATGCCCCCGTTGGCAAGTTGATGAACACTGTCCGCCAGAAATTAAAAGCTCCATATAGCAACGACGCTTCTTCGGCGGATATTCATTTTTTGCATAATGCATTTAGCGATATGATAATGAAAACCGAGGAACTCGAGCGGGAACACAGAAATCATCATCACAGCCTAAAAA
This sequence comes from Paenibacillus sp. J22P15, assembly GCF_056269345.1. Classification (NCBI taxonomy): domain Bacteria; kingdom Bacillati; phylum Bacillota; class Bacilli; order Caryophanales; family Paenibacillaceae; genus Paenibacillus; species Paenibacillus sp. J22P15. Next base: position 172,789 of record NZ_JBWDNT010000010.1, read on the forward strand.
ACAGCTGGCTAAAGGATATTCTTCAAGGAACTACTTTTTTAAGCACCAAAGATTTGCTAAGCAAGCAAAAAGAATATGGCTCTAATGTGGATTTGAACGGACCTCTCCAGCTTGTATTATTCCGTTTGGATCATTATCAATCGTTCTTGGAAACTTACAATGAAAGTGATCGTGCTTTATTGAAATTTGCAATCGCTAATATCATTAGCCAAATTACCTCGCAGAAATATGATAACGAAGTCATAGAATTAGATTCGGATAAGATTGTGTTGCTTGCGGAATTAAAAGAAGAACCATTAGAAGAAAACGTTGAGGAAACGATTTTCGAATTAACGAAAAACATTCAAATTGCAGTGTCTGAATACTTGAAGTTTTCGCTGTCTGCCGCGATCAGCTCACCGATCGCTCCCAACGAACTGCTATCCCAGTCGTATTCGGAAATTTATTCCTTATCCCTCTATCGTATGATGGTAGGACACGGCTGTATCTTATCTCCATCTTTCATGGAAACAATCATACAGGAGCCTCGTGCTTATCCAGAAGGGAAAGTGAAGTTACTGCTCGATTGTCTAAAACAGGGACAACAAGATAAAGCGTTGAAAGCCTATGATGAGTTTCTTCAAGTCTATTCTGGGGCTACTTATGAAAGTATTCTTTCCTCGATGATGCACCTCATGTTTATGATCCGCAGTACTTTCATAAACATGATTAATAGCAATAATCCTAGACTGACAAACGCAATTCAGAGTTTCTCGACGAATATCGAACTATTTGAAACGAAGGACGATATTCGGGAATCAATGGCTAATATATTTGCAGAAATCGTTAACACAGTGGATCATAATAAACAAAATAAGCACAACGTCATCGCCGCTAGAGTGATCAAAATGATTGAAGAACAATACAAAGACAAAAACCTAAGCTTAAGATCGATTGCCGATGAACTTCAAATGTCGAGTAACTACTTGGGAAAACATTTCAAAGAGATGACCGACAAATCCGTTTCCGAGTACATTACGAATATCCGTATGTCTCATGTTAAACATTTACTGGATAGCAGTAATTTATCTACGAAAGATATATTGGAACAATGTGGTTTTGAAGAAACTAACTATTTCTATACGATATTCAAAAAACATTGTGGCATGTCGCTGACGGAATACCGATTATCCGAAAAGAATATGTAATTGAAAAAGGCAACGAGTATGATCTCGTTGCCTTTTTCGTATTCAGATTAGACGAATAGCGGTTGCTTATCGAATAGTCGGTACAATTCCTGCTTATCATCTTCGCTAAAACTAACCCCATCGCAATAAGCTATGTTTTTCCTCAAAGAGTTCAAAGATGAGGTCCCCATCAAGCTCACATGAATATCTGGATTGCTTAAGCTAAAACGCATTGCAGGTTCTATCAATCCTTTAGGCTCTGACTTTCGTAAGAACCGTATCATTTCCAATCTCCGCTCAACATCTTTCATGTTTTCCTCTTCCAAAAAGTGAGCCGGTGCATCTGCAAGAACACCCATACCAAGTATGCTGCCGTTCATTACGCCAATACCCATTTCTTTGGCTAGCGGCAACACTTCGTCTTTGGCCGTATGGTCAATAAGCATGTAGCGGGCATAAAATTGGATACTATCGAATAATCCGGTTTTCATATACTGCAGCAAAAGCGGTAGATTTCGCGTCGTCACGCCAAGGTAGCGAATTTTCCCATCTTGTTTGAGCTTTTGAAGCGCCGGAATAGTCTCTTCGATGATCATTTCCCAAGGTTGATATTCCACATCATGAATTTGAAGTAAATCGATCCAATCCGTTTGCAACCTTTGTAAACTATCTTCTACAGACCGAATCGTGCTTGCATAATCGTATTGGCGATCGGAACGAACAGCTTTCGAAGCTAGAATGACTTGGTTCCGTCTCCCACCGACCAACGCCTTTCCAATTCTACGCTCAGATTCGCCGTCACCGTAAATAGGCGCAGTATCGATTAGATTAACTTCAGCGTCCAATGCTTCATGAATTAATCGTTCTACTTCCGCCTCATCCGTTTGACCATATACTCCTCCAAGAGGTGCACCGCCTAAGCCAAGCTTTGAAACTTTGAGTCCCATATTACCGAATGTTGTAAATTGCATGTCGTCATCCCCGCTTCATATTTATGTCGGCTGTTTTATTGTACTCGTCCTTGCAGCATTGGCTTATGTTCCTCTTGCCAAGGCATATCATAGGTTGGCTGATTAACATAACGTTCCATCTGAGCCTGCAAAGTAATGCCAGTTCCCGCTGGTAGTAGTACCTGCAGATGTTTATCCCCTACTGTTACAGAATCCGTTACTTCACCCTTTTGATTCATAATCTCTACTTGCATAAATCGATGTTCACCAAACATTCCTGCTTGAACGATCATTTCCTGATCATCGAATAAACTCGTATTAACCAGATGAAGAGTAACCGAATCCGCTGTCAGCTTCTCTACCAATGCGGAGATGCCAGAAGGTAATCCTGGTCGTTTGGCTGCAACGTCGAAATACCGTACGCGACCATGCTGCAATCCACCGTGAGAATTGTGCATCGGAGCCCCTAAAGTTAACTGCACAAGTCCTTCAAAATAAATCGGACACATTTCTTGCCATGCATGTATGCTAGAGAAATCACCCTCGCTGTACTGCTGTGACCAGTTATGCGGATCGCCTTCTGCTGAACGCATTTTGGCAAGCTGTTTGCCAATAAGCTCATAGTTCGCAGATAAAATTTGCTCGGGATAATCCGGATTAAGTCCGCGAATAAATTGATACCAGGGCTGCATATTACCAATATAATGCTTCGTATTCCGTCCCGTTTTCTTGTCGGTGCCTGACATTCTTGGGACGAGAACCTCGTTCCAATCGTGATTTTTCGGGATGCGCTCTACACGTTCAAGATCTTCATCCTCCATCGACATAAACCACAAATATACCGGATAATGTGGAGTAGCTTCACGATAATCTGTCCAACCGTTATCGAAATGCTTGTGCGGAACGACCCATTTATCCTCTTGCTCTTGACGCAGCTCCCAATTTCGATCAAGCTGTTCCCTAGCTAGCTGTAATTTCTTCATATCCCCAGTAAGCATAACTGCATTCATACAAGCATTCGTTATCGGCTCGATAATCGTTAGGAAACCATGCGGCCAGCGCCAGCCATAGTATCCGCCCCACCATTTGCCATCGTTATATTGTCCGATTTCACCAGTCAAACCAATATTGTCAGGAATGATGCCGCCATTTGCCTGCGTTCTTTCCTCCCAAGCAGTTAGATACGTAATCGCATTATCTCTATACCGTTCATCACCCGTATGAAGAAAAGCGTTCGCGAGCAGGCTTGTCACATTCAAATTTAGCGGAACATCGCCGCTATTCATGCGTTCATTCATCATCTGAATGATATGCTTATAAGTTGTATCATCTGACCATGGACACTTTCCACTTGCGAAATCCACACCTGGAATATCTTCGAATGGAGCCAAATAATCATCTAAAATACCACGATGCGTGCTCCAATCCTCTTCCGATACTTGAAACCTCGGGCCTAAACTGCCTGTTATAGGAGAGCGAATCAGCTTATTTTCTTTATCATAGTTTGGAGCATCTGGATCGTCACCTGTGTACATATTGGCAAAACGTACAGCACGCTGGCGATCTTTAGGCGTTGCAGGCCCCGCTAAACCGAGGAAATACAAATAGAGATAACCTTCGCCATGATGCATCCAATCATAATAACGATCAAACTCTCGGTGAATTTGTCCATATTCCGTCCATTGCCAAGTGATACCTTCCCATATTTTACGTGATTGCTCATGTAATTCAGTACTTCCGCCTAGAACATATAGAAGTGCCAAATTCATAAAACCTTCATAGGGATCATCTGAACCATCCATACCTGGCCAATCACTGCGCCAAATTAAGGTGCCATCTGCATGTGTGTAACGTGCAATAAATTGTTGCGCCGCTTGATTAAGAGTTCGAAACAATTGCTGCTGCTGCAACGCCCATTGCGGGGGGGTCACTTGCTCAGATGACTTAATTTGGACAGGCTTTCTATCAAGCTGATTCGCATTCATTATGTCTCTTCCCCTTTTGCATTTCATTGATCCTTCTCATAAAAAAGCTTAACAAGATCCATTGTAATTGAGAACATTGAATAATAACGATTCTCTAAAATAATTACAATAACGACTACTTTTATTTCATTTTTCTCTAAAATTTAATAAAAGCTTGGATTATGCTAGCTCGGCAAAATCTTGAAGGATCACTTTCGGATCTTTCGTCCCATGCAATTCGAAGATAATGAGTTCATTCTCACCCTCGCGTAATAATGGAGCTGGTATATACAATGTTTTTTGCGGTCCGATTTCCCAATATCGCCCGAGATTGAATCCGTTAATGTAGGCGACTCCTTTTGTCCAGCCTTCCAATTTCAAGAACGTATCGCCAATTTCTTCTACCTGGAACTTCCCTTTATAGAAGGTAGGTGTAGATGATTCGTTAGGCAGTTCTTCCTTAAATATGAGCTTCGCTACATCATTCAATGGAAGCGTATGAATCGTCCAGTCATAAAGGAATTGCAAACCAAGACGAACGCCCTCCGTTATTCCTTTAGGATCCTTTAATTTAAACCCGTAATTGATTCGCCCTTGATTTTCCACGAGTATACTTAATACCGCGCCTTCAGCTGGAATATTCAGCACGAGATCTCCATCTACGATATTCGGACCTGTATTATGCGTATTGCGTTCAATGACGCCTTGATAAACTCCATCAAGAAAGACGAGCGCGCGGTCTCTGACTTCTTGAATAGCTACTTTTGCTTGCGATACTGGACCTTTAACTCGAGTAGTGTACAAAATAAAACCGTAATCCTGCCCCAATCTTTCCATCGCCTCGGGATAAGGGCTTTGGATTGGCGAAGACAACTGTGAGAGAGAATCGAACAAACGTGCTTGTTCCCCGAAGCGTACTTCACCATAATTTTTCTTAGAAATAGCTGGAGGTAATGCAATCTCCTCTACTTCAGCATACTTCGCAATAACTTCACGGACAGCCTTATACTTCTCCGTGATGTCTCCGGATTCATCCAACAAAGCATCATAATCATAGCTTGTTACCGTTGATTCGTATTTCCCTAGATCGTTCGCACCGTTATAAAATCCGAAATTCGTCCCGCCATGGAACATATAGAAATTAACGGATGCGCCAGCTTTCAGCATTTGATCCAGAGCTTCTGCCGCATCTTCTGGAGCCCGAACATGATGCTCTTTATTCCAATGATCAAACCAACCATTCCAAAATTCCATACAAACAAGCGGCTTATCCGGTTGATACTCCAACAGCTTTCCGAACGCTTCATCCGCTCTCGAACCAAAGTTGACGGTAGCTAGAACATCTGGAAGCAATGTTCCCCCTTGCAAGTTGCTATCGGTATAACCATCCGATGTGAATAAGAGAACGTCTACCCCGCGATTAATCATTGCATTTTTCAAATGCTCCATGTAGCTGCGATCGTTACCGAAGCTTCCGTACTCATTCTCGATTTGCATTGCAATAATTGGTCCGCCGTTTGTACATAAATACGGTAAAAATTTAGGAATTAATACATCGTAATACGCATCGATTTTTGCCAAATAGGTAGGATGACTGCAGCGCAAACGCATATGATCTTCTTTCAGAAGCCATGCAGGCAATCCTCCGAATTCCCATTCCGCGCAAATATAAGGGCTCGGGCGCACAATTACAAACAAGCCTTGCTCATCCGCAAGCTGAATGAATCGAATGACGTCCGCCATATAATCGAAGTTAAATTCCCCTTCAACAGGTTCATGAAAATTCCAAGGAACGTAAATTTCCACCGTATTCAAACCGCAGGCTTTTAACTTAACTAAACGGTCCTCCCAATATTCAGGTACGACTCGAAAGTAATGGATAGCTCCTGATAAAATACGAATAGGTTTGCCGTTAAATACGAATTGTTTTCCTTCAGTTGTAAATGTAGACATGGTTAAACTCCTTTGAATTGAAAGAGAGCTTTCATAGCACCAAGAGTCTAATTCTAATGCGCCTAGAAACTCTTTCTAATTATTTATTTATTGTTGAAGTTAGCTTAACTAGCTTCAACGGTTTTGAAAATAATAATAAGATATCATTTCTTCAAAAAATAAAGATTTCCAACAACTTTTTTATGACTTTTCTCCGATTTCTAATCTTTAGTGTTGATATGGCGAACATTTGTGCTTTCTAATGAACTCTAGCGGTTTTGTCTGTGAACACTATTAATAGATTCAAAAATTGAAAAAGGCGAATTTCCATTCCATATTGAATGAGAATCCGCCTTTATTCTATGCTTTGATTACTTAGATTGAGCCATCCCCCCTACAAAAGTAGGAGGATAGCTTATTAAGTGAAATTTGATTTGTTACCTACAATGGTGATTTCGTTAACCCAATATCAATCTTGCAACAGCTGCAAGATCAACGATGTCTATTTTACCATCACCGTTCATATCCGCTTGTTTGTACATAGCCCAATCCGCATCAGCAAAAGTCTTTCCATAACTCACTGCGATGAGAGCGAGATCACCAATGCTGAATTTACTATCTCCATTCAGGTCACCATTAGCCTCTACATTCACGGAAGCTGTAAATGCTTGCAACGCTGCCTGCAATTGAGCGATTGCTTGATCCACTTGCTCCTTGTTAGCCTCGCTTTGATTAGCTACTGCCTTAGCACGATCAATTGCAGCTTGCAATATTGCTTTAGAACCAGCAGGATACTGACCGATTCCTGCTCCTTCTACCGCTGCATCATGCGTTGCTTGCGCACTCGTAATAAGTGCTTGCAATGCCGCTTTATCCACGACAATAATTTGAATCGTGTGTGCGGAACCATTGCTCACAGCCGTTTCGATTCCATCTGCACCCGCAGCCGTTACATCAGCTAAGAAGATGGAGCTCGTTGCATTGTTGTCAATCTCTTTGGCCTTGAAGTTCAGTTTCAATACAGGAGCCGTTTGCTTTATTGCACTTCCAGGCCCTGCACTTGCCATCAGAATTCGAACCTCACCTTCTCCTTCTTTCTGTCCGACGACCGAAAATCCACTCTGCATAGCCTCGACGGATAGGAATTCGACTTGGGCCCTGTCATAATGGATCGTTTGATCCAGCGCATACACAAATTCTTCAACATTGCTTAGGACGTAAGTCAACGTAAAGCTGTCTCCGGCGTTAACTTTACCTTGGCCCGACAATACCACTTTCAGTGATTCCGTGGTCGCATTGACGGTGACGCTAATACCTGTTGTTAAAGCTATCTCATCTGGATTAAGTACCCCTGCTGGCAAGGTAACTGTACCATTGACCGTGAAGGTCTGTTCCGTCGTCAACATCGGATCGTAGCTTGATGCTTCTACATCCCATGTCACACTGGCATTGACGCTTTCTGCATCAGTTTCTAGTAGTACTGTTGAAGGCAACCCAAGGGCTTCTGCACTCTTGGCCGTTCCATTGGCTACACCCGTAATTGCTGTAGGTGTCGTAATACCAACCAGTCTCGTTTCAATAGGTGGTGATAACGAAACATCGGTTGTGCCCAGCAAGTTTCCTTTTTGGTCATACAGCTGAACAGTCATAAGATCTCCGCTTAAAGGTGTTGAAACATTGATCGTTTGAGTCCCTGCTCTGACCGGATAGCTCATCCCATTGGCTAATACATACATGCCAACGGCAGCACCAGGATTGTTTAGATTTGTACCCTCAATATCAACAACTAGGTCAATGTCTGTTCCGTTGTACACTGTACCAGTGGTTGTTACATTAACGCTCGACACATGATAGAAATTTGCTGTTACGGTATTATCATAGAACGATGTTGCGAATTCCGTTGATGCGCTGTTCGCATCCGCAAACACTCCACCATTGGACGCAGTCCAATTAAGGAAGTAGGACCCCGTATCCGGAGTTGCGTCAATTAACATTGCCGTACCCGAAAGATAGTTGCCTGCATTTCCTTTGGTTACTGTGCCGTTACCAGACGTTAAGTAATTAAGCTTTGGTATGCTGCTCGGAATATCTACTTTGAGAATACTGCTTAACTTACCATTCACATCCTTCTCTTGAATGTAGACTGTATATGGAACATACGGTGCTAGATTCGGGATATTTATGGTGTTATCTCCTTCTCTAACCACCACTCCGGTTCCTGAAGTATTAATTATAGGTTGACTGGCAGCACTGTACACCACTGAATAGTAATATGTGCCAACTCGATCAGCAGTAAATGTCACAGTTGCGGTACCAGTTGGCCCGTTCGTTCCATCGCTGACACTGTTTGTAGGCGTTACACTCTTTGCTGAGAGCTTAAATGAATCCTGATTCCGTACAAGGTTAATGTCTGCAACATCAAACGTAGCATTGTATCCGCCAAGCCCAAAACCGCCAAAAGCATTGCTAGGGTTTGAGACTTGAGCAACCACAGTGTCATTAACGTAGTATGTGATATAACCATTTCCGGTTTCAATTTTGTAGGTGTTCCAGTCATTCATATTATAGCCGTCAGGCATTTTGATATTGCTGATCAAGTTGTTGTCGGTAGGATTTCCACCTCTTTGGTAAATACTCCATACACCATTCGAGAGATTCGGATAATTATATCTCAGCTCATAACGAGATACATTGCCTCTATCATTGCCGCTGACAAATACGGATGGGCCAAAACTTGCGTAAGTTCCGTTCGTGTTGCCAGACCATGACACAAATTTCGCTTTCATTGTTAACGTATAGTTTTTCAGTGATGAATCTCCGAGACCATAGAATACAACATTGTCCGGCTCCGTAATCCGCATGGCCTTGCCCACTGTTGCATCTTCCACGATTCGGAAAGAAGCCTTGGCATTTGACGTACCTTCTCTGCTGTCTCTCCAGCCGATTGGTTTGTCCGTGCTGCCGATAGCGTAATTACTGAAATCTTCGGAATAAATTTGAGTTGAGTCTGCAGTCGGTGGAATGTTTACAAGTGGTAGAACTGGCGGAGCCTCCTGGCCGCCATAAATATAGAAATCGCTGAAATGAGTCGAACTGCCAACCGATTTCCCATCTGGCCAACTTGTTCCCCAGTCGCCCATACCAACGTATGTAAATGCAGTAGCGACATCATCTTCCTCGGTATAAGCTGCAACTTGCTGATCATCAATAGAAATTTTCACTTCGGTTTCGGAGGAATAGTCCATTGTAAGGGTACGCCAACCGAAATCACGACGTACATTTGTTACAATTGATTGATCTCCTTTTTGGATTGTATAGTAATCGTACGATACATTACCGTTGGCACCAACTCCGAGAATATTTTTGCCGTCATCGACCCGCAAGTACGTATGCGCCAAGTTAGGGTCATTGGGAGAGGTTGTTGGTGGATCTCCAAAGAAATAATCCTTATGTCTGTCAAAGAACTTGACTGTCACAATCTTATTTATTGGTTCTGCAAAAGGACGACTAACCACAATTCCACTACGATTAAGTGGAGTAAAGATCGGAAGCGATCTGTTACCTAGCAGTGGGTCGTTCGGACTTGCCAACACGCCCATAGTCATATCCACACTGCCTTTTTCTACTGCCCACTTTGTTGTGTCGAGAACGGACTTGTTAAATGTATCGGAAAAATATACATTCGAAGGAGTTGTTTGTGGGTAGGTCGGTTGATTGGCTCCGAGCAATTGTGTCGGGAATGAAGAAGTCAGCCCAATTAAATTGTATTTCATTTTTGACGAATCAAACGATTGTACGCTGGATATGTCGTCAATATTGTTGGTTACGTTTTGGTAAATGTACATATCGCCATAGCCACCAGAATTGCCAGGACGAATAGCCAATGAGTGACTCTGCGTGTTTACCGCTTGAACATTAGAAAACACAAAACCGGTTGCACCCATAGCAGTATCCAACCCGCCAACCGAGTTTTTCTCATGCACGGACGCTGCGGTACCGATATTACCGATGAGCACTTGATCCATGTAATTATAACGGTCAACTGTTAGATCAATTTCTGAGAGGTTGGTGGTTAGATGGTTGACATCATTTGATCCGTGCTGTGTTGCAGCAGAATACCATTGTCCGCCACCTGCAGTTAACCATGACATAAACAGGGAACTATCTTCACCAGCATCTTGGTGAGTGTGGTGCAAGTAGATGTATGAGAAATGATTGCCGACTGTATAGTTATCTCTTACATTATCGAAATTCGGGTTTGCACCTTTCCCGCCGCGAGGATATCCGCCAAGAATAAGCATCCCACGTTTGGGCGAATTATAAATCTCCAAGTGGCTGAATGTGCTTTGACCAGTATTCATAACGGTAAGACCAACCCCATGTCCTACAAGCTGACCAACGTCATGGATAAGAACATTGTTAATCGTATTATGATTGGAATATTTGCCGACACCGGGATATCCGCCATCCATGGAAATTCCGCCAGCACCCGTGAATTCAACCGTGGTGTTGGTAATCGTGTCATACTGATTGTCACCTTTCATAAAGATGCCGTATACACCAGCATTTTTAACCAGACTGTTTCTAATTGTTATGTTGTTAGTGCCTTGCATCGTAATACTGCCGACTTGGAATGCCGGACGCTCAGCGGATTCGACATATGCCGGTAAAGTTACGCCCTCTTCTAACGCTACAGGTGGGAATACCCCAAATCCACCCATATCACCATAGTTATAGGTATAGCTGTAATAATCGCTAAATTCTGTATCCTTTACAGCAAGGCCATCTAAAACAATATGATGAACTTGAAGTGCTGGATTCGGTTTATCACCAGGTTTTGCTTTTGGAGTACCTTGCATGTTGATAATTGTTTGCATAGTTGGAGTGACAACTGTTTTATTTGTCATCGTTCCATCAGCCGGATAGTAATAGAGCATGCCTTCTGTCTTGTCATAATAGTATTCTCCCGGTGTGTCAAGGAACGAAAGATTACCTTGAAGGAAATATCTTGAACCATTGCTTACTGGGTACTTTACGTAATATTGGTATTTGTGATAGAAATCCGAATCTGTTACTTGTGGCTGGTTCAGTGAAATTGTGGATGAACCTATGTCTATGCTTGCGACAGGTTCCGTATCTGTAAACCAGTCCCATGAACCCGCAACGCCGCCAGTACCGCCGTCCCAAGTAAATACTTGAGCAACTTCCTTACCATTATTTTGCGCGAGTTGTAATCCATTGATCTGATCGGCAGTTAAATCAGCTTTATAGATTTGAATATTTTTCCCATTGGAGCTTCCTGCTGTGCGTTTATAGGTATCCTTGGCTTGAGGGAATCCCGCTTGAGGTATCAGGTTAGGCGTTCTTGCCATCGTTGCCCGCGTATCATCGACATACAATGTATTAAAAGCCTCAGAATTCAGTCCGCTGAATGTTGTAGGATAGTTCGTCTTGTCCAGTTGGACCTTCCACACTTTACCAACCAGATCAGTTGGCATTCCGTAGTTGTTAACGTCGCTTTGAGCAGCTAGTTCCCAGTCGCTTGGATCAACGGGTACACCGCCGATTAGTTTTGCTGCGCCGATTCCGTCGGAACTTTCCCAAATGACATTGTAACCGTTTGTGCCCGAATCCTGTGGTGTGAAATGAAGAGTATCCGGCATATAATAGTCGCCTTGTGCAATGCTAACGATTATATCTCCTGTCATGTTTTGATTGATTTGCTGCACTGCTTGTTGTGCCCTTAGTAAAGTAGCAAATGGACTGAACTGTGATCCGTCACCTGAGGTGTCGTTACCATTCGATCCGACATAAATAGTTTCCATTACATTGCTTCGTACTTGAGAGTTTATTTCGTTAGCACTTACTTTTGTATTGGTGAATGAGAATGTTGGAATTACTAGTGTCATGGCCAATGCAATTGCTGTAGTTTTTATTGCAATTTTTTTCATAGGATTCACACATCTCCTTCTTTATCTTTTCATGTCCAACATGAATTACTGTACACACACCTTTCGCCTACATCGCCATCCCCCTACTCCATTAGATACTTCAATGGTTGAATTACAATCAAATCGTAACAAGCACTACAAAATCCAAATACACGAAAAAGTACGTGTCCCACAAATTTTTCTCAATGAAGTTCTTCAAAAAAAACGAATTTCACCGATTTTTCGATATTTCCAAAAAAATTTATTGTCTGGAAACCCAAAAAAATAAAAGCAGATGGAGTGAATACAAATTGTTTTCCTCCACCTGCTTTTTGTAAGTTGTAGATTTCTATACTACGTAGCTGTACAATCCTTACTAATTTGGTTATCTCCGGCACGGTGTGATATTGTCATTCCACTTGTTCTCCGATAAGTAAAGAAAAATTGCTACTTTTTAACCTCTCTCTATATTTCAACCTGAAACTTAGCTGCACAAATGCAGTTTACGGACCAATGATTCATCCTTACGATAAAAAAGATAAGGGGGGAAGGTATTATACCCTCCCCCTCTTGTAGTTAGCCCATTATCAATCTTGCAACAGCCGCAAGATCAATGATGTCTATCTTACCATCACCGTTCATATCCACTACAAACGCATATAACAACATAAGGCATGAGTTCTGTAACATACAGAACTCATGCCTCACAAGTTACTCCATTCACTTTATACTTAAGTACTATTCAGGAATATTAATCTCAATGACCTTTATTTGCTGAGCTACAGTGCCTGTTCCAGAAATTTTACTTTCATAAATAATACCTGTTACCTTTGCATCTGGATCACTCACAAACTGATAGCGACTATATTTACTAGAAGACTGAGCGCCTTCTACTTCCACATACTCAATACCATTGTCATAATTTGCGGCCGCATTAACATCTTCTGTCAACGTAATTGTACCAGAACCTGAAATGGTTTTATTATTTACCAATGTAGTACCTGGTATTGTTAATCTAGCGCTCGCTGCAAGCTCAATGATACCATCATTATTAACTGCATAGCCAACGTTCGTTAACGTTAAATCTCCCTCTTGTACAGCGATCTTTCCATAGTTGTAAGTTTTTCCGCTTAGGTCAATGTAACCCTTAGTTAAACGAAGCTCACTGTCTGCTTGAATGGTTGTCATACCAGAAACTGATAAACGTCCATTTCCACTTACTTCCAATAATTTATTAATTATTAGATCTCCATAAACACTAACATTTCCTTTAGAATAGTAATTATTATTTTCATTTGAACCAGTGATATTGAGTGCACCATTAATTTCTGCATTGGTATCAATGTTTACAACACCCTTAACATTCAAAGCACCATCTTGCTTAACAACTATGCCAGCATCACTTCTAATAGATAAGAAGCCCAATTCTGGTACAGCAATTTCTCCACCTGATTCTACTGTTAGTCCACTTTCCACACTAACACCAGAATGATAGTAAGTTCTTTGAGATTCTAGCTGCGAGTTAGTTGTAATTTTCCCTCCGTTAGATACTATGATTTCTCCGTTGACATTAACAGATGATCCTCCGTTTGCACTACCAACTACTCGTAGCTCTCCTCCTGAACCAATAGTAAAGTTAGTATTTTGAATGTGGAGGTATTGTTTTGGCTGCAGCTCTAATACGTTGTTCAACGTTACTGCTTCTCCATAATATGAAACATAAACATTTGGGTTTGCTGCAAGTGCTTCAACTACTTTAGACCATTGGTCTGTATGAATATTTTTACTAGTTTCATCAATTCTAGCAGTAATATCATGAACATTCACATCTACTTGTTGCGTACGACCGTCAACATCAACCGTTACATATAAATATAAGCTATTTGATGTTCCAGCCATTTCTTGAAGTTTTTGATTGTTTTTTGTTGTAACCTCTAGATTTCCTTCATCATTCACTCTCGTATCTAAATCAATAATTTGTTGATTACTATTTTCATCCGTATAGTATGCGCTAGCTTTAGCTACCACATTATCATATGATTCGTTTGCGAAAGGAGTAAAGATCAGCTTTAGTCCAGAATAATTATTGTAATCAATTTGTACGGGTGGTCCGGATGGCTCATAAATATTTTTATTAAAAGAAGCATCTAATGAAAGAGTATAGTTATTATATACTGCATTTCCACTTAAGTAGCCATTTAAGTATGAATAATAGTCCTCATCTTCAGCAGCTTTAGCTAGTAACATTACCTCTACCGTTCCAACTCCACGATTTACATCAAAAGTTTGTTCTCTAGTAGCTGTTTGCACATCCGTTTCTACAGTAACAGTGACAGTCTCTAAATTAATCTCTTTTCCATCTTTATCGAACCACTTAATGAACGAAGAATAATTGCCTGTTATCACTTTAGCATCTGCATCAGTAATCTTTATTGGAACATTAATATTTTCACTTACATCAACAGCATCTTCAACTTTTGCACTAGCAGCAGCCTCAGCTGAATCACGAAGTGCATACTTAGCTGCATTTTCAGCAACTTTAATATTTAGCGTATATTGAAGATTAGCATCATAAGTACTAGATTCAGGTAATGTAACTTTAACTACGCCATTCGCATTAAAGCTGTAATCTTCAACCTCAATACCATCGGAATCTACAAGTGACAAACGCTCTTCTGGAATATATGCTCCCTCAAGCCATAGTGCTTTAATCGTCATATTCATATAGATTGGAGATTTATTCAAATCAACATTCCAACCGATGAAGAAATGGCCATTCTTTGTAGGAGCAGCAACTTCTGGAGTTATTTCGCCTAGCTTCACTTTTTTAGCTGCAATTTCACTTCCACCATCTGTATCGAAAGTGATCGTCAACGGAGGAACATTACCAATATAAACTCTACTCAGACCATTAAGCTCAACTCGAACATATTGTTCACCGTCAATCTCAACAACCTCTCCAATCAAGTTCTCTTGCACACCTTTTTTGTTTGTATGTCCAATTAGGAACGTGTACGGTCTAATATCTTCATCTGCCTTAAATCCAAGATTTGCTTTAGAAAGTGTTAATGTCGTTTTTCCGACAGGATGGATTTCGGATGATGTGCTATTCTCTGACTCTACTAATAATTTTGCATCTATTGAAAAATACTTAATTGCAAGCGCAGCAACATCTAACTCTATATCTGCAAATTCTTTTTCAAGAGTTGCTGCCACATTTTCTTGTTCCTCTTCAGGAACTTCAGTCTCAGAAGCTGTTACGGAGAAAGAAATAGTATCTGTAGCGTTTAGAGAAATCTCATTTCCTCCCTCATCCATGTATATCACATCATCCGCAACAACAACTGGTGCGCTATTTAGATTTGAATTAGAAAGATCTACCGACGCTACTACTGTACCCGTTGCCGCACTAGTTACTGTATCACTATATGTTCCAGTACCAGTTACCTCTGCAGTAATCACTGCGCCTACATCAAGAGCTTCAACAGTATACGTTTCCGCTTCTAATTTAACTTTACCATTAACAATCCATTTCACAGTTTTTGTTGCACCAGATGGTGTTACAGCAACCGTTAGCTGATCACCAGAACGAATAACTGTACCTGTCACTTCCTTATTGTTACGTTGAATCTTAGCATCTGTCACCTTAATCGTAGAACTGCCACCATTGCCTCCACCGCCGTTTCCACCACTTGGTGGTGTTGTCGGCACTGGTGTTGCTGTTGGCGCAGGTGTCTCGCTTGGTTTATCAACTTTAAGTCCAGCTGACTTTTCAAGGAAACGCTCAGTAATTACCGCTACAACTGCACGACTTGCTGTGCCTTTAGGATTGAACAGATTTCCTGTCTCTCCTTGAACAAGCCCTAGTGCCACAGCTTGATATACTGCTTCCTTAGCCCAAGAACTAATTTGTTCACTATCAGCAAATAAATCGCTAGATTGATAGTTACTTAGATCATAACCCATATATGAAGTAAGGAATCTCATCATTAGTACTGTAATTTGCTCACGATTCAATAGATCATTAGGACCAAAAGTCCCATTGCCATATCCATCTGTAAGCCCTGCACTTACAGCCCAACTTATTGCACTCGCGTACCAAGCATTCGCAGGAACATCAGTAAAGGTCTGATCTTTCACTGCAACTTCAGGACCATCTAACTTTTCCGCTAATCGATTTAGAACAGTAATAAACATTGCTCTAGTCATTGAACCTTGTGGTTCAAATATACCTTCTGAACTTCCTTTAAATAGTCCCTCTTGAACTACTTTATTAATAGATCCTTCTGCCCAATGGTCTTTAATGTCTGTAAGACCATTCGGTTCATTAGCAAAAACTTGTGCTGGCAATACCCCTACAAATAAGATGAATACTAATAGAACTGCGATGTTTCTTTGAATTCTTAATCCTAGATTACTCACTCTTTTGTTGACCCCCAATAAATAAGATATATTGTAATTATTTAAAAATTACCCTGAATCAGGGTAACATTTTTAATAAATATTGTAAATGAAATTAATTCCATATTATAAAATGCGATTTCTAAAAAAACAACCCACCCATGACGAAATTCGTGTAGATTGTAGTTACCCCCTCACACATAAAAAAGACATGGAAGGGGAATATATTTTAATCTTATCGGATGAGTTTCCTTCCATTAAAATGTTTTCTTTTGACGAATTGTAATATGAAGTGCGACACCTAGAAAAATAAAAGGCCCATGCAGGCTTCGTGTAAAATGGAAGTTACCACACCACCATTTTGTACAGGAGAAACCAACATGAGCTACTCCCATCTTAACATAATTGAACGAGGACAACTAGAAGCGCTGCATCGATTGGGCTGATCCTGCCGCAAGATTGGGCATGAACTAGGCCGACATCCCTCTACAATCGCACGAGAACTGGCACGTAGCGGCAGTAAGAAAAATGGGACTTATGCAGCTAGCTCTGCCCAAGAAGCGTCCTGTGAGCGGAGAGCTTCTAGCGTGCCTATCGGCAAATATACCAAGGAACTTGCTGAAGAACTCAATCTGAAGTTGCAGGAGACCTGGTCCCCTGAGCAGATCGCCGAGAAACGTCGTATCGAAGGGAAACCCTTCGTGTGCTTCAAGACGATCTACAGATGGCTATACGAGAGGCGGCTCGCAGCAGGAGTTAATGTATTGCGACATAAGGGCAAACGTCAAAAGCCGATGGAAACACGTGGTCGCTTCCTCGTCGGTACGCCAATCAGCAAGCGACCGAAAGATGTCCGTAAGCGTATGACGTTCGGCCATTGGGAACTTGATACCGTGGTTTCCAGCCGTGGGAAAAGCAAGGCCTGCGCCGCTACCTTCATCGAACGAAAGACACGACTGTATGTTGCACTGAAGATGCCCGATCGAACGGCCTACTCGATGGAGGTCGCCTTCGGTGTCGTGCTCAACCAATACCCACGTGGCACCTGCCAAACGGCGACAACTGATCGTGGCAAAGAGTTTGCCTGCTATGCGAGCCTAGAAGCTGTGCATGACGTGATGGTCTACTTCGCCGATCCCTATTCTTCTTGGCAGAGAGGATCTAATGAAAACGCAAACGGTCTCCTTCGTGAATTCTTTCCCAAAGGGCATGACTTCGCTTCCGTTACCGATGAGCAACTCGCCGATGCAATTCGGTTGATTAACAACCGCCCTCGTAAATGTCTTGGGTGGAGGTCCGCTCAGGAAGCCTTCATGGAAGAGGTGTCGCACTTAGCTTGACAATTCGTCTTTTTTAAAAAAAAATTATATTTCAACTTTCAAGATACATACTTAGAAAGTGAAGTCGAGCTAGCTATACCAAGGCATTTGAGACTTCTTTTTCACTACTAAACTAACAAATAAGTTGATTAGATATGTATGATCTACCTGTCCTTCTTCTTTCTTAAGCGAAACGGTCACTTCTCTTCTATCACTTTCTTACCATCAATATAACCGACTCGAATTGTGTGGAGTGTGTATACAAAAAATGACCAAACGGAATCTCTACCGTTTGGTCATTTTTTGATTTAACATAATACAATCAAACCCTAACTTTATCGTTACAACGATAAGATTAGGTGTTATATAGGAGTTCAGCTCAGTCTCACCGTTTCGCCTTATAAAACTCGTAATACAACTTCATCAACGCCCGCTTCTCTATTCTCGACGCATAGCTCCGACTAATCCCCTTGTCTGCC
This sequence comes from Paenibacillus sp. J22P15, assembly GCF_056269345.1. Classification (NCBI taxonomy): domain Bacteria; kingdom Bacillati; phylum Bacillota; class Bacilli; order Caryophanales; family Paenibacillaceae; genus Paenibacillus; species Paenibacillus sp. J22P15. The sequence goes on from NZ_JBWDNT010000010.1 coordinate 190,930, forward strand.
TGTCCCATTGCTCATGACTCCCCTTCATTCTAGTCAAATTTACAGTCTTTAAGAGGAATGACTTTGGTCTTGTACACAAATTTATAGCCTAGCCATACACCTAAGAATAACGGAATTCCGATATAGGAAACAAGCACGCCATACCAATCGATCGTTTCTCCAGTGAAAGCTTTAAAGTTCTGGCCGATAATAACGAACATGCATAATGCAAAGGCAAAGAGTGGACCTAACGGGAACCACTTGGCTTTATAAGGAAGTTCACTTAAATCCCGACCTTGTGCAACGAATGCCCTGCGGAAACGGTAATGACTAATTGCTATTCCAAGCCATGTAATAAATCCGCACATGCCAGAAGCATTCAGCAGCCATAAATACACAACCCCATCACCGAAGAAGGAAGCTAGAAACGCAAGCATGCCGACTGCACAAGTGACCAGCAGCGCATTAATAGGAATACCGCGTTTGTTTAATTTCTTTAGAAACTTAGGTGCTTTGCCCTCTTTGGCAAGTACCCACAGTACACGTGTAGATGCATACATCCCTGAGTTACCAGCAGACAGCACCGAAGTCAAAATGACGGCATTCATAATAGCAGCCGCGAAGGCAAACCCCGCTTTTTCAAAAACAAGGGTGAACGGACTAACTGCAATATTCTCAATACCAGCTTGCATCAAACTCGGATGTGTAAAAGGAATCAACATGCCAATTACGAAGATTGCAAAAATATAAAAAAGCAGAATACGCCAGAAGATTTGTTTAATGGCCTTCGGTACGTTCTCACGTGGGTTCTCACTTTCACCCGCTGCAATGCCGACAAGCTCGGTTCCTTGGAACGAATAACCCGCTGCCATAAAGATACCAAGAAACGCTAGAAAACCACCATGGAACGGTCCACCGTCTAGTGTGAAATTACTGAAGCCAGTTGGCTTCGAGCCGCCCATTATACCAAATATCATAAGCACCCCAACAATCAAGAAGATGATGACAACGGCAATTTTGATCAATGCAAACCAGTATTCCGATTCGCCATATCCTTTGACAGACAGTAGATTCAAACCGAAAATAATAGCAAGGAACAGGAAGCTCCACAGATAAGAAGGACTATCAGGAAACCAATATTTAATAATAAGAGTTGCTGCTGCAAGCTCAGAGGCAATCGTAATCGCCCAGTTAAACCAGAAATTCCATCCCAGGGCGAATCCCAAAGAAGGATCCACGAAGCGGCTCGCATATGTGTTAAAAGATCCCGATTCTGGCATATAGGTTGCAAGTTCTCCCAAACTAGTCATAAGGAAGTACACCATAATACCCACCGCTATATAAGCGAGAAGAGCTCCCCCTGGACCAGCTTCTGCTATTGCACTACCACTAGCAAGGAACAAGCCTGTACCAATGGATCCTCCAAGTGCAATCATTGTGAGGTGACGAGCCTTGAGCCCGCGTTTCAACTGCTGTGGCTCAGTCGAATTGTTTGATGACATTAAAAACACTCCTTAATCATGATGTCGATCCATTGTTCTGGAGTGGGAAACAAGAAGAAACGGTAACACTGTCTTTCAGAACATACGTTTCTTATGGTCACAAAAAAAACGCTCACATAGGTGAACGTTTTATATCATTCCCATCTTATCTTCTTTGAAGATAGCTCATCACAAGTTTACTTATCATAAATTTGTGACAGTTCTGCACCTTCCGGCAACAGTCCCAGCCCAATTGCCCAGAGCAGCAATCAAACTTCGGCGGTAGTTCCTTTCAACAGCTTCAATGACGTTCTCTGCGTCTCCACTGATTTACTTCTAACAACCGCGACCTCTACCTCACCGTTTGATAGGATGAGGGTTGTATTCAATTTAATTTACAAGAACATTATAGCGAACATTGAGAGGGTAAACAATGGTATAAAAAGTATATTAGAATCTAACACCGATTGAGAGTAACATAATGTGAAATAAGAGGGTGTCCCATAAACTGGACTTTCACTCCGACTAATTCCAAGCTCCTTCGCAATCTCCCGCTGCGTCCGCTCATCCCCGCCGTGCTCCAAACCAAATTGTCCTATGTCCATAAGATCTACATTAAAATATAAAAAAAGAACCACTCCTGTATTGGAGTGGTTTGGGGGTTATTTCACGTTCATGTTTTTAGTTTCATTTCATAAAAGCCATCAATCTGAATTGTTTCTTCTTGTTTGTCTTTTGTCAGCACCTCTATGGACGCAGTTCCATACCCTTGCAAGCGAATGACAGCCTCACCCTTGGATTCTTGGATGGAAACCACCTCTGTATCAAAATCCCGAGATAGGATGCCAACTGATTCGGATAACGTTATGATATTGATTTTTTCACGCTCAACATTGATTTCAAATGTTTTGTTGTTCCATTTCAATGTAGCCTTGGCAATTTCTTTGTCACTCCACCAATCGATGTTTAGTAAGTAGATTACTCTTAGCCCATCTTCACGGTCAAACACGGTAAAGTTAACGGTATCATTACCAATAATATACCCTTTCTCATACTCATCTTTGCAAGCTTCCTCTGCGGTTTGTTTTAATACAGATTGGTATTCTTCTCGAATGGCTGGGTTGGCAGGATAGTGCAGTGAATTGATTAAGATAACTTTCCCTTTGCCTACAGTGTTTTGAATGATTAGTGGTTTGCCTTGATGTGATTTGACTACCGTTACTGTATCCTGCAATGTAAGATCCATGATTTTTTCAGGATTCTCAACATTTTCAGGATAAGCATAATCTTTTATCCCCAACACCTTTTCCATTAAGCCCTTCTCGATTAAGCCACTTGTTCCATTCAAAGCTTCTTCTCGATCTGTTGTGGTGAAAAGATGAGCCCAAGTCAGAATCGCCGTGCCTCCATTGTTGCAAAATTCAAGGAGCTTATGAAACTGTTGATCTGTAGCGGTATTAAAACCTAAAAATGCAAGCACTTTATATTTTTGATACGTTTCTGGCTGAGCCTCTATCGGTAAAATATCAACCGTGCCATAAGGGGTTCTGGAATAAAATCCTTGTGGTTTGTTTTCGCATGGGTATCGATAAATGGCACTCAAAACAGAGTCCGGAAAGAAGGTTTTTAGCAAATCCCAGCTTTCCTCCATATGATTAAATTTCCATTTATCGCCGACTTGTCCCCATGCATTGGGCCTTGTAAAACATACCCAAGCATCATTATTTCCATGTAAAAAACCAAATGGGACAACCATTTTCGTAGGTCTTGTATGGGTTTTCACAAAATGGGCAAAGTTTTTTTGCACTTGTAAATGTTCAAGGCAAGCCCGGGAAAACCGATCGAAAAATGCCATCTCACTTTCGATATGCCAAAGCCCTTCCTCTGTATTGATGTGATTGATGTTATGAGTATAGCAAACAAATAATGAAAGTTGATACCTTCTAAACCGTTCTTTTGTGTCATGAGGCAGTGTTGACCATTGAACGGCCAAATGCGCTAACAAATCTTTTTTGTTGTATGCAATTGCCGCTCCACGCTGTGCAGCGATTATAATCTCATGTGGGCCATACATCAATTCACTGCCTGCGCTTTCTAAGCCACCCTCGTAGAAATACTTAAATAGCGTGCTTGGACCCGAATGTCTTTTCACGCCGTTTAACGAATAGCGAACGTTTTCAACGAGTTGTGCAGCCGCCTCTTCCATGTCCGTTGGCTTCACAGGATTATAACCTGAAAAAACTCTATTTTGTGCATAAACAGGAGGCGTTAAATATTTTCCATCTTCAATTTTATCTATAAACCGCTCCATGAGCTCGTCAAAAAAAGCAAATTTAGCGCCCCGCCCAATACCCCAATAATAGAAGGCACCGTCTCTTTCGTGTCCTTGATTTCCAATAAAATAAGGTCCATTTAGCATTTCTTTCGTTGGGTTTGCATTCATACCTGGAAGCTCGCGCCCATCAATAATGTGGCAATAATGATAGCGGTACTCCGTAAAGATTTTGACAAGGTGCGCCCAAAAATCTTTGTTTAATTCCCTAGTTCCAGTCCATCGATAAACAGGCCGTATGGATATAAAATTCCCCAAACGGTTGTTTAAGTACCAGCAAAAAAACTCATCAAAATCTTCTATATCTTGACTAATAAAAATAGCATCTGAGGTTCCTGTTAATACATTGTCATCTTTTTTTTCTATTGTTCGTGTAATGGTAATCGTTTCTTCTTCCAGACCACAAGTTAATTTGATCTTGAAATTCGTTTGGTGGGCTGTAGCCATAAAATTGATTACGTTAAAACCCTTTTGACAACAATGTTCTTTTTCAAAAATCAAGTTCTCGTTTTCACCGGCGCTTACGATAACGGTAGATCGGTCTTTTAGGTAAACCATAATAGGTATTTGCGTATGCAGAGGAATGCAATCATCGAAACCAACTACAGTTAAGTTTTTTGCCTCTTGATATAGCAAATATAATGATTTAACCGTGTAAGGGTGGGGCATAAAATAATCGGCTTGATTGGTGATGATGATCGTGTTTTTACCTATTTTCAATAGATCCTTATCTATTTTGAATTCCTTTTCGGAAAACCGTAAACACCGTTGAAAAAATTCTCCGTCAAAGCAAATTTCATTGTTGATTTTAATTTTTAGGTTTGCCCATTCTTTTTTGGATAGATTCTCCCCAAACCAGTTCATTTCTTCATGATAAGGATCAGACATGGTAAACGAAGGCAAATAATTATAGTTGGGCTCACTGTAGAAATTACCATTAAAGCGCGGGTCTTCCAGATAAAGATCTCCATGTAATCCTTTTGCTTGAATATAAACCAAAATGGAGGCCACATTATCCTCTAAAACAAAGTCTCTCTCAATCTTATGCCAAGGGTAAGTTCCTTCTTCGATAGGAATGATAATGACTTCATCGGGGTCTAAACTGATGGAAGCCGTGTCTACCCCTTCTTTTATGAACCGCTTTTCAAAAACAATTTCCAAATCAGCTGTGTTGTTATTCTTTTTTAAATGCTCTGCCTTTGCAAAGATAGAAAAGGTAAAATGATTGCCGGCGTGTACTGGTTTTACAAATTTATAATAGGCGCGCTTTCGATAGGATTCACCTTTTCCTTCTAGGTGCAAACAAAACTGACTATGATGGGTATCATTTGGAGACAGACAGTCATCAATCATTCGATATAAATAGGGGTACCCGCCCTCTGTCATCCAAGAGGGGTGCATGGCATATTCGCCTTTTAACATGATTTTGAAATCGTTCTTGGCGATAAAATCCAAATCATCTAGTATAAAATCACAATGCAAGGAATCTCCAGGTTTAATATGGGGTGGTTCCGGATAGTCTTGAATGGTCAGTTTGCTATACATGCTTTCCTCCTAATCAACATAAGGAGCGTGAAAACATCACGCTCCTTCGTTCAACTCAAGTTATATTCGCTATTTTTTAAAAGTCTCGTCGTAGGCTTTATTGATTAGCTCCAAAGCTCGGTCAGAGCCAAGTTTTTTAACCTGTGGTATAACTTTTGAATCCCAGGTATCAATGCTTTGCTTACCGATAATCACATTTACCGAAGCTTCCTCTACGTAGGTATCAATAGCCGTTTTGAGGTCGGTATATTCTTTTTTCGCATTAGTATCGCTAAATTTTGCATCAAAGACCGCCTTGCCAAATGCTTGGTTTTCTTCCAAAAATGATACCGATTTTTTCATGGCAGCACCATTTAACTCATACGTATTAATAGCAGCTTGATTTACAACACTGAAAAGTTCTTGGGTATTTAGCCCCGTATTCTTGATGGTACCATTTGGTGTAGCAGGAGTTTGAAAATCCTTCAAAAATTTCACAGTACCATCGGGATTCTTTTCGTAAGACTCGCCTTCGATACCAAATTGCAGTGCATCGATACCTTCTGGGCTGTACATCCAATTCAGCAAATTAACTAATTCATCTTTGTATTTAGTTTGGTTTGAAATCACTTTGTAGTTTTGGAAATAGCCGCTTAAAACAGTGGTACCAACTCTTTTATTGTTGTAAGCAGGTTGAAGCATAGCCGTAAATTCAAAGCCCTCTGGAATTTTGCTTCCCATTACTTGAACAATCTCGTCGCCAACTTGTGGGTAGTCAAAGGTCACCAAACCTTTGTTTGTAGCTAACAGTTCATTCCATTCATCATCTGTAATCGTAGCAAAGTTTGGATTTAACAAGCCTTCGGAATACAATTTATTCAAGTAAACCAACGTATCCTTGTAGGCTTGGCTTTCTGGACCGAATAAATATTTTTGCCCATCTGGGTCAAGATGGAAAGAAGTGTTCGTTCCTCTAAAGTAAGCTTGGTTGCCAATTAGATGAGACGTCCCCCATCTTACGAAAAATGGGTAAGAATCTGGGTAGAGTTTCTTCAGTTCAACTAAGGTATTGTATAAATCGTCAAAGGTTTCGAACTTCGTGGATAAGTTGTGTTTTGCAAAAATATCAGTCCTGCCTAACATAACTTCGTCGGCACGATATGGCACATCATACACTCTTGGGGCGCCATAATATTTGCCGTTAGGCGAACGAGTCAGATCCATGGCAGGTGGATATTTTTCCAACATCGCTTTGTAATGATCAAGCTTCCCTGCTTCCATATAAGGCGTTAAATCTAAGAATGCTCCTTGTGGACCATAACGATCCGCATTATCTCTTGATAACGTAATCAAATCCGGTAGTGATCCACCTGCTAGCATGGTATTCATTTTTTGTGTATAGTCTGCACGGGCAACGGTAACGGGTTTGATTTTAATATTTGTGTACTTTTGAATGGTCTTAAAAATTTCTTCGTCGCCAGTGTATGGGGTATTAGCCTGGAAAAACCAAGTAACTTCAATTGGTTCTTCGCTAACTTTTTGTGTGGCGGTATTTGGGTCTGCTGTCTGTGACTGCTCTGTGGTTTTGGTAGGTTCGCTTGGCTTGTTACACGCTGTAACAAACAACATCATGGTAGCTACAATTAAGATTAAAAATCTTTTCATGATAAATCTCTCCTCTTTAGTTAATTTTATGAATTATCCTTTTATTGAGCCAACCATAAGGCCCTTGACAAAGTACTTTTGTATAAAAGGATAAATACACATTATAGGAAGTGTAGTGATGACAATGGATGCCATTTTTAAAGATTCCGTTGCCGAGTGATTTAATTGAGCA